>JAFDVV010000061.1 GCA_018268775.1 Acidobacteriota bacterium | reverse complement strand
TGCTGTGGGTGAGCGTCTGCCGCAATTCGAGCACGCGCGCACGGTATTCGTTGAGCGCCGTCTTCATCTGCGTATGCACCGTCCACTCGGTGACGTCTGCCGTCACGAACGGATTGCCATCGCGGTCGCCGCCGATCCACGAGCCGAAGTTCACAAGCTGCGGAAGCTCGGCGATCGACGTCTGCTGGCCGTACTCGGCCTCGAACGCCGCTGCCACCTCGGTGTACAGCACGGGCAGCGTGTCGAAGAGCGAAGCCTCATAGTAGTCGAGCGCCATGCGAATCTCGTCGCGCACCATGGGTCGCGCGCTGCGCACGTCATCGGTCTGCCACAGAGCGGTGATCTCGGCCGTGACCTCGCGCTCCAACGCCTCAAGCTCGGCCTCGGGCACGGCGATGCGATCAAGCTTCTCCAGCAGGTCGGAGATGCGGCGGCGCTTGAACGTCACCGAGCGGCGCGCAACCTCCGTAGGGTGCGCGGTGAAGACCGGAGTGATCACCACGCGCGAGAGCAGCGCCAGCGCCTGCTTCGCGTCGAGACCGGACTCCTTCAGACGGCGAAGCGTTCCGCGCAGGTCACCGCGCGGCGGAGGGGCATCGTTCAACTGCCCGGACTGGCGGCGGCGCTTGCGATGGTTGGTTTCGGCAAGGTTGATCAGCTCGAAGTAGAAGCTGAAGGCGCGCGCAAGCTGATAGACGCGCGTAAGGTCGTTCGCATGTGTGTGGACGGCCAGCAGCGCCTGCTGCATGCTCGATGTGGCGTTGGCCGTGTCGCCCGTGGAGTCCGCCTCGCGGCGGGTAATGGCGGTGCGGCGAAGCTGCTCGACCGCCTCGTACAGCGCGGGGCCGGACTGCTCCTTGAGCACCTCGCCCAGCAACATGCCCAGCGAGCGCACATCGCGCCGCAAGGGGACTTCTTTTAGCTCGCCTGTCGGGGCAAGGAGTTCGGCAAGACGCTGTGGCCAGTTTGCAGGAGTCCAGAGTGACGGCATCTCTTCAATTATTGCACCGTCAGCAGGCCGCCCCTCGAGTGCGCCGGTTTCTGCGTCGCTCGAGGGCGGGTGATCACATCACCAGAGCGAGTTTCTCCAGCTCTTCCTGCATGCTTTTGAGCGAGTAGCCGGTGCGCTCGATGCGCGAGACCATCGTGCGCGCCTCATGGCTGGATACGCCGTAGCCTCGCGTCGCGAGATAGCTGCTGATAACGTCTCCAACCTGCCAGGAGTCGAGGTGGGCGCGCAGCAACTCCTCACGCAGACCCGCAAGGTCCGCCTCGGAGAACTTCTCAACCGCGTTTGCTGTGATTGCCGCCATTGCCTCTCCTCTCCGCGCCGTCGCGCCTGTCTCTGTGGCCATCCCAGCCCACACCCTGTTAGATGAGGGTCCCATCCATAAGTTGCGGTCATCGGCCCCTGGGCTATTGGACGTGCACACACCACTGTACGCACGGAGGTTAGGTAAAGGTTCCGTCAGTTCACTGCCACGACTTTGTCACTGTTTTGTTTGTGGCGTGTCGCTTCGTCCGCATCCCTGTCCTGTCATCGCCGACCGCAGGTCTCTTCGTCGCTTCTAAATCTTGTCATCCCGACCGAAGCATCTTTTCCCCCACCTTGTCATCCCGACCGAAGCGAAGCGAAGTGGAGGGACCTGCTGTTCAACATTTGCCGGCTGCCCTCAAATCGTCGCCGCAACAAATAAAAGCGGGTTCCTCCGCTCCGGCCCTTCGGGCCTTCGGTCGGAATGACGCATCAAGGAGACAGAGATGAATCTCGTCTCGACGACAGCGTCTCTTGATTCCTCAAAGAGCCTCTATCAGCCCGCGCGATCGACGAGCAGCACGGGGATTCCATCCACAATGGGATAGCGCCGCGAGCATCCGGTGCAGACGACGGAGCCGTCGCCGGCGCGAAGCTTCGCGCGGCACACCGGGCACACGAGCCGTTCCAGCTCCCGCAGCGCCTTTGTCAACTCAACCATGCCTTCATGCTAAGCCAACTGCATCGCATCGGCATCATGCCGTCTGGGCGCGATACCATGAGTACAGACATGACAAATCATCCGCACGTTCTGGACGGAGTCGCGATCGCCTCCGAGATCAAGGCCGAGGTGGGCCGCGAGGTCGCCGCTCTCTCTGCAAAGGGCATCACCCCCGGGCTCGCCGTCATTCTTGTGGGCAACGTTGCCGCGTCGGAGATCTACGTTCGCAGCAAGGTCAAGACCTGCGGCGAGCTGGGCATCTTCAGCGAGATGCTGACGCCGCCCGAGTCGATCACCACCGAGGAGATGCTCGACCTCGTCGCGAAGCTGAACGCCCGCGACGACATCGACGGCATCCTCATCCAGCTTCCGCTGCCGAAGCACGTCGACACCAAGCGCCTGCTCGAGGCAGTCTCGCCGGACAAGGACGTCGACGGCTTCCACCCCGTCAACGCGGGACGCCTGCAAAGCGGCCAGCCGGGGCTCGCACCCTGCACGCCCGCGGGCATCATCGAGATTCTCAAGCGCAGCAAGCTGCCGATCGCGGGCCAGAACGCCGTCGTGCTGGGCCGCTCGGACATCGTGGGCAAGCCCGCCGCGCTGATGCTGCTCAACGAATCGGCCACCGTCACCGTCTGCCACAGCAAGACGCGCGACCTGCCCGCCGTCACCCGCAACGCCGACATTCTGGTGGCTGCCATCGGACGCCCCGGCTACGTCACGGCCGAGATGGTCAGGCCCGGTGCCGTGCTGATCGACGTCGGCATCAACCGGCTTACCGACGCCGCCGACGTCGAGCGCTTCTTCGCAGGCGACGCGGCGCGCGCAGCCACCTTCGCCAAGCGCGGCTCGGTCATTGTGGGCGACGTCCACCCCGCGGCCTTCGCGATCTCCGGCGCCTACACTCCTGTACCCGGAGGGGTAGGCGCACTGACCATCGCCATGCTGATGCACAACACCGTCAAGGCGGCGAAGCTGCGGCGCGGCATTCCGGTGGGGCGCGCGTAACCCATGCTGCACGTCGGTCTTACAGGCGGCCTCGGCAGCGGCAAGTCCACCGTAGGACTGATGCTGGCGCAGCGCGGAGCATACCTGCTGCAAGCTGACGAGATTGCTCGCGAGCTGATGCAACCGGGCGAGGCCGTCTACAACAGCATCATGCAGCACTTCGGCCCCGGCGTCGTCGCGGCAGACGGTACGCTCAACCGCGCCGAGCTTGCACGCATCGCCTTCGCCGAAGGCCGCGTGGAAGAGCTGAACGCGATCGTGCACCCTGCAACCATCGCCGAACAGGCGGCGATCATAGCGGAGATCGCCGTGGACGATCCAACTGCCGTCGTCGTCGTCGAGTCGGCGCTGCTGTTTGAGACGAAACACAGCACTGCGGCATCGGGCGCGAAAGATGAACCCGTAGCGCCGTGGCGCACGCGCTTCGACTGCATCGTGCTGGTAGTGGCGACGAAGGCGGCAAAGATTGCGCGCTATATCCAGCGCGCAACCGGCGACACATCGCCCTCTCCCGCGCGACTCGCGGAGCTTGCGGCCGAGGCCGAACGACGCCTCGCCCAGCAGATGCCCGATGAAGAGAAGGAGAAGCTGAGCGACTTCGTCGTGCCGAACGACGGCACGCTCGAAGAGCTTGAGGAACTGGTCGACGAGCTTTGGCCAGTGCTCGAGTTCGCGGCGCGCAACACGGTGTAGGCCCGTGTCCGAAGCACCGGGTCGTCCCTCATCCGAAACGTCTCATTCCGGGCGAGAGTTCTTACAAGAATGGTCATTGGTTGGTGGTTTGTCATTCCGCAACGAAGTGGAGGAATCTGCTTTCGCCTGTGTCCGCCCAGCAAAACAGCAGATTCCTCCGTTTCACTACGAAATGACAAAAAGAAAGAACGGTGGATCGATCACCCTTCGCTGCCCGTGGCCTGTCGCCCCGCCACTCGATACAATTAACCGAGCGCCGCACGCCCAGCGGCCGTGACGAAAGGGACCTTCGGGTTATCGCCATGAAACTGCGCCCAGTTCTGCTTGTTCTACTGCTACTTAGCGGCTTCTATTACGTCACGACGCACTCGTCGTCCACCGGGAAGCTGTTTCCCTGGCTGCACTCCACCGAGCGCGCTGAGGCCACCGGCACGAGTTCGATCACCGGGCCTCTGGGCAGCTTCCAGTTGACCAACGCCGCCGCCGCGCCGGCCTTCGATACCGAGGAGCAGCAGAATATCGGCGTCTACAAGAAGGCGCTGCCCTCCGTCGTCAACATCACCTCCACCGAGGTCGCCTTCGACTTCTTCTACGGCCCCGTTCCGCAGCAGGGGCAGGGCTCGGGCTTCGTGCTCACCAAGGACGGCCTGATCCTGACCAACAACCACGTCATCGGCAACGCGCAGCGCGTCGAGGCGGCGCTCGCCGACAAGCACAAGTACAAGGCGAAGGTGCTGGCGCGCGACCCCAACCACGACCTCGCGCTGATCAAGATCGACGCGCCCAACCTGACGCCGGTCACGCTCTCCGACTCGCGCAGCCTGATGGTGGGCCAGCGCGTCTACGCGATCGGCAATCCCTTCGGCCTCAACGGCACTATGACTCGCGGCATCATCTCGGCCATCCGCTCCATCCGCGGGCCGAACGGCAATCCCATTGAGGACGCGATCCAGACCGACGCCGCCGTCAACCCTGGCAACTCCGGCGGCCCGCTGCTCAACTCGCGCGGCGAGGTCATCGGCATCACCACGATGATCGCCTCCAACGGCGCAGACCAGAGCTCCGGCATCGGCTTCGCCATCCCCATCAACACGGCACGGGCCATCCTCGACGACTACGCCAAGTACGGCTACATCCGCCGCCCGACGCTCGACATCGTCACGCTGCCCATCGGGCCCGACCAGGCCGAACAGATCGGCCTCGCCGCCGACTACGGCATCCTGATTGAGCGCGTGCTGCCCGGAGGCGCCGCCGAAAAGGCAGGCCTACGCGGCGGAACGCAGCGCTATTACCAGGGCAACACGCCGGTCATGCTGGGCGGCGACCTGATTATCGCCATGGACGGCGACGAGATCACCAGCCCGCAGGATCTCTCCGCCGCGATGAACTCGCACCGCGCAGGCGACGTCGTCACCGTCACCATCTTCCGGGGTCGCCGCAAGATGGACATCAAGGTGACGCTCGGCGACGCCAAGGACCAGCGCGGCGGTCAGACAACCTAGGCGGTCGGTATTCCGTCGGCCGCGATCACCAGGCTGGGGTCATTTCGACCGGAGCATCTCACAGCTTCATCGTGAGATGTGCAGTGGAGAAATCCGCTTCTCTACGGCACATGCCCTTGGGGCAAAAAAGCAGATTCCTCGACTGCGGCCTGCGGCCTTCGCTCGGAATGACAACATAACAACGTGAACCCGGAGCTATTTCGCTGCGAGATACCGCCGTCCCTCAACGCGGTACGCTCCGCCAAGGACGCGCGCGATCGCCTCGGGGTAGGCGATGTGCTCCTGCTCCAGGATCCGCGCCGACAGCGACTCGGCCGTGTCGCCGTCGAGCACCGGAACCGTCTTTTGCAGAACGATGACGCCGTGGTCGACCGCCTCGTCGACGAAGTGTACGGTGCAGCCCGCCACCTTCGCGCCGTAATCGAACGCCTGGTGCTGCGCGTCGAGCCCCGGAAAGGCGGGCAGCAACGACGGATGCACGTTGAGAATGCGGTTCGGAAACGCCTCGACGAACGCGGGCGTGATGATGCGCATATATCCGGCGAGGCAGACCAGATCGACGCCGTAGTCTGTCAGCGCCGCAATCATCTTCGTGTCGTGGATGGCGCGGGCGTCGGGGCCCTTGCCCTCCTGGGGAATCGCAACCGCCTTCAGTCCAAGCTCTCGGGCGGCATCGAGCCCCGGCGCCTCGGGCTTGTTCGACAGCACGACCGCGATCTCCGCTGCGGGAATGTGCCCGTCGACGATGGCGCGATGAATCGCAAGAAAATTGGAGCCTCTGCCGGAGAGAAGAACGCCGAGTCGATGCACTGTGATGAGCCCTTCCTCTCGATTCTAAGCGAGAGGCGGGTCCGCGCAGGCATCGGCATCCATCGACACTGCATCTGTTGTCGGATAAGATGCTTCTTCCATCGGCACGCGCCGCGTACGATGCGATGAAACGTTTTGCCTTGGGGAGTGCTGCTTGACTTACACCGGGAACGGATACTCGAAGGAGCGCGACCTCAGCCGCGAGCTGGTCAGGTTCGGCAGATGGTTGTCGCGCATTGGATTCACGCCCGGAACATCCGGTAACCTCTCCGTGCGCCTCTCCCCGGACCGCATCCTCGCGACTCCGACCGGGTGCAGTAAAGCGCTGTTGAAGGCCGAGGACATGGTGACGGTCGACCTTGCCGGCCGCCAGCTCTCGGGATCGAAGAAGGTTACAAGCGAGATCGGGATGCACCTGGCCATCTACCATGCGCGGGCCGATGTCAACGCCGTCGTCCATGCGCATCCGCCGATCGCGACGGGCTTTGCCTGCACCGGGCGCGCGCTCGACGAGCCTCTGTGCGCCGAAGCGGTGATGACCATCGGGCCTGTCCCGCTTGCCCCCTACGCCACCACGGGAACGGACAACCTCGCCGCCAGCCTGGCACACCTCATCCCCGCGCACTCCGCCATCCTGATGGCAAACCACGGCGCGGTCACGTATGGCGACAGCCTGCTCGACGCCTTTCTGAAGATGGAGACGGTCGAACACTCCGCCCACATCTGTCTGGTCGCGCATCAACTGGGCTCGGCGCGACCGCTCGAACCGCTAGCCATCAGCGACCTGTTGGAGGCAAAGGAACGCTACGCAAGAAATATGCACTGAGTCGCGGAGACGTGCCGCTCCGATGGAGGCGTGTCATTCCTGGCTTCACTCGGGATGACACTCCATTTGAGAGCCAGCCCCGCCAGTTGAGAACTGACCGGCTAGTTGTAGCTCACCTTGCGCTCGCCACGAACGGTCCTGCCGATGATGTAGTGCCGTTCGTTGGCGCGGTTCAGGATCGCCTTGGCCTTCTTCACCTTCTCCGCCGGTACGACCACGATCAGACCGATGCCCATATTGAAGGTGCGCAGCATCTCATCGCGTTCAACGTTGCCAAGCTGCTGCAAGTGCTCGAAGAGCGGCGGGACCTGCCACGACGCCAGATCCACCTGCGCTCCCATGCCCTTCGGGAAGATGCGCGGCAGGTTCTCCGTAATGCCGCCGCCGGTGATGTGCGCCATGCCGCTCACCACGTCGGCGTTCGTCAGCTTCCTGATGATGGCCAGATAGCTGCGGTGGACGCGCATCAGCGCCGCGCCGGTCTTGTCCTTCAGCTCGTTGACGTACTGCTCCGGGCCGTACTTCGCCACCTCGAACAGCAGCTTGCGCGCCAGCGAGTAGCCGTTGGTGTGCAGGCCGTTCGAGGGCAGCCCCAGCAGCACGTCGCCCACCTTGATGCCGTCGCCCGTAACGATCCTGTCGCGGCTGACCGCGCCGATGATCGTTCCGGCAAGGTCGTACTCGCCGTCCGCATAGAAGCCCGGCATCTGCGCCGTCTCTCCGCCGATCAGGGCGCAGCCGTTGGCGCGGCAGGCGTCGGAGATGCCCTGCACCACCTTCTCCACCACCGAGTTCTCCAGCTTGCCCGTCGCCAGGTAGTCGAGGAAGAACAGCGGCGTCGCGCCCTGCACCGCAATGTCGTTGACGCAGTGGTTCACCAGGTCCTGCCCCACCGTGTGGTGGATGCCAAGGTCGAAGGCAACCTTCAGCTTCGTCCCCACGCCATCGGCCGACGACACCAGCACCGGATTGGGGTACTTCGCCAGGTCGAGCGCAAACAGGCCGCCAAAGCCGCCGATCTCGCTCAGCACCTGCTTGTTGAACGTCTTGCGCGCCAGCATCTTGATGCGGTGCTTGGACTTGTCCGCCGCCGAGATATCGACGCCCGCATCGGCATAGCTCACCGGCTTCTTCGCCGCCCCCGCTGTCTTCGCGGAGGCGCTCTTCGTTGCCTTTGAGGCACCGGCCTCCGTGGGCTTTTGCTTCGTTCTATCGGCTGCCGACACGTCAGGAGTGGGAAGATTCTCCGGCAAGGGTGCTCTCCAGGGGGAAGAAATATGCAGTAACGCAGAGGTTTCAGTCTAGCAGCATGACGCCGGAATACAATAAAGGCCCTGTAAACAAAGGATTGTTACGCCTCGTCCCCTGCCGGCAAACCGGCAAACCGGACGCGCACCTCGACCGGCGGCAACGGACAGGCCTCGTACCTTCCGAAGATCCCATACCGCAGCCGTGCCATCACGCCGTATCCCGCCTCGCGCACCGCGCGCGGCACCAGCCCCATCGCCTGGCCCAGCCCGGAGCGCCCCAACAAACGGAGCACCTCCACCACTGCATCCGACCGCCGGTAGACACTCTGCCCGGCCGTAAGCGCCGCGACGACCAGTACCACCCCCTCCAGCGATGCCGCCTCCGCGCCCAGAAGCTCCCGCGCCACATCGCTCTGCAACGCCGCGAACCGAAAGGCACCCGCCGTATCGCGCTTCAACACA
>JAFDVV010000060.1:4004-51893 GCA_018268775.1 Acidobacteriota bacterium | reverse complement strand
CAGGGTGATGCTGCTATCGCCAAGTTGTTCGCGAAGCAGGCGCTGGGTCAACGTCTGTAGGTCTTCGCCCGTCTTCGCGAGACGAAAGGCATCGCCGGCCCAGTCGAGCTTGAAGCTGGTCGTCAGCGCCGAGATCCATATCTGCCGCACGGGAGTGTTGGGCGTGAAGACAAACTTGCTTCCGTCGTGCTCAAAGACGACGTTCAGCACACCATTCTTCTCCTCGGTCTCGAAGGGAATCTCTTCGGCTTCGCTCTGGTCCTCCGCGCGGATGAGAGATTGCTTCAGCGATTCAAGGGCACGGTCGGATTCGCGGCGAAAAATGGCTTCATCGAGCATGACGTTAGTGTAGCCGGTCGCAGTGAAGCATCGCCAGAGCACGGCATCCCGTAGAATGAAAGAACAGCGAGCCGGAACAGTCGATTCCTGCCACATCGAGAAGCAACGGGATAGAAGGAGCATTTATTTGCGCAGGACTCTATTTCTGTTGGCCGTTCTCGGCCTCTCTACGCTCAGCGCCATTGCCCAGGACAACGCGGTCGAGAAGTTAGGCAAGGCCTGGCAGGCGCGCGCCACAAAGACCCAGGCCGAGCAGCCGAAGTGGGCCGTGCCGATGTACTCTCCCTTTCCCATGGTGGCCCAGGTCTTCCGGCTGGACTATACGCGGCAGCGCGTCGCGGGCGGATACGACAACTGGAACATCGGCGGGAACAAGGGCTTCAACTTCATTCCGTTTTCTCGGACGCAGATCGATGTCTTTATCCCAGGCTACATTCTGCATGGAGCGAAGCCATCTGAAGACGGCTTCGGCGACACGAACATCATCGGCAAGTATCGTTTTGCCTCCGCCAACGAGAAGCACGGCAACTACGCCCTTAGCGCTGCGTTGGGCCTTCATATCCCGACCGGCAGCTATAAGAACGGCGCGCCCAGCACGGTTCTGACGCCCTCGATCATCGGCGGCAAGGGCTTCGGAAAGCTCGCGCTCTTCAGCAGCGTAGGCGCGGCAATGCCTACATCCGGCACGGCAACGTCGGGGCGCACGATTCACTGGAACTCGGTGGCGCAATACAAGGTAGGCAAGTACCTCACGCCTGAGCTCGAGCTGAACTCGAACACGTGGGTTGGCGGCACACGCGACGGCAAGACGCAGATGTTTCTTTCGCCGGGCCTTCTCAGCAAAATTCCGTTGCGCCCGAAGGATCCCACAAGCCGCCTCAGCCTCATCCTCGGCGTGGCCTTCCAGACTGCGGTGACGAGCTACCACACTCACAACCACGGCCTGGCCGTGACGACACGCTTCGGCTTCTGAGCCTCCACCACGGGGGGGGCATTCCGAAGCGCGAAGGCGCGTAGTCGAGGAATCCCCGCATTTCGCCAGTAGCTCCACAGATGCGAACGGCAGTGCAGCAAAGCTACCGCGTGGAATACTTCAAGTGCCCCTCACGCCAGGGGACAGCCGTCCGCGCATTCAGATCGAAGACGACCTTGCCTGCGCGGACGGTCATCTCCGGCACGATGCGTTCGGTGCCGTCGACCTTGCCCCCGGCGAGATCGGCGTAGCCGAAGCTGCCGTGGTCCACGCGCAGCACGGCGATGTCGGCAGTGGAGCCAACGGCGATCTGCCCAAGCTCGGGATGGCCGATCTCCGTGGCCGGGTTCGTCGTCGATTCGCGAATGACCTCGGGCAGCGGGATGCCCAGCGCCAGCATCTTGCTCATCACGTTCGGCAGGTTCAGCATCACGCCTGTGGCCGATCCCACATGCAGGTCGGTCGAGATGGAGTCGGGGAAGAAGCCGCCCTTCACCATCGGCTCTGCGAGCGCGAAGGTGAACGAGCCGCCACCGTGGCCGACGTCGAACTTGATGCCGCGCCTGCGCGCGTCGAGCATATAAGGCGCCGGCTTGCCGTCAGGCGTAAGCAGCGGCGCAGGCATGCGGAAGACGTGCGTGCTGATGTCGCCCGGACGCAGAATCGTGGAGATCATCGTCTCGTAGGACTTGTTGTCGAACCAGCCGAAGTCGACCATCACGGGAATGTGGTTGCGGTTGCCCGCGGCGACGGCCTTCTCGACCGAGATGAAGTTGGGCTGCTGCCAGTGCGCGGTCTTGATGCCGACGACCACGTCCTTGTTCTGCTCAATCACCTTTGAGAGCGCGTCGAGATCCATGTCGTGCTCATTCTGCTCGGCCGCGTCGTCGTTCGCAGCCATGCCAGCGCCGACGATGTTGACGAAGGCGAAGACGCGCGTCTTTGCGTTGTCGATCACGCGGCGGCGAAACTCCGTGAAGTCGCGCCAGCCTGAAGACCCGGCGTCGGCAACCGTCGTGACGCCGTAGGGAATGGACATGACATCGACGGGAACCGAGAGGTCGCCGTTGCCCCAGGCATCGTGGCGAAGGCCGGTGAAGACGTGAACGTGGATGTCGACAAGACCAGGCGTGAGATACAGGCCAGCGATGTCTACCGACTTTTTCGCGGCGTTCGCGGGAATCGACGGCTCGATGGCCGCGATCTTGCCGTCGCGGATCGCTACATCGCGCTTCGCGTCGACATTGTTTTTAGGGTCAAGCACGTGGCCGTTGCGCAGCACCAGATCGAACTGCTGCGCGCTTGCAGAGAGTGTGCAGGCAACAAGGCCCGCGGCAAGGATGCGGAACATAGCTGAAAGTATAGAGAAGTGATGCGCAAGATGCGCTGAAGGAATGGAATGCGATACCGGTGAACCTACCCTGTGTGCCGAGGGAGCGCATTACTCCACAGGCACACAGGGCTAGCCGGGGGTGTCATTCCGAGCGGAGGCCGCAGGCCGGAGTCGAGGAATCCCCGCATTTTCTCCGTGCAGCCACCACACTCCGGATGCTCTTCCTTCACGACTTAGAACGGGATGTCGTCGTCCGTGATGCCCTGGTCCGCGTAATCCGGCTGCGAGGCGGGCGGGCGCTGGTCGTAGCTTGCTGTGCTTGAGCGCGAGCCACCGCCTTCACCGGCTCCCTTGCTGTCGAGAAGACTCAGTTCGTTGACGAGAATCTCGGTGCGGTACTTCTTCTGGCCGGACTCCTTGTCGTCCCAGGAGCGCGTCTGGATCTTGCCTTCCACGAAGACCTGCGACCCCTTCTTGCAGTAGTCGCGGACGATCTCGGCAGTACGCTGAAAGGCGACCAGATTGTGCCACTCGGTCTTGTCGACCCAGTTGCCGGTCTGGTCCTTCTGGCGATCCGAGGTCGCAAGCGTGAAGGACGCGATGGTCATGCCGCCCGCGCTGGCGCGCATCTCCGGGTCCTTTCCAAGTCTGCCGAGAAGAAATACTTTGTTAACGCCTTTTGCCATTGCGGATGCTCCAGTTTCGTTCAGGTGTAGAAGGTGAGGATAGCAGAACGGGGGCTGCTAGAGCATTTTCCCCTGTTGATGGGCTTCCACGACGGGGCGTACGGGGGCGTTTTCGTTGGGGAAAACGTCCATTGAGGTCGAAGCCCCACACTACAACTACAGGGAAAATGCTCTATCGCCGGCGGTCGGCGAAGAGCTTCAAGAACGCCAGGACCAGCGTCAGGGTTCCGGTCGGCAGGCATCCCAGGGCCAGCACCAGCGCCAGCCAGCCGGAGTTGGTATGCGGCCCCTGCCGCCCAATGCCTCCGAAGATCGTCATCGTCGCGGCGGCTGCCAGTACTCCGGTGCCGAAGATTGTCAGACCGGTGCGGAGAAGTTTCTGTGTATCAGGCTGCATATGTGATCAAAAGACCGCCCAGGTTCGTGGTGCTGGTTAGTGAATAGCGGACTGCATCCAGTAGACGATAACCCCGGTAACTGAGACGTAGAGCCAAACCGGGTAGGTGTATCGGGCCAGCCGCCGGTGCGCAGGAAACCGGCCCGACAGCGACAGGAAAAACGTGATCAGGATCATCGGCAGCGCAAAGACCGAAAGAACGATGTGAGACAGCAACAGCTTCCAGTAGAAGGGCCACCAGGCGCTCAGGCGATCGAACTTCGTCTCGCCGTGCAGAGCGAAGTTCACCAGGTACGAGACCAGGAAGATCGTCGAAAAGAAGAACGCAGTCAGCATCGCCGCACGGTGCGCGGGAATGTTCCGCGCGCGAATGAACCGGTATCCCGCCAGCAGTGCGACGGTCGAGAGCGCATTCAGCACCGCATTGACCAGTGGCAGGGAACGAAGCTGAGTCCCGGCAACATCCGTCGGCGTATGAAAGTAGACGAGCCAGCAGATAAACGCGCTTGCCGCCGCACTGACCGCAATGATCCCGGCGACCACCGTCGGCGGCGTTCGAACCGTTGAAGAAGGCAGGGCCGTGGGGGTCTCGGTCATCGGAAGAGCAGGCGTCCTTTCGCGTCGAGCATCAATGCGGCCATCAGCAGCGGAAGATAGATCACCGAGGCCTTCAGCAGGTCTGTGGCATAGCGGCGCGACTCCGGCGAGCCCGGAGACCGCGTGATCCGCGCAAACCGGATGGTGTACCACAGATAGCCCAGAGAAAGAATGGCCGCCACGACCTCATAGATTTTTCCCGTGACTCCGGTCCACGTCGGCCACATGCTCACCGGCACCATCAGCACCGCATAGAACAGCGACTGGATCACGGTCGAGCGGGCTGCAAAGCTGACATCCGGCTGCGTCGGCGTCAGGCGGATTCCCGCCGCGGCATAGTCGTCGCGATACATCCAGCCGATCGCCATGAAGTGAGGGAACTGCCAGACAAAAAGGACCGCGAACAGCGCCACCGCCGGCCACTCGATCACACCGCGCACCGCCGTCCACCCGATCAGCGGAGGCAGCGCGCCCGGGAACGCGCCGATAAAGGTGTTCACCACGGTAATGCGCTTGAGCGGAGTGTAGATGCCCACATAGCCCACGGCCGTCAGCAGCGTCAGCGTGCCGGTGAGCAGGTTCGTGGTCAACGCGAGGTAGAGCGAGCCGAGAAAGATTGTCGCAAAACCGACAAGCAGCCCATGCGCCAGCGAGATGCGTCCGGCGGCCATAGGGCGATTCGATGTTCGCCGCATCAGAGCATCGGTTCGCCGCTCCAGCGCCTGGTTCAACGCGCTCGAACCGCAGGTGACCACGGCAATTCCGGCCAGCGCCTGCACCATACCCGCATGAAACGGGCTGATGCCGCTGGCCAGCGAGCCGAGATAAAATCCGGCGCCGGCCGTGATGACCACCATCACCGAGACGCGAAGCTTGAACAGCGCCGCGTAATCGGCAAAGAGCCCCGGCTCGGCCATCGTCTTCCTGGCCGGGAGCGTCGTCGAGGTTGTCGCGGAATGCGCCACATATCAAGAATACCCTGTTCCGCGGCGAATGATCACGCTGCCTTGTAGGGCTTGATCTTGGACAGGGTGTGAGTGCTGGCAAGCCGCAGGTCATAATCGTTTTGAAGATTGAGCCAGAACTGTGCGGGCAAGCCAAAGAAAATTCCAAGCCTGAGCGCTGTATCAGCCGATATCGATCGTTTCCCTTTGACGACGTCGTTAATTCGAGGGAGTGGAACGCCAATTTCTTTGGCCAGCCGATAGGCGGTCAGCCCGAGGGGCTCCATGAACTCCGTCAGCAGAATGTCGCCCGGGTGAATGGCAAATGGCTTAGGCATGGACCGCTTTCCTTTCTAGTGATAGTCGACTATTTCAACGTCGTAAGCGTTACCGGCTTCCCATCGGAAACACACGCGATATTGATCGTTGACACGAATGCTGTGCTGCCCCTTCCGCTCTCTGGCAAGGGCTTCAAGATGATTTCCCGGTGGCACTCGCAAATTGGCCAATTCGACCGCAGCATTCAGAATGGCCAGCTTTTTCCACGCCGTTCGTCGAATGCTGGCAGGAATGCGGCGGCTCTTGCCTGTCTTCCACAGCAGATCGGTATCTGAGTCGTTGAAGCTGAGGATCACGAATGAATGGTAACGCTATGCGTTAGTAGCGTCAAGCGGATCATCGGCGCGGACGCATCTTGCCCAGCAGAGCCTCCGCCGTCGGCTGCGTATTCAAAACATCCCCCGCAGTCAGCCACGCCCGTCGAAGCTGCGTGATCCCATACCGAATCTGGTCAAGTTCCGCAATCGAATGGGCATCTGTGTTCACGGCGATCCTGCATCCATGCTGCTTTGCCAACCGCAGGTGAAGGTCCGTCAGGTCCGAGCGCGCAGGGTTCGCGTTGTGTTCGACCGCAACGCCAAGCTCCGATGCTCGCTTCAGCACTGTGTCGATGTGCAGGGCGTAAGGGTCGCGCTTCAGCACCTTGCGCCCGGTCGGGTGACCCAGGATGCGCACATATGGGTTCTCGATCGCGCGCAGAATGCGGTCGGTCATCTCCTCGATCGGCTGGTCGAAGCGGCTGTGGACGCTGGCGACGACGATGTCCATCTCGGCCAGCGTCTCGTCGGCAAGGTCCAGCTCGCCCTCGGCAAGAATGTCGACCTCGACGCCTGCCAATACGCGGATGCGGCCCTTCATCTCGGCGTCCACCTCGCGAATGCGCTTCACGTGCGCCAGCGCGCGCTTGTCGTCCATGCCGTTCGTCATGGCCAGGTTTTTCGAGTGGTCGGTGATGGCGATGTACTTCAACCCGCGGTCTGCCGCTGCCTCGGCCATCTCGCGGATTGTGTTTGAACCATCCGTCTCAGTGGTGTGCATGTGCAGGTCGCCGCGGATGTCGGTCAGCGTAATCAGCTCAGGCAGGGCGTGCGTGGCGGCAGCCTCCAGCTCCCCGCCATTCTCGCGAAGCTCAGGAGGAATGTAGTCCAGGTCGAGTGCGCGATAGATCGCCTCTTCGGTCGCAGCGGCGACGATGGTGTTGTCCTCCACGCGCAGCAGGGCATACTCGTTCAGCGTCAGGCCGCGCTTGATGGCCCTCTGCCGCAGCGCGACGTTGTGCATCTTCGACCCGGTGAAGTATTGCAGCGCGGCGCCGTAGCTGGCTCGCGGCAGCAGACGTACGTCCACCTGAAGATTGTTGCTGAGCGTAAAGCTGACTTTGTTCTGTCCCTTGGCGATCAGTTTGTCGATCAGGGGAAGTCCGGCGACGTGGTCAACCGCCGCTGCCACAACGTCCGGCTCGCACGCCGGGCCCGTCACCAGCAGATCCAGGTCGCCGACGGTCTCGCGCCCGCGCCGCAGCGAGCCGGCTGGCGTGATCTCCTCGATGCCGGGAAACTCGGCGATCAATGCGCCGATGCGTTCCGCGTGTTCGTGGGCATGGTCGATGCGGAAGCGGCTGGAGTTCCTGCGATAGTCCTCGATGCCCTTCAGCAGTTTGGCGGTGAACTTCTCACCCATGCGCGGCAACTTGTTCAGGTGTCCGGCTTTCGCGGCTTCTTCCAGCGCATCGATGTCCCCTACCTGAAGCGCCGACCATATCAGCGCGACGGTCTTGGGCCCCATGCCTGGCAGCTTCAGCAGATCGAGCATCGTGGGCTTGTACTTTGTCAGCAGCTCTTCGCGCAGAGGCATCGTGCCGGTATTGACGATGTCCACGATATTGGCGGCCATGCCCTTGCCGATGCCCGCAATGGCGAGCAGTTGTTTCGGCTCGTCCACCATGGCCGCAAGGCGAGATGTTTGCTGTTCCACAGCTTCGGCGGCGCGACGATACGAGCGAACGCGAAAGGTGTCCGCTCCATCGATCTCAAGCAGCGAGGCCGTCTCATCGAGCAGGCGTGCGATTGTGATGTTGTCCATTTGGCAGGAACTCAGAGTCTCTCAACACAATTCGTGAAAAGCTACTGAGCAAGTATGCAGCAGAGTGAAGCTGCTTTTACAGTGCGGAGACAAAACCCGCTCCCCGGCCGCAGGTCGATGCAAGCCGGGGCATCACTTAGGAGGCTTTGGCGTGTTGCTCATGATCGGGATGCTGCTGCTCATGCGGGACTTCCTTGATGCGGAAGACCTGGTCGGCCTGCGGCCCCTTTGTTCCTTGAATGATGTCGAACTCGACCTCGTCGCCTTCCTTCAGGCTCTTGTAGCCGTCGCGCTGAATCGAGGTGTAGTGCACAAAGACGTCCGCACCGCCATCGCGGCCCAGAAAGCCGTAGCCCTTTGCATTGTTAAACCACTTAACGGTTCCTCTGTATTGTGCCAAGACGATTGCTCCTTGCCTTCAAATCGACTCACATATGCCCATTCAGCTCGCAACGAGATATAGGAGTTCACTCCATCTGACGCAAAGACCATGGCGAGGGTTTTCTCCGCACGGCCGGGAGGGGAGTCTCGTAACTCGCGCTGCTGCAAAGGTAGCGGAAAGCCGTGAGCCGCTTGTTGAAGGCTTGAGGGAGAAGTGGTTGGTTTAAAAAGGGCATCGGGCAGCGGAAAGTTTGGGCAGTTTTGCCGCCTCCACGCCTGTGGAAATCAATGGAGGATCGCTCAGCGAAGGTCTTTCCGCAGACGGTCGTAGAGCATCAATCCAATCAGCGTTTTGCCGTCGTGAATCTCGTTTGCCGTCGCCAGCGCCAGCGCCTGAGAGAGCGGCATGCGCACGATCTCGATCTTTTCGTCTTCCTCGGGCTGGGCCTCGCCGAGGCTGATCTCTCGCGCCAGATATATCTGCATCCATTCGCCGAGAAACCCGGGGCTGGCAAAGTATTTCGCCAGCAAAGTCCATCGCTTGGCGCGATAGCCGGTCTCTTCGATCATCTCGCGCTTCGCTGCCGCCAGAGTGGATTCGCGCGGTTCAACGCGGCCAGCCGGAAGTTCCAGCAAAAACTGCCCCGAGGCGTGCCGGTACTGCCGTTCGAGGATGACATCGGGATCGCGCGGGTTCTTCGACTCATCCACAGCCAGAATCACCACAGAGCCATTGTGCCGGATGACCTCGCGGACATTCTTGTGACCGCCCGGTTCGATCACTTCGTCACGAAATACAGAGAAGACCCGTCCCTGGAAGACCTTCTTTGAGGAGAGCACCTGCGCTTTTTTGCTGCTTGCCGCTGTCTTTCCGCCGGTCGTCTTTTTCATTCCCTTGTTTCCGGGTGCTGGCCTGGCCGTCTTCTGTACCGCAGTCTTTGTCTTCTGTACCATAGCCCTACGGTATCATCCTGCATCGAGACTGCAGGCTGCTGCATCCAAATCCGAAAGCATTCAAAAAATTGTCTCTTCGCCGATTCGAGACAAACCGACTGAAGGACGAAGGCCACCGCGATGAGCGTTGAGTGTTATCCGATCACGATATTGCCCCATGTGTCGCAGCTTTATCGCGACTATCTTGTCATGGGCGATAGCGCGGCGGACGCTCCCGTTCGTCAGTGGTACGGTTCGGGAGAAAACGGCGGGCCGTTTGCCGGCGGATGGATGCGCACACAGCTTCCTCCTGTTGCGTCCGCCGATCGGCTTGCGGACGAGCTGCTCCGCCAGAACCAGGCGTTCAACGCCAGCCCCGAGACCCTTGCAAATATAGAGTTGATCCGCAAGGGTGCCCGCGCGGTCATTACCGGGCAACAGGTGGTTCTTTTCGGAGGGCCGCTGCTTACGCTGCTCAAGGCTGCCACGGCCATCTCGCGCGCCAGGGAAGCAACTCGCATCAGTGGAGTTGCGCACGTTCCCGTCTTCTGGATGGCGACCGAAGACCACGACCTGGCTGAAGTCGACCAGGCCGCGCTTTTGACCAAGACCACGGTCGAGACCCTTCGCGCCGGTCTTCGGGTGGCGCACGCCGTTGAGGTCGGTGGAGTCGAACTGACCACCGAAGCGGCACCCGACCTCGAACACGCGATTGAGCAGGCCACCGAACTGCTGGGTTACGCGCCGGTCGCCGACTGGATACGCGAGGCCTACCTGCCTGGCGACGCCTCTTCACCCCGTCCCACGCTGGCACTGGCCTTTGGCCGTCTCATGGCGCGCATCTTCGCCCGCCAGGGGCTGATCGTCGTCGATGCAGCGGGCAGGGAGTTCCACTCCATGGGAGCTTCAACCCTGCGTCATGCTGTCGAGAACGCCGACGTGCTTCACCAGGCGCTTTTGGCGAGGACGGAGCAGCTTACGTCTCACGGCTACCACGCTCAGGTGCTCGTCGCGGAGTCCTCGTCGCTGCTGTTTCTCGTCGACGAGGCAACGGGCGAGCGCGTTGCCCTGCGCAGGACCTCGGATCCAGCGACGAATGAGCTTCAGTGGCGCGCCGGATCGCGGATTTACACGACTGCGGCGCTGCTCGAAATTCTGGATCGCACGCCCGAGCGCTTGAGCCCCAATGCTCTGCTGCGTCCCGTCTTTCAGGACACGGTGTTGCCTACAGCCGCTTACGTCGGTGGCCCGGCGGAGATTGCGTACTTCGCCCAGAGCGCGGTTCTGTACCGGCAGATTCTTGGCCGCCTTACGCCTGTCCTGCCTCGCCTGAGCGCAACGTTGATCGAGCCCGCCATTGCGACAGTGATGGAGAAAGACGAGGTGCAGCTTCCGGATGCCATGACCACGGCCGAAGAGCTTGCGCAACGGCTTGGCGCCCGCGCCATGCCTATTCCTCTCAAGCGGAAACTTGCTGCTGTAGGCAATGCGCTGGAGACGGAACTCGATGCGCTGACGGAGTATCTGCGCGGCATCGACTCTTCGCTCGGTACCACGGCGGAAACTTCCAGCTCAAAGATGCGCTATCAGATGGACCGGCTGCGCCGCATGGCCGCAACGTACGAGCTACAGAAAGATGCCTCGCTCGGAAAGCACGCTGCGGCGATCACACTCAACCTGTTTCCCAACGGCCACCCGCAAGAGCGTGTGCTGGCGGGTGCGTGGTTCATGGCGCGTTATGGTGAGGAGCTGATCGACCGTATCGTTCAGGTTGCCGCCAACCAGTGTCCGGGCCACGTTGTCGTCCGTCTGTAGCCACGGATAGTCAGCCCCCTTGTTGCATCGGAGTGTTTCTCTGTCATCCCGTAGCGCAGCGGAGGGATCTGCTTCACTCCTCGCCCCGATGAAGCATAGTCGCAACAAGAACTGCCTTCGCCATGACACTGCGCCGATTGTTTTAGAATTGCTGGTCGAGGAGCTGTTTTATGGGACTGAGCGACCAGCCGTTTGAAGTGATGTGCCCCGATTGCGGAGCGATGCTGAAGATCGACCCTGTGACGCGCGCCATCATTGCCCACAAATCCGCTCCGAAGAAGAAGATGTTCGAGGACTTCGGCGAGGCCGCCAAGGCACTCCGCGAAGCGGATGCACGCCGCGACTCCATCTTTCAGCAGTCCGTCGAAGCCCAGAAGAACAAGGACGACGTGCTCGCCAAGAAGTTTGCCGAGGCAGTAAAGAAGGCCAAGGAGACGCCACTCGGCGACCGGCCTTTGCGCGACTTCGACCTCGATTGATACTTGTGCTCGATTGATACTTCGATCCCGGATTCATTGCGAGGTGTCATTCCGAGCGAAGCCCCGAAGGGGCGCAGTCGAGGAATCCCCGCATCTATCTCGCGCCGCCACAACGTTCCATGGGCCCTGCGGACGCAATCGCGGACAAGCATTTAAACTACTTCCATGCCACCGATTTTGAACGCGCAGGGGCTGTCGAAGAGCTTTGGCGCAACGCCACTCTTCCGCGACATAGCCTTCACCGTCTCCGACGGAGATCGCATTGGCCTGATCGGCCCCAATGGAGCGGGCAAGAGTACGTTGCTCAAGGTCCTGGCGGGTGAAGAAGATGCCGACGCGGGCGACGTTGCCGTGCGTAAGCGGACGCGCATCGGTTACGTCCGGCAGGAGTCGAACTTCGCTCCGGGCGTCACCGTGCGAGAGATACTTGAAACCGCGCTCAACGCGGGTCATGTTCCCGAGGCGGAGCGCGAGGGGAAGCTCCGCGAGACGAGTGGCCGCATCGGTCTGCCCGATCTGAACGTGGCAGCGGCAACGCTGAGCGGCGGCTGGCGCAAGCGTCTCGCCATCGCCGAAGCCATCGTGGCGGCCCCCGATGTCTTGCTTCTCGACGAGCCGACCAACCATCTCGACCTGGCGGGGATCGCCTGGCTTGAGGGCCTGCTCGATACTGGAGATTTCGCTTCCGTCATCATCACCCACGACCGCTACTTTCTTGAAAACGTCGCGACTGAGATCGTCGAGCTGAACCGCGTCTATGCCGATGGCCTGTTGCGCGTGCAGGGCAGCTACTCGAAGTTCATTGAAGCGCGGCAGAGCTATCTGGAATCGCAGTCGCGGCTTGAAGAGGCGCTGCGCAATCGCGTTCGCACCGAGATCGAGTGGCTGCGCCGCGGCCCCAAGGCCCGGGCCACCAAGGCCAAGGCGCGCATTGACAACGCCCACCAGCTCATCGGCCAGCTCAAGGAAGTCTCCTCGCGCTCGCAGACCGCGACGGCCTCCATCGATTTTGCCGCGACGGAGCGCCAGACAAAGCGCCTGGTCGAGCTGGACGGCGTTGCGGTCGAGCTCGGCGGAAGGACAATCGTCGAGGACCTCAGCTTCCTCGTCGCCAACGGCACTCGCGTCGGCCTCGTCGGCCCGAACGGCAGCGGCAAGACGACGATCCTGCGCCTGCTCACCGGCGAGCTTGAACCCACGAAAGGAACCATCAATAAGGCTGGCTCGCTGCGCATCGTCTACTTCAGTCAGACGCGCGAGCTTCCCCAGGGTGTAACGTTGCGGCGCGCGCTTGCTCCCGACTCCGACTCGGTTGTCTATCAGGACCGTGTCATTCACGTCGCCAGCTATGCGCAGAAGTTTCTCTTTACCGGCGACCAGCTCAACCAGCCGGTCGAGCGGCTGAGCGGCGGAGAGCGCGCCCGCGTGCTGATCGCACGGCTGATGCTTGAACCGGCAGACCTGCTGCTGCTCGATGAGCCTACCAACGATCTCGACATCGCTACGCTCGAAGTCCTCGAAGAGAGCCTGCTCGAATACAAGGGCGCGCTTGTGCTGGTCACGCATGATCGCTATATGCTCGACCGCGTCTCCACAACAGTCCTCGGACTCGATGGAAAGGGGAGCGCGGCGACCTTTGCCGACTACCCGCAGTGGGAGCAATGGTTCCTCGAGCAAAGCTCAGACATCGCCACACGCGAAGTCGAGCCATCCAAAGCCGCGCCGCAGATTTCCTCATCGACGGCCCCCGCCAAAAAGAAGCTCTCCTACCTCGAAGCTCGCGAGTTCGCCGATATTGAACAGCGAGTGGAAGCCGCCGACGCGGCGCTTGAAACGGCGAAGCAGCGGGTAGACGACCCCGAGGTCGCCATCGACGCCGCAAAGCTTACCGAGGCACTGGCAGTGCTCGAATCGGCACAGATGGAATCGGACAAACTCTACGCTCGTTGGGCCGAACTGACCGAAAAGGCCGGTTAGGACGCCAGGAGCGTGTCATCAAATTTGCTATCGGTAGAAGATGTGTCATTTCGACCGGAGCATCTCACGGCTTTATCGTGAGATGCGGAGCGGAGAACCGGGGTCCCCGGCGAGCTTGCTCGCTGGGGTGGAAGAAACCTGCTTTTCTACCGCGATTCTTCCCGGCGCCGCAGGCAAACAGCAGGTTCCTCCGCTGCGGCCAACCGGCCGGAATGACAATAAGTACGGCTTCTCGTTCTGGAAACGAAATTGACGGCACTCGCTAGAACTTAATAAAGAAGCCGATGCCCGGCTCGAAGGTCGATGTGCGTTGCTGGATCGTGAGGTAGTTCTGGCCGAAGTCGGGGGCCTTGAAGAAGGTCTGCCGGACCTGAGCGCGCAGACCGAAGTGTTCCAACACGAGTTTTTCAACACCAGCAGCGTAGTAGTACGTCATACGTGCCTGAACGGGAAGTCCCTGGCCGCCGCCGGGGGTGGGACGGAAGGCGGTGGAACCCAGCCCGCCTGCGATAAAAGGCTGCGCTCCCAGAATCTGATGCGGAGGATGGGCGACGTAGCCAAGAGAGTATTCATTGGCATTGGTCTGCGCGCCGCCGACGATGTGGCTGGAAAAATTCTGCGTATAGCGGGCGTAGGTGTAGTTGAACTCGCCGCCGACCCACGGCGACTTGGTGTAGCGAATGGTAATCAGCGCACCGAGCGTGCTGGCCGCGTTCTGCGTAATCTTCTCGCCGAGATAGTTCGTGCCGGAGACGTCCTTGGTAAATGCGCCGACGCCGCTGATGGCAAAATCGATGCGCGAAAGCTGCTTGTCGAGCGCAGGATTGCCGCTAATTGCCTGGGCGCGAACAGCCGGAGCTGCAAGAGTTGCGAAAAGACAAAAAACGAGGCTCCGTACAAGCAGCGCGCGGGACACGTTCGACATCAGCAAGGAACTCCCTTAAGGCGAAAAGTGGTGCCAGTTCAGTTTACTCTGATTGGCCGCATCTCGTGGGCCAATCAGGGCAATTCAGCGCTCGACGAGCAGAGTGAGATCCTCCACCGCGCGGACGTACACGGTCGCCCCGGCGGGTACCGGTGCTGAAACCGGATCGACAAGGCGGGCCTGCCATAGCTCGCCGCGAACCTCGACCTGACCCGTTGGTGCAAGGGGCGTACGAACGATCGCGATAGCACCGACCATGGCCTGTGGCCCGGTGAGCACCTTGTTCCTGCGCGCCTTGAAGGCGATGAACGCCAGCCCAAACGAGATGATCCCGAAGGCGAGCCCCAGCGCGACGGCCGTTGAGGTATGGACGCGTTGCTCTGGAATGGGGCCATCGACCAGCGTGGCCAGACCGAAGACCAGCGCGACGGTCCCCGTCAACGCGAGTATGCCGTGGCTCGGGAACTTCGCCTCAAGAACGATCAACGCCATTGCAGCAATCAGTAGAAAGACCGATGTGTGGTGAATCGGCAGCAGGTTCAGGCCGAAGAGCGCCAGCACAACAAACAGTGTTCCGAGCGATCCGGGGACGATGGTACCCGGGACATTGAACTCCAGATAGATCAGCAACGCGCCGATGACAAGGACAAGCACGGCGAGGTCTGGATTGGCCAGCCGTCCGAGGATGCGTTCGCGCAGAGAGGGGCGAAAGACATCGATCGCCGCGCCGGAAAGATGCAGCACCTGTGTGGCGCCGTCGAGCCGATGGATCGGCCTGCCATCGAGCTGGCGCAGCAGCGAGGCGTCGTCGGTGGCGGTGAGGTCGATCAGGTTCAACTTCAGTGCCTCCTCATCGCTGTACGACTTGGAGCTGCGGATCGCGTCTTCGCCTGCGGTAACATTTCGACCGCGACGTCCAGCATAGGAGCGGAGGAACGCCGTGGCGTCGTTCTCGACCTTTTCCTTGAGGATAGGGTCGAGTTGGCGGCCTTCAATGATCGGGTGCGCGGCCCCGGCATTGGTTCCCGGCGCCATGGCGGCGACGTCGGCTGCTTCAAGAATGAAGAAGCCGGCTGAGCCCGCGCGGCTGCCGGCAGGCGAGACATAGACGATGACCGGCACTGGCGACCGTTCGATGGACTGGACAATCGCGCGCGTGGAATCGAGCAGGCCGCCGGGAGTGCCGAGCGAGATCAGCACGGCAGGCGCGTTTGTCCGGCGCGCCTCGTCGAGCCCGCGCTGAATGTAGCCCGCAGAGATGGGCTGGATGGTGTCGTGAAGCGTGAGCTTGAGGACGGGCGGCTCGCCATGGGCGTGTGCGAGGCATAGAAAAAGCGCGAGTAACAATGCCGCTATGCGCGATGGCGAGACGGGTCTCATGGCAGGCTCTGGCCGCGCGCGGCTAATGCCTGCTTCATGCCGAGAGCGGCCGTGTTGTTCGGTTCCAGCTTGAGGGCCTTGCCAACGTCGGCGGCTGAGGCGGCGATCTGATTGTCGTGAAGCTCAAGCCGCGCGAGTACCAGATACGCCGCGGCATTGGGCGCAAGTTGAAGGGAGGCCTGCGCCTCGTTGCGCGCTGTCGCCGCATCGCCGCTCATCTCGCGCACCTGGGCCAGACCGGCGCGGGCCTGGGCGCTGGAGGAGTTGATGGCGAGCGCGGACTGGAACTCCTGCTCCGCTTCGGGAACAAGGCCCTGCGCGAGATAGTCGCGCCCAAGCTGCACGTATTCGGCGACCTGCTGTGCCGGAGGCAGCGACGCCATGCGTGCCGCGCGCATCTGGTCAAGCTGGAAAGCGGCCTGGCGGAAGGATGCCTCCGAGTAGGTGCGGCGAATGCGCTCCAGCGGCTCGAAGTTGGAGCCAGAGGACGGCGGTTTGGTGGCTGCTGTAGCAGTGACCGCTGGCTTCGAAGCAGGAAGGGCGACCGGCGCGGGCGGGCGTCCGAATGCGATCAGCGCCTTCAACTCCTGGGCTTCTGAATCGTTTGGTCGAAGACGGAGGGCCTGCGCAACCTCTGTTTGTGCGCGCGTGAAGTTGCTCTGCCGCAGCAGCGAGACGGCGAGGTTGTAGTGGTAGTCGGCGTCGTTGGGGTCGGCGGCAACGGCGCGCTCGAAGAGTGCCGTCGCATTGTGGC
Source organism: Acidobacteriota bacterium (assembly GCA_018268775.1). Taxonomy (GTDB): domain Bacteria; phylum Acidobacteriota; class Terriglobia; order Terriglobales; family Acidobacteriaceae; genus Edaphobacter. The sequence continues at coordinate 35,559 of JAFDVV010000060.1, read as the reverse complement.
CCTGACGGCTTGAGGCCACCGCCTGATTGTTGATGACCTCGGGCAGGGGAAGTCGCGAAGCCACGAACGCGAAGGCCTTCTCCGCGTCGGCGTAGCGGGCAGAGTTGAAGCGCGCCAGTCCCAGGTAGAAGTTCGCTTCGAGCGCGCGCCGGTCGGACGCCGGAATGCGGGCAAGCGTAGCGGCGGCGCGATCGTAGTCGCGCTCAGTGTACTGGGCCTTGCCGAGCGCCAGCAGCGCGGCGGCATAGCTGGGCGACTCCTGGACCGCAAGCTGAAGCCGCTTGATGCGTTCAGGAGGCGTAGCAGCGGAGATGCCGCGGATGTAGTTCTCAAACGAGCTGAGCTTGACCTGTCCGGGCGCCGCGAGGAAGGTCTGCTGTGCGACATTGAAATGCGGATCCATCTGGCGGGCGATCTTCCATGCGATGGCGTTCTGCACGTCGAAGAGCCGCGTCAGTTCGCTGGAGTCTTCAAGCGGCGCGGACATGCGCAGGTTGTTGACGTCGAGCACCTGCGACTGGACGGAGATGCGCCCGCGCGCCACGTTGTAGCTGCCGATGACGACGTAGTTTGCATCGAGCGTCTGCGCAATGCGAATGGTGGTGGCGCGTGTGGGGCGAAAGTCCGGCGGCAGGCCAAGGTGATCGAGCGCGTACTGGCGGTCGTCGCGCGAGATGGTGAGGAACCCAGCCGAGTTGAAACGCTGGTTGAGCGTGTCGGGAAAGGACTCGCCGATCCATCCCAGGTCCTGCTGGCCGGAGCGGTTGTCGAAGGGCAGCACAAGCACGACGCGTCCTGCAATGGCCGTCGTCGCGTCGGGCGACTGGCCGGGCTGGGCCCTGGAAGACAGAGTCACGCACAGCAGGACGAGCAGGGTGCCGCAAAGATTGAGGCGAAATAGTAAGGGCCGTCGCACAGCTTGAGTATAGAAGGGTTCACCGCGATGTGTTCAGCGGACCTCTCGGACCGCGCATTGCTGATAACCTTCCAGACGCGGAGCAATTCGCTCGCGTGGACGATTGAATCGGTTTGCAATCCTGAATTTGGAAGAGGGACAGAGAAGATGTTGCATCGTGTAACTGCCGTACTTGCGGTATCGGCTCTGATGGGGGCCTGCTGCGCCAGCGTCAACGCGCAGCCTTCAGGGCGAAAGGTCGTCGTCATCAGCCTCGATGCGTTTGGCGCGGAGAGCCTCAGCGATCCTCAACTGCCCGCCCCGACGCTTCACAAGCTGATGAAGATGGGTGCCTACGCAACGTCGATGAAGCCCATCAACCCGACCGTGACCTGGCCCAACCATACGGCGATGGTCTCTGGCGTCAATGCAAGCAGGCATCATGTGATCGTCAACGGCCTGATCGTGAACCAGCGGACGGACACCCCGCCGAAGATCGAGCCGCACACACCCCGCTCAGAGCTTGTAGCCGTACCCACCGTCTATGACGCCGCGCATAAGGCCGGTCTGGTCACGGCCGAAGTCGATTGGGTCGCCATTGAAAAGGCCGACGGGATTACGTGGCGGTTCACCGAATACTCCGATTCGCATGGGCCGATCGAGCGCGACCTGGTGCAGCAGGGTGCAATGACCGAGGAGCAGCTTGCGCACTTCAACAATCCATCACAGGCCTGGCGCGACCGCATCTACACGCTTGCGGCTGTGGACATCATCAAGAAGCACCACCCCGATCTGATGCTGCTGCACCTGCTGGCGCTCGACAGCATCGAGCATGAGACCGGCTTCGGGAACGACTCCGGCAGAAACACTATCGCCTTCCTCGACGACCGGGTGAAGGACGTGATCGACGCCGTGCGCGAGGCGGGCGACCTCGACCGCACCACATTCCTGATCGTCTCCGACCACGGCCAAATGAGTGTCCACAAGCATCTCAACGCAAACCTTCTACTGAGACAGTCGGGGCTTCAGGGCGCTTCATCTGCGAATCCAACGTTTGCGATTCCCGAAGGCGGCTTTGCGCTGCTGTATCAGAAGCACGCGACGGAGCAGTCCACCGCTGCGCTGAAGACGTTGTTTACCGCAAAGCCCGGTGTGCGTGCGGCGCTGAGTCCCGCAGAGGCGGCGAAGGATGGCTGGCCTACTCCCGCTGAGACGAACCAGGCGCCCGACCTGCTGCTCTATGCGGAGAATGGATACGCCTTCTCAGGCAAGGCAGACCAGTTTGCGGTCGACGCCAAAGAGTCCGGCGCTCATGGATACCCGAACACCGAACCGCTGATGAAAGAGATATTCATCGCCGCGGGGGCCGGGATCGAGAACAAGGGTGAGATTGGCGAGTTCAATAACGTCGATATTGCGCCGACGATTGCCAGGCTCCTGAACGTTCCTTTGCCCAACGTGGACGGCAAGCCGCTGACCGAGATTCTGTCAGCGAAGTAGCTTCGCCGGCTTCTCAAACGAGGCGCTCACAGCGCGGGGAAAGCGTAGAACGGCGGCCCATTCGCCTTTGCGGTGGGCCTGCCACACAACTTCGCCGTGAAGCAGTGCTGCGGCCTCCGATGGCGAAAGATCGTGATGGAAATCGAAGTACTTCGCGTCGGCCTGACGGTTCGCGCGCCCCAGGTTGAGTCCGTTCGGCGGCGGCTCCCACTTGGTAGAGAAGAGCAGCGCCGTGTCGTAGGCACCGGGGTCCTGCGCCGCCTGTTCGATCTGGTCGAGGGCGAAGTTCTGAATCGAGACGACCTTCAGCGGGTGTGAGACGTATCCCAGCTCCGGGCGCGACATCTCGGCGGTCGCTGGCCATGCAGAGAGGACTGTCGCCTGCGGATAGCGGTGCGCAATCACCGAGATGGCCTGTTGATGCAGCACCACCATGTCGCGATACGTCAGGTTGTCCTCGGGCGCGAAGGCGTAGGGCGGGTTGATCCAGATGCCTGCGAGAAACGCCGCCATGCTGAGCGCGGCCAACGCCCACCACTGCTTCAGGTGCCTCTGCCATGTAGCGACACACAGAAGAACGACCAGCGGATACATGGGCAGCAGATAGCGCGTCAGCAGCGCTCCGCCAAGCACGGAAAAGGCGATCCAGTTTGCAACCAGTACCGCCGCAATTGCCGCAAGCGTCCGTCGCGGAAGGACCGGAGGCGTCGATGGCTTTACCGGGACGAACGACGCGGCGATTGCGCACATCACCGGCACATACATATTCATATGCGTTGCGAGGTGCAGCAGCCGGTGCCACAGCGATAGCAGCACGCGATGTACGCCGAGGTTCGCGGTGGCGTTGTAGCGCAGATACTCCGGGTTGCCGAAGATGAACCCCGTCTGATGACGGTGGTAGGCATACCAGGCCAGAAGTGGAATCGCAGGCGAGAGAAGCGATGCGATCCATAGCGCGTGTGCCCGCCGCTGCATGGAGTTCGTGCGCGAACGGTAGAGTAACACTGCTTCAAACGCCGCAAGCGCCGCCGGAGTTACGATTGCCGTCTCCTTCGAGAGCACAGCGAGCGAGAACAGGCCTGAGGTGAGTATCTGGTTCTCGGAACTGGGTTCGAGGTAAAGCGCCAGCCCCCACAACGTGAACGCCGCCGCGAAGATGTCGGCGTGGGCCAGCGTGCTCTGCGCAAACCAGATGGGATAGATCGCCGTCAGTATGGTTGTTGCAATCGCGGCAGGCGTGCTGAGCAGCGACCTCGCAAGGCGAAAGACGGCCAGCAGCGCGGCCGCGGCGACCATCACCACCAGCGTGCGCGTTCCGCTGACGACATATCCCGAGAGATGCCACCACGACGCAAGCAGGATCGATGGCAGCGGCGGATGGGCGTTGGTCAACGTCGACTGCGGGATCAGCGATCCGGTTCGGAAAAAATCCCAGGCGGCCGGAATGTAGTAACCGGCCTCGTCCCAGAAGTAGGGAAGGCGCAGCAGTGTGATGTGCGACAGGTAGACCGCCGCGAAGAACAGCGGGTACAGCATTCCAAGCGGAACGTCTGCGGGGCCACGGCGGGTTCGACTGCCTGAAGAGAATCTCACGCGCGGTCCGATATCACGAGGTAGAAGCGTTTAGTGGACCGGCCCGCCGGGCTGAGGCATCTGCTGGTCGAGCGCGATCGTGCCGAAGGCCTGCTCGTACTGTGCAAGGTTGCTCCCCAGCACGTTGAACAGCGCCTTGGCCTGCTGCGGGCTCAGATAGATGCCCTGAAAGTTTTTGATGTTCAGCTCTTCTGCCGACTCCTGCGTCATCGTCCCGAAGACAAGCAGAAAGTCCCACACCGACATGCGAACCTGCACGCTGTTCGCGTAACCGTCCCTGTAATCTGGCGTGGCCGTCAGGTTGACCTTCGTTTCCGTTGGCGATTTTTGCTGGCTCATACGTCTGCTTTCCGAAGGGGATAGGAGAGGTTGGTGCGAAAGGGGGGACTTGAACCCCCACGGATTGCTCCGCCAGATCCTAAGTCTGGTGCGTCTGCCAATTTCGCCACTTTCGCGTGCTCAAAATCAATCTCTCAACCTGCATCCGTTACCGGTGGATCTGTATTCAATCCTAGCATCAGCAAATAAAAGGAGGGACACACTCGCAGGCGCGGCGAGTCCCTCCTTTTGCTCGTACAAGAAATAGGGGCCGCCGGTTCGTGCGCTCGGCGGCCCGGTGGGCTATCCGTTCTGTCCTTCAGGATGAATGGTGCGATAGCTCGCGTTGCCCTTCGACCAGACCAGCAGAAGCAGGTCTTTGCCCGAAGCGTTCTGGTGCACCTGGTTCACGAACTGACTGGCGGAGGCTGTCGGCTTGCGGTCGACCTCCATGATCACGTCGCCCGGTTGCAACCCTGCATCCTCTGCCGGACTGCCAGGACGCACGCTCTGAACGATGGCCCCGCTCAGTTGGTCGGGCGCGTTGATCTGCTGCTTCGCATCGGCGGTAAGGTCGCTGACCGACAGCCCCAGCTTTCCGCTCTGCGGCCCGCCGTTATCGTCGTTGCTGGCTACGTCGGCGTTCTTCTGGAACTGCCCCAGCGTCAGGTTCAGCGTCATCGGCTTGCCATCGCGGCGAATGCCCAGGTTGACCTTCGTGCCCGGAGTCAACTGGCTTACGGCCACCTGCAAAGCGCTTCCATTGGCAATCTTCTGCCCGCCGATCTCGGTGATCACGTCGCCGCGATGCACGCCGCCCTTGCTCGCCGGCGAGCCTGGAGTGACCTGCGAGACGATCGCGCCCGACGCCTCGTCGAGGTTGAAGAAGTGCGCGTTGCCCGGCGTCACATCGTTCAGGCTGATGCCGAGATAGCCGTGCTCCACCTTGCCGTTCTTCATAAGCTGCTCGGCCGTCGAGCGGACGATCTGCGACGGAATCGCAAAGCCCGCGCCTGCGAAGGAGCCGCTGTTCGAGATGATGAAGGTGTTGATTCCAACCAACTCGCCGTGCGCGTTCACCAGTGCGCCGCCGGAGTTGCCGGGATTGATCGCCGCATCGGTCTGGATGAATCCGCCAGGCTTGCGAGGATCGTCAGAGTAAGGATTCGGCCGGTTGAGCGCGCTCACAATGCCGCGAGTTACGGAGAACTGGAAGTATCCAAACGGACTGCCGAAGGCAAGCACCGTCTGTCCGGGTTGGAGCTTCGACGAGTCTCCCCATGCGATGCTCGGCAGATTGCTTGCATCGACCTTCACCACGGCAAGGTCGGTGAGCTTGTCGATGCCGATCAGTTTTCCTGTCATCACACGCCGGTCGTGGAGCGTGACCTTGATCTGCGTTGCGCCATCGACAACATGGCCGTTGGTCACGATATATCCGTCGGGCGATATGATCACCCCGCTGCCGATGCCGTGCTCGTACTGCGGCTGCTGCGGCATTCCGCCGCCCTGGCCGAAGAACTGCGCAAAGCCGGGAGGCAGGTTCTGCAACTGGTCCTGATCCATCGTCGCCCGCTCCTGGTTCTTTGCTGTGACCGAGATGTTGACGACGGCCGGTGTTACGCGCGAGGCAACCGACTCCATTGCCTGGTCGAGCGAGGTCAGCGCGGAGACGCTGTGGTCGTCGAGCGGGGTGGCCGAGAACGCCGCCGCGTGAACTCCCCCGCTGCCGACGAAGATCGCGGCCCCCAGTGTGAAGGCCCCTATGATCGCGGCGGGCACCGCGAACTTCTTTCCCCTTGCTACTAATTGATTAGTTGATGCTGACATGACTTTGCCCTCCTCTGGGCGCTTCTGTGGTTAAAGTTGAATGACCAGCCAGCCATTCCCCATGGGAACGGCCGCATAGGTGGCTCCGGTGCTCTCAGAGATCGCGAGTGTCAGGCGTGGTTGAACAAACTGCGTGCCCGATCCTGTGAGCACAAGCAGGTCCTGCGACTCGGGCTTCGGCTGGTGGTGGACGGCGTTCCTGGCCGCCGGAGCACGATGCGAGCGCGTGTGGCCGACGGCGTCCGGTGCGGCTTCTTGCGGCATCTCTGCCTTGACCAGCGTCGCCGAAGGCATCGCTTCATGCTGTGCAGTCGCAGTGAATGCGGGCGAGGGTGCCGCAGATGTGGCTGTAGCAGTCGATCTGGCCGGCACAGAGAAGCTGACCAGCGACGGCATTCGTGTCAACGAGACAGCACCAATCGTCATGCCAGCAAGAAATACTCCTGTCACCGCATACCCCGCGGTGCGCCCCATAGTGCTTGCCGGCCTCGACAGAATGCGTTGCACGCGATGGACCAGCTCCGGCCTTCTTCCCCACGCGCCCAGCGCAAGCGAGATGTTCCGGCGCAGCAACGACTGCTCGGCGAGATTGGTAAGGCACGAGGCGTAGGCCTTGTGCGCCGACGTGGCTGCCAGCACGCAGTCGTCGCAGGCAAGCTCGCGCTCCATGCAAAGCCGCCGCTCGATCCAGTTGAGCGCGGGGTTCAGCGGAAACAGCGCGAGCCCGATCTTCTGTGCAAGGTTCGTCCAGTCGTCCCAGCGTCGAAGATGCTCCATCTCATGCAGAACAATCTGTTCGCGCTCCTGCGGCGAGAGCTGCCCGTAGATGCTCTGCGGAAGAAGGATGCGCGGGCGAAAGAATCCCGCGACGCTCGGCCGGTCAACTTCAGTCGACGTGCACAGCGTTACCTGTCTGCGCGCGCCGCGCAGCAGCGGTTCGCACACCGCGTCGGGAACAACGGGCGTGGCACCGGCGGCAATGTGGCGTAGTGAGATTGCGCTGCGAATGAGTCCGGCGATACGCGCGAGAGCCATGAGCGACCACAAAGTCACGATGGCCGTTCCCCAGTAAGCGCCGATGTGAATGACGTTCGATGGGGCAGCGGTTGAGCGTTCGGTACCGCTTCCGAACGGAACAAAGTGAAACGCCAGCGCCGCGAACATAACACCCGCCCAGATGACGAAGCGGGCCGCGGGCTTGATGCGCGGGCAAAGATGCAGCACAAGGCCCACGCAAAGGGTGAGCAGTGCCCCTTCGACAACGGCATTGATGAGAGAGGAGGCCGCAACGGCGGAGTACTGCAACGCGGTATCGAACAGATGCCCCATCACTCGGACTCCTCCACCGGTTCGTTTGGCGCATTTGCAATCGCATCTTTCAGGCGCTTGATCTCTTCGGGGGTGATCGCGTCGTCGCCGAGCACCGAAAGCAACAGGCGTTCGCGCGAGTTGCCGAAGAAGCGCTGCAGCAGTTGCCGCACCTCCGACAGCCCCGCTTCGTCTTCGGCGATGCAGGGGCTGTAGAGAAAGGCGCGCCCATCCTGACGGTGGCTCACAAAGCCCTTCTTCTCAAGAATGCGGATCGTCGTGAGCACCGATGTATAGGCGAGCGGAGCCGTATCCGGCAGCCCGGATACGAGATCGGCAACGGCCGACTCGCCCCTCTGCCACAGAATCTTCATCAGTCGAAGCTCTGCTTCCGTCAACGTGTTGGATCTCTTCGGTGGCATGGCGACCTGTTGAAGAGACGGCTAACTAATAAATTAGTTAGCGGCCTGACAGGCGGACCGCGAAAGCGTGTCCTTGCGCGAAGACGTAGAGTAGAAGATTCACGACCAACGGCCAACAAGAACGGACCTACTTGAAGAACAGAAAAAAAATCCGTTTCGGCGACGGGCCGCCGAAACGGATTTCAAGCGCCAATTCGATGCGCGCGAATCGATTGCACCTGCCTGTAAGGAGCGCATAGGCACCAGCCATTGAGGCATGGACTGGCTGCTATCTATATAGTGGCTGCGGATTTAGAAGGTAAGCCTCCCCATGATCTGCAAATATCGCGGAGGTGTACCTGTCACGTTGGTCACCATCGCGAACTGGCCGCTGGTTGGACTGGTGTTCGGCGAGGAAAACGTGGTGCGGTTGAAGAGGTTCAGCGCGTCGAAGCGGAACATCAGGTTGACTTTTTCCCTGATATTGAAGGTGCGCTGCACGTTTCCGTTCCAGATGTTCGTGCTGTCCGCCCGAAGTCCAGGAACGTTCACGGGGAAGACACGAGCGTGGTACGACGCAGGAGCCTTTGAGGCGTTTGTCTCAAAGCCGTTGGTGTTGAACCAGTTCAAGAAATTTCGCCCTTCTTTCCGAATGTCCAGGATGTTGCCTCCGTAGAAGAAGAGATTGGGGAAGCCCAGCAAGGGGCCCTGCTGGTACTCATAGGTCCCGGCCACCTGGAACCCTCCGAAGACCTTGCTCTTCCATCCATCGTTCCAGAACATCTTCCCCCGGCCCCAAGGCATCTCGAAGACAGCGGTTCCGGTCACGCGATGCGGCCGGGTCTGTGAGCTCGGGCGCCAGCTTGGGGCAGTGTCGTACTCGTTGTAGAAGTAGTCGGCGGCATTGCCCCACATACGGGTGTAGGTCAGGTTCAGGTTGAATCCGTGCGAGAAGCGCTTCGATAGGCGCGACTCGATTGCCGTAGTCTTCGCCCTGCCGAGTGGCGAGTAGCTGTTGTTCAAGCCATTGACATGCGGGAAAGGACGCAGGAGGCGGTTCTTTTGAATCGTCTTGCTGGTGAAGAAGCCGTTGCCGATCATGCTCTGATAGACGACGGGGTTGCTCGCCTTCAGGTCGGCGAAGTTGCCGATGTAGAACGGGTTTGTAACCTGCTTGGTCAGGTCGCTGGCGATTGCGTTGTTTCGCACCATGCCTGTTGCCCAGTATTGCTGCGGCAACGGCTGCATGGTCTGGGTGATCTCGACATCGTCACTATAGGAGCCGGCATAGGCGATTTCGACCAGCACGTCGTTGCCGAACTGCTGTTCGACGCCGGCGCGCCAGCGCTGCTGCCGCGCGCGGGGCAGGTCATACGGAACGTAGGAGTAGCCTGCTCCGTTGCTAACGGAGGCGCCGAGCGCGTTTCCGACGGGAACATCGAATTGAGTTCCGTCCGAGCGCACCGGGAAGGGGTTGGTAAGGGGCGAGACTCCGTTCTTCGGATCGCCGGAGGCCCATGTCTGTCCAAAGTCCGTGCTGAACGTGGAGTTGGTTGTGCGGGAGTAGCCAGACTGTGGCGGGAAGCCATAGCTGAAGTCGCGCACGGTACGTGTGTCGTAGTACACGCCGTAGCCTCCACGCAGCACCAGTTGCGGAGTAACTGCGTACGTCGCGGCGAAGCGAGGAAGATACATCAGCTTGTTCGCCCACAGAGCTCGCGGGGCCCCATTGGCACCGATATAGGTAGCGCCTCCAACCACCTTGAATTGCGCGGCCGGAAGCTCCGCCAGCGGGTTCTGCGAATATGCACCCTGTGCGTCTGCCGCGATAGGAACCTGGGCATTGGGGTCGAAGGCGCCGAGCGCCTGGTCGTGGCGCACAGTCGCGCCAGTCTCATACTCCATGCGCAGCCCGAAGTTCAGCGAAAGCCTCGGCGTCGCGCGCCAGCCGTCCTCCACGTACCAGCCATACTGTGCACTGCGCAGCGCAACGCTGGGCGAGGTCGCAATGGAAGCCGAGGTCGGCAGTCCCATCAGGAAGGCCGCCCAGCTGTGGCCGAGTGATCCTGCCGGGATGTGGCCGTCGTCGTCCGCGCTGGTGAAGGTGTTGTCGAAGTTAAAGTTGCCGGAGGTGTTGATTCCGGCGTTGAACCCGTGGTTCGTCTTGGCGAGCTGATACTGATCGAAGCCGAAGCGGATAGTGTGCCTTCCGCTGGTGCGCCAGCCGTCGACCTTGCCCACGATATTGTCGTAGCGGGCAGGATCGCCCATCCAGTTCCAACTGAGCGAGTCGTAGCCCGAGAATCGCATCAGGGGAGCAGTGTAGGCCGCACCGGCATATTGATCGATGTACGACGGAAGTCCGGTCTTCGACGGCTCGATCTTGCGCGCGGCCTGATCGAGGACGGAGTCGGTGAAGCGCTGGAAGCCAACGGAGAAATCGAGGAGCCAACTCTGCGCCGGTGTCCATATCCAGTCAACGCCCGACCCAATTCCGAGACGATTGCCGACGAGTCCTCCGAAGCCCGGAGCCGTCTCATAGAGCCAGTCCTGGTTCGACTCGTTGTTGGTCCAGTACTGGGTGCGCACGTAGAACCGATGCCTGTCCGAGAGCTGATAGTCCACTCTGCCGGTGAGGGCCTTGTAGTCGAACCTCCATGGCATCTTGCTGGCGTAATAGTTGTTGAAAGGAGCTACCGTTGCATTGGCGGGACCGTTATTCGGGTTGGGAAGCAGCTTGCTATAGAAGTTATAGGTCGGGTTGATCATCCGGCTCTTGGGGATAATGTTTCCCGGGAAGGGGTCGCGGATGACGTGGCCCGGACGCGCCGGGTCGGGACGCGTCGAGAGCGGGTCATATATCTGATATTGGACCGGATCTACCGTCAGCAGGTCGGAGAAGTCGCCGTTACGCTCGGCCAGCGTCGGGACGGTGCGGTTCCAGTAGACGGTGTTGGCCGATACGCGATCGTTCAGTCCGCTGTAGCTGAAGAAGAAAAACATCTTGTCCCGGCCGTTGTAGATCCAGGGAATTCGGACCGGCCCACCGATCGTGCCTGTGTAGTTGTTGGAGTGTCCCGCAGGATTGAGGCTCTTGCCCTTCAGGCTGTCGGCGAGAGAGGTATTTCCGGCAGCCTGGGCCGCCGCAATGGCATTATTGTTTGCCAGCTTCACGAAGAAATTGGCGGCGTTCCACGAGTTCCTCCAGTGCTGCTCGCTGAGCGACCCGTGGAAATCATTGGTGCCGGACTTCGTGCTGACGGCGAAGCTGGCCCCCGACGTGTGGCCGACGGAGACGTCGAAGTTCGAGGTGTCGACCTTGAACTCTCCCACAGCGTCCACAGGAGGTTGCGCCGAAACGCGGCGAATGTTGCCGTTGTTGGGAATACCGTCGATCGTGAAGTCGTTGCCGCCGACGTTGCCTGCGACCGAGAACGAAGTACCGATGTAGCCAAATGCGGGATTGGTGTATCCGTCCGCTCCTCCGTTGCTCTGAATGCCAGGCGCGAGCTTGGCCAGCAGCGTCGAGTTGTTGTTGAGGGTCGGCAGATCGTGCAGGCTTCGGCTGTCGATGACAAAGCCGCCTGAGAGCGGGTCGGTCTGGATCATCGTCGTGTCCGCGGTCACAGTCACCGTCTGCGTATCGGCTCCCGCCTCGAGGGTCACATCCACCTGCTGACGCGTGCTGATGGGAAGCACGATTCCAGGACGCGTCGTTTTGCTGAAGCCCTTGGCCTCAACGGTGACGGTGTAGGTGCCGGTAAGCAGCAGCGGCGCCTCATAGTATCCCGAACCATTGGTTGTGAGCGCAGTGGCGACGTTGGTGTCGTTATTGACGACGGTGACGTGCGCAGCCGGAACAACCGCGCCGGAATGATCGAGAACACGGCCGAAGATCATGCTGCGGGTCTCCTGTGCCAACGATGCCGGAACAAGAGCCACTAGGAAGATCAGAGCCGAGAAGATCGCTAAGATGCGATGCTGGATCAGGTTCATCGCCTGCCTCCTGAGTCGAAGGAATACTTTCCGCGACGGCCCTAAAACTCATTTCCCTTCACGTCATGCCGCGTAAGTCTATGTAAACGCAAGGGAAATGGTACGGGTCAACATCGAAAAGTATATTATTGATATTACTTTATCGCGAAGTCTAGCGAGTTCCCCAATCAGGTGTCAAGAAAAATATTCGAATTCCCCGCATATTCGTTCAAGGTGCGCACCACAGGGTAGAGAAGGACGGCCCTGCCTTTACTTCGCGCTGGTCAACCTGTTCAAGGCGCAGAGACATCTGAGCCGTAAAGCACCCCTGGTTCAGTGTTTTACGCCGCGGGCAGCCCATCCAAACTCAGCACTCTCGCTAAACCGGAGTTGCCTCCAACTCGGTTTGCAGGTGACCGCTGGTGGTCGATCCCGCATCCGGGGCCAGGCCGAGGCTGTCGAAGACTGGCCCCAGCGACAGCACGGCTATGGCAAGGATCGCCAGCCGGAAGTCGATGAGCTGGGGCAATGTCGCGGAATGCCCACGGGAGTGCGCGACAAAGCGAAGGGTGATGGCACCGACGGCGACCCCCAGCCCCATGCTCAACTGCATGACCGCGCTGAGGAACCCGTTGGCGCGGCTCATGCGCTCTGGCGTGATCTCCGAGTAAGCAAGCGTCGTCATGCAGGTGAACTCCAGCGACCGGAACGCCCCATGGAAGAACAGAACTGCCGCGATCAACGCGGGTGGAGTCGTCGGCCCGAGAAAGGCGCATGCAGCCATCGACGAGGTTGTAATTAGCCCGTTCACAATCAGAAGCCTGCGGAAGCCGAAGCGCCGCAGCAGTTGAATGACGACGGACTTCATGCTGAGGTCGCCAAGAAAAAGAGCCAGCAGATAGAGTCCTGAGTGAAACGCGCTCATGCCAAATGCGATCTGAAACATCAGCGGCAGCAGAAACGGCAGCACCGAGACGGAGATGCGGAACAGGCTCGCGCCGTAGACCGAGAGTGAGTAGGTCTTCAGTTTCATTGACTGCAGGTCGATAAACGAAGTCGTTGGCCTGCGCCGCGCGATGACGATGGCCGCCACTCCCGCGATCAAACTCAGCACAAGAATCGCGACCGGGCCCTGCCAGTGTTGTCCCTCTGCCCCCAGCTTCTCCATGGCATACACAGCGCCCGAAGACGCCGCGCCGCCGAGCGCGAAGGTCAGCCAGTCGAACGGGTGAATCTCTTCGGCGCGAAGGTTCTCAATCCACAGCAGCGTAAGAACGAGGGCCGCGATACCAAGCGGGAGATTGAGGAAGAATATCCAGTGCCAGCTCCAGTAGGTGGTAATAAAGCCGCCGAGCGCCGGACCCAGCACCAGGGCCGTGAGTCCGGGCCAGCTTATATAGGCGATGGCCTGCGCAAGCTGGTCTTTCGGCGTGTTGCGCAGCACGATCAGCCGTCCCACGGGTACCATCATGGCCCCGCCGATACCCTGCAAAATACGCATCAAGGTGAACTGCGTCAGCGTCTTTGAGATTCCGCAGAGGAGCGACGCCACGGTAAAGATGACGATGGCCGACGCAAAGACCGACCGTGAGCCGAAGCGGTCCGCCACCCATCCGCTGATCGGGATGAAGACGGCCAGCGTCAGCAGATAGGCGGTCATACCAATGTTGAGGCTGACGGCACCGACGTGGAAGCTCCGCGCCATCTGGGGAAGGGCGGTGGCGATAATCGTACCGTCCAGGTTCTCCATAAAAAATGCTCCCGCGATCAGCGACGTAACGTACAGCGGAGAGCGTTTTTTTGCAGTCATCCCTTAAGTTTACGAAATTGTGGAGGTTTCCGGACTTTCGAGGCGCGGATTCACGATTTTTTTGAAATCGGCGTCGTCCGCGATCCAAAAGCGATGCAAGTGCCGTCCTGCGACTAAGACATATAGCCCTTGCGCATGGTTCCCGCGCGTCGATACCATGCAGGTGCCATTCCGGTATTGGAATGGCCAAGCTACAACAAATTTGCAAAACATATTAGAGATGGCCGCACCCAGCGGCTGTCAGGAGCATGATGTCCGACGAGCGCCGTACCAGGATCCGATTTTTTCTTGCCTTCTGGCTCTTTGTTATCAGCGGAGTTGCCTTTCTCGACCGTACGAATATCACCATCGCCGGCCTTGAGATCAGCAGAGAGTACGGCCTGGGAGACCAGCGCCTGGGATGGATATTCAGCGCATTCCTGATCGGCTATGCCGTCTTCCAACTTCCTGCCGGATGGCTCGCGGCGCGCTTTGGCCCGCGAAAGGTCCTGACACTCGGTGTCTTGTGGTGGGGCGTCGCGACGGCGCTCACCGCCCTGCTGCCAACAGGCATCTCGCACGCCGTTCTGCTGCTGATCACCATCCGTTTTGCGCTTGGAGCGGGCGAAGCCGTCGTCTACCCGGCGGCCAACCAGTTCGTCGCTCGCTGGGTGCCGCTTGAAGAACGCGGCTTCATCAATGGGTTGATCTTCGCCGGTGTGGGCGCGGGCAGCGGACTGACCCCGCCGCTGCTGACATGGTTCATCACCAACCAGGGCTGGAGGGCCGCCTTCTGGTTCAGCGCTATCGTCGGCGTCATCGTGGGCGCAATCTGGTGGTACGCGGCGCGTGACACTCCCGACGAACACCCCGCGGTCTCTCAAGTGGAGTTGCGCACGATACGCGACGGACTCAGCTACACCCCGGTCCAGACTTCGCCTCAGAATGCCGCCGACAAGGACGCCCCAATCTCCTGGCGCGCGATCTTCCATCGCCGCGACCTGCCCGCCCTGATGGTCGGCTACTTCGCCTTCGGCTATGTTGCGTGGATATTCTTTAGCTGGTTCTTTCTCTACATGGTCCAGGTGCGTGGCTTCGATCTCAAGTCCAGCGCGCGCTTTGCCATGCTGCCATTCCTGCTGATGACCGTCTGCTGTCTTGTAGGCGGCGCGCTCAGCGACAGGCTCACTACCCGCTACGGACTTCGCGTCGGACGCTGCGGCCTTGCAGCCGCTGCACTCGCTATCGCAGCAGTCTTCCTTGTTCTGGGCTCGCAGACCCACAGCCCGCAGCTTGCCGGGCTCATCCTCGCGGGTGGCGGCGGTACACTCTACCTCTCGCAGAGCTCCTTCTGGTCGGTCTCCAACGATATCGCAGGACGCAGCTCAGGCGTCTTCTCCAGTATGGTCAACATGGGAGGACAGATTGGCGGGGCCGTTACCGCATCGCTGACGCCCTGGATCGCCCATCACTTTGGATGGACAACCTCCTTTGCCGCCGCATCGGCGTTGTCCGTCATCGGCGCCATCTGCTGGCTCACCGTGCATCCGGAGAGGCCGCTGGATGCCTGATGCTGTGCATCGCGCCTAATATCGACCTATGAACGCCTGGGGAAAACTCGCGCGCAGGCCGCCCTCGCTCCGGCGTATTGGTTTCAGCCGGGTTCTTGGTCTGTCTGCGTTGATCGTCGCCGCGTCTGGATTTATCTATGCCGACGGGGGTATGCCCCAGCCCGGTGCGATCGTCGCCGAGCGACCGGCCGCGCAGACAGGCGACGGCGTTCGTCAGGTCTATCGCGACCAGCAGGGCGTGCTGTGGATCGCAACCGAAGGAAAGGTTGAACGGCTGACGGCGAACTCTCTCGAGGTCCTGCCGGCCGTAGGCGGCACTTCGTCCGACATCGTCGCTCCCTTTGCGGAGGACGGCAACGGAGGCATGTTCTTTATTACCTCCGATGGACTGTTCCAGTGGCAGAAGGGAGCTGTCCGCAGAGTGGCTCTTCAGCTTGCGCCCGAAGACGCGGCGGTTGCCATCTATCGCGATCCCCGGCAGCGTGTCTGGCTCGGCACCCACACCGGTGTCTACGAGCTTGTGGCACGCAAGGCCAGCTTGTTAACTCCATTCGCGGTGCCCGCATATGAGGCCGTTCTTCACGCCAGTGTGCACGGTCCCGTCACCGCGTTGCAGGGCGATGCCGCTGGAAATCTGTGGATCGGAACAAGCTCCGATGGCCTCTGGCGCCTGGAGCACGATGGCCTCGTCCGCGCAACACCAGGCAGTCTTCGGAGCAGCGCTCCTCTGGAGACGCTCAGCGACAAGGACCGGAGCAGCACCGAAGCCCGCATCGTGGGCCGTCTGCCGTCGATCTATCAGAGCCTGTACTTCTATCTCGTCCTGTCGTTCGCTATCGTTGCATTCTCCGTATATCTTCTGCGGCGCAAGATGCAGTTGATGACCGGACGGCTGGGCATCATTCTGGAAGAGCGCAACCGGATCGCCTCGGAGTGCCACGACACTCTTATGGCGGGATTTGCCGCGATCTCGTGGCAGCTCGAAGCCACGGCCAAGCTGTTCCGCGACAGTGGAGACGAGATCACTCCGGCAGCGAAGTCCTGCGACCTTGCGCGCAGCATGGTCTCGCACTGCCAGGCCGAGGCGCGACGCATCATCTGGGACCTTCGCGACACCGGCGAAGTCACCGACGTGCTGTCGCAGGCCTTGTCGCGCGCCATCTCCGCAAACCACATCCAGGCGGCCATCGAGACGACCCTCGATGTCGAGGGCGACGAGGTGCATCTCGCCCCCGGCTGCGTGCATCATCTTGTCTGCATTGGGCAGGAGGCCGTCTCCAATGCGATCCGTCACGCGAACCCGTCGCAGATACTGGTGAATCTGCGTTACGACAGCGATGCGCTCTCGCTCTCCATTCGAGACAACGGACATGGGTTCGTTGCGTCGGACCGCGCCGCATCGCGCCGCGGACACTTCGGCATTCCCGTGATGGAAGAGCGCGCGAGAAAACTTGGCGGCACTCTTCGCATCCAAACCTCTGCGGGAGCGGGGACTGAAGTGGTCGTCAAGGTCGCCTTCAACGCCATGCAGCAACCTGTTAACGAGCAACACCATGTGATACGTTGGATTGGGATATGAAGCAGATTCGAGTTCTTCTGATCGAAGACCACTTTTTAGCACGCATTGCTCTTCATTCGGTGCTTTCAGGGCACCCTCAGATACAGATTGTGGGCGAGGCAGGCGACGGAGAACTCGGCATCTCCATGTATCGGCAGTTGCGTCCGGATGTTGTTGTGCTCGACCTGCGGCTTCCGCGCGTCAGCGGTTTCGATGTCATCGTCGCCCTGCGCAAGGAGTTCCCCAACGTGCGCATCGTCATCCTCTCCAACTATCACGGCAGCGAAGATGTCTATCGCGCCGTGCGCAATGGAGCGATGGCGTACCTGACCAAGGACGCGAGCGGCGAAGAGCTTCTCAGTGCCATCCAGAGCGTCGATCGCGGTCTGCGCTATCTGCCTCACGGTGCGCTCGACCGGCTGGCCGAACGCATGCCCTCCGTCGACCTGACGCCGCGCGAAGCCGAGGTGCTGGCCTGCATCACGCAGGGCCGCAGCAACCGTGAGATCGCCGAAGATCTCAAGATCGCCGAGAAGACAGTTCGCATCCATGTCAGCTCGCTTTTGGACAAAATGGGGGCCCGCGACCGTACGCAGGCAACTATTTATGCACTGCAACGAGGCCTTGTCCACCTCGATTGATCACAATAAATACATTTATTTTCATTATTTTGCGAGAAATTTAAGGCATTTGTCCTATCAACCGGACTGACAACCGTCCGATTGACGACGGTATGTCGATGTCATGAGAATCGTTCGCACACGCACACAAAAGCAGCCCTCGCCCAGAGTTCAGGCGCTGTGAAGCTCACATTTTGGAAGTTTGAAACCTCAATTGTCCTATCGTTGCAAGCCCTGTTTCACCAGTACCAGGAGGCTCCAGTGAAAAAGCTACTCGGTTGTTTACTTACTCTTCTCCTTGCTCCGCTGTTTCTTCATGCCCAGGTTGCAGATAACACCGCTTTGGTGGGAACGCTCACCGATCCCACGGGCAGTGTCGTCTCTGGAGCGAAGATAACCGCCACTAACCGCGACACGAAGGTGGTCTACACCGGTACGTCCAACGCGGAAGGCTTCTATTCCATTCCGTTTGTCAGCCCCGGCACCTATGACATCAATGTAGACACCTCGGGTTTCAGGAAGATGAAAGCCACCGGCGTCATCGTCACTATCAACCACGCCGTGCGTACCGACTTCGCGCTCTCCGTCGGTTCGGAGACGACAGAGATCAGCGTCTCGGCCGACACTCCGCCGCTCTCGACCGACGACGCGCTTCTCGGCGAGACCATCGACCAGCAGCAGGTGCATGACCTTCCGATGAACGGACGTCACGCCATCGACCTTGCGGCCACCGCGTCGAACATTACTATCAGCGGAAACGCGCTCACCGGCAACCCTCCCGGCAACCGCGCCAGCGGCTCGGGCAGCCGTAACATCAACAACAGCATCTCGCTCGACGGCATCTCGATCATGAACAACCTGATCACGACCGCCACGCTGTCGCCCAACCCCGACGCCCTGAGCGCCGTGCAGACGCAGAACGGCAACTACACCGCGCAGTACGGTGACTACCTCGGCGTCCACATCAACCTGGTGTCGAAAAGCGGAACCAACAAGTTCCACGGCACGGTGTACGACTACATCCAGAACGACGCCATGAATGCGAAGAGCTGGCTGGCAACTCCCGGCTCCAAGGTCAACAAGCTGCGCTACAACATGTTCGGCGGAGTGCTCAGCGGGCCGGTTCTCATCCCCGGCCTCTACAACGGACGGGACAAGACATTCTTCCTCGGTTCGTACGAAGGGCTGCGCAACACCGGCTCCCAGTTCACGACGGCAACGGTTCTCAGCAACCTGATGCGCCAGGGCAACTTCAGCGAGCTCTCGACGCAGCTCTACAATCCTCGCACCCGCTTCACGGTGTGCTCGGCGCCGGACTATGCCTGCCCAGCCGCCGCATACGCTGGGAACATCATTCCGATCAGCCCGGTTGCCACAAAGCTGCTTCCGTATCTTGCAGCACCCACAACGACTGGAATCACGAACAACTGGAACGGCAACCTTCCCAGCCAGGTCAACGAAGACTCCACCATGGAGCGCGTCGACCACAACATTCATGGCAAGGTCATGTTGTTCGGGCGCTTTGCCTGGCAGTCGGTCAACAACTACAACCAGGCCGTCAACCTCGCCAACACCGCGTACACCACCACCAAGACGCGCAACGGCGCGGCTGGCTATACGCACATCATCACGCCGAAGCTGGTTAACGATCTGCGCTTTGGATTCAACGTCGTCAACACCTTCATCCTCAACCAGCAGGCACAGCTTAAGCAGGGCAGTGCCGGTTCGGCCCTCGGCATTCCCGGATTCACCGCCGACGTCGACAGCGGCAACCCCGGTCTCGTCGACATGAACATCAGCGGCTACCAGGGTATCGCGCAAAGCGGTACGAACTGGTATCAGGATGACCGTCAGCTTACCTGGTACGACCAGATCAGCTACACCATGGGCAAGCATGCGCTCATGGCCGGCGTCAGCTTCCGCAAGATGACCATCGGACGCTCTGCTGCAAATACTGCACGCGGCCAGTTTGTCTTCGACGCCACACTCGACAAGAACAAGGCCACCGGTGGTATCGGCGACGGAGCTGCTGCCTTTATCGGTGGAAACCCCACCAGCTATACCTCGCCCTACTTCCAGGTGAAGGGATCGATCGGCCAGTGGCGCGATGGCTTCTTCGTTCAGGACACATGGCAGGTAAGCCAGAACCTCACGCTCCAGCTTGGTCTGCGGTACGAGCTTCCTCAGGTCGCTTACAGCTTGAACGGTGTTGGGCGCATTATGGATCCGACCCTGACAACCCTCTATCCGCAGATTGGCGGCACAACGCCCCTGAACGCCCAGAAGTATCCTGGCTTCAAGTTCAGCGGATCGAACCATGACAACATCAGCCCGCGCCTTGGCTTCTCCTACCGCGCGACCGACAAAATTGTCGTTCGCGGAGGCGGCGGCATCTACTACAACGCCAACCAGTTGAACTCGTACACGCTTTCCTCTACCAACTATCCTTATTCGGCAGTGGTAACGCCTTCCGCCGGGTTCGGCACTGCGCCTGCGTTCTCGCTGGAGACCCCGAACGTGCCTGCCCCCGTGGCGTGGCCCGGCCCGGTAAACAGCCCCTATGCGAACTTCACGGTTGATCCAAATCTGCCGACAGCGCGCATGTATCAGTGGAACCTGGATGTGGGCAATGAGATCTGGAGAAATGGTGGATTCGAGGTTCAGTACCTCGGCTCACGCACCATTCATCTGGACGAGAGCTACTATCCCAACCAGCCCGCTCCCTCGCCGACCGCGTTTTCGCAGTCGCGTCGTCCAAACCCGAACGTCGGTCAGATCCGCCAGGTTCACAACGACGGATTTGCCACTTACAACGGACTCACCGCGATCCTGCGTCAGCGCATGACCCGTGGTCTGAGTGCCAACCTCAGCTACACCTGGTCGCACGCCATGGACACGTCCGACAGCTCCAACGACGGCGGCTCGGCGATGTGGCAGGGGCACCTGAAGCTCGACTACGGCAACTCCGGCTACGACATTCGCAACCGCTTTGTCGGCACCGTCACCTACGAACTTCCGAAGTTCAACGGTCACAGCCTCCTGATTCGCCAGGCACTCGGTGGATGGCAGGCCAATGCGATCGTCGACCTCCGCAGCGGAGCGCCCCTCAACATCTCCATCAACTCGAACCAGGCCAATGTGGGTGGCGTCGGCGCTTCTCAGCGCCCGATGTATGTCCACGAGGCACACGTTACCTGCAGCCGCGCGACGGTTACAGGGCCCGGTGGATCGACCAAGAACAGTTGTATCGATGCAACCGCTTATGCGACCCCCGCTGCTGGAACCTTCGGCAACGTGCGCCGCAACTCGATCAACGCTCCTGGCGTGTCCAATACCAACTTCTCCCTCTTCAAGAACTTCCCCATCTGGGAGACGGTCTCCTTCCAGCTTCGCGGAGAGGCCTTCAACGCCTTCAATCATCCGAATCCGGGCAGCCCGAACACAACCTTCGGCGGCACGACCTTCGGATACATCACGGGTGCCAATACCAACTTTGGCTCGCGTGTGTTGCAGATTGCAGGCAAGATCAACTTCTAATCCAACCTATGGCCGCCGGGCATCCCCCGGCGGCCAGCCTTCCTCTCTCCCTGAAATTGCATCCAACCTGTAACATTCTCCTGTCTATATATAAGGAGTCGCATAGCCTTGAAGCAGTTCTCTCTGGTCTCCGCCTTCCGTTCCCGAGCCCTCCGCCTCTCAGCCGCAGCGATCGTCGTGTGCGGCTCTCTCTTTACAGCCAACCTTATCGTTCATGCCGACGCGCCAAAGACGGCGGCCGACTACCAGGCCGACCCCGCTCTCATGATCGACGCCTACCGCCACGTCGAGGCCGCGTCCGTCTCCGATGCCATCGAGCAGTTGCTGCACGAGAAGCGCTACATGTCGCACCGCATGCAGTCGATCTTCCCGGCCAAGTTTGCCGGCCCCGCCCTGACCGTCAAGCTCGTCAAGCAGGAGAACCGCGACGCCGACGCGCTGAGCGGCATGCTCAAGGCGATAGACTCCGGCGGCCCCGGCTCCGTCTACGTGATGCAGGTTGAAGACGGCGCGGACATCGCAGGCATGGGCGGCCTGATGGGAACGGCGATGTTCTCGCGCGGATTCGCCGGTGCAGTCGTCGACGGCGGCGTCCGCGACCTTCCGCAGCTCAAGAAGATCGGCTTCCCGGTCTTTTCAACCGGCCCCGTGCCCTCGACCTCGGTCAGTCACTACCGTTTCGGTGGAATGAATATTCCAGTCGACTGCGACGGTGTTCGCGTCAACCCGAACGACATCATCGTAGCGGATCAGGATGGCGTCGTCGTCGTTCCGCGCGACAAGGCAGCCGAAATTCTGGTACTCGCACAGAAGCTCGATAACAGCGAGCACTCGATGTATCCCTTCATTGAAAAGTTCCACTCCATCCAGGAAGCGGTGAAGCAGTTCGGCAGGATCTAAGCGCACACCGGCAACGCTCAGTCCGCGATGACAAACGGTTCGATCCGTCTAAACAAGCAAGCAGAGGTGAACGGCATGTCCAGTAACGGTAGTTCCTCACGTCTCAGCCGGCGCAGCTTTCTGCGCTGGTCGCAGTCCGCCATGGCGATGTTTGGCGCGGCCCCCTTTATCGGCAGCAAGGCGGAAGCCGCTGTGCCAACGGCGCCTGTGGGCGAGGACTACTACGACAAGCTCGGCGTCACCAAGATCATCAATGCGGCTGGCACCTACACCACGCTAACGGCGGCCTGTATGCCTCCGCAGGTCATCCGCGCGGTCGAACGCGCGGCGCTGCACCCGGTCTACCTGCATGACCTCCAGGTGGCGTCGGGCGAGTATCTCGCCAAGAAGCTGCGCTGCGAAGGCGCGCTCGTCACCTCAGGTGCCTCCGGCGCAATCACGTTGGCGACGGCGGCCTGCATCACCAGCGCCAACGGCAGCAAGCCCGGTGAACTCCCTCAGAATGCAGGCAGCCTGAAGAACGAGGTCATCGTCCAGAAGGCGCACCGCTACAGCTACGACCACGCCATGATGCTGAGCGGCGCGGTCATCCGCGAGGTGGTCACGCTCGACGACTACAAGAACGCGTTCAACGAGAAGACGGTGATGACCAACTTCTTCAACGCCGCCGAAGAAGAAGACGGCCCGCAGGCCCAGATTGGCCGCGAGCAGTGGCTTGAGATCGCCCACCAGCACAACGTGCCGTGCCATCTCGATGCGGCCGCCGATATGCCTCCGATCGAAAACCTGTGGAAGTACACGCAGATGGGCTTCGACCTGGTCTGCTTCTCGGGAGGGAAGGGAATCCGCGGCCCGCAGAACGCCGGACTCCTGCTCGGCAAGAAGCATCTCACCGACCTCGCGCTGCGCAACACCAACCCCAACGGCGACGCCGTGGGGCGCGGCATGAAAGTAGCCAAGGAGCAGATCGTCGGCATGGTGGCTGCGGTGGACTGGCTGCTTGAGCAGTCCGACGAGGCGAACGAGAAGGAGTACAACCGCCGCGCGAAGATCATCTCCGACGCCGTCAAGAACATCCCGTCGATGCAGTCGAGCGTGGTGGTCCCGAAGATCGCCAACCATGTGCCGCACCTGCTGCTGAAGTTCGACCCGTCCGTTGTTGGCGTCACGGTGCCGCAGGTGGTCGAGCGGCTGCGCGCGCAGAAGCCCCGAGTCGAACTCAACCCCAACACGGGCCACAAGCCCAACCAGGGCATCCCGTCCGACGCCAACACGCTCGTCGTCGGCGTCTGGATGCTGCAGCCCGGCGAGGCGGAGATCGTTGGCCGCCGTCTTCATGCCGTGCTGACCCAAAAGGCATAACTGTTCCACTAACCGAGACAAGGAGTAAGCATCATGGAAAAGCAATCCCGAAGAGGTCTTCTCAAGAACGCGGCCGCGGCCGCCGTTGCCGTTACCGGCGGAGCGGCGCTGACGCAGACCGCCAGCGCGCAGGTCTCCGGCAAGCTGGAGAAGAAGTCCATTCCGCCAAAGACCCAGGCCGACAAGGTTCCCACCACTCCGGCGAAGAAGCCGCTGTTTTCCAGCATCATCACCTACGGCAACATGGTCTTTCTTGCCGGTATCGGCGCGCACTTCAAGGGCACCGTCGAAGAGCACACCAAGCACGTTCTCGATGAGCTTGAGAAGAACCTGATCAAGGCCGGCTCTTCGATGGAGAAGGTGCTGAAGGTCAACGTCTACCTGAACGACCTGAAGGACTACACCGCGATGAACAGCGTCTACGCGACGGCCAACTGGGGCGACACTCCGCCTGTCCGCACCACCATTGCGGCAGCGGGCGGCATCCCCGGCGACTCGCTCGTCGAGATCGACTGCATCGCCTACGCTTAGTCGACCTCGGGTCGGAGTCATCGCAGCAATCAAGGAAAGGTAAGCCCATGTCCCTCTTTGGCAAGACGCGCTGGTCGCGGCGCGATGTGATCAAGCAGACCGGGATGCTCTCGGCCCTGGGTGCGGCAAGCGCGGTCTCCCCGCTTGCCGCCGCCGCTGAAAAGCCTGGCTCCGAACACAAGCTTCCGGCGAGGCAGGGCAACGACTCCGACAATCTCTTCACCCGTATCGGTGTCCGTCCCATCGTCAATGGGCGCGGCACCTTTACGATCCTCAGCGGCTCGCGTTCGCTGCCTGAGGTCAAGCAGGCCATGTATGACGCCTCGTTCTACTACGTGCATCTCGATGAGATGATGAACGGCATCGGTGCCCAACTGGGCAAGCTGATGGGAGCTGAGTGGGGAATTGCAACGACGGGCTGCGAGGCGGCCATCTGTCTGGCCACCATCGCCTGCATGGTCGGCTCCAACGTCGAAGAGAGCCAGATTCTCCCCTACAAGAAGAAGAAAGACCAAGTCATCATCCCCAAGGGGTCGCGCAATCAGTACGACTTCGGCGTGCGCATGCTTGGTGTTGAAATCGTCGAGGTTTCGACTCCCGATGAGCTAAGCTCGAAGCTCTCCGATCGCGTCGCGATGATCTATATGATGTCAAACCCCGGCAATGCCAGCGGGCCGATGAGTATCCAGAACGTCTGTACCATCGCGAAGACGAAGAACGTCCCCGTCTTTGTCGATGCCGCAGCAGAGGAGCCGCTGAGCCCCAACATCCACATACAACATGGCGCGACTCTGGTCGGCTACTCGGGCGGCAAATGCCTTCGCGGCCCGCAGTCCTCGGGAATCCTTCTCGGCCAGAAAGACCTCTGCAAGGCCGCCTACTTCCAGGCCGCGCCGCACCACAACTTTGGCCGAGCCCTGAAGTGCAGCAAGGAAGAGGCGATGGGCGTGCTCGCAGCCGTCGAAGCCTGGTACAAGCGCGACCATGCCGCCGAGCAAAAAACGTGGCGCTCGTGGCTGAACAATATCGAGAACCGCCTCAAAGTGCTACCTTCGACCAGCTTTGCGTATCACGAGCCTGAAGACCTCTCCAACCGTGCCCCTGTGTTGCAGATCAAGTGGGACGCGAACGTGTTGAAGATCACCGGCACTGAGCTTGCCGCGCACCTCTTCGACGGCACACCGCGCATCGCTGTCGCAGGCGCTCGCGGCAAGCGCCCCGACATGATGGAAAGCTCCGTCTCAATCATGCCGTACATGATGGACACCGGAGAAGAGAAGATCATCGCCGACGCCATCTACGAAGCGCTGACAAAGCCCGGCCACTACGAGAACCCCCTCATCCCCACCGGCGAGCCCGCAAAGGTCAGTGGCGACTGGGCAGTTACCATCGACTACCCGCGTGGCACCGGCGAGCAGAGGTTCTCGCTCCAGCAAAGCGGCAACGATGTTACCGGCGAGCAGATCGGCGAGATATACAAGGCCGGCATGAAGGGAAGCATCCACGCCGACCAACTGGAGCTTCACAGCGGGATGGCCGTTGGCGGCAACACCATCATGTGGACGTTCAAAGGCAAGGTGGAAGGCAACGAGGTTGCCGGTACCGTCAACATGGGCGAGTTTGGCGATGCAACGTGGAAGGCCATCCGCTCCTGAAGATATTTGCGAAACGGGTGCGTAAGTTGCTGCCCGCGCGAACGTATTAACTACAATCAGCCGTTTCAAATGATAAGGAGCACCATGATCCACTCACTTCGCAAACGATCGACACGATCTATCGCCTCCTGTTGCGCGGTCCTCTCGCTGGCCGCCGCATCGGTTCATGCCTTCGCCCAGGAGGGGCCCCGTCCCCGGCTCCCTCAGCCTCCGGCAAACATCGCCTACGACCTCATCCTCCAGAACGGCCACGTCCTCGACGACAAGAACCACGTCGACTCGGTGATGGACGTTGCGATCAAGGACGGCAAGATCGCCAAGGTCGCCCCGCACATCGCGGCGTCCGACGCGCTCAAGGCCATCGACGTAAAGGGCCTTTATGTCACGCCCGGTCTGATCGATATCCACTTCCATGCCTTCATCAATCCCGGTGAGCGCAACTCCTACGCCGGCGACAACAGCATTCCGCCCGATGGCTTCACCTTCCGCGCAGGAGTCACCACCGTGGTCGATGCGGGCTGCTCCGGCTGGCGCAACTTCGAAGACTTCAAGGACAAGATCGTTGATCGCTCCAAGACCCGTGTCCTCGTCATGCTCAACATCGTGGGAGCCGGTATGCGCGGCGGTAAGTATGAGAACAATCAGGCCGACATGGACGGCGAGGCCACCGCGAAGATGGCGCTCAAGTATCCCGGCGTCGTCGTCGGTATCAAGACCGCGCACTATGCTGGCCCGGAGTGGACCCCCGTTGAGCAGGCAGTCATCGCCGGTACCAAGGCCAACATTCCCGTCATGGTCGACTTCGGCGAGAACCACCCGGAGAGCCGCCCGCTCTATGACCTGCTCACCAAGAAGCTGCGCCCCGGCGACATCTACACGCACATGTACTCCGGCCTGCGCAACGAGCAGGATCCCGTCACCCTGGGCCCAAGCAAGGCCTTCATCGAAGGCCGCAAGCGCGGTATCTTCTTCGACACCGGCACCGGCGGCGGCAGCTTCAAGTTCTCGCTCGCCGTTCCCATGGTCAAGGATGGCTTCATCCCCGACTCCATCTCGACCGACCTGCACATCGGCAGCATGAACGGCGCAACCAAAGACGAGCTCAACGTTGCCAGCAAGATGATGGCGATCGGTCTCTCGCTGAAGGAGGCCGTGGCCGAGATGACCTCGCATCCCGCGCATGAGATCAAGCAAGAAGGGCTTGGCAATCTCTCCGTCGGCTCTGTCGCCGATGTTGCCGTCCTGCGCCTTGAAGACGGGCACTTCGGATTCACGGACATGGTCAACGGCCGTGTCGATGGAAACAAGAAGCTGGTCGCCGAGATCACGATCAAGGGAGGAAAGATCGTGTACGACCTCAACGGTATGGAAGCAGAGAAGTGGGACGCCAAGCCCGACGCCAACGCGCCCTATGCGTATCGCTGGACGAGCTTCGCGCCCCGCGTTCCGGTGCAGCGTCCCAGCGACAACGACCGCCACTAACCGGCCCCGCATCACTCAAAGTGAAACCGCTCAGGCGATCCCTGAGCGGTTTTACTTTGCAATTTTGTCCGAGATGTTTTTGCTCCGGGATATCAGATGAACAGAATGCACTGTGGCCGCGAGAGAGGGAAGTCCTTGCCCTCATTCGCCAGTTTGCCCGTCTTGCTGTCACGCGCGAACACAGAGAGGTTGTCCGTTGCCTGATTGGCAACCAGTAGCCACTTGCCTGTGGGGTCGAGTGCGATGTGACGCGGCGTCTTTCCGCCGCACGAGGTCCTCTCCATCAGCGTCAGCTTTCCATCGGCAGGTGAAATTGAGAACGACACCATAAAGTCGTTCGGGGCCAGGCGGTTCGCCACATAGCAGAACTGCCCCTTCTTATCCATCACGATATCCGACGGAGCCGAAGGCCCCGTATTGTCGGTAGATACGGTCGAGATCAGTTGCTTCGTCGTAAAGACGCCCTTCTTCGCGTCCCAGTCCAGCACGTTCACCGAGGAGCCGACCTCGTTCACGCAGTAGGCCCATTTGCGGTTCGGGTGAAAGAGCAGGGAACGCGGGCCCGATCCTGGCTCAGCCTTCCACGCCGGGGGGTCCTGCGGGGTGAGCTTCGCAGTCGCCGCATCCAGGTGGTAGACGTGGATCTCGTCCAGGCCGAGGTCGTTCACAAACAGATACTTGTTGTCGGGAGAGACCGTCACGCGATGGCCTCGCGGTCCACGCTGCTGCGGCTTCGGGCCGCTTCCCGTGTACTGAAAGAAGGAGACGGCGTCGCTGAGCTTTCCGGAGGGGTCCACTGAAAAGGACGACGCGCTTCCTCCACCGTAGTTGGCTGCGAAGGCGCAGCGCCCCGTGTGGTCGACAGTGACGTGGCAGGTGCCCGACCCTCCTGCGGCGACCTCGTTGATCTTGGTCAGCTTCATCGCGGCGCGGTCCACCGAATAGCTTGAGACCGCTCCACTTCGCTTGTCCTCGAAGCGGTTGATCTCGTTTGCCGTAAACAGCGTCTTGCCATTGGGAGCGATAGCGAGGAAGGTTGGGCTGTCTGCCTCTGCCGCAAGTCCCGTCTGCTTCAGCGCGCCCGTCGTCGAATCGAAGGTGTAGGAGTAGATTCCCTTGCTGCCCTGTCCTGTCGACGTACCGACAAACAGCTTATGCTCGCTCGAAGACTTTGCCAGCAAAGCCAATGGGCTGCAGCCCAGGGCGGCAACCGCGGCAGAACTCTTTACAAACCCACGCCTCGAAATCCGTGCCATCATCTCTCCTCGTATCTTGTCGTTTGCGTCTGCTGCCGGTTGTGTTGCGTGCTAGCCCAGTGCGACGATCAGGCTCACTGGCGATTCAACGCGTGCCAGCGTTCCACCTTCGTTCAACTGTCCGGTTGCGGCGTCGATCGTCGCTCCCAGAACTCTGCTGTCCTCGCGGCTGATCGCCGTCAGAGAACCGCCGTCGTGCGAGACGTCGATCGCGTGCAACGCGCCCCATGTCTCCCCATAGCGGCCTATGCGGCGCAGTGCGCCGGTGGAGCCGTTCGTCTGCCATGCCGTGATGCCTTTGTCGCTGTTGCAGGCAAACAGAGTCTCTCCCGACGGATGAACGGCTAGCGTTCTGGAGCCATCCGCCACGCCTGCTCCTGCAATGTGCTGACGCAGACCACCGATCCGTCCAGTGCTCGCATTGTAGGCAAAGTGTTGCAGCGAATCCTCATGGGCAATATAGAGCGACCTGCCGCTGGAGTGCATCGCGATATGCAACGGCCCGCTCCCGTTCTCCGCAAGACTGCGCGTCGAGGCCGTCAAGCCGTTGTCCTCCATGGTGAGTACACTCATCAACCCGGTGCCCTGGTCTGCGCTCACCACGCGGCCCGCTCCGTCGAAGATCGCCATCTGCGGCTGTGCCGCGCTTGTCTCCGTTCCCGTCTCTTTCAGGATTCCCGATGCGCGTCCCACCGAACCGTCCTCGCCGATCTGCATCAGGTTGTATGCACCGCCGCCCTGCGCCGTTACGACAATGCTCTTTCCATCCGGGGAGATTGCAAGGTGTCGCGGCATCGTCGCCGAAAGCGAAAGCGCCTGCCGGTTCAGCAGCGCAATTCTGCCGTCGCGTGCTACGGTGTAGGCTTCCACTGTTCCCGTCGGAAGGCCCTTGTACTCGGAGACTTCGTTGACCACGTAAAGAAAACGCCGGTCACGGGAGAGCGTCATGCTGACGGGGCGGTCGCTCGCGACGCGCTGAATGGAAGTCCAGCGTCCGCCGCGAACCGCAAACACCTCAATCGCGTCCTTCTCTCCGCCAGAGCAGCCAACGTAGGCGAAGCCATTCTTTGCCGAAGAAGTGGAGGCAAACATGGACAGCCCTGGAGTCGCGACGGCTGCCGCACCCATCAACTGAACGAATCCTCTGCGGCTCACGCCCTTTTGGTTACGCATTGGAACTCTCCTTCACATCCATTCTCACACCATCGCGTTGTTGCGGACGAACATTCTGTCTGCGAATCCGTCACACGCTGAGTGCACGGAATCTTTCGTAAACGCCACGAACTGCGCGACTTTTACAAAAATCATCTCACAGCATCGCGCCCTTGGTTAACAAGGATTTTCCGGTACATCAATTGACCTAAACGTGGCTCGTGCATTGGCCCTATCTCTACCGCGGCGGTAAAATTCCATTGGCTGCCCATCGGCCGCGCAACACGAATTGAAGCTCAACTTTACGCATCACGAAAGGTGTCCCCGGTGAAGGCATTGGTGAAGAGCCGCAGCGAGCGCGGCCTGTGGCTTGAAGATGTACCAGAACCAGAGATCGGCATCAACGACGTCAAGATTCGCGTCCTCGCCACAGGCATCTGCGGCACCGACCTGCACATCTACGACTGGGATGCCTGGGCCAGCTCCACCATTCGCCAGGGCCTCGTCATCGGCCACGAGTTCGTCGGCGAGGTCGTCGCCTTTGGCTCCAACGTTACCGACATCGCCGTTGGCCAGCTTGTCTCGGGCGAGGGCCACGTCGTCTGCGGACGCTGCCGCAACTGCCTCGCCGGACGCCGTCATCTCTGCGCCCACACGCTCGGCGTCGGTGTCAATCGCGACGGCGCGTTCGCCGAGTACATTGTGTTGCCCATGTCGAATATCTGGCAGCACGCTCCCGGCATCAAGCACGAGATTGCTGCTATCTTCGACCCGCTTGGCAACGCCGTCCACACCGCGCTCGCCTTTCCCGTGCTGGGCGAAGACGTCCTCGTCACCGGTGCCGGCCCTATCGGTATCATGGCTGCCGCGGTCGCACGCCATGCGGGCGCGCGCTACGTCGTCATCTCCGACCCCAACCAGTACCGTCGCGACCTTGCGGCAAAGGTGGGCGTTACCCTCGCCGTCGATCCGCGCGCCACGCCGCTCAAGGAGATTCAGCAGCAACTCCACATGCACGAGGGCTTCGACGTCGGCCTCGAGATGTCCGGCAACCCCGCGGCCTTCCGCGAGATGCTCACCAACATGAGCCACGGCGGCAAGATCGCCATGCTCGGCATTCCCTCCGAGCAGATCGCCATCGACTGGAACCGGGTGGTCTTCAACCAGCTCACCATTCGCGGCATCTACGGCCGCGAGATGTACGAGACCTGGTACAAGATGACGGTCATGCTCCAGTCCGGACTCGACATCTCCGGCGTCATCACGCACCGGCTCAACTGGCGCGAATACGAAAAGGGCTTCGAGGCCATGCGGTCGGGAAGCTCCGGCAAGGTCATCCTCGACTGGAGCGACGTCGGCTGAGCGAGAAGACCGCGAAAGACGCCACAACCTCGCAGAAAGTTTCACTCACCAAAAATTATTTAACAAAATTCGCGACTTGTTGCACGCGGCGATGTTATACAAGATGCCTGCTGAGCAATAAAGGCGGTCGTCTTCCACGCGCCGCCGGGCAACGATAGCCCGAACGTACAGGCTGGAGTCTGGCGATATGGATTCTTGTGTCTTTTTGCGAAGTTCGTTTGTGAGGCGTTCCTCCCAGGCCGCCCTTCTTCTTCCGTTCCTGGCGTTTACCGGGTGCGGAGGCGGCGGTTCGGGGCCGTCCCAGTCTGTGAACGTTACTGTGACCGGCAACAGCCAGGTGCGGCTGGGCGGCACAACGCAGTTCACGGCTAACGTCAGCAATTCCGCAAACACCGCCGTGACCTGGCAGGTCAACGGAGTCACGGGCGGCACCAATGCTGCTGGCAGCATCTCGTCGAGCGGACTCTACACTCCGCCCGCCTCGGTACCCAGCCCCAACACCGTCACCATCACCGCGGTCAGTCAGGCATCCGCATCCGCTTCCGGTTCATTGACGGAGTCGATCCTCTATCCGGCGGCTTCTGTCACGGCGGCGGCGCGGTTGCTCGATCAGGCCACCTTCGGGCCAACCCTCACGGATATCCAGCACGTTGAAGACGCCGGCCTCCAGGGCTACATCAACGAGCAGTTCGCGGCGGCACCCACCACTGAGCCGCTTCTGCCTGCAACGCCTCCAACGCCATGCGTCAACAGTCTTATCCCCTGCTTGCAGTCGGAGTGGTGGCAGGCCACCCTCACCGCACCCGACCAGCTTCGCCAGCGCGTGGCCTTCGCTCTTGCGGAGATGTTTGTTATCTCCACCAACTCCGTCAACTCACGCGCCGTTGTCGCCTTTCAGAACACGCTCGCCAACGACGCCTTCGGCAACTTCTACACCATCATGAAGGACGTCACACTCTC
>JAFDVV010000060.1:0-3982 GCA_018268775.1 Acidobacteriota bacterium | reverse complement strand
GTGAACGGGGTTGTTCAGATTGCAAACGAGAACTACGCGCGCGAGCTGATGCAGCTCTTTACCACGGGACTCTTCCTCATCAATCCCGATGGAACGCCGCAGCTCGACTCCAGCGGCAATCCCATTCCCGTCTACACCCAGGTCCAGGTGCAGGCCTTTGCCCGCGCCTACACTGGCTGGACCTACGCCAACGCCGACGGCAGCAGCCCCTCCAAGTTTCCCAACTCCGCGAACTACACCATGCCCCTCGCCTCGGTCGATGCCAATCACGACACCGGTCCGAAGATATTGCTCAACGGCACAACGCTTCCCGCCGGTCAGACCGCTGCGCAGGACCTTGACGGCGCGCTCGGCAACATCTTCAACCACCCCAACGTCGGTCCCTTCGTCTGCCGTCAGCTCATCCAGCATCTCGTCTCCAGCAACCCAAGCCCCGCCTATGTTCAGCGCGTGGCGGCCGTCTTCGCCAACAACGGCAACAATGTTCGTGGCGACATGAAGGCCGTCATCACGGCCATCCTGATGGACAATGAGGCGCGTGCGGGAGACACCGATCCCACGGCCCCGGGCGGCCATCTGCGCGAGCCTGTCCTCTGGCTCACCGATCTCGTGCGCGGCCTCGGCTTCACCAACAGCGACGCCGTCGCAGGCAAGGACGTCGTCGCGAACGCCTCCTACAACACGCTCGGCAACTACACCGCGAACCTGAGCCAAAGGCCCTACGCCTCGCCCAGCGTCTTCAACTTCTTTCCGCCTGAGTACGTGATCCCCGGAGGCTCGGGCACTGCGCCTGAGTTCAGCCTGGAGAACACGGCCAGCGCCGTGCTTCGCCTCTCGCTCGCCAACACCGTCGTCTTCAACAAGATCTCCGGCTTCAACGTCGACCTCTCCGCCACCAGCGCGCTCGGGGTTCTCGCGGCCAAGCCCGGCGACCTCGTCGACTCGCTCAACATGCTCTTCATGCACGGCCAGATGTCGTCGCAGATGCGCACCGCGATCGTGAACCACATCAGCACGTTTACCGACCCCGCGCAGCGCGTCCGCGTGGCGACCTATCTCGTCATCACCTCGTCGCAGTACAAGATCCTGCACTAAAGGAGACCCTTCCCATGCGTCCAACTCGCCGCAGCTTCGTCCGTTGCGCCTCGCTCGCCGCCGCAGGAAACGCCATCGGTCTCCGCCCCTTCGGCGCGCTCAACGCTCTGGCGCAGAGCGCCTCCGGATACAAGGCACTGGTCTGCGTCTTCCTTTATGGAGGTAACGACGCCAACAACACCTTCATCCCGTTCGACACTACAGGCTACGGCAACTACTCGCAGATTCGCGGGCCGTTGGCCATCGCGCAGAACCAGCTACTGCCGTTGACGCCACTGCCCAACTTCGCGCTCAACCCCAACCTCCCCGACATCCAAAAGCTGTTCAACAGCAACAATGCGGCCATCGTCGCCAATGTGGGAACGCTAGTAGCGCCCACAACCCGCGCACAGTTTCTTGCCAATCAGTCCCTCCCCACCAATCTCTTCTCACACCCCGACCAGCAGCTTGAGTGGCAGAACGCCTCGCAGAGCGGCGCGACACCCACCGGCTGGGCGGGCCGCATCGCCGACACGCTGAACAGCACCTACAACCCCAACGGCCTCGTCCCGATGATCACCTCCGTTGCCGGGGACACGCTCTTCTGCAACGGCACAGCGAGCACGCCCGTCTCTGTCAGCCCTGGAAATCTCGGCGCTGCTTCATGCTCCGAGAGCACAACCGAGTGTGGCGCGCGACTGGCCACCGCGCAGGCGCTGCTCACCTTCGACACCGGCCTCACCCTTGTACAGGCCGACGACACGATCACCTCGAACGCCTACAACTACTCGAAGGTGCTTACTGCCGCGACGGCCTCGGTGCCCGCGTTGCAAACCGTCTTCCCGGCCAACAACGGCCTCGCCGCGCAGCTCAAGCAGATTGCGCAGATCATTCAGGTGCGCGCCGCTCTTGGCGTCAACCGGCAGATATTCTTCGCCGGCATCGGCAACTTCGACACGCACTCCAACCAGCTCACCTTGCAGAACGCTCTTCTGGCGCAGATCAGCCCCGCACTCGCCGCCTTCTATCAGGCCACGCAGGAGCTCGGTGTCGCCTCCGATGTGACCTCATTCACCATGTCCGACTTCAGCCGCACCTTCCAGCCGAACTCCAACACCGGCACCGACCACGCCTGGGGCTCGCACCACTTCGTCATCGGCGGCGCCGTCAACGGCGGCAAAATGTACGGCACCTTCCCAACGCTCGCCCTCGCCGGCCCCGACGACTCAGGCTCCAACGGGCGCTGGGTGCCCACCACCGGCGCGGTGCAATACGCCGCCACGCTGGCGCAATGGTTCGGCGTCAGCACAGCGCAGCTTCCGTCGATCTTCCCCAACATCGGCAGCTTCGCTGCGAACAACCTCGGCTTCGTGTAGAAAACAGCGCATCGCCAGACACAACCCGCCCGCCCCATGGAGCGGACGAATCAAGGGCCAACGGCCCGCAGTATCCTAGCCTGGGCCGAAGGCCCAGGTAAGCAAGCCAGAATAGACCAAGCGCTGTAAGCGCGACACAAGATACCGCATTGCACCCTGAATGGAAACCGTCTCCAACCGCACCGCGTTTTCCTAATGGCGATATTCATTCGTTGCATGGTGCTTCGATATGCTGGGCCGCGCGGCTATCCTTGACCCATGGCCCTGCAACAGACCGAGCCCTTCCTCGAACTGAGTCACGTCAATGTAGCCCGCGGTGAAAACGTCGTTCTTCACGACATCAACCTCGCAGTCAACGCGGGCGAGCACATCGCCATACTTGGCCCCAACGGCTGCGGCAAATCCACGCTCATCAAGACCATCACCTGCGAGTGCTATCCCATCGTTCAGGAAGGTATGGGTGTCCGCATCTTCGGGCGCGCCCGCTGGGACCTCACCGAGTTGAAGAAGCGCCTCGGCGTCGTCGCCCCGGAGCTTCCGGGCCGCCCCACGCTCACGACCACGGGCCGCGACGCCGTGCTGACAGGCTTCTTCTCCGCCTCCACGCTGTGGCCCAACCTCACCGTCACCGGCGAGATGCGCGACCGCGCCGATGAAGTTCTCGCGCTGATCGATGCCGAACCGCTTCGCGACAAACTTGTCGGCCACATGTCCGCCGGCCAGCAGCGCCGCATCATGATTGGCCGCGCACTGGTCGCCTCTTCTCAGATGCTTCTTCTCGACGAACCGTCGAACGCGCTCGACCTCGCCTCGCAGCGCGACCTCCGCGACCTTCTTCGACGGCTTGCGCAGCAGGGAACAGGCATCCTGCTGATCACGCACCACGTCTCCGACATCATCCCGGAGATCGAGCGCATCCTGATGATGAAAGATGGCCGCATCGTCGCCGACGGCCCACGCGGAGAGCTGCTCACCGCGCCTCGCCTGAGCGACCTCTTCCGCACCGAGGTCCGCCTCACCGAAAAGGATGGCTTTCACCACGCATGGTGACAGGCTCTTGGTGTTTCGGTAGAGCAGCAGAGCTCAGAGCCAACGGCAGAACCAAGGGCCAACGGCCCGCAATATATCAGCCTGGGCCGAAGGCCCAGGCAAGCCAGTCGAACAAACAGAGCGCTGAAAGCGCGACACAAAACATTGCTCAGCGGAAGATCCGTCAGTGCCCGTATCCCTCTGTATGCTCCGGCACCTTGCCGCGAAAGAGCCAATACACCGTAGCGGAATAAATGACCGCCAGCGTGATGCCGAAGCTCCACCACACCAGGCCCACTCGGACCGTATGCGGCCCCGCGAGCGCGCGGTCGATGGTGATGCTCTGTCCCGCCGTTCCCACCGAAGGCAGCACGACGGGATACAGACCCGCAGCCGCGCCAACCAGCATCGCAACCAGATACAGACACGATCCCAGGAAGGCGCGGAGCTCCGCCTCCTTCGCCAATGAGATCGCTATCGTCGCCAACCCGGCAAGAACGCCC
>JAFDVV010000005.1:9055-57666 GCA_018268775.1 Acidobacteriota bacterium | reverse complement strand
CGTTCATGCCGCAGTCAATGGGACCGAAGGGCTGGCTGCGGCACTGGCGTTGAAGCCCGATGCTGTCATCCTCGATTTGATGCTGCCCGGTATGTCCGGTCGAGACGTCTGTAAAAACATCAAGAGTTCACTGCCGGATACGCCTGTCCTCATCCTGAGCGCAGTGACCGAGGTCGCGGACAAGGTTCTCCTG
The DNA here is from genome assembly GCA_018268775.1 of Acidobacteriota bacterium. Classification (GTDB taxonomy): domain Bacteria; phylum Acidobacteriota; class Terriglobia; order Terriglobales; family Acidobacteriaceae; genus Edaphobacter. The sequence goes on along the minus strand of JAFDVV010000005.1, from coordinate 57,473 downwards.
CTTGAGATCGGTGCGGACGACTACATTACGAAGCCGTTCAGCCCGCGAGAGTTGTTGGCCCGCTTACAGGCGGCGCTGCGTCGCGGACGCCGCGAAGAGCGCAGCGAAGTTGCCAGCTTTGGCAACGTGACGGCGGATTTTGCCCGCATGGAAGTTCGCAAGGACGGGAAGCCCGTCGTCATGACAGCGCATGAACTCAAGCTGCTTCGCTACTTCATCGACCACGCGGAGCGGGTGATTACGCGCGAGAAGCTGCTGACGGATGTGTGGGGTTATCACTCCTACCCGACGACGCGGACAGTAGACAACCAGGTGATGAAGCTCAGGCAGAAGCTCGAACCCGATCCCGCGCGTCCCCATTTCTTTCGCACCATGCATGGCATTGGATATAAGTTCGTCGGCGGACAGTGAACCGGGCTGGACGGCATGTTCATAAAAAATATCCTCGACCGGCTTCGCATGCGCACCAAGCTGCTGGTGCCGTTGCTGTTCGTCTTCTTCGGCTGGACGCTGCTGAGTCTCCTCATCCTCCGTGTCATTGTTGAGCAGCAGACGCGAAGCGACCTTGGCTCCGACTTGGCGCACTCCATCACAACATATGAGAATCTTCAGCACTATCACCGCGAGATGATGCATCGCGAGTCCGTTCTGATGGCGGACCTTCCGACGATCAAGGCGCTGATGACCTCGGAAGACAAGAAGACAATTGAAGATGCAGGGACGGAATTTTGGAGAACGAGCGACAGCGATCTGTTTGCGCTGTTTACTCCCGACTTCAAGCTGGCTGCGGGGTACAGGCGTGACTCGGTGTTGCATGCATCTGAGTTCGAAGATTCGATCCAACCGCACCTGCGCGCTGCAGAGGATTCGTTTTATCTGGTTCTCGATGGCACTCTTTATGAAGTTGCGGCGCAACCGATTATCTTTGGCGATCACGCAACCGGTTCCACCCTCGGATATATCGCCGTAGGGTATGCGCTTGATAAGCGCGTCGCGCAACAGGTCAGTCAGGCCGCGGCGGCGGAGGTTGCATTCGCCGATAGGGGCGAATTGCTTGTGGCCACGCTCAGCCCCAGTCTTCAAAGCCAACTGCGAGCGGTCCTTCCTCAGATTCAAAACGACGCGCAGGGGAAGACGGTAAGACTTGGAGGGCAGCGATACCTTGCAGCGGCGATCCCGTTGCAGACGCATGGGATCGGCGATCCGAGGCCACTTCTGGTGGTTTTGAAATCCTTTGAGCAGGGACAGGCGCTGATCATGCGTGTCAACCGTTGGGTCGCAGCGCTGGGTCTTCTGGTGCTGTGCGCCGGGGCAGCGATTCTTCTTTCCATCTCGCAATCCATCACGCGCCCTCTGGCTTCTTTGATGGAAGGTGTCCGTGCTGCCGGTGGAGGCAACTATGCCTATCGCATCAAAGACGAGGGGGCGGAGGAGGTCCGTGAGCTGAGCCGTGCCTTCGATCGAATGCGAACACAGCTTCAGCAATCGCAGAAAGAGCTTGTGCAGGCTGAACGTCTCGCAACGATCGGTCGCATGGCGAGTTCTATCTCTCACGATCTGCGCCACTATCTATCCGCTATCTACGCCAATGCCGAGTTCATGAGCGAAGCGGGCATTCCGCAGGCCGAACGCGAAGAGCTTCTGGCTGAAGTGAGTTCCGCTGTTCATGGCATGACCGACCTGCTCGACTCACTGCTGCTTTTCAGTCAGACTGGCAGGGCTTTGCATCGGCACTTTGAGTCGGTCGATCTTGTCCTGCAAAGGGCTGTCGCCATGCTGCGCTCGCATCCGGCGGCGCGCGATGTGCAGATATCATTGCACGGATTGTCCCCGCTGACAGCTTATGTTGATGCGAAAAAGTTGGGCCGGGCCGTCTACAACCTGCTGTTGAACGGTTGCGAGGCCGCGAAGCTAAACTCTCAGGCGCCGGCAGTCAGTCTTACGCTTGCAGAGGATTCCAGCTCCATACGCATCTCTGTTTCAGACAATGGTGCTGGCGTCTCAGAGACGGTCAAGCGCACAATGTTCATGCCCTTCGTAAGCGAAGGCAAGCAGAGCGGGACGGGGCTTGGTCTCACCCTTGCCGAACATGTTGCGTCGGAACACGGCGGACGCATTGAGTTTGAACGAACGTCCGACAATCTGACCGTGTTTTCTATCGTGCTGCCGAAAACTACAGAGCAACCGCCCTCCGGCACTGCTCTCGGAGCCGCTGCGTCCACGGAGACAACATTATGAACCTCCCATTCACCTATCGCCCGGGGCTTCTGATCTCAAGAATCGTCTTGTATCTCGTATATGCGGACCTTGCATTGGCGGGAACCGTGATGCAAGCGCAATCCGCCGGAGCCGATGCTCCTGCGCTTACACCCGAGACGCAGCTTAACAACATTGCGACTCAGCTTGCCGCTGCGCAGGCGAAGCTGCAAGAGTCGCAGCATGAGATCGACCGGTTGCAGCAACAGCTATCCGCTGTGCGAGCGCAGTTGGCGGCGACGTCTCCCGTGAGCAAAACTCCTGCGGCGGAGACCGCCGCTGCTCCTCCTTCCGACTTGCAGGAGCGTGTCGATGTTCTCGAATCGCAGGTGGCGCAACACGACCAGTCGAAGGTCGAAAGCGCATCGAAGTACCCCGTTCGTCTTACGGGACTCGTTCTATTCAACGCCTTTACCAACAGCGGCACCGTCGACGACTTCGACCTCCCTTCAGTTGCAACCGCGCCGGCCGCCGATGCTGCCACACGCAGTTCGGGCGCCAGCTTGCGTCAGACAATTGTAGGGATTAGTGCTATCGGGCCTCATCTGCTGGGGGCCTCGAGTCAGGCGGAGGTCAACTTCGATTTCTACGGAGGAATCCCATACAACAGCTACGGTACGAGCGGTGGCCTTGTCCGCCTCCGAACCGGGAGCGCGCGCCTCTCGTGGCAACGCGACACTGCGGAGGTCGGACTCGTCGAGCCGTTGATCTCTCCGCTTTCGCCGACCTCGTATGCCACCGTAGCTGAACCCGCGATGGCGTGGGCAGGCAACCTGTGGACATGGGCGCCGCAGTTGAGCTACAAGCACCTGTTCGCCGGTCCGCGAGACGGCGGCTTCGGCTGGCAGTTTGGACTGTGGGACCCGCCGGCGGCAGGGTACAACAATCCGGATATCTATCGAGCGCCGTCATCTGGCGAGCGCAGCGCTCAGCCAGCCTATGAGACACGGTTTTCATACACGCACGGGGAACCGGGCAGTCCTGCGTATCTGCAACTGGGCACAAGCGGCTACTATTCACGCCAGAGCTACACGGGGCGCAGCGGCGACTCATGGGCAGTAACCGGCGACTGGAAGCTGCCGCTCAGCCGGTTCGTTGAGCTGAGTGGTGAAGCGTATCGTGGCCGGGCCCTTGGAGGACTTGGAGGTGGGGTCTATAAGGACGTCGTAAGCGGCACCGACCCAGTCACCGGACGCACTACGTTTCGCCTGCTCAATGATGTTGGAGGGTGGTCGCAAGTTAAGGTGCGTTTTACGCGACTTCTTGAGGCCAATGGAACATTCGGCCAGGACAACGGCTTCGCTCGCGATTTCCACTCGCTTATCCTCCCGTCTACTGCTGGGACGGTGCAGCTTCGCGCTCGCAATCAGGCGATCTCCGCGAACCTGATCTACACGCCGCGAACATACCTGATTGTCTCGCCTGAATACCGGCGAATCCGTACATCTCCGATCAACAGTGCCGCTTCGGTGGCAAACATCTTTACGCTCTCTTTCGGCTACCGCTTCTAGGAATGGTCATCTCATGATGAGGTTCGACAAGACGTATAGGCCCGCGCTGCTTTTGCTTGCGATGTCCATTTCGTTAAATTTGCACGCGCAGGAAAGCGAAGTCACGGCGAAGATTCGTATCGGTGAACCGGCTTCCGGGCCTCATGCGAAACACATCTCGCCTGCAAACGTGGTGCTGTGGCTTACTCCTCTGGATCGGCCCATGCCTTCACCTGTGCCAAAGCAACATGTCCGGCTCATCCAGAAAAACAAGGAATTCAACCCGCATCTGCTCGTCATTCCTGTCGGCACGAGCGTAGATTTCCCCAATCTCGATCCGTTCTTTCATAACGTCTTCTCACTGTTCAACGGCAGACGTTTCGACCTGGGCCTGTACGAGGCAGGCTCGCATCGCTCGGTGAGCTTCGATCGCGAAGGCGTCTCCTACATCTTTTGCAACATTCACCCGGAGATGGGGGCAGTCGTCGTCTCGTTGAAGTCTCCTTACTACGCTCTCTCATCTGCCGACGGAAGCGTCGTCATTCGCGATGTACCTCCGGGGCGATATCGCGTTCAGACCTGGGCGGAGCAGCTTCTTCCGGCTTCTGCCGGCGAGGCGGACCGCATCGTTCAGGTAACGGCACGAGGAGCGGCTTTGGGTGAGCTTGTGTTTGTCCCCGTGACCGATCCTCTGGCCCATCACAAAAACAAATTTGGAAAAGATTATTCACCTCAGCCGCCTCAGTATTGAGGCCAATCCGAGCGAAGCGCCATCCGTGGCACATGCAATAATTCGTTATGATCCAAAGCGCAAGCCAAGGTCGGAGGAGCATGACGAACCCACAGGATTTGAGCCAACCAAAGTCTGAATCGCAGTCGGCGGGGACAAACCGCAGAGAGTTTCTGCAAGGCTCTCTCGCCGCCGTTGGTGTCACCATGGTTGCCCCTGGAACGTTGTCGGCAGCCGCTGCGCCGGAACAGAATGCGAAACGTCCCAACCTTGTGTTTTTCTTTGGCGAAGGACAGCGAGCAGACGCTCTGTCCATTGCAGGAAATCCTATTCTGAAGACGCCGAATCACGACCGAATCGGCAAAGAAGGGATGTACTTCCAGAATGCGTTTTGCACCAATGCGCTCTGCGCCCCGGCGCGTGCCACAGCGCTGACGGGGCTCTACTCAAGGAGCAGCGGCGCTTTGGACAACACAAAGCCGCATCAGCCGTTGCCCAAGGACATACCGCTCTTTACCGAGCTCCTCCATGAGGCGGGATACGAAGTTGCGATCCTGGGCAAGGTCCATGTTCGCAACGGAGTGGAGGACCGCTACTGGGACTACTACTTTGGCCACAACGATCCCAGCAACAACTATGCCAACCCATTGTTCAAGGAAGGCCGCAAGGGGAAGATTGGCGAGCAGAAGCAATACTTCGGCGTTTATCCGGATGACCTCACGGTAGATCGCGCCCTGTCGTGGCTCGAAGAAGACCGCGGAGACAAGCCGTTTTGCCTTCTCGTCTGGTTCGTCGCGCCGCACGAGCCGTTCTTCCGTGCGCGGAGACACTTCGACCTCTATCGCACGACGGCGGTCCCAAAACCCGCGACCTTCGACGACGATCTGAAGGGTTATCCTGGAAAACCAAAGGGTTTTGTGGACGCCGAAAACAAGATCGGCACCACCATGTCGCACACGGCCTGCGGTTCTCAGGAGGGCATCGTGAAGGACTACTACTCCGGCCTTGTCGCAGTCGACGAGAACATCGGACGCATTCTGTCTTACCTTGAGAAGAAGAACATCCTCGACGACACCGCAATTGTGCACAGCTCCGACCACGGCTATTTCCTCGGGGAGTTCCGGCTCTTCGACAAGCGCCTCATGCACGAGCCGTCCATTCGCGTCCCTATGATGATTCGTTATCCGCGCCGGATTCCCGCGGGCACAGTCCGCAGCGAGATGGTCCTCGACACAGACCTTGCTCCGACGTTCCTCGACCTCGCAGGCGTAGCCATTCCGGAACACATGCAGGGCAAGAGCATGCTTCCGCTGGCCAAGGCCCCCGACCCATCGTTCCGGAAGGAGTGGTACTACGAGTACTACGAATGGCCAAATCCTGAGGCCGTCCCTCCTCATCGCGGCATCCGGACGGAACGTTACAAGCTGATCCACTATGTAAACGAGCCGCAGGAGTTTGAGCTTTACGACCTGCAGAGCGATCCCGGCGAGACGAAGAACCTCTACGGCAGGTCTGAAGTGGCCGCGGTGCAGCGGCAGTTAAGCGAGCGTCTCGAAGCGCTCAGGAACAAAGTGCCGGAGTTGCATGAGAAATCGCACTCATAGCGCGGGACTGAATGCGGTTAATGGCCGCATTTAATTGTGGCCGCAGCATTGACATTGTGATGGAACACCGAGTACCGTAGTCTCCACTACCGGGCCCTTATCAGGGAGGCATGTCCCCGCATGACTGCTGATAAACGCGACATGGTTCGGGTTGAGCCCTCACTGCAGCTTGCAGGCTCCGCCAAAAAGCTCTTCTTCTCTGGCCCTCCACAAGGGCTTAGCGGAACGATCCCACTCGTCAACAATGGCACCGGAAAACAAAAGCTGCGCAGCGTAGCACTTAGATCCAGTTCGCTAAAAGGGGCCGCGCAGCTTCCGCTTGGCGAGATGCCTTTCTTTGCAAAGTTGTATCCGGGCGAACAGGCAAGCGTTCCGGGGACGATTGTGGTCGCCTCCAGCACACCACCCGGCAGCTACGATCTTGAGCTGACCGTAGGAGATCGTACGCTGGCGGCCGAGGTACATGTCGATGAGGTCGTCGACCTTCGCATGGATCCCAGCCAGATCACGATCCTTGCCGGTGGCGACACAAGCTATACCAGGACGTTCATCGCCGAGAACGCCGGAAACGTCGATCTGCCGACTGGCGCACAATGCGAGGCCCCGATCTTCGATTCGTTCGACCTCGCTTCAGCGCTTGTCGCCGGGATCAACGACTCCGACAAGGCGTCCGTGGAATCCATGGTGAAGGGCATACTCCTGCACTGGGGCGATCTTCAGGCTGGAATGCTCGTCACCCGGCGCGATCCACTCGTGCTGCACCCCGGTCAGAGGCTCTCGGTGGACGTGACCTTCGACCTGCCCGCGACCTTGAAGCCACTGCGGCACTACCACGCAAACCTTCAGCTCTACAATGCCACGCTTTCAGTCGATATCTATACCACGGCCAACTACGGAACCCGCGCAGCCCGGCGCAAAGCGAAGGAGAGCACACAATGAGCAAGGGCGGATCCCCATCGATTCCGAATCCGTGGACCATCAAGCTAGGCAGCGATGGTTCGACGGTCCACATCGACACCGATCTCGATAACATTCACATAGCCGAGATCGCTCCCATCAATGTGAACTCGACCTTGGCCGTGACCCAGCCGATCGTTACGCAATCGACAAGCAACAGCGACTCCAAGCTCGACCTCAAAGTGGAACCGCTCTCCGTTACAAGTACAAGCGATTCAAACTCTGTCGTCGATCTGAAGCCGGTCGCGGTGGACTCCTGTCAGACCATCAAGATTGCTCCACTCCCGCCAATAAGGATGGAGCAGCCGTACTCGCAGCACTTCGGCTTTACGTTTATGGGAATGGAGCTGTTTGGCTTCACCACATCTGGTCGTTACGAGACGTTGTTGAACGATCCCGCGAAGCCCGCTCACACGCATTGCAACTGTCACGCGCATCCCCAAGTGGCACCACCGCAACAGCCTTCCGGTCCATCCGGTCATCAGGATGGCGGCCTTCGCGTGCGGATCAGCGGCAATCGATGAATCGGAGAACTTCTATCAGCTAAGGAGACAGCGATGAACACTCAACAAAACCGCTATTCCGGGCCATGTGCGGAGACGAAAGGCCCCGAGGTGTTCTACGGCTACTGTCACGACACCCGTAGGATGCGGATGATGGACTACAACGACTACGTCGGCAATATCCAGAAGGGGTACACCAACCTTTATCAGAGTCCTACGTCCGCCCTGCAGCAGATGGTGGACATGGCGCAGGCTGCATCGACAACGGCCACTCCCACACCCACTCAACAGCAACCCGGCAAGCGTCACCACGGCTGCCGCTGCCACGAAGAGGATGATTGCGGCTGCGAGTGCTGCATTCGGTGCGCGGACACCGTCGAATACGCGCGCTGCGGCGAGACCCGCAAGATACTCATCACCTTCGACAACGACTCGCGACGCGAACGCCAGGTGACGCTCGAATTCGGTTCGTTCCTGACCGACAGCGGACAACAGTTGCCCTGGAAGGGCTCGCTGTCCGATACCACCTTCACCTTGCCGCCATGCGGCGAAAAGACCGTTGCGATCACAGTAGCGATCGATTGCGGACAATCAGGCGATACCACCGATGCGACCGGTGTCGTTCGTGGAAACGCGGCAGCGTTGGATTCCTGCAAGGTCGGTTACGCCACGCTCAAGGCAGATGGCTGCCTGATCCGCCCCATCGTCGTCGCCGTGGCCGTTCTTCCAGACCGTTGCGGCGCCCATCGTGTCGGCTGCCTTTGCGGCTGCTGCTAGCGTTTGTGTCGCCTCAAACCCGCTCGGCGCGCAGGATGCGATATTGCCACGCGCCGCTGTTCATCTGTTCGTAGACGGCCGATCCTGGAACCGCAAGAAAATTGTCGATCATCGCATCGTGTCCTCCAAATGCCTGCGCGCGTGTGGAGGCGACATCGTCGCAAGACGCAAGCACATTTTCCGTGATCTCTCTGTCGCTCAAAATACGGAAGCCCAGCGGAGGAAGGAGTGCGCGGACTTCGAGCCAGCGCTCAACCGGCAACAGATCGGTATAGAGAAACTTGCCCTTCTTCTTGATGACCCGGCTGACTTCGCCGAAGAAGGCCCGCAGGTTGGGGTAGGTGTGCGACGACTCGATGTTCGTCACCGCATCGAATATGTTGTCCTTGAAGGGCAGGTTCTCCGAGTCGCCGACAACAAACTTTGTTCCATGTTTATGGGTGCGCCTGCAAAACGCCACAGCTTCCGGCGACAGATCGACGCCCACCGGCTTTGCGCCAAGCATCTCCGCCATCAGGGCAACAGTCCCACCTCTGCCGCAACCGACGTCAAGCACTCGCTTCCCTTTGAGGGAAACGTTGCCGATCAGCTCAAACGCGAGCCGTACCGAGTTGCGATTGAACACCTGCTCCGGTATCTCGTAGCAGGATTCATCCGAGCCGTTCTTTCCGATATAGCCGTAGTTGAGAAAGAACGACGCGGCACCAAGCCCTGATGTCTCCAGCCGCCTGGTGACATCGTTGTAGAAGTCGCGATAGCCGGCCTTCGCGGCCTTGCCCGGTTCGTCGCCTTGCAGCACAGTAGCCTCGGGAATGTCTTTGACGAAGGGAAGACCGGCAGCTCCCGTCTCCCCCGTTCCTGACTGTGCTTTGTCTACAATTGCGGCTAACTCTCCGATGGTAGGCGCCTGGAAGAGTCGCAACACGGGAAGTTCGATCTGGAAGCGGTCGCATATCTCTGCCGCAATCTGTGCGGCGAGCAACGAGTGTCCTCCAAGATCGAAGAAGCGGTCATGGATACCGATCGCCTCGATGCCTAGTTGAGAACCCCATATGTCCACGAGCCTGCGCTCTGTGTCCGTCCGCGGCTCTGCATAGGCCGTTGCGAGATTTGGCCGTGGGTGCAGCTCGGCCGTCGCGGTTGTATTTGAATCCGCACTCTTGTGCTGAACCCAGGCCTTCAACCGCTCCTCGAGGTTTACGGCCACCACAACGCGCGATCCAACTGGCGATGCAAGCAGCCTCAGCAGCGCATCGCTCCCTTCAGGCGGAGTGATGGCCAGCGGCATGCTCACGTTCTGTGCTTCGGCGGCATTGTCCCAGGCGTCCCAGTCGATGCTCAGCCAGCTCTCTCCCTGTTGCAGCGCGAGCACATCCAGCAGAGCGTTGACGCCGGAATAAGCGGCAAGCCCGAGCCCCCCAAGAATTGACGAGATCGACGAGTGCAGGACCCAGCGCCTCGGCTCACGTCCCTTCATCGCGGCCATCAGGTGAAACAGGCCGCGAATCTTCGGCGAGAACTGCGCCTCCATCACCTCTACTCCCGTTTCGGCGGCAGAGGCGAAGGCGGCGGCATCAATCCGCGCAGCGCCATGTACGATGAGGTCGATTCTTCCGAAATGCGCAATGGCAGCATCGACTGCGGAAGAGACCTCTGGCGCTCGATTCAAGTCGGCTTTTAGAACAATGACCTCGTCCCTCTTTGCACGCATCGCCGCAAGGCGCTTCAGGATGCTTCGCTGACCGTCCGACACGGAGACGTCTTCGCTGGCGGCCTCCCACTCCGGCGGAGAGGGGAGCGAGGTCCTTCCCATAAGAACGAGGCGCGCGCCGATGTTGTTGAACACGGCTTCTGCAAGATGCAGCCCCATGTGACCAAGGCCCCCAGTCACCAAAACGACAGGGGACGCCGGTAGATTGAGAGGTGTTTTAGCTGCATTGGTCGCTATCGGGACAAATGCTTCGACGAAGCGCTGCCCTTCTCTGACTGCGACTGCGGGATCGGGAAGCCCCGCTGCCATCTCCACGGCGATCGCCTGCGCCACGGACAAGTCGTCATCGACATCGATGTGAGCGGCGCGGAGGCCCGGATGCTCCTGAGGGAGAACCCTGGCCACCCCTGCACAAAGCGCACGCGCGGGGTCGAGCATGTCTCCAGCGCTCACGAGCGCAGTGCCGCGTGTGACGAAAAGCAGCGGCAATGGACGCACTGTCATCTGACTGCTGAGCGCATGGGCGAGCCGCATGGGGCCCAGCAGCGCGACCGGAGCGGCATCGTCAAGTAAAGTGTCGCCCGGTGGCGCTGCATTCCAGCAATAGATAACCCCCGCCAGACGCCCTTCTCCGCTGCATACATCGACTGCCAGGCTTCGATAGTCTTCCGAGTTCTCGGGGTTCAGTGTGTAAAACCGTTTTGTCTTTTTGAAGCTGCTCCCACGCCGCGCGACGATGACATCCGCCCCCGCTTTCTGTAGTATTCCGGCGATACTCTTGCCGGGCGTCGATGTTTCATCGAAGAGCAAAATTCTGCGACCCTTCAACGACGAGACATCTGCGTTGAGCGGCTTCGTGCTGCTCCACTGCGCCTTGAACATCCACTTCGACGTGTCGCGAAGCTGAACGGTCTCGGTTCGCGCATCCGGCAGAGATCCTACCCAGTAGCTTTGCCGTTCAAAGGGATAGGTAGGCAAACTGACGCGCCTTCTCTGTTCGTTTCGGTGAAACCCCTTCCAATCCACTGCTGTTCCGCCAACCCACAGCTTTCCAAGGGCGGCGGCGATCGTCTCTGTGTCGGGTGTCGTGCTGTCGGCAGAGGGGAGACAGTTCACGCATTCTCCCTTTGTGCCTGTAGCCTTTGCCGTTGCTTTGACAAAAGTTGTCAAGGCATTGCCGGGACCTGCCTCGAGATAAATCGGGTCTTTGCCTGCGTCCGTCTTTCCTTCGGCCAGCAAGCGCAACCCATCGCCAAAGCGAACCGCATTTCTCAATTGGGCGACCCAGTACTCCGGCTTCGCCACGTTTGCATCGGCCATCTGTCCGGTCAAGGTCGAAACAAAAGAAAGCTCAGGCGGGCGCAGTTTCATCTTTGCGAACACCTTCTCAAATTCGGAAAGAATCGGCTCCATCATCGCCGAATGAAAGGCATGCGATGTATGCAGCTTTCGGTTCGGTATCGACTCCTTGATGAGGAGTTTCTCCACGCGGTTGATCGATTGCGTTGGACCGGAAAGCACACAAAATCCCGGCGCGTTGATGGCGGCTAGCGCTACCTTGCCGGTAACGAATTTTTCAATCGCCGTAAACTCCGCAAACACGGCCAGCATCGAGCCGCGAGGCAATGCCGAGATCAGTGCTCCACGACGGGCAATGATTGCGAGAGCATCGTCAAGCGACATCACGCCTGCGAGCGTGGCGGCAACGTACTCGCCAACGCTGTGCCCAATCATCATTGCTGGCCGTATTCCCCACGACTGCCAAAGCATCGAGAGCGCGTATCCAATGATGAAGAGGGCGGGCTGCGCGTACCTTGTGTCCTTCAGGGCCTCTGCGGCATCTGCTCTTTGTTTGGTGCCGGGAAAAAGTATCTGACGAACATCCGCCTTCAGGTGGGGCCGTAGAATCTGTGCGCAGCGGTCGATCGCCTCTCGAAAGACTTCTTCGCTGTCATATAGGCCCTCGGCCATACCCGGGTACTGCGACCCTTGCCCCGGATACATGAACACGATTGGACGCTCCGACGGCGCCGCTTCCACAGGATGATGTGCCTGCTCGTGCAAGATATCAATTGCGCGGCGGTGGTCATCAACTGCGGTAACAATTGCGCGGCGAAAGCGAAACGCCCTGCGGCCAACGTGCAATGTATGGGCAACATCGGGCAACTCGACCTCTGCGTGCGCCTCCAGATGATTGGCAAGCTCATTCGTTGAGATGCTCAACGCCGCTTCACTTCGCGCGGATATGGTCAGCAACTGAAATGGCCGCCGTTCGCTTTTCTCCGCCGGGCGAGGAGCCTCCTCCAGAACGATGTGCGCGTTCGTGCCCCCCACGCCAAACGAACTGACCCCGGCGCGCCTGGGTGTCCCATTTCGCTCCCACGGGCGCAATTTTGTGGTTACATAAAACGGGCTGGCCGCCAGGTCGATTCCAGGATTGGGGGCCGTGTAATGTACAGTCGGCGGAATCGCCGCATGTTCAAGCGAGAGCACTGTCTTGATCAATCCTGCGATGCCCGCGGCGCACGACAGGTGTCCGAAGTTCGATTTCACCGATCCAATTCCGCAGAACCCGCGCTTCTTGCTGCTCTCGCGAAAGACCTCCGACAGGGCAGATATCTCGATCGGATCGCCGAGGATGGTCCCGGTCCCATGCGCCTCGATGTACCCGATAGAATCGGCCGATATCCCCGCCATGCGGTGGGCCGCGCGGATTGCACCGGATTGTCCATGGACGCTAGGGGCCGTGTAGCCAACCTTGTCGTTGCCATCGTTGTTGATTCCGGCACCGAGTATTACAGCGCGGATGTTGTCTCCCTCGCGAATCGCATCTGACAGACGCTTGAGAACGACGAGGCCAACGCCGCTGCCTACGATCGTCCCCTGGGCCTTCGCATCGAAAGGTCTGCAATGTCCGTCAGGAGAGAGTATGGAGCCGGCCGCGTAGAAATACCCTCCACGTTGAGGGACACGCACAGTGACTCCGCCCGCGAGCGCCATATCGCAGCGACCGTGATGCAGGCTCTCGCACGCAAGCGAAACCGCTACAAGTGAGGTGGAACACGTCGTCTGCACAACGACGCTCGGCCCCTTGAGGTTCAGGCGATAAGAGACCTGCGTGCAGAGATGGTCTTTGTCGTTGGTCACCATCAACTGCATACCGTCGATGTATTTCAGCGCGTCCTGGTTCTGATAGAGGTGGTAGAGATACGTGCTCAACTCCGATCCACCGAAGATGCCAATCGGCTTCTCGTAGGTCTCCGGATCGTACCCCGCGTCCTCGAGCGCCTCCCATGCCGTCTCAAGAAACAAGCGGTGCTGCGGGTCGGTAAGCGTGGCATCGCGCGCCGAGAAGCCGAAGAACTGCGCATCGAACTTGTCCACGCCTTCGAGCACAGGAGAAGCGTTCACATATCCGGGAAGGCGCGAAATGTGGTCGGGGATCCCCGCCGCGCGCATCTCCTCCTGTGTCAGGGTCGCGATCGATTCAACGCCTTCAGCAAGATTTTTCCAGTAGGCATCCAGGCTCCTTGCGCCCGGAAACCGGCCGCGCATGCCAATAATGGCGATAGGTTCGTGAGCGTTGGCCCGTGGCTCAGTCGATCCAAAGTCTCTTGTTTCCTTTGAGCGGGACATACTCCGGCCTCAGTTGACTTCGTCTGTGTTGCCCCTGGTCGCGACAATTCGCAGTTGTATCTCTACGCGAAGGTCCCCTTCGCCGGTGATGTACAAGAATCCGATGTAAGGGGTCTCGGCTTCATATTTGCCGGCCTCAAGTTGAAGTGAGAAGGCAATGGCGGCTTCTTCGCCGGGGCCAAGCTCCAGGACCTCGGGCGTGATCGCAACCTTTGGGCTGAAGGCAGCTTCTACACCATCCAGACGCCGAACTTCCGTGGCAATGTAATGGATTGCCGTGCGTTGTTCCGTCGTATTTGTAACTGTAAGCGATGTAAATGCCGCTCCACCCAGAGGACCCCGGAGAGTAACAAAATTCACCGGCCCGTCTTTGCTTCCGTCTACAAGCGCGAGGATGCCTTCGAAGTAGTCTTCCTCATAATTGCTGCGAAGGTCATCCAGTTGTTCGATCAGCTCTAAATACAACTGCCCCACGCGCTGCAAATACTCAGGCAACTCCTGGGACATCTGCGTGGCCGTCTTCTCCTGTACGTCCTCGGCCGTCAGTTCGCCCGCGGCAACCCGGTCGAGCTGCCGCCGATATGCCTTCAGCGCCTGCGCGTTCAACTTACCCGCATACTCTGCGTATTGCTCAAACCACCTTGCGGGATTCGAAGCGTCAAACAGCGGCGGGACGACCGCCTCATGCAGGCCGTTCGCCTCGCCCGCCCGAAGATGTCCACTCCCGTTCAGCTCAGCCAGGCCGCTTAAAAACTCTGCGCCGATCTTTGCAGCGCGATCCGCGTAGCTTGCGCCATAGTGTTGGATGAAGTGTGGGAAATGCTCCTGGAAGATCGTCGCGGGAAGGCGGCCCTGCGAGACATACTCAAGGGTTTCCTGGTAGAGCCTCAAGGTCTTGGCGGTGCCGGCGGCAGACCGCGCCAGAACTTGCGTGTAGGATGTCGGCCAGTCCGGAGACGGATGGTCGAGCGGGCGCTCCTCGGGTTGAGCGGTGCCAGTAGCCACGGTTCACTCCGGCTTGAAACATTTGGGCCCACGATCCAAATCGATCAAATAAGACTCAACGGTCCAACCATTGAGAACGAGACTAGATTCTACTCACAACCAGGCATATCGCGTCAATGCTCTTTGCCCTCGTGAGCACGCTCCAAGTTGCAGCGCGTCCGCACTTCCGGCGATTCCCATAGAAGGATCAGGCCGTTAGAGCATGATCGGTCTTCATGTCCTCGCCGCTCCATATCTTTACCTCGGTCCACGGCTGAGGAGCGCCCGACCAGAACCTGTCGCTTGCCGGAAGCCCGAGCGGAAGCCACGCGGCTGAACACAGATAAAGGCTTCCGGTTGAGATATATGTCTCGCCCAGGCCCGGTTGATGTCCCACAAACCCGATCATCAGCCACCCCTGTGCGTCGAACGTTCCGGGCCTCTCGATCATGCGACGCATGACGGCGGTCAGGGCGCATCGCACCTGCTCTGGCGTTACTCCTTCGGGCAGTTCTCTACGCAGGCTAACATCGCTTAGCAGATGGAATGCGCCAAAACGATATGTCAGCGACCGGCCTATCGCCGGGAAGGTGCCTTCCGGGCTGATCATCCTCTCCTGAATCGCCGCATATCTTTGTGAGCGCTCAAAGACCACTGGCTTTAACGCCGTCCACATCGCGCTCCTGGCAGGGACAGTTTCCAGCACCTTCATCAACATGGGCTGGATCACAAAACTGTTGTAGTAGTCCCAGTGAAAGTTTCTGCCATCGCCATAGGTCCCATCGCCCACGTACCACTCTTTGTGCATCTGCAAGGCGTAGTCCACGCGCATTGCATCCCATGGTCTTCCCATAAAGCAGAGGCCGGCCTCAACCATGGCCGAAAACAGCAGCCAGTTCGACTGGCCCGGCAATACCGTGCGTGTGGCTTCGAGGGCCTTGACCACGTTTTCTTTCGTCGAGGAATCGAGCGGCTCCCACAACTGCTTCGGTGCGCGCAAAATGCCGAGCACAAGAAACGCTGCATCCACAACCGACTGCGGTGTCATGCCAAAGTTCATGTAATCGGCA
This sequence comes from Acidobacteriota bacterium, assembly GCA_018268775.1. Lineage (GTDB taxonomy): Bacteria > Acidobacteriota > Terriglobia > Terriglobales > Acidobacteriaceae > Edaphobacter. Next base: position 41,755 of record JAFDVV010000005.1, on the reverse strand, counting down.
GACTGCGGATCGGTGCCATACTGAATGCCTTTGCGCGTCCACTCACGATAGGTAGCCTGAAGCGCGGCCTCCTTGCCCACAACAGAGGTCTCAAGCCAGGGCGCGATACCTGCTACAAGACGGCCGAACGCCTCAAGGTGCGTGGACTTCCTCCGTTCCTGCTGGACGCCGGATGCCGCTTCAACCGGCATCCGGGCTCGTAACTCTCCTTGGCCGACGGCCTCAAGGACGGGGTGCGACACTCGACGCACGACCTCAAGCCAATAGGCGCGATCGTCGCCACCGGTTGAAGCGGCTTGCTGACCCATCGCCGTCGTTGCAATGGCGTTCGCAGCGCCTGCGGCCAACGCACCTTTGAGAAAATTTCGCCTGCCGGCCCCTGCCGGCCGTCTAAGAGACATTGCTCTTCCTTATTGCGCCGATTGCGCTTGACCACGCAAAGCGGATTATAGCCTTGATCTCTGAATTGGTGGAGGACGTGGAAATCAAACAAGCCGTTCGAGGGTAAATCCGTTTCGGGCTGTAACTGAGAGTGCCTGAAGAGGTACTTTTGGCGGATGCAGTATGTGCGGAATCGCCTTAATCGTTGCACTTTGTCTTCAGGACGCAGCGCGCGCCGAATCTGGATACTACCTGTCTCGCACAAAGATAACCGAATTTTCATCCGAATAGATTGTCTTCCACCCAAGTAGCGTCAAGACTTTCGTCATAGGCGACTCCCGCGAAAGCAGACAGAAATCGATCTTATATTTTCGGAGAAGATTGTTTGGGTCACTCTGCAACTCCACCCACTTGCCGTAATCGCTCAAGACCCCTGTCTCCTCGAAGACGTCGGCTCGTCCGTCCACAAAGACTGGATTTTCCGGTGCGGCCCAGATGAGATACCCGCCGTAGACGTACTCATTCAACATATTGCCGGAAATATTGTGCGCCTTGAGAAATTCAACCGCCTTCATCGGGCTGTCGTTCTGTACCTGGTTGGCCAACGCTTGTCTGTTGGGAAAAGCGAAAAACACAATGAGGCCCGACAGGGTAATTAGAACCGCATTTAGCAAGGGCCTGTCCTGATCGAGTCGATAGTTCTCCCACGCGTCGGAAAGCAATCTCGCCAGAGTGGGTGCAACCAGAATTCCAAATACGAAGAGCATTCTTTGATGGCTTGCAGCCAATTGCGCTCCGATTGCCAATAGAAGAAGTTCCTGACAATACAGACGCTTGTACCGAAGCGCAGAGAGCAGTGGGATCCCCGCGACAAGAGCCAGGAACGGCCAGGAACGGCCGTCGCCGAACCGAAGAGGCTGCCACTCGCTCGATGAGCTAAGCCCGATCGGTTGATGCAACATGGTATCGATCGGGTAAGCCACTTGCTTCAGGCCAACCGGATTGATGAATAGCGCTGCGATACTGAATGCAATCGCACACGCGAGTATTCGCCTTTGACGGGATTCCCACTGCGACGAAGCGACAAGACCCCGCTCAAAATTGAAAAGCGAGCAGAGGAGGATCATCGCCGCAATTGCAATGCCGAGAACAAATGATCCGTGGCAGTTCACCCAGAGAGCGAACAGAGGAGGCAGGCCCCAAAACCACCGTGGATTGCGCGTCCTGCCCAGTTGAATGAGTACGAGTTCCACAATGAGCAGGAGGTAGCCGATCATCTGGGGACGGACTGCCAGCCCAATGGTTGAGAACATCCATATCGTCAGAGCACCTGCAAAGGCGACTTTCGCGTTTTGGGAATACAGCCAGCACAAGCCGTACCCTGCAATGAGCAGGGCCGAGGTGAGCACCCATAGCCAGAGCATCAATCCGCTATATCCGCCGAATTTGTAACCCGCATAGATAAAGCACTGCGCCAGCCACTCATGCGGCACATACGCGTGATGTCCTGTTGTGTAAGAAAAGATGTCGGTTGTTGGAATAGAGTGCGTTGCCCAGATGACCTGGCCACTCTTCAGATGCCACCACATGTCCGGATCGTCGAAGCGATCTCGCACTGTAAGGGCCGCCAGCACTATCAAGAGCGCTGCCAACATGGAAGGGAAGGAGAACATGATTCGCAAAGAGCGAATCGCAATCCTTCCGTCAGCGGGTTTGACCGCAATGGATGCGGTATTCACGCGCTCTCCGCTTCGGCTCTTTCTGAAGGACCGCTTTCCAGCGTCTCGGGGTCGTTCACGCGTATCAACCGGTGCAAATAGGCACGAGAGATATTGAGACTGCGTGCCGCCAGGGTCTTGTTCCCATGGTGTTCCCGGAGTGCATTGGTCGCAAGCTTGATCTTGTACTCGCGGAGTTGCCGCTCAAATGAGCCGCCAGACTGATAGTCGTCGAAACTGATGACCGCCGCTTCTTCCTGAATGTTGGCAGGAAGGTCCTCCAGCTTGATCGAGTCGCCTACAGCGACAATGATCGCTCTCTGAATCACATTCTCCAACTCGCGCACATTTCCAGGCCACGAGTAAGTTTGAAGTGTTGCAAGAGCGTCTGCATCAATATCGGTCACTGGAGCCTGATACATCTCGGCATAAATTGTGAGGAAGTGCCGGGCGATCTGCGGGATGTCCTCGGAATGCTCCCTCAATGCCAGAGCATCGATCCGCATAACATTAATGCGGTAATAGAGATCCTGCCGAAACGTTCCCTGAGCCACCTTCTCGGCTAGATTCTGGTGGGTTGCCAGGATCACTCGGGCGCGAAGCGGAATCAGCCGGTTACTGCCAAGGCGGCTGAACTCTCTCTGCTGCAGGACCCGCAAAAGTTTGACTTGGGTTAGCAAACTCAGCTCACCGATCTCGTCGAGAAACAAAGTGCCATCTTCTGCCTGTTCCAGGTAGCCAACACGCGAGCCAACGGTACCGGTAAACGCGCCCTTCTCGTGGCCAAAGAGTTCGGCTTCTATCAAACTCTCCGGTATAGCGCCACAACTGACGGCAACAAAGGGACGGCCGGCACGGACACCCATGCAGTGGATGCCATTGGCGATGAGTTCTTTCCCTGTTCCGGTTTCACCGGTGACCAGCACCGAAGCATTGATATTTGTGACCCGGCGCATAAGGTCGTATATCTGCTGCATCTGCGGGCTAGAGCCTATCATCTTGTTGCCCGCCAGTGATGCCTCCTGCATTTGCTGTACTTGGAGTAGCTTGCGCCTGAGCGACAAGCTCTCATGAGCGCGGGTAAGCATCATCTTGAGTTCACGGACGGATGGTGGGCGACGGCAGTACCCGTAGGCACCCCTTCGGACGAGGTCAACAGCCGCGGAACGAAGCGTGTCACTGGCCATAATGACAACTGGTATCTGAGAAGCGATACATATATCTGGCAGATCTTCGGATCGCCCGCCAGTGTTCTCTTGCGAGTCGATGTCCAGCAGAAGCACGTCATAAGCGCTGCCAGATGCCAATAGCCCGCCTGTCAGACCTCTGCATCCAACCTGAGAGATGTCAAAGTCCTTGCCAAGGGCAGACGAGAGGAGCGCCAACAGAGTGCGGTCTTCTGAAAGTAGTCCAAGCCGAGTCATCAATTTATCCTCCTGACTTCGGGGACCCCAGCCGGTGATCCTTGGCTGGGTCTGCGAGGACAGCTAACCCATTCTGGCTTTGCGCCATCAAAACGTAGTGCATTCTGCGCAGAAGCGAGACACGATGTCGAGCAAACTCTGGTAATCAATCCTGGTTATTACCTTGGTGGAAGTGAAGCCCGAGAGGCCTCTGTGACTCTAAGGATTGAGTCAAGGTCAGATACAGCCGATCCGGCCCAGGTAGACGATTGGTTCGTTAATTGCTCCAATAGGCAATTACTATGATCCGGTCATCGAAGCTTGAGCCGCTCCTGTTTGCGGCGGCCGTAGGTTTGAGCCGCTACAGCCTTCGCAGCCACAGGCTGTATGACCTGGATTCGGTCAACTTTGCTCTGGGAATCGAGCGGTTTTCACCGCAGCTTCACCAACCCCATCCTCCCGGGTATTTTCTCTACATCTGCATCGCGCGCTTGGTTAACTTTTTCGTCCACGACGCCAACCTCGCACTTGTGCTGGTGAGCGTTGCTGCAAGCTGTGGCGCAATCGCGATGGTCTACCGGTTGACCCTGGACTGGTTTGGCCCACTGGAGGCGCGCTTCGCAAGCATGGTGTTCTTCTTCTCCCCTCTAGGATGGTTTCACGGAATAGTGGCGTTGACTTACAGCGTCGAAGCCTTCTTTTCAGCGGCCGTTGCATATCTATGCTGGCGGATCAATCTTGGCGGACTGACATCCACCCTTCCTGCCGCTGTCACCCTGGGAATCTCCGCCGGAGTTCGCCCGTCGTCGTTATTGTTTCTCGGGCCTCTCTATCTCTACTCTCTTCGCGGGGTTCCAATTGGAAAAAGGCTATCCGCTGTAATGATGCTTGCCGTCGTACTGGCAGCCTGGTTTATACCAATGATCGTCTTGAGCGGCGGCCCCCATGCCTACTTCGAGGCGTTGTTTGCGCTTTGGAAGGCCGTACCCGCCAAAGGGACCATCTTTAACTCTTCTCCTGCCAACTCGCTCGCGCGCGTTTTTGTTGTCCTGTTCATCGGCCTTCTGATGTGTGGGAGTTCGTCTCTTGCGCTCTCGATCCCTCTTCTGCGAACAGGCACAGCCGACGCGATAAAAACGCGCTTTACTTTGGTATGGATCGCTCCGGCTCTATGTTTCTACACGTTGGTCTTTCTCAAGTTTGTCAATAGCGGATACCTCCTACTTCTGCTCCCCCCGATCGGTATCTGGTTCGGTCATTGGCTCGCCAGTTGGTACAGAGAGACCACTCTATCGGCGGTGGGCAAATTGACGCTGATAGCGGCTTGCGCCGTGACAAATACCTTTATCTTTCTTGCCTCGCCGCTCTATTGCTCTTACCGTTCAGTCAGGCAATTTGAGGATCAACTTCAATCAGTTACGGTCGCGTTTCCGTTTGCTGCGTCGTCCGGCGACACTCTTATAGTCGGGTTCGACTCCCACTTTCTGGGATACCGTCACGCGGGCTACTATTTTCCGGGCTACCTGACCCTTGAATACCCAGCGGTACGATTTCCTGAGGGGGCAAGGGTATTCTCTCTGGAAGATCGTAAAACGCGCCTATTGAGTGAATTGCCTCAAGGGAACTATCGACGGTTCGTCTTCTTTCCTTTGCCGACCGACGATCCGGCCTATGGTGCCTATATGGACAAAGTAAAGCGGCTGCTCCCGGAAAAAAGCCTTGAAGTGCAGCGCGTAGGCAGTCATGAGTTCGTTGGCGGTCCAATCTCCATATTGCCGCTGCTGTTTCCCGCTATTACTCAGGCCTCAAAGGTTGGCGTGTATCCTCCGCATCACTCAGGTGCAGGCGATGTGTATACAAACGTGAACACTGTGCCCCACGAAGCACCGCCAGTACATACCGAAACTCCTTGATTCCAGAATATTGTGGTCAATTTGTATTTGGACGGTAAATTGCACCAAAGAGCGTTGCGTGGCAGATTCTCGTTTGGGGAAGCGGTATGCACGGCGTCATCTGGTGGCCAACACTGATTGTTTTAGCGGTCGTAACGTGGACCGATTTGCGCAGTCGGCGAGTGCCCAATCTTGTAGTGCTCCCGTACCTGGTTGCTGGATTCGCGGTTTCCACTTGGCTTCACGGCCTGCATGGTCTTACGGAAAGCCTTGCGGGACTGTTAGTTGGGGGAGCATTCTTCGGCGTTCTTGCCCTGATGGGCGGTATGGGTATGGGCGACGTCAAGCTCTGCGCGGCTATCGGTGCCTGGGTCGGGCCGTCCCAGATGCTTCTTGCCCTCGTCCTGACGGGAATCGCCGGTGCTGTCATTGCCGTCTGCTGGGCCATCAAGGGAGGGTTCGTTGGCGAGATGTTCAGCGGTACGGGTGACCTCCTGTTCAGATGGAAGGGGCGCGGATTCCGGCCGCATCCTGAGCTTGTCCTTGAGAACCCGCAGTCGCGCAAGATGCCTTACGTTCCCGCGATCGCTATAGGAACGTTGATCTCCTTCTTCTCAACCTAGATCAAAACAGCGGACGGGCCAATGTCCAACTCGCTTCAACACGGAACAGCAGTAGCGGCAGGGAGCCATAGCGTTGTGATGCCAACATCGACCAAGGACACGGATGCACTGGGAAGCAATATGATCTCGATCGCACTGATCGCTCCCCAGGAATCGCACCGGAGTCGGATCTCTTCTGCGCTGGCAGGCCTCCATGGCAGCACTACGCGCGAATTCGACATCTACCCCAGCATCGACGATCTCTCCAAGCTGATCGAATTGAACTACGACGTCATCATCATCGAGCTCGATAGCGACCCCGAGCACGCTCTTGATTTGGTGGAAAACATCTGCCGCGACTGCTCCGGCACCGTCATGGTTTACTCCGAGCATGTTTTTCCGGAGATGCTGGTTCGTTGTATGCGCGCTGGGGCCCGCGAGTTTCTTACCTCTCCTTTGACACCAAACACCATAGCCGAGGCGCTGGTGCGGGCGGCGGTTCGCCGGCCGGCCCGTTCTCCCAAAAAGGTCGACGGAAAGATGTTCGTCTTCGTCGGCGCAAAGGGCGGTTCCGGTGTCACAACGGTGGCCAGCAATTTTGCAATTGCGCTTGCCGAGCAGGAGGGCAGCACACTGCTGATCGACCTCAATCTGCCACTTGGTGACGCTGCAATAGACCTTGGGATCGATGCTCAATACTCGGTAGCCAACGCGCTTGAGAGCGCGGGCCGGCTGGATTCCAATTTCCTCTCCCGCTTGCTTGCAAGGCATCCATCCGGTCTCTCAGTCCTGGCTGGGCCGGACCAATACACCGATGTTGAAGTCACCAACGACGCCGTTAGCAAGTTGCTTTCGATCGCCCGGCAAAGCTTCGACTATGTTGTCGTCGATGCCGGTTCGCGATTCGGTGGTGCCGCCAAGGTCCTGTTTCAGGAGGGGGCCGCCGTCTACTTGATTACGCAGGTCGGCGTTTCGGAACTGCGCAACTCCAACCGGCTCATCTCGGAGTTGTTGAAGGACAGCGGTGCCAAGGTCGAGGTTGTGCTCAATCGTTATGCGCCGCGCATGACAGGCATCGATGAGGACAGCATCAACAAGGCGTTGACGATGCGGGCCGGATGGAAAATTCCAAGCGACTACAGCGCCGTTCGCAACTCGCGGAATACCGCTACTCCATTGGCAATGAAGGACTCCGCCATCACGCGTGTCATTCAACAGATGGCAAAAGCGGCTACCGGCGCAAAGCCAGAGCCGGAGCGCAAAAAAAGATTCGGACTGTTTGGATAAGCAGGTCATTGCAGAGAGGGATGTGGTCTCGTGGATCAATTGGATCTGGACAAATTCAAGGCGGACATTCATCGAACGCTGATCTCAAAGCTGGATCTCGAGAAGCTTTCGCGGATCAACACGTCTCAGGCCCGGTCCGGCGTCGCCAGCATGGTCAATGAGATCGTTCAGGCATCACGGGTTCCCTTGAGTCTCGCCGAACAATCGAGGATCGAACGAGAGTTGCTCGATGAGGTGTTCGGCTTTGGCCCCCTGGAACCGCTACTCGCGGACACCAGCATCTCCGACATTCTCGTCAACGGTAAAACTAGCGTTTTCATTGAACGGCGGGGTGTGCTGACGAAGGTCGACACCGCGTTCCGCGACGATCGTCACCTGATGCAGATCATCGATCGCATTGTTTCCCGTGTAGGCCGCAGGGTCGACGAATCTTCGCCGATGGTCGATGCCAGACTTCCCGACGGATCGCGCGTAAACGCTATCATTCCGCCGCTCGCGCTCGATGGACCTGCACTGTCCATTCGCCGCTTTGGAACCGGCCCTCTCGCCTCCAACCAGTTGGTGGAACTCAAGAGCATTTCCGCCGAGATGATGGAGGTACTTGCTGCCGCTGTCAGAGCGCGTATCAGCGTTCTCATATCGGGAGGGACGGGCGCAGGCAAAACGACCTTTCTCAACATCCTTTCGCAATACGTTCCCAAAAACGAACGTATCGTTACGATCGAAGACGCCGCTGAGCTGCAACTTCCTCTTGAGAATCTCGTGCGCCTGGAAACGAGGCCACCCAACGTCGAAGGACAGGGGGCCGTACGGCAACGCCAACTGCTCATCAACAGTCTGCGTATGCGCCCCGATCGCATCATCATTGGCGAGGTGCGCGGCGAAGAAGCCTTTGACATGCTTCAAGCGATGAATACCGGACATGAGGGGTCGATGACTACGATCCACGCCAATACACCGCGCGACGCGCTCACCAGGCTTGAGTCGATGGTTGCAATGAGCAACCTCAATCTGCCCGAAAAAAGCGTGCGGCAACAAATTGCTTCGGCCATCGCCATCGTTGTTCAGGTCTCGCGCCTAAGCGATGGCTCGCGCAAAGTGGTCAGCATCTCCGAGATCACAGGCATGGAAGAAAACATTATCAGCATGCAGGACATCTTTACCTTCCATCGCAAGGGCGTTGGGCCCGATGGAAGAGTGGTCGGTGCTTTTCAGCCGACACGAATCAGGCCGAAATTTCTCGAACGCTTGAAGGTTTCCGGAATCATACTTGCGCCCGCTTTGTTTGAGCAGACGCTCGAAGTCAATTAGGAAAGGAGGTAGAAGCGCATGCTCATCATTCTCGTTTTGGTGTTCATCGGCGTCTTTGCGGTATTTACGCTCTTGATGCTGGCTGGCGGCACCGACGCCGCCACACAAACGGAACGGACAATGGCGAATCTCGATGCCGCGCTTGTGAGTGGCAGGCGAGACACGCTGGATGAGATCGTCGACATTCGTAAGAAAGAGACGCTCAGCGCCCTGCCGTGGCTCAATCGCTGGCTGGCTGACCTTGAACTGGCCCCGCGCGCTAACACGCTGATAGAACAGTCTGGCCTGAAGTGGACAGCCGGGACCTTGGCATTGATGTCGCTGGCCAGCTTTGCCTTTCCCGCCTATCTGGTTTATCTGCGGACGAGAGTGTTCCCGCTCGCATTGTTGATTGGCTTGCTCACCAGCATATTCCCGATGGTCTTTGTGCTCCATAAGCGCCGTCAGCGCTTCCGTCAGATTGAACAGGAGCTGCCAGAAGCCCTTGACTTGATGGTGAGTGGACTTCGCGCCGGACACAGTCTTGTTACAGCCATAAGATTGGTTGCCTATGAGTCTCCGGAGCCGATAGCAGGCGAGTTCCGCATCTGCTTCGATGAGCAGAACTATGGGCTGGAGTTGAGAGCGGCACTCGACAATCTAGTCGGCCGGGTGCCGCTTCAGGACCTCAAGATTGTCTCGACGGCGATCCTCATACAAAAAGAAAGTGGAGGCAATCTGGCCGAGGTACTCGATAAGGCCGCCTATCTCATTCGAGAGCGTTTTCGTCTGCGGCAGCAGGTGCGTGTTCACACTGCGCAGGGCCGGATCACTGGCTGGATACTGTCATTTCTGCCACCGATTCTTGGATTTGCGCTGTATCTCATCAGCCCGGACACAATGAGTCTTCTATGGACCCGGGACATCGGCCAGAAACTGCTCCTGGCATCCGCTGTGATGACCCTTGCCGGCGCTTTCGTCATTCGGAAGATCGTCAACATGGATGTTTGAGGGAAAACTATGGGATTTGTTCTTGTCACATTCGGTGTCATCTTCCTTCTGATCGCGAGTGGAGGTCTGCTTCTGTTCTATCGGGAGGCCATGCTCCAGCGTATCTCCCAGGTTGTTACGCAGAGGGACAAGCAGGCGCGCGATCTGCGCACGACCCTGAGAATGACTGGATCGTCGCTAAGCGGAATGGTTGGCCATCTTGAGCGCGTTCTGCCCAAGAGCCAATCTGAAGTGTCGGTTGTTCAGCAGCGCCTTGTCCGTGCGGGATATCGAAAAAACTCCGCAATCGATCTCTTTTACGGGGCAAAAGTCCTTACGCCGCTTGCCTTGGTCTTCGTCGTCTTCAGTACCGGCCTTGCAAGCGAAAGCCCATTCTTCATGGGTATTGTGGCGCTTGGCCTGGGTTTTCTCATTCCCGACTTCTGGTTGGGCCGCCGCATCTCGATCAGGCAGGCCAAAATCCGGCGCGGCCTGCCGGATGTCCTCGATCTGCTCGTCGTCTGCATTGAAGCTGGCCTTAGTCTCGACCAGGCCACATCGCGTACCGCGGACGAACTTCGTTTCGCGCATCCCGAGATCGCAGATGAACTTGGCGTTGTCGTTCTTGAGCAGCATGCCGGACGCGCCCGTTCAGATGCCTGGCGGCAATTTGCCGACCGGACTGGAGTCGACAGCGTGCGCAACCTTGTATCCGTGCTGGTGCAGTCCGAGCAGCTTGGCACCAGCGTTGCAAAGACATTGCGGGTCCACTCGGACACGCTCCGCGTTCAGCGCAGGCAGGCAGTGGAGGAGGCGGCGGCGAAGACTACCGTCAAGCTGGTTTTTCCGCTCGTCCTGTGCATCTTTCCTTCGCTGTTTCTCGTAACCCTGGGCCCGGCGCTCATCATCATGTCGGAGTCTTTCAAAAAATACTTCTAACCCCAAAAGGAGACTAATCGTGGATAACGTAACAATGATTCGGGTCATAGCTGGTGTGCTCTTCGTTGTTGTCCTGTTGTTCCTTATTTATCGTCGCAGGACAAGGGTTCACTAACCTCCGGCATCGTCTCCGATGAAAGCCGAACAGGCATTGTGCCGCCTGTTCGGACACATCGTCGTGTCGCGCTCAAAGATTTTCGTTCGGCACAGACAGACGTCGTCAACCGGAAGCTTTGCGAGAAAGTTAAACCATTTCAGAAAGAAGGGCCGCGCCGGCACAGGCCAAAGCCCAAGGGCCAGTGATAGAGATGAAAGCCTATTGCGTTTACAACCAGACGCGCGAATGTTTCCTCAGCCTGAATGTAAAGGCTGCCGATACGATCTTTCTGCGCCTCAAGGGGTTGATTGGAAAATTCAAGCTCAGATCGGACGAAGGTCTTTGGGTCGTCCCTTCCCAGGGGGTTCATACGTTCGGATTGTTTTTCCCGCTGGACCTGATTTATCTCGACGAGAAGTACAACGTTATCCATCTCGTCGAATATCTTCCATCGTTTAGGGTGGGCCCTTTCAAGGCCCATGCCGAAAGCGTTCTCGAATTGCCGACACACACCATTTACTCCTCGCATACTCAGATCGGAGACCGGCTCGTCATCTGCGGACCCGAAGAGATGGAGTATCGGCTTGGGGGCGATTCGATAGCAGTGAGCGAACGCGTGGAATGAATGCCGTACTTCTGGAGGAGGCAGAGAAGCGATGTCAACCTGGCTGGGCAAATTGATTCCAAAGGAACGACGCGGAGCAGAGCGAGGCAAGCCATACGAACTCGTCGTTCACTACTGGAACGGGGCCGCGCCGGCTGGGCACAAGGCCCGGGACATCAGCTCGTCCGGAATCTTTCTTCTGACGGATGACCGCTGGTATCCCGGTACTCAGGTGATGCTGTCGCTCCAGCGCGCCGGTGCGTCGATGAGCGATCCCGACCGTGCCATCATGGTCAAGGGCCAGGTCGTTCGGTCAGATCGCGATGGTGTCGCTCTGGCGTTGCTGGCCACGGCTGCATCTGCTTCACACGAAGTGCGCGACACTTTCTCCTCTGGCGTAGATGAAAAAACCATTCGTCGCTTCATGAAGAAGCTTACGGCCGATGCCTATCAGGCACAGTTCGATCCAGGCGGTTCCATCTTTTCCGCAACACGTGATGCTTTTCTATCTCCAGACGACAGAAGAGCGATCCTGCGCATATTCAAGAAGCTGCGCTCCGATGGCGGCCAGGCTCTGGTCGAGTACATCCTGATGTTGCCGCTTATCTTCATCCTTATCGTCAACCTCATCAATTTTGCGGGCTTCTTCTTTGCATGGATCACCGTCTCCAACGCCGCGCGGACAGGCGCGGATTACATGGCTCTTGGCGGAGCATCCGCCGGAGCTCCCGGCTCGGCCACCGCCGCACAAATCCAGAGTGCCATCACCGCCGATCTTGCTTCGCTGCCTAACAACCCCAGCGCCGTCATCAATCTCTGCATAAACAACAGTGGCACCGTGACCGCAAAGCTGGGGACCTGCACCTCTGTCCCGGCCGACCCTGAGCCGTCGTCCTACAACCTCGTCAGCGTCGACGTCACGTATACCTACAAACCCTATATCCCGGCGTCTTTCAAGTTTGCAAACCTCAACCTCTACGTCAGCATCCCTCCAACCACGATTCACCGCCGCGCCGTCGTGAGGTCTATGTATTGACAACCGTCACTCCAATCCGGTTCTTCCCATCTCGCCGCTCTCGTCGCGAAGACGGTAGTGCCATCGTTGAATTCAGTCTCATTAGCTTTATGTTCATCATGGTTCTGTTCGGCGTGGTCGAGTTGGGACGTATGGTCGTCGTCTATACCACCATCGCCAACGCCTCTCGCGCGGGCGCGCGCTACGCTATCGTTCACGGATACTACAGGACAGGCTCCGGCGCCACTGGCCCGAGCGGCCCGGGTAGCACAACTCAGGTCGAGACCGTCGTGAAGAACTTCGCCAGCGCCGGTCTGCTCGATACCACCCGGCTCAGCATTACGGTCAATTACCCTGGCTCCGGTACTCCTCTCAATGGCCCAGGACAACCGGTTACGGTCAAAGTCACTTACACCTACGACGCTCTCGTTCCATTCTTCTCAACTCTCTTCGGGAAGACGCTGGGCAGCACCAGTGAAGGCGTCATCATGTTCTGAAGGAGCCCTCTATGCGATTCAAAGACGACGACGGACAGGCAATCGTTCTCGTGGCAGTGGCCGCCAGTATCTTTCTCATCGGCGCCATTGGGCTTGGTATCGACGGTTCTCACCTGTACGCACAGCGGCAAATGGCCCAGGCTGCCGCCGACTCCGGCGCTGTCGCCGGCATCATGAGCATCTTCGACGGAACCTACACCTCCGGAGCGACAGCGTTTCCTCTCACCGCGTTTACCTGTAGCACCGCCGACGCTCGCACGCCCTGCGCCTATGTCAGCAAAAATGGCTTCGGCGGTACAGCCAGCGACACGGTCACTGTTGACTATCCATCGACCGCACCCGGAGTATCGCTGGCCACGGTGGGCTCCGGCGTTCCCGCCAACCTGCTTCGAGTCACTGTCTCGCGCCAGGTGAAAACAACCATCCTGCGATTGCTTGGGATCGTCGGTGGCGGCACCTCTGCCGCTACCGTCAAGGCCACCGCGACCGCCGCCATCGTCTCCGTCTCGGCCCCCGTTCCCATCCTTGTCACGCACCCAACTCTCTCTGGGGCGTTCAACATGAGCGGAAATCCCTCCGTCAAGATCTGCGGCGGGCCGCACCGTAGCATCCAGGTTAACTCCACCAGTGCTACCGCCAACACTTCCAATGGAGCCAAGGCGACCATCGACCTCTCTCACGCCGGACCGCCCGATCCGGGAAACTGCACAACTGGCCAGGGAGCCGACTTCGGAACCACCGGTGGCCCGTCCACGGAACCCTTCGGCACCTTCACCGTCGGCAATGGCGCATATGTTCCCAAGACATCTCCAATCAAGGATCCGCTTGCCAGTGTCCCGGTACCGCCCATACCTACCAATACCGGAAATATGGGGACGTCCGTAGCTCTCGCCGACGGTGTCAGCGGATGCCCTAGCCCAAATACAGGAAAGCCATGCCAACTCTATTATCCCGGTCTATACACTGGAGGCATTGATGGCAAGAACAAGACCCCTGTCTTCGTTCCCGGTATCTATTACATCCAGAGCACCAGCGGCTTTAGTTGCGCTGCCAACTGCAATATGTACATGGCCACGGGCTTTACGGATACCTACACCGGTACTGGTTGGACGGGCAATGTCCTCTTTTACAACACAGGCTCCACCGCTAAGCCAACCCAGGCGGGCCCGTTCAGTCTGGGATCCAACGGCACCATTAATCTCATTGGCTCCCCAACGAGCTCTGTGTACAAAGGCATCCTCTTCTTTCAGGATCGCAACTCCGCCGCGCAGTCCCATACGCTTGGCGGCGGGGGCCAGATGACCCTCCAGGGCACCATCTACCTTAACAACACCACCATGACCTCCACGACGTATCAATCGCTCTCCCTGCAAGGGGGGCCCGGTAGCGGCACACTCATCCAGGGAGAGATCATCGTCGGAACACTCTCTCTTGGAGGCAATGGCGGTATCACCATGAACCTCAACTCCACCGCTGCTTACATCGTGAACGAGGTTGCCCTGGTCAACTGATGAACTCGGAGAAGGGTCACTGTTCTGCTGGAATGATCAGTAGAACCTCGACCATTGCCATCTTCGTGCCTTGCTTTGCCGGCCTGAACCTCCACTGCATCAGCGAATCGAGCACGAATTTGGCCTGCGCGAACCCTTGCGGAAAGACCAGTCCCAACCGTTCAAACCTGCCAGCCAGATTCACAAAGCCATGCACGATCAGGGCGTCGGATGTGTAGTCGCTCTCCGACAGGTGAGGCCGCAGAATGTCATACGGCCATGGGGCCTCCGGCTTGGTCTCCATTCCACCCGCCGCGGTCTCCGCACTGGCAGGTATGGAATACTGCATAATCCAGTTCCTGCTTGCGCCGACATGCAAATACACCGTATAGACGAGTCGGCCATGCCAGACTTCAGCAGCCTCCGGATACTCCTCGGCGATCGACGTGCCAACCACAACCACGCCGAACTGCCCGTCCTTCGGCATGGTCAGGTGCGTCACGGAAGATTCGTAGCCGCCTCCGAGCCCCTGCTCCGCCACTCCACGGCCAGCTCCTGTCCCTGTGCCAGCTCCTTGACCGCCTTGAGCGGAGGCTGTTCCTCCAGCATTCCCGCCACTGCTTCCCCCGCTTCCACTGCCATTTCCGACGCCACTTTTCATGCTTGTCCCAGCGTTCGTGCCTTGGTCAATACCTTTGCCAGCACCCTGCTTACCGGTACCACCCATGCCATTCGCTGCATCCGCTCGTGGAGGCGCAAGCACCTGCGAGTTGCCGCCCTGAGCGCTCTGGTTCGCAAACGGAACGGCGACATCACCCGTGGCCTTCAGCGACGAAAGCGAGATGAGTCTCGCGGGAGTGGATTGCTCCGAACCTGCGGACGAGAGAATCGGCATCTCCTGTGGGGCGGACGGCCCACGCATCACCACCGGTGAGGTCGACGCTGCCATAATGGGGGCCGATGCAGGGAAGTGCGTCGAGGACATGTCGACATCGGCGAGTTTCGGCTCCCGGTTAGGCTTGATGATCGCCGGGTGCAGATTCGCAGCGCTGATCGGCTGCGGGGCAGGGGCGACAAGCGTCTTCGTCGGCAAATTCACTTGCGCCCAGATCATTGCAACAGGAACAGGAACTTCCTGCACAAGCTGTACATCGGGCGCGTCGGGCTGAACGAGGATCTGGGAACGGCGAGGGAGCTGCGCAACCTGTGGCTGCGGCAACGCAGGAGCAGGGGATGACCCGGCAGGTAGAGCAGACGCTGGACTGTTTGCTGCCGCAGGTTGAGAGGCACGCGCTCCTGCAAGCGATGCAGTGTTGGGTGCGTCGCTTTTTCGCGGCTGGATCTCCGGTCTTTCTAGCTGAGGTGCTTTCAACAGGCGCACAGTGTAACGCTCGTGCACAGGCGACTCGTTCATTCGGGGAGCATGCCGAAGACCCAGAAAGAGGAGGAAGAACCCAACCCCGTGCACCACAAATGAGATGGCGACAGCCGACGGATCGGTATGGCGAGGTGGCTCCTCAGCGAAGAGCGTCGTGATAGAAGGCCTCATGTCGGCATGGACTCCCGCACGGATATCGATAGCTCATTGCTCAAAAGGAATGTGTGCAATTCGAAGGCCAACCGAAGTTCCTGTAAACCAAGCAAATGCCCTGCAAGCAGACCTCATGTGTCAACAGGGCTACACATTCGGCCCCAGTGGTAAACATCGGGTGACACTTTGACGGGAACGGGGATGGCTGCAATGTCCTGATTCATGAGGAAGAATGTCGCGCAGGGCTTTGGCCCCAAAATTGCCGGTGACACAGTGAAGGCGGATCTGGACTCTTGAGGTCAGTTCCGACAGGTTCCGTTCATGAATAAACGGTTGATGGCCATTCTTCTTAGTGCTTTTGTGATCGCAACAGGATGCAGCTACATGGTCTACCGTGTGCTGTCCAGGCACATCGCGGGTTCGCAGTCCGCCACGACATCGGTTGTGGTTGCGGCAAACGATATTAAGGTAGGCACCATTCTGAAGGAGGAAGACCTGAAGGTCTCCGAGGTCGTGGGCGAGCCTTCAAAAGGGGTGCTTCGGACCACAAAAGAGGCGATTGGCCGCGGCGTTATCTCGAATCTCTATAAGAATGAGCCGATTCTCGACAACCGCCTGGCTGCAGTCGGATCCGGCGGAGGACTTGCAGCTACGATCAGCCCGGGTATGAGGGCCTGTGCCGTGAAGGTTGACGATGTCGTGGGGTTGGCCGGATTCGTCACCCCAGGGCAACGGGTCGATGTGCTCATTACGGGGAATCCTCCAGGAAACAATGCCGCCGACGGCCCAAAGGTTCGCACACTGCTACAGAATATCGAAGTGCTCTCGGCAGGTACGGACATCCAGAAGGACCAGGAGGGCAAGCCGAAATCGGTGCAGGTTGTCAACCTGCTTGTGACGCCGGAGCAGGCCGAAAACCTGAGTCTTGCCAGCAATCAGACACATATTCAGCTCGTACTGAGAAATCCGCTCGACACACAGATCGCACAGCCACCTGGTACGGCGATGGCGAACCTCTTTACCGGCGAAAAGACAGCACCCGCTTCGAAGCCGGCTTCTGTTCGGAATGCTTCCATCTCACACGCTCCGCAGCGGTCCGAGCGAGTTTATCTGGTGCAGGTCTTCAACGGAACCAAGCGGACGGATGAAAAATTTGTTTCGAGCGAGGACAAATAAGTGCGAGTGCGACTGGGGTTCTCATCGGGTTCAATGTGTTGCTTGTGCTGGGTGGTCTTCGCAGCGGGTTCGCTTCATGCCCAGACGCCGGGCGCATTCCCGCAGGCATCGGTGCAGGATGCCGCCAACGATCTTGTGTTGGCCGTGGGCAAGTCCGTGCTGGTTGACTCGTCTCGCCAGGTGGAACGTGTGGCGATCGGCGCTTCAGATATTGCCGAGGCGACGGCCGTCAGCACGTCTGAGGTGATGGTCAATGGCAAGGCCCCCGGTGAGACAACCCTCATTGTGTGGCAGGCAGGGGGAGGCAGGCAGTTTTTCAATGTCAGGGTTCACGCCAACGCCGGGGTCTCGGGGGACCGTCTCGATGCGCTGCGCCGCGAGCTCAGAACTGAGTTTCCAGGGCAACCATTGCGGGTCTCTGCCGAAGGAGGCAATGTCTTTCTCCGGGGCACGGTGAAGGACCTCGAAAGCTCTGACCGCGCTACGCAGATTGCATCAACAGCCGGCAAGGTGGTCAATCTGCTGTACGTCAATGTTCCGCCGCCTGAACCGCAGATTCTACTGAAGGTACGTTTTGCCAGTGTCGACCGCACACGCGGCAAGTCGCTTGGGCTGAATGTCTTCAGCACTGGAGCCGCGAATACGATCGGCACCGTGACAACACAGCAATTCTCTCCTCCTTCGCTGTCCTCCTCGACCTCTACATCAGGAGGGACAGGGGGAACTGGAACGTCTGCAACCTCGGTCTTCAACGTAACGAGCCTGTTGAATATCTTCCTGCTGCGACCCGACATCAACCTTGGGGCGACCATTCAGGCCTTGCAGACTGATGGTGTGTTGCAGGTACTTGCAGAACCGAACTTGTTGACCACAAACGGCAAACAGGGCAGCTTCCTGGCTGGCGGTCAGTATCCTTATCCAGTCGTCCAGGGTGTTACCGGCGGTGGGACCGGTGCCGTAACGATTCAGTTCAAGGAGTATGGTGTCCGTCTGAATTTCATTCCCACAATCACTCCTCGGGGAACGATCCGTTTGCAGGTGGCGCCGGAGGTAAGTGCGCTTGATTTCGTCGATGGCGTAACTATCTCGGGATTTACCGTGCCGGCACTGACGACACGAAAGGTCAACACCGAGGTTGAGCTGAACGAGGGGCAGAGCTTTGTTATAGGAGGTCTGCTGGACAATCGCGAGACGAAGAGCCTCTCGAAGATCCCATATATCGGCGATGTTCCAATCCTGGGCAAGCTGTTCCATTCCATGAATGTCAATCATACGAACACGGAGTTGATCGTCCTTGTGACACCCGAGATCGTCAATCCGATTCCTGCAGGAGTAGCAGCGCCTGACGTCAAATTCCCCGACAAGTTCCTTCCGGCCAACACTGCGGCACCGCTGAGCAACCCCGCTGGAACTGCTGCGGCGCAGACTCCCGCACCTCAGACTGTCTCGGTGGAGAAGCTGGTTCGCAGTATGCAGCCGGAGACGCCATTGGTGATCGATAGCTCATACGGGCCCTCGGGTGCGGTGGGTAACGCAGGAGCGGCATCTTCAGGTCCAACACGCTAACGGCCGAGGAATACGATGTCCCTTGCACACTGGTTGAAGGCCCTCTTTTTGAGGCATCGCTGTACTGAGCCATGCGTTCGATTCACGATCGTCAACCGGACCAGGCAGACAGAACTCGCCCGTTGTGTAGAGGTTGCTGGCGATGCGGCCAGTCGCCGCAAGGGTCTGCTGGGACGAAAGACCCTGTCCGCGGGCGAAGGTCTCTGGATCGTCCCCTGCGAGGCGGTGCATACGTTTGGCATGCAGTTTCCGATAGACCTGGTCTACATGGATCGCAACAAACGCGTCAAAAAGATCCGGCACTCGGTACCTGCGCGAAGGTTCTCGGCCTGCCTCTCGGCCTGTTCAGTGATTGAACTGACGGCTGGCGCAGCGCGTAGGGCTGGGACCCGGAATGGCGACGAGCTTGAATTTACCGTCCACTCGCTTGAAGGCAAGCTGTAAATACCGGTGATCGACTGGTGAATTGTATACGCCTCGCAACACCTGCCCCACACTTTGTACACGCCAGTTTCCATCAATGAAGCGGCTGTTCTTGCTCAAACGTTGTAACAAGATGGCTTTCAAACAGTTACAGCTAGCAGTGGATGTGGCATCCGACTTGCTACCTGAATAGTCGACCAGTCAGCGACTGGAATTGTGAATGAAAACCTGGGAGGGTTGTTTATGAAGAACAAACTGTGGATGCTTTCGCTCAAGATTCAAGACTTTGTGAAGAATGAAGAGGGGCAGGATCTGATCGAGTACGCCCTGGTTGTAGCATTGGTAGCTCTTGCCGCGACCGCAGGTATGAAGTCTCTGGCCGGTGGCATCAATAATGCCTTTGGCAATGTCGCTAACAAGTTGGCTACCTATACGAGCTAAGTCAACCAAGGCCACACCATGAGAGGGGCGCTTCGATCGGGCCACGTCTTAGCGTACCTCTCTGCATGGATCGGGTGTTCACGGGACGGCTAAGCAGGGAGGAAGCAATGAAGTTGAAAATGTGGGAACTCTATATCGGAATTCAAAGCTTGATCCAGGATGAAGAGGGGCAGGATCTTATCGAGTATGCCTTGGTCGTAGCATTGGTAGCCTTGGCCGCAACTGCGGGTATGCAGTCTCTAGCCAGTGGTATCAATAATGCTTTTGGCAGCGTTGCTAACAAGCTTGCAAGCTATTCAAGCTAATTGTTGTTGTAGAAGACGTCGAAATCCAAAACCTATTCCGGTGTCAGGATGCATGTCGGTGCTGGTATGCATCCCCTCTTCACTGCATAGCCTGTTCCGCGATAGATCTTTATGCTGCTTTCTCTCGTTATCCCGGTCTTCAATGAGGCGGCAACTCTGCCGCTCCTGCTTCCGCGGCTTCGCGAATCGCTGCGCGACTTTCGATGGGAGGCCATCTTCGTGGACGATGGCAGCAGGGACGACACTGCGGAGATGCTCACCTCTGTTGCATTGAGCGACCCGCGTATCAAGGTGCTCCGGTTTACGAGGAACTTTGGACACCAGGCAGCCGTCACTGCCGGTCTGGACTTCGCCGATGGCGACGTCGTCATTGTGATGGATGCCGATCTTCAGGACCCGCCAGAGTTGCTGCCGCGCATGGTCGCGCTCTACGAGCAGGGATATGATGTTGTCTCTCCTCAGAGGGTCTCCCGTCAGGCTGAGACCGCGTTCAAGCGCTGGACGGCGACATTGTTCTACCGAGCGTTGTCCCGGCTCTCAAAACAGCAATTGACGAATGACGTAGGAGACTTCCGGCTCTTCAGCCGTCGCGCTGTCATGGCGATACGTTCACTCCGCGAGCAGCACCGGTATATGCGCGGCATGGTGGCATGGCTAGGCATGAAGGAAGCCGTACTGCCTTTTGAACGTCACGCCAGGGCGGCAGGGGAGACGAAATATCCTCTGCTGAAGATGTTGCGTTTTGCCTGGACCGCGATCTCATCTTTTTCGGCGCTGCCCCTGCGCATCAGCATCGGAGCCGGATGCGTCCTGAGCTGCGCGGGATTTCTTTACATGTTCTATGTACTCTATCTGGCGGCTTTCACATCGGAGCTTGTACCCGGATGGGCCTCTGTTGTCGGTCTGGAATGCATCTTCTCGGGAATGATTCTGCTGGCGCTTGGAGGCATTGGCGATTACCTGGCAAGGACCTACGAAGAAGCAAAACAGCGTCCTCTGTATGTCGTGACCAGCGTACGCAATATCTCTGTGGTACCGCGCATTCCTGAGCGGGCCATTATTCTCGATAGCATCGACGTTACTGAAGTGGTGGATGAAGGGGCTGGGCCTCGTCTGGTCGAAGATGTCCCGCTTTTCCGGGTACGGGGGTAACGGATTCGCGATGAAGTTGCCTGTTACCGGGGATCGAAAGCGGCATGATGCGGAAGGCAAGAGCTATCCTGAGTTCGATCGCTATGCCTCCGCCTACGACGAGTTGTTGGCCGATCCCGCAAGAGAGCGCTTTGCACGGGACCCACTCTATTTCCATAAGAGGAAGTGGATGCTTATGCAGCGCCTTCTGAAGCGCGCAGGAGTAGAGGCAAGAGCGTTGCGATGGCTCGACGTTGGATGCGGTCGCGGAGAGTTGCTCAGGCTCGCAGGAGGTAACTTCGCGCGGTCGGAAGGTTGTGACCCTTCCGTCGCGATGCTCTCTGCTTGCGAGCCTTTCAAGGTCTATCAACAAATATCATCGGCCGATCTGCCGTTCGAAACGGCGTCGGTTGATTTTGTGACTGCAATCTGTGTCTTCCACCACGTACATGGAGAGGCGAGAGCGCGGCTGGTTGGTGAAACAAGACGTGTCCTGAAACCCGGCGGCCTGTGCTGCGTTATAGAGCACAACCCGTGGAATCCGGTTACGCGAGCGATCGTGCGAAGGTGTCCGGTAGACACGGATGCTGAGCTGCTGACACCACGAGTCGCGCGCTCCTTACTGCGTGATGCCGGCTTCAGCTCGTTTACGACTGATTACTTCCTGCTGCTTCCCGAGAGGCTGTTCGAGCGATGGGGCCTGGTCGAGTCGGCCTTCGCCGGAATTCCTCTTGGAGGCCAATACGCTTTGCTCGGACGAGCAAGCTCGTAGCAGGAGCCGCCAAATGAATGCCTGCATTGAGAACGAAATCGATAGCAAAGCGCAACAGCCGTTTTTTCGCCGCTACCGGAGCGAATTGTTTTTTGCGCTCTGTGCTAGCCTCTACATCCTTCCGTTTATGAGAATGCTTGTTCTCGGAACCGACGAAGGCACTCTCATTGACGGGGCTGTAAGAGTGGTGAATGGCCAGGTCTTTGCAAAAGACTTCCTCGAAGTCATGGGGCCGGGAACTTTCTACTGGCTAGCCTTGTTCTTCAAGCTCTTCGGCGTGACGTTCATGGCCACACGAATATGCTTGTTCGTTACATCGTTAGGCACGGCGTTACTGATGTTTTGCCTGACGCGGAAGATATGCAGGCCCTACGCAGCCCTTCCGCCTGTATTGCTGATGGCAACTTATTGCTGGGGATGGCCGACGATCAGCCACCACATCGATAGCAACTTCTTTGCGCTGCTAGGTGTGATGAGTGCGTGCCTGTGGCTGGAGAGGCGTGTCTCCATCTGGATATTTTTTGCTGGCTTGTTGGCTGGATTCACGACCTGTTTTATGCAACCGAAAGGAATGCTGCTAATCGTTGCACAATTGGCATGGCTTCTTATAGAGAAGAGACGGCAACAGCGTCCTGTTGCCACATCCGTCTTCGGGTTTTGCGTGGGAGGCTATTGTGTCGCGACTGGCTTGGTCATGCTCTATTTTGTCTGGCATGGTGCGTTGCGCGATCTCGTTTACGCAAACTTTGTGTTTCCACACAGGAACTACGATGCCGTGAACATAGTGCCCTATGCGAGAGGCATCGTCGCCTACTACTGGAATACGTGGCACTTCAAGCCGGGCATCGGCTTTGCGATCGGGGCGGTACTGCTTCTTCCATATCTCCTGATCGCGGTGCTTCCTGGTCTTCTGCCGGTCCTGGGTATTTTTTTGAGGGAGAAGGTTCGGCAGCCGTACTTGGTCCTCTTCTGGCTCTGCGGATGGGCGCTATGGTTTTCAGAGATCCATCGCAAGGACATCATTCACCTTATCTACGGTTCGCCGCTATTGATTATTCTGGTTGTCTACTATGCGGAAAGATTGCCGGTTCGATCCTCGACGCAGGTTCTGCAAGCTCTCACCATCAGCGCCGTATGCCTGGCCGGATACAATCTGCTCTTTCTTCTGTTTGCACATCCTCTAAAGACAAGGGTCGGCGCAGTCACAACGTTTCGAGAGGAGAAGCTTGCTCGAGTTCTTGAACAGAAAACCTATCCCGGCGAGGAGATATTCACCTATCCCTACTGCCCGATCTATTACTTCCTGACAGAAACAAAAAATCCCACCCGATACAGTTTTTTGATGTACCACTACAACACACCTGCGCAATTCCAGGAGGCCCTGCAAGTTTTGGTGGCCCGTCGGGTCAAATATGTTGTTTGGAATACGCATTTTCAGGATGTTGCCGTCAGACGGGTCTTTCCATCGGTGAAGCAGTTGGACCCGGCGCCGCTGATCATTGAGCCATATCTGGAGTCGCACTACAGGCCGATTTGGTCCGATGAAAATAGCCGGCTGATGGAGTTGAAGACCGACGGGCCTGCAACGGAGAAAGCATTGGGTTCTCTAACATCGAAGTGATCGCGTTGCTTCGGCTGCATGACTGACGGACACTAAGGTAGCTCCAGGAGATATTCTTGATGAAATGTCCGGACATCCTTACAAATACACCGATCGCGAATTGATCGGGCGCATCGAACGATCGGCCTCACAACGCGCCGGTTACAAGCAACTCATCCGCGAACTCGGCCTTGGTGGCGGGCGCGAACGCCGTCTGTTGCTCGAGCAGTTGGCGCGCATCACGGCGAGAGGCGCGCTGGTCAAGATCGACGGCGACCACTGGAGCCTTCCCTCCGCAGTTCCGGCGAAGACAGCACGCACGCCGCGCTCGAACAATGCAGCAATTGATCAACATCCCACGCGCGACCGCCTCATCGCCGGGCGTATCGACATGCACCGCGACGGCTACGCGTTCGTTCGTCCCAACGGCAGCGGCAACCGCGACGACGACCTCTTCATTCCGCCCAACGAGCTGAACGGAGCGATGCAGGGCGATGAAGTGCTGGTCGACGAGGCTCCGCGAGGACGCGACGGACGCCGTTCAGGCCGGGTCGCGCGTGTGCTCACGCGGCGCAACCCCACTGTGGTGGGCATCTTTCACTACGCGCGGTCGCACCGCCGCAGTCCGTGGGACGATCTTCCGCTGGCCAAAGGCAACTACGTTACGCCGTTCGACGAGCGCATGACGCAGCCGATCCTCATTGCAGAAGGCGACGAGGTGGTGCCTGAAGCTGCGGCCACGCCGCATCGCGTACTCGGCGAAGAGGCCGAGGTACAGAAGCGAAAGTGGACAGCGGAAGAGAATCCGCTCACTCCGCTGGAAGGTCTCGCCGTCGACGTCGAGATCACCGGCTTTCCTTCACCGGGCCGTCCGGCGCGTGGACGCGTGATTGAGGTGCTCGGGCCGCCGGATGCGTTTGGCGTCGACGTTGAAATCGTCATCCGCAAGCATCATCTGCCGCATGTCTTTCCTGCGAACGTGCTGGCCGAAGCGACAGACTCCGCGAAGCAGACCGTCGCGACGCTAGCGCCAGATGATCTGGCGAGACGCCGCGACTTTCGCGGCCTGCCCATAGTCACCATCGACGGCGAGACGGCGCGCGACTTCGACGACGCTGTGTATGTCGAACCGCTGGCGAACGGTAACTGGCAGTTGCAGGTGCACATCGCCGACGTCAGCCACTACGTAACTCCGGGAACGTCACTCGATCTGGAAGCACGTCTGCGCGCGACATCTGTTTATTTTCCCGATCGCGCGATTCCTATGCTGCCCAATGATCTTTCGAGCGGCATGTGCAGCCTGCGTCCCGACGAAGACCGGCTTGTGCTGAGCTGCCTGATGGAGATCGACCATAATGGCGAGATCGTGGGCTTCGAGGTCTGCGAGGGTATCATCCGCAGCGCCCGCCGCATGACCTATACGCAGGTGCAGGCCATTCTCGACGGCGATGCCCAGACGCGCGCCGAGTTCGGCCAACTCTCTGCGGAGTTCGACCGCATGCACGAGCTTGCGCTGCGCCTGAATGCGAAACGGAAGCGGCGCGGCTCCATCGACTTCGATCTGCCGGAGCCTGTAGTGCAGTTCGACCCC
Organism: Acidobacteriota bacterium; assembly: GCA_018268775.1. Taxonomy (GTDB): domain Bacteria; phylum Acidobacteriota; class Terriglobia; order Terriglobales; family Acidobacteriaceae; genus Edaphobacter. Next base: position 17,014 of record JAFDVV010000005.1, on the reverse strand, counting down.
GATGGCAACATGAAGGCAATCGTCCGCTCCGAGCGCGGATGGTCGAACCGGCTGATCGAAGAGTTCATGCTCTCAGCCAACGAGTGCGTCGCGCACTGGATTGAAGTGCAGGGAATCCCCGGCATCTACCGCATCCACGAGACGCCCGATCCAAAGCGCATCGTCGAATTCGAGGAGACCGCATCGCAGTTCGGCTACACGCTTGGCTTCTCAAACCTGCCCGTCAAGCGCGTGCAGACAAAAGGCGACCGGCGCGATGCAGGCCGTTCCGGCCGAATACTGCAGACCCATGAGGTTCCAGACGCGATTCCTGTGACGCCGCAGATGTATCAGCGGCTGACGGCGAAGATTCAGGGCAAGCCGGAGGAGCGCATCCTCTCGTACCTGATGCTGCGCTCGCTGAAGCAGGCGCGTTACAGCGAAACCAACGTCGGCCACTTCGCGCTCGCCTCGCCCAGCTACACGCACTTCACCTCTCCGATTCGCCGTTATCCCGACCTGATCGTCCATCGTCTGCTGCGTTACTTGCTGCGGGCCGGTGCGAACCCGCAGGGATTCCCGGTGCTGAGTAACGAGCCGCAGCCCTGGGGAGAGAAAGCGAAGCCTCCGCAAAAAACACCGCCGCAACAAGGCCCTCTTGCCGACGATGAGCTGAATGCGATTGCCGCTGAATCGAGTCAGGCAGAAAGACGGGCCGACGACGCCGAGCGCGAGCTGATCGAGTGGAAGAAGATCCGCTTCATGCAGGACCGCGTAGGCGAGGACTTCAAAGGCATCATCCTCTCATGCACTAAGTACGGGTTCTTCGTTGAGCTTGACGAGATATTCATTGAAGGCATGGTGCCGATTGCGAGCCTTCAGGACGACCGGTATTTCTTTCGCGACACCGACCGCACGATCGTCGGCGGACGCAACGGGCGCGTCTTCAGGATCGGCCAGCATGTCCACGTCTTGCTGGATCGCATTGATCGCCAGGCGCGGCGGCTTCAGTTCGCGCTGATGCCCGAGGAGTACGAGAACGCGGCAGCGCCGCGCTCCCTGCGACGGTCGAAGAAAGAGAAGGACGCAATGCACACCAGCCCCGACCGCTCAGGCAAGCCGAAGAAGGGCAAGGCAAAGAGTCGAATGCGTAACAAAAGAGCCAAAGGCAAGCGGCGGTAAGACTTACCTGGGCCTTCGGCCCAGGCTAGGATATTACGGGCCGTTGGCCCTGAGATCGCCCGTGCTGCACCTTCACGAGAACAATCTAAAGCTGTAGCCGCAGCTTCCAGCGCGCAAACAACGCGGCGATGGAGACCATCGCGGTAGTGAAGATTGTTGCGCGGATGACACCCGGCATTCCCCAGGCAAAGTGGTTCTGGAACCAGGTGATGCCTAGTGTGCCGATGAGGAAGTACCACAGATCGGGCAGTAGATAGGTCAGCAGCGTGTTGGCGCCGGGAGCGCGTGTAAAGCTGGCCCACCGCGTGCGCCGCTTCACATCGCATATCCAGTAAAGCAGGGTGAAGATCAGAACGAAGCAACCCACGCTGTAGAGGCACCATGCCGGCGTCGCGCGGTTCTTCGAGATGCCGAGCGGAGTCAGCAGCCAGCCTGCCAACAGCGCGGCGGCCGCGAAGGGCAGCGCAAACTTCGCTTTGTCGAAGAACGAGGGCCAGCGCGAACTGTGCGGGCCTACGAAGACGATAGACGTTGCAACCCCGGCCATGGCGAGCGAGGCCGACGATCCATTGTCGAACGGCCACATGTAGAGGGACGTGTGCGAAGGAAACGTGATCCACTTTGCAGTACACGCCGCGCAAAAGGCAGTGAGCAGAACGAACCACGCAAGCGATGCCCATCGCCAGCGGCGCGTCGGTATATACAGCAGGCAGACGCAGAAGTAGGCGAACGCCAGCAGGCCGAGAATCTCCGGGTATGCCGTTCTGATCCACGCCACGTCGCCGTCTTTCGTTACGCGGCGGAAGACGGCGAACATCGCAACCACAACGGCCAGTCCTGTGTAGCGCAGGGCGGTGAAAATGGTCCGGTACCTCTCCGACTTTGGATACGCCATGAGGAAGAGCACCGCGCCAAGCAGAGCGACGATGGCCCAGGCCTGCGGGCCGATGTGCATCAACTCGCGGCTGCCTGCGCCCGCATTGGTGAGGATCAGGCCAAGCACCAGCAGCGAGACCGAACGGAGCAGGATGTGAAGCCACAGACGAGGCACGGAGGGGTCTTTGCGCAGTCGCTGCTCCGTCGCCAGCGGTATGGCCATACCGAGAATAAAGAGGAAGGCGGGGAAGACCATGTCGACGTAGGTCATGGCGTCGACGCGCGTCGGTGCGTGATAAGTCCACCAGGGCAGGCCCTTGACCGAGGCAAGATCGTTGACAAAGATCATGACGATCATCGTGAGACCGCGGAACACGTCGATCGAGACGACGCGCGGGGCCTGCGCAGTGGCGGTTGGCATCTAGTTGGAGCCCCCGTAGGCTGCGTGTGACGACATTCCCGCGTAAACCGCGTCCAGAAGAATGCCGGTTGTGTCGTTGAAGTACTCCCAGAACATCATGCCGCCCAGCCCCTGTTCGGTCACATACTGACACTTGCCCGCGAGCGACTGCGGGTCCTCGTAGGTGACGAAGACCTTCGTCTCCGGATTGTAGAGATACGGCACTCCGGCCTCCGCGTCCCAGTAGCGGGAGAAGCCGGTCGCCAGCAAGTCGGGAAGCTGCGGGTAGGAGAAGTGGACTCCCTTGGCTGCCTTGCCCGGCTGAAACAGACCGTGGTTAACGTCCGGCACCTCGCCCCAGCTTCTGCCGTAGAAGGGAACACCGAGGACGATCTTTCGCGGAGAGACTCCGGCCTGAAGATACAGCTTGACCACCCCGTCGGCAGAGCCGCGCTTCGGGTCTGCCGCATTGCGAAACAAGGGCGCGTCGTGTCCTGTGGCCGGGCCGCCAACGTAGAAGTCGTAGGTCATCAGGTTGATGCTGTCGACGTAATGCTGCACCTTGTCCATCTCGGTGTTATCGAGAAACTTTGCGGAGGCACCGGTGGCGATGGAGGTCAGCAGCTTGCGATGCAGCCGTGGCTGCTCCCGGTCGAAGCGCTGGCGCAGTTCGGCCAGCAGCAGCGTGAAGTTGTGCTTGTCCTCGGGGCGGAAGACGTTGCCGTTGCCGACCTGTCCTGGATACTCCCAGTCGATGTCGAGGCCGTCGAGCTTGTAGCGCTCGACGAAGCGCACAGCGCTCTCGATGAACCGGGTGCGCGACTGGCGCGTAAGCGCTGCATCGGAGAAACCGCTCGACCAGGTCCAGCCTCCGACCGAGACGAGGACCTTCAACGACGGATTGTCGCGCTTGAGCGCGTTGAGGATGGCGAAGTTCTCTTCGTCGTGCGAGAAGCCGGGGACGATCTCTCCGCCCTTAATGTTGGCGAAGGCATAGTTGATGCGCGTCAGCTTGTTGCCCGCGACTTCAGCCGGTGCCAGTACGCGGTCCTGGGGAAAGACGTAGCCGATGATCTCTTTTCTTTCGGCTGCAACTGCGTGGAGGCTCGATGCGCCAAAGACTGCGGCGGCGAACGCCACACTGGCAACCCGTTGCAACAACGGCAGAGTAAATTTTCCTGCAAAGATGCTCATGATGGTTATGAGGCTAAACGATCCGTGGAAATTATCGTAAGGCGGAGGGCCGTTGCGCGCGAGAAACAATCCCGGTAAACTTACAGATGGAACCAAGGAGTTTCCTGGCCGATGTGCGGGTGGCCGTTCGGCGAAACTCCACGGCGATGCCGATGTAGCTCAGCTGGTAGAGCAACTGATTCGTAATCAGTAGGTCAGCGGTTCAAATCCGCTCATCGGCTCCATTCTCTTCAATAACTTACAACCTTCCTTACTCACATCACAGCCGTGTGACGTGGATTGTGGCGTGACAGCGTAGACAACTGATTTTCATTCACTACGTTGCGTGCTGTTTCGAGACTCGGATGCTGGTAGATCATTGCTGTCTGCACGCTGGAATGACCCAGGACGCGCATGACGAGCGATACATCACCCGTAACCCCCATTATCTTTGCTGCGAACGTGTGGCGAGCACAGTAGAGAACAAGTTCCTTCGAACGCGGAGCGTCCCCCCTTGAAGCTCGATTGACGGCCATTCGCAACCGAATGGACGACGCCTACACCGACAAGCTCGACGGCAGGAAGACTTCTGGAAACGGAAGATGAACGATTGGCGCATGGAAGAGCAGCAGGTCAGAATGGCGATTGATGGCCTCAAAAATGCCGAAACCAGCGACCGCGCCTGGATGCCCAAAGGATTTTCGAACGCGCAAATAGTCTAAGGCCTATTTACTGTATGTTTCGCAGAATTCCACAGAAAAGGCCAAATTGCTCAGAATGCTATTTTCGAACTGCGACGTAGACGCCGTAAGTGTAATGCCTGTATACAGAAAGCCCTTCGAGATCATCTCAAAAAGGGCCAAATCTGAAGAATGGTCGGGGCGGAGGGATTCGAACCCCCGACCCTCTGCTCCCAAAGCAGATGCGCTACCAGACTGCGCTACGCCCCGACTGACTTCAGTTTATCGCATCCTCGGCAACAGGCCTAAAACCAGGTATGAAACTGGACATTAACCCCGAAGAGCTGGTGCATCAGCCCGTTTGCCAGCCACGCCAATAACAGCATCGGAAGCATCATGATGACGAAGAGCAGCGCACAGAGGACGCCGAGGAATATCCAGCTCCTGATGCTGTGCTTTCGTGGCTCATACAGGCTTCCGGTCAGCAACGCGTAGTTTCGCCGGTTGGCGCGCCAGGCGATGTCGAACATGTCTCCGATGATGGGGATCGATCCCACCACAACCTCGATGCCCACATTGGCTACCATACGCGCCACGGTGACATAGGGCACGCCGCGAATCCATGCGGCCAGAATGATGATGCACGAGGCGATTCCGCCGATGACATCTCCGATTCCCGGAACCGCGCCGACGATGCCGTCGAGCCCGAAGCGGATGGAGGTGCCGGGAATCCTGATGAAGTCGTCGAGCACATGCGAGAGAAGGTCGAGGTTCTCATCGTCGAAGATCCCCTTGGCGCGGCGAACGCGGGGAGAGACTAGTTCGGGCTGGGCATGAGAGTGCATCCTGATATCCGTTTGGGGACCGGAGGACAATTTCTCCGCAAACCTCGCTATGATGCTACAATTTAAACCAGTGTGGCGGCTATAGTTCAGTGGCAGAACGCCGCTCTGTGGCAGCGGATGTCGTGGGTTCGAACCCCACTAGCCGCCCCAAACATCCTTTTCGGACTCCACCGAGCACTTAGCGGATCTCTCTTTGCCCCGCGCCCCCCAAGACGCACTCCCAGGCTCAGCAACAGCGCAGGCGGCTGCGGCCTCGCGTATCTTCGCCGGGACTTCGGGATGGGCCTATCCCGCGTGGAAGCCGGCGTTTTATCCCGGCAAGCTCCCCGCAAAGCGTTTCCTCGAATACTATTCGACGCAGCTCAGCTCGGTTGAGGTCAACTACACCTTCCGCGCGCTTCCGACGGCGACGATGCTTGAGAACTGGCTTGCAGCCACGCCCGATTTTTTTCGCTTCAGCTTCAAGGCACCGCAGCGCATCACCCACATCAAGCGGCTGGCAAATGTTGAATCCGACGTGGCCTACTTCGTTTCGACGCTGGAGCCCGTACGGCAGGCGGGCAAGCTCGGCCTGCTGCTCTTTCAACTACCGCCGAATATGAAGGCCGACCTTGCGCGGCTGACCACCTTCCTCGCCGCACCTGCATTGCGTGCCGCGGGTGCACCCTCGATCGCGTTCGAGTTCCGCCACGAGTCCTGGTTCGCCGACGATATCTACGATGTGCTGCGCGCGCATAACGCTGCGCTCTGCATCGCCGAGAGCGACGGCTTCGCTACACCCGAAGTTCATACAGCCGCCACCCACACCAGCTTCCGTCTGCGCCGTACTGGAGCATACACACAGGCCGAGATTGAGGCGTTCGCCGCGCGCTTCTCCGCCCTGGCCAGGCAGCGCGACACGTATATCTACTTCAAGCACGAAGACGAGCCAACCGGAGCGCTCAACGCCGTCTCGTTTCTCGCGGCGCTCGGCAGGCAGGCGCAGAGCTAGATGGCAACCGCACTCGAGTCCATCGCAGGCCACACAGCACACGCAACGAACTTCGCCCCGCGTCGCTTTGTTACAAACGGCCATCTTCAGACGATCCTCGGCAACTTTCTACCACGAGCCAACTCGCTTCCCTCTGCCGAAACCGTTCTCGTCGAGGTCGCCCCCGCTATTGGCGGTCAGATCGCCAGCCGTGTGCGCTGCGACTGTCATTGGCAACCTGCGGAGGTAAGGGCGTCGCGTCCAACGGCCATCATCGTCCACGGCCTCGAAGGCTCGTCCGATTCGCAGTACGTCATTGGCAACGCCAACAAGCTGTGGCGGGCAGGCGGAAATGTCATTCGCATGAATATGCGCAACTGCGGTGGAACGGAGGCGGAGACACCGACGCTCTACCATTCGGGTCTGTCGGCCGACGTCGGGGCCGTGATGCGCCACTTCGTCGTGCAGCAAGCGCTGAGTTCGATCTCTCTCATCGGCTATTCCATGGGCGGCAACCTGGTGCTGAAGCTGGCGGGAGAGCTCGGCCAGACCGCGCCGCGACAGTTGCGTTCCGTAATCGGAGTCTCACCCGTTATCGACCTCGGCCCTTCCGCCGACGCGCTGCACGCCTTGCAAAATCGCATCTACGAGGCCAGGTTCATACGCGCGCTACTCGCGCGGTATCGGCGCAAGGTCGCACTCTTTCCGCAGGCCTACGATCCCGATCGCGCCGACGGCGTTCGCTCCATTCGCGAGTTCGACGAGCAGATCAACGCCTTCTACTCCGGCTTCAATGGGGCGGACGACTACTACTTCCGCGCCGCCAGCGCGCGCGTGCTCGACCGCATCGCCGTACCTGCGCTGATCCTCAACGCGGCCGACGATCCCTTCATACGCATCACCCCGGAGACGCGCGCGCTGATTGCGGCAAATTCTCACATCACCTTTACCGAGACCGCCCACGGCGGCCACTGCGCCTTTCTTGCCGCGTCTCACGTTGCCACCGGCTACGACGGCTACTGGGCCGAACACACGCTGCTGCGTTTCCTGCTCGAACATGCCTGATCCCATTGCCAGACCACTTCAACAGATAAGATAGAGAGATGCTCTCCGACTGGACCGTTGAATGTGGTGCCGACGATCCCGTCCTCGTCGTCCCGTGGAGCGATCCTGCCGACCCGGCCCGCCACTTCATCGACCTGCGCGAAAACCCCGACGACCTCGATTGGCTCGAAGAGGTGGCGCAACATCCGCCGCTTCTGCATGCCCTGCGCGCTCTCAATGCTCCCCGGTCGCCCGTCTTCAGCGCAAAATGCGATGTATGGAAGATGCCGGACGACGACCTGGATGCATTGCGCACCGAGCTTGACCTGGTCCGCGAAGACGCGCCTGTGGGTATCGCCAGCTATATCGATCTCATCTGGCGTGAGCGGTCGGTCTTCGTCTCGTTCCATCAGCACGAGCAACTCATGCACCGGATCGCGCGACTGGCAACACCACTCGACCATCACTACTCGGTGCTGGAGTGCGTACTGCGGCCCGCGCTTGTGGACCTGACCGGCCCACAGGAGGGCTTCGCCATCAGCCTTTACATCAAGGCAGCGGGACACACCCGCGAAGCCGCCGAACAGAATTGGGGAGCGGCCCTGAACGACGTTGCCACGCTCCTTCGCAGCCGTGCCTTCGCAGTGAATTAGGCTTTAGTGCGGACGCCGCCGCACATCGCTCATTTAGAATGAAGACAGGAAGCAGCCCATCGAAGCGGGACGCTTCGGCCAGGTGTGGGCGAGTAGCTCAATCGGATAGAGCACGAGCCTTCTAAGCTCGGGGTTGCAGGTTCGATCCCTGCCTCGC
>JAFDVV010000005.1:0-9025 GCA_018268775.1 Acidobacteriota bacterium | reverse complement strand
CATTGCGCCGTCCCATGGCATGACGGGCCCCGGCGAGCAACATCAGACCGATTGCCAGTCCGCAGACCCCATTCCACTGCCAGTGGACCCATGCAATCGTGGCCAGGGCCGAGCCTGCGGCGCCTCCAACGAAAAATATCGTCATGTATACCGTGTTCAGACGGCTACGCGCCGAGCGGTCCAGTCCGAAGATCCGCGTCTGGTTGGCGACCTGGCACATCTGCGCTCCGACATCGAGCACAACCACCCCCACGGTGAGGGCCACGATATGCCAGACGATTGGAATATGTATACGCTCCTGTCCCCAAAGAAAGAGGTACGAGGCCGTCAGCAGAATCATTCCCACCGATAGCACCCAGCGCGAACCGTGCTTGTCCGAGAGCCTGCCGGAGAGCGGGGCCACCAATGCGCCCGCTGCTCCAACCAAACCGAAGGTCCCGGCAACGCCGGCACCGAGGTGATAATGGCTGCCCAGCAGGAACGCCAGCGTGGTCCAGAAGCAACTGAACGACGCAAACACCAGCCCGCCGACCTGTCCCGACTCCCGCAACAGCGGCTGTCCGCGATAGAGCGTCCACAGTGAGCGCATCGCATCGCCGTACCTGATCTCCTGTTTGGGAGGCAGCTTTGGCATAATGCGCCACAGCAGGGGGACGAAGACCGCGTTCATCACCGCGGCCACGACAAAGACATATCGCCAGCCGTGAATATGACTGACCCAGCCCGCGAAGGTACGCGCCAGCAGTATCCCGAGCAGCAGCCCTGTCATCACCGTGCCGATGGCGCGGCCCCGCTCCTCATGGCTTACCAGGTCAGGCGCGATCGGCAGCACCACATGTGTTACCGACGAGAGAGCGCCGATCGCCACAGACCCAAGAAGCATCCAGGCAAGCGTTGGTGCCACCGATACCAGCAGAAGCCCTACGGCCACGGCCGCATACATGCGCATCATCAGCGCGCGGCGCTCCAGCACATCGCCCAATGGGACAAAGAAAAGCAACCCGATTGCGTATCCCACCTGCGTTGCTACCGCTACAAAACCGGTGTGGCCGGCCGCAGTCCCGTAGGTGTGGCCGATCTCCTCCAGCAACGGCTGGTTGTAATACATGGTGGAGACGCCGACTGCGCAGGCCAGCCCCAGAAAAGGCAGAGGCGCTCGCGGAGCCATATGAGATTTCTTTGTCATTCGTTCGCTGGCGTGCACTACCAGTGTAGAACCTCCGCTCGCTCAATAGATTGAGAACATCCATTCATTCCGGCAGCGCCGAATGTTAGACTCGCTACTTCGCGATTGAATTGAATACCCGGGAGCCACAGATGCTCGATCAACATCGGTCCGCGCTCACCCATTTGAGCGAAGATGAGCGGATGTTTCGCGATATGGTGCGCGACTTTGCCGCCAAGGAGATCGCGCCTCTCGTCCGTCAGATGGATGAGGCGCAGCAGATGAACACAGGGCTGCTTCGGCAGCTATTCTCGCTTGGCCTGATGGGGATCGGAATTCCCGAACGGTATGGCGGCTCGGGTGGAACCTTCTTCGAGGCAATCCTCGCTGTCGAGGAGATCTCGGCGGTCGACCCCGCTGTGGGTGTTCTCGTCGACGTGCAGAATACGCTCTGCATCAATGCCCTTGCCCGCTGGGCAAACGAGGAGCAGAAGAAAAAATATCTGTCGCTGTTGTCCTCAAACACGATTGGGGCTTATGCGCTCAGCGAGGCGGGTTCCGGCTCCGACGCCTTCGCCCTTGAAACTCGTGCAGCCATGCAGGGAGACAACTACATCCTCAACGGGCAGAAGCTCTGGATCACCAATGCGAAAGAGGCTGGCCTCTTCATCGTCTTCGCAACCATCGACCGCGCTGCCGGCTACAAGGGCATAACGGCCTTTCTCGTCGAAAAGGACACGCCTGGGTTCTCACTCGGCAGGAAGGAGGACAAGCTCGGCATACGCGCCTCGAGCACATGCGAGCTGGTCTTCCGCGACTGCGTCGTTCCTGCCTCGCGAGTCCTTGGGGAGCCGGGCAAAGGCTACAAGATTGCCATCGAAACCCTGAACGAAGGGCGCATCGGCATCGGCGCGCAGATGCTCGGCCTCGCCCAGGGCGCCTGGGGACATGCCGTTCAATGGGCCAGGGAACGCAGGCAGTTCGGCAAACCGATCGTCGAATTCCAGGCCATGCAGTTCCAACTCGCGGAGATGGCAACGGAGATCGAAGCCGCACGCCTGCTCGTCTATAACGCAGCTCGTCTTAAGGACGCCGGGCAGGAGTTTCTGAAAGAGGCCGCCATGTGCAAGTACTTTGCTTCGCAGGTCGCCGAACGCGTTGCGTCGCTCGCCGTGGAGGTCTACGGCGGCTCAGGCTTTGTGAAGGACTATCCAGTGGAAAAGCTCTATCGCGATGCCAAGATCGGAAAGATCTACGAAGGAACCAGCTTTATGCAACTGGCGACGATCGCAAAGCTCACTTTGTAGCTCGTCATTCTGAGCCGCAGGCGAAGAATCTCAGTATTTGCCTTTGTTTATTCAGCCCGCGCGAACGAGGCGGCCTCGACGGCTCACGATGGAGAGCTTCTCCGACTTCATGATCTTCCGCGCCTGGTCTTTGGCATGGCTGGCCCACGGCCCAACAGGGTCGAGACGCACATACGTCAGCCAGTGGCGCAGCGCCCTGCGCCGATGGCCCTGCCGCTCGTAAGCAAGCGCCAGGTTGTAGTGCGCGTCGGCATACTGCGGAACCAGAGCGACCGCTTTCTGATAGGCAACAATCGCCTCGGTCAGCTGCTGCATCTCATCCAGCACGTTGCCAAGATCGAAGAAGGCCAGCGCATACTCGGGGTCGGCTTTCGTAGCGTGGCGATAGAGCTTTTCGGCCTGCGTAAACTGCCGCATGTTGTAGTGGATCGTACCCAGGTTGATCAATGCGGGTGCGTGCTCGGGCTGAACGGAGAGGATCACCTCATAGAGCTCGATCGCGTGCGAGACCGTCGCCGGGTTCTCTTCCATCTGGACCGCGCGGAGAAACATCTCCTGAACATCCGCCACCCGTTGAGAAGGATTCGCCATCTTCTGCTCGTCGCCGTGGACGATCTCCAGCCGCGGGCTCGACAGCGCATCGAAGTCGAAGACCAACTGCTGCGTCAACGGATCGAGCAGCGCGCCGTGATGCCGAAACGTCAGCCGCGAACCGCGACGTACCGCCGAGGCCTCCGACAGCGGGTTGCGCAGACCGGCCGCTCGTTGCATCGCCTCAACAGAGGCGCGAATGCTCTCCGCGGTAATCCGGGTCCGTGCCTTGGCCGCGCTCGACTGCAGATCGCGCAAGGTTCGAAGCTGTCCCAACTCTTCAAACGAGTATTGTTCCGTGGGAGAGATCAGCCCTGCCCGCTCCCACGACGCAATCTGTCGCGTATGCAGGTGCAGGATACGAAGCGCGTCTTGACGGCTATATCGGGTCACGTTGGCGTCTCGCAGGCAACCGTCTTTCATAGCAGAAGCTGAAATCTATTTGGAGTATGCGGTTTGAAGCCGCGCCAATCAACCCTTTTACAGCCCTTCAGGTTAAATTTCCGTGGATAACCTGTACCAAATCGGGTTCCTTGTGGATTCATTCGTTCAAGACCGCCCGGCGCTTGCCATCGACAGCGCCGTTCTCTATAACGTTGCCGAGGAGAAACTACACCGATGCTTCGTGTCCGGCTTCCAATCGCGCTCTTGCTCACCACATTTCTCGCCGCTCCCGCAGCTCACGCGCAGAAGGCCGACCTCGATTTTCTCAATCACAATCAGCCTATCCTCGACGCGCATAACTGCTACCCCGGCGACCACGTGCGGCGCGCGCTCAACTCCGGCTTTCCCGTCTCCATCGAGCAGGACCTTGCGTGGTATGTCGACCCCGCGACGCACAAAGGCCGCGTGGTGGTCACGCACACTGAGACGCCCGATGGGACTGCACCCACGCTCCGTGCATACTTCTTCGACCAGGTGCGCCCTATCGTTGAAAAGGCGCTCGCCGAACACAAGACGGAGCAGTGGCCGCTCATCGTGCTCCACTTCGACTTCAAGACCACCCAACCTGAGCTGCTCAGGGCAGTATGGCAGTTGCTGGGCGAGTACGAGCCGTGGCTTTCCACGGCGACAAAGACAGCCGACCCACGAGTGCTTTCGCCTATCGAACGCCGCCCGATCCTCGCCATCACCGAAGACTCCGACGAGCAGGAGAAGGTCTTCTACACCGACGTGCCCGTTGGAGCGAAGTTGCGGCTCTTTGGCTCAGCCCATGCCACGAACATCAACGCAGCCACAAAGCAGGATCTCTACCATCGCGAGGCGACCATCTCTCCTGAAGAGCTTCTGACCGAGCATCCGACTACCTACCGGCGCTGGTGGAACAACTCCTGGTACGTCGTCGAAGAGGGCGGCGCAAGCCGCGCGGGCGACTGGACCGATGCGGACAACCGCCGCCTGCGGGCCCTCGTGGACCACGCGCACAAACTTGGCTTCTGGATCCGCTTCTACACCCTCGACGGCTTCGACCCCGCGAAGAACCAGGGATGGGGCACCGACTACAACTTCGGATCCATGGCTGCCGTCGTCCCGCGCTGGAAAGCCGCGATCGCTGCGGGCGTCAACTTCATCGCCGTCGACCAGTACGAAGACATGGCGCCCTACATGAATCAGTACGCAAAGTATCTGCGGCCATCGGCGACACATCGTTGATTTTGCATGGATTGATACGAAAGGAAATGGAGCCGATGAGCAGATTTGAACCGCTGACCTGCTGATTGCCGGGTAAACAATAAAGGCCGCCATTGCTGGCGGCCTTTATTGTTGTTCTGCGCCGTAGGCGCGTCTGTCTGGATGGTTAGTCCCCTGCGACGGTCTCTTCCGACTCGACCTTCGCGGGTGCGGGGGCTGCCTTGATCTCGCCGAGCGAGATGAAGCCGGGCTGCTCCTGCTCCTTGAGGATCTCCTTGCGGTAGAGCTTGGCCATCTTCGCGTTTTCGGCGTCCTGCTTGATCTTCGCGTCGCGCGCCCGGATCTTCTCTTCGCGGGCGTTCTTGGCGATGCCGCTCTTCTCGAAGGTGTCGTTCGCCGCCGAGTTCACGTGCGCCTCGTTCAGGACGAGGTCGTACTTCGCCTCGCGCTCCAGACCGACCTTCTTGCCGCCGGCGAAGATCTCGTGACGGCCGTGCTCCTCGTACCACTTGGTGAGGGTGGCGGTCATGTGCATCTTCTCGATGATGTTCCTCCAGCCCACGCCTGTGTTGTAGGCGCAGAAGCTGATCTCGCCCTCCTGCGTGGCATAGGGGATGATGCACTGCTCGGTGCGGCGGAAGTCGTAGTTGAACAGGTCCTGGAACCACATGCCGGCGATGAAGAGGAAGTTCCAGCGGTCGGCGCGGCGCTTCTCGATATCGGCCATGGTGCGGTCGCCAGTCACCTTGCCGTAGTTGCGGCCGGTGGCGCCGAAGCACTTGTCGAACTTCTGCAGCAGGTCGACGATCTTGAAGTGCGTCGGAGCATTCGAAGGGTTGTAGTTGCGAAGCAGCGCAAGCGAGACGCCAACGATGGAGAGGAACTTGCCGCGGGCGGCGTCGTTGATGCGGGCGACGTCCTTCGCAAGCTGTACAGCGTCGAGGAAGCTGGTGACGGGGACCGCTTCCTTGGTCTCCTTGTCGATCATCAGCGCCATGCCGATACCGCAGTTCGGGTGGCAGCCGCAGGAGAGCTGGCCCCAGTCGTGCTCCGGTCCGTGGACAAGGTCGGCCCAGTCGGAGAAGGTGGACATGAACGAGATCGGGAACCAGTCGCGGGTCGATTCGCCGAGGCCAGTCTGGTTGCGGATGTCGTGCGCGAGGTGCGACAGCGTGTAGCGCTGCGCCGTGCGGCGCTCGTCCGAGATCTCTTCGTCGCGGCCAGTGAAGGACACGGGCTGGAACGAGAGAAAGTTGATCTTCTTTGGGTTGTCGAGCGCGAACTCGATGATGCGGCCAACCTGCTCGTTGTTGATGCCGTTGACGATCGTCGTTACCGGAACGATGTCGACGCCGGCCTCGTGCAGGTTGTGGATCGCCTGGAGCTTCACATCGAACGCATTGCCGACCTTGCGGTGCGAGTTGGCGGCGTTGCCGATACCGTCGAACTGAAGGTAGGCGTAGCGCAGACCAGCCTCAGCAGCGGCTTTCGCGAACTCCTTCGACTTCGCGAACTCGATGCCGTTGGTTGCGGCCTGCACGGAGTTGTAACCGACCTTGCGGGCATAGGCGACGGCGTCGAGGAAGTACGGCGACAGCGTGGGCTCGCCACCGGAGAACTGAACGCTCATCTGACGACGCGGCTTGATGGTGATCGCGTTGTCGAGCATGGTCTTGATCTCGTCCCACGTCAGTTCGTGGACGAAGCCGACCTGGTTGGCGTCCATGAAGCAGGGGTCGCACATCATGTTGCAGCGGTTGGTCAGGTCGATGGTAAGCACCGAGCCGCGACCGTGCGTCACGGTCGAGGTGCCGTGGTTGTGCAGCTTCTCATCGTTGTGGGCGCGGATGTCGCGGCCCGGGAAGACGTCTTCGAGGTGCTTCATCATCGGCGGGTCGATGGACATGACGTCCTCGAAGTGGCCGTGGATGGGGCAGTCCTTCACCATCAGGATCTTGCCGTCGCGCTCGATGATCTGCGCCTTGATCTCGCCGACCTTCTCGTTGAGCAGGATCTCGTGAGGCAGCTTGCCGTCCACGATCTGCTGGCGGATCTCAGGGATGCACTTGGGGCAAAGGGAGTCGGTCGTGCGGGGCCAGCCCAGCGGGGGCTTCTCTTTCTGGTAGGACTTCAGGAGGGGCTTGTCGCTCCACTTGGGGGTAAAGCTGGGGTTGGGCGAGATCGAGTTCAGTTTGTCGAACACGGCCCAGGCGGCCTTTGCTCCATACGTAAGGGCCTTTTCGGCCAACTTCGCGGACTTTGCCATATGCGTTTCTGTCTCCTGATGGTTCCTCTAAATCTTTCAACAGCCGTTCGGCTGCCGGTGCTCGCAAACGAGCGCCATGGCTCAAACCTCTGCATCTGTTAAATAGATGAGAAACAGGGACTTGAACCTCTTAAAGCGTACTCAGCGGGCGGAGTTAACCGAAGGTTAAGGAAGCGAACGGCGAAAATCTGCATTGAATGGTATTGAAGTGCAACCGAGCGGATACCTAAGTTGTATCGACAAATGGAGATCAAGGCCGTCGACGCGTCATTTCTACCCGGCCAGTGTGGCGCAAAGCGGCCATTTTTACGGAAGCCCGCCCTGCGTGGCGGCGATGTTGTTCAGAATTTGCTGGGCGAAGATGACACGTATATGGACGTGCCGGGCTACGTCGGGCAGAAACTCATTCACCAGATTATTGACGGGGTCGAGTGCGAATCCGGTGGCGATGCGTTTCACCGTGGAAGCGCCGTCGCTCCCGATCCCCGGGACGTACAGGTTGCTCAGCTCGGCCACGATGGGATAAGCCGCAAGAGTGCCATAGTTGGGGACCGTCTTGCCTCCGTCATCGCGGGAGATGATGGTGCGGCTGACAGAATAGAGGATCCGCTTGCCGAGCGGGCGGCCGGGCATGCGGTAGTAGCGAGGATCCTGGTGTGTGAGCGCGGGCACGGCGAAGGTGCCGAAGAACTCGGCGGTTGCATTTTGCAGAATGCTGATGCCAGCCAGCTTGCCGAACCCCTTCATGCCGGGGCCGTAGGCAGTGTCGGGGTCTGCCGCAATATTGATGGCGGAGATTCCGGCGATTGTGCCCAGGCTTGCGGGGTCGGTCGTATAGTGCGCCGCCAGGTAGCCCTTCTGCTTCCAATTAAGTGGAATAGCGACATTCGTACTGAGAAAGCGCTGGTAGGGATAGACCAGCTCGCTGCAACGCGGCCTGGGGGTGTCAACGCGGTTGGGGTCGAAGTAAATCAGCCCCAGAGCGGCGACGAGATTGCATGGCTCGCGGTCTCTGCCGGTTTCTTTCAACGCAGCTTTGGCTACGGCAACCACGTTGTCCTGCTGCGCCCCCGTCGTGCTCGGAGCATCGGGCAGGTCCGAACCTCCGTCGGCTGGACCAGCAGGCTTCGGAAGCAGAGTTCTGGCCGCAGGCACAGCAGGAGGCTGATCGTCCGCTGGGTCGGCTGCGGGGCCTGCCCGCATCTGCCCCATGGCAGTCGCCAGCGAGAGCAACAGCCCCACGCTCAGGGCCCGGCACATCATCGGATATCTTCCTTGTCTCAGGCGGGGAGCTCCGTTGGAACAAGTCACTCATGCTTTCTGACGTGCAACCACCCGATAACGTCTCCACCGAACTCCGACAGCAGGTAGCCTACAGCGCTGCCGCCAAGGGAGGTGGCCCAGGTCTGCATCACCTGTCCTGGCGTGATGTCGCGTTCCGGGTAGTAGGTATGCGTCAGGGCTGCGGCACCGCCAGTGCCCAGAATGAAGGCGTAGTTGGGGATCGTGCGTCCGCTATCGGTGCGACCGACGATGGGTCTGGTCGCGGCATAGATTCCACGGTTGATGAACTTGTGACTCGGGCCTAGCTGGTAGTAGCGAGGGTCCTGGTGGAAAGCCGTAGCAAGCACCGCGTCGGAGAAGATCTCTTTGCTCACATTCAGGGCCGCTGCCGCTCCAAATCGTTGCGCAAAGGCCTGGCCGTTGGTACCGTAGTTTGGGCTTGAGTTGATCAGTTGCGACCACGTTGCTGAAGCGACCCAGCCGACCACACTGAACGGAGTGACAGACTCGCGCAGTCCAAGTTCAACCTTGTCGACCGCCTTTTGCTTCGGCGCAGGCTGACCGGCGGAGATGAACTTTATCCGCGGCAGCGCCATCGGCTTGGGGCCGGCCCCATTTGTCTGCCACGGCCACGCCGCCGCGCCCGCATTCGAGCTGCTGAAACCGGTTGCGGCTTCAAATGAAGCGCCCGGCGAGTCGGGTAGCGAAGCCGCTGAAGCTGTTACAGCCGCGCGCGGAACCGCCTCCGCACTCGCGCGATGCGCGGCAATCCACAAGAAA
>JAFDVV010000059.1:26431-42717 GCA_018268775.1 Acidobacteriota bacterium | reverse complement strand
ACGTCGGTCGCTCCGACAACATCCATCGAGGTGTTCTCGGACTCCTTCTGCGGAACCTTGAGGACGTATCCCCAGATGTGGTTGATGGCCTTGAATTTGAGGGTGCGGGTCACGCTCTTGGAGTCGCTCTCCTCAACGTAGAAGGAGGTCGGCAGCCAGAGGTCCGGCTGCACGTTGGTGCGCCAGCTATCGAAGTGATAGAACTCTTTGCTGTCCTTCTCCGTGCCGGCGAAGTTGCCGTTGAAGCGAACAACATTACCGCCGCGCGTCTCAATCCAGATGCGGCCGAAGAAGCGGCCATAGGCGCGCTTGCCGTTGCTTGGCGTCACGTCGAAGACGGCGGTCGGGGTGGTACCCAGGAACTCGTTGCGGACGTAGCCGAAGGCGTAGTGCTGACGGTCGAAGTCGTTCGAATCCATCAGCAGCATCTGGATAAAGCCAGCCTCATTGAAGCTGAGGTGCAGGCTGCTTCCCAGACCGGTGATCGCCGAAAGAGAGTTCTTGAAGAAGCCGAACTTGCCGCCGCCCTTCGTCCCTTCCGACGTCTCCTTGTTGATCTGATAGTTTTCGCTGCCGATTACCCGGGCGAACTCGACGCGGCTCAGAAAGTGCTGGTCGGATTCGGGAACCTGGCCCAGCGCATCGTCCGGACGCATGTTCTGAATGTAGGTCTCGACCAGAGGGGCGCGTTCCTTGACCGTTTTGACGACCTCTTTCTCTCGAGCGATCGCCTTGTCGATGAGCTGGTTCTGGCTCGCTGTCAATTTCCGCGATGGAAGGATGTCCTTGTCCGTCTTCTTTTTTCCGAGCAGCGGAAGGCCGTGGGCTGACTGGGCCGTGAAGCCGGTTGCCAGGAGTGCCAGTGTGAGACCGGCTACGGGGAGGTGGAATTTCATGGTTCAAAGCTCCTGCGGTGACGTTTTGGTCATCCTTGAGTTAAGTCTAGATGCTACCGACGCATACATTGAAGCACAATCCAAAGCTGAAAACAGGTAACTTATCCGGCAAGCTGGAAGGCCACATTGACGACGCCCTCCCAATCGACTGGATTGCCTGCGGCATCGGTAGCGGGCGAAAACCGGGTGGCCTCGACCGCCCGGATGGCCGAATCGCCGAGACCGTGGCCCAGGTCGCTGGTCACTCCCAGTACATGAACCGCACCTGTCGAAGAGACACGAAGCCTGACGGAAACCGTGCCTTCGATGTGCATCTTGATGGCCTCAGCCGTGTACTCCGGGCGGGGCTTGAAGAGCACCTTGGGGGCCTTGGCGACGGCCGCCGACGGCGCTGTGGGCCGAGGCATCGCCACCTGCTGCGTCTGTCCCAGGTTGACCGGGCCAGCCACGCGGCCGGGGGCGTTCATTGGACCGGTTCCGCCAGTCACACCGAGTTTGACCCCCTGTACTGCATGCGCTCCGTTACCGGCCATGTTCTGGCTGTTGGGCGATCCCGAACCGAGGTGAACGGCGGTCGCCGCCGGGCCTGAACCGGAGTTTGAAGCGGGCATTCCAGCCATGCCGCGTTGGCCAAGGTTGATGGCCGAGGTAGCGGGGCGGTTCGACGGGGCGATGGGGTTGTTGGCCTGTCCGAGCGCAACAGGCGCGGGATGCTGCGAGTTGTTGACGACGGATGCGGCCTCAGCATGGGCCAGCGAGACGACCTTCGGCGCGGGCGGCGCGATGACCTGCTTCGGAGGAGCAGGCAGAACCACGGGAGCTGGCTGCGCCATCTTGATCTCAGGCAGCTTTGGCGGCTCCGGAACCTTGATGTCCGGCATCTTGATCTTGGGGGGCTCAACCTTGACGACGGGAACCGGGGGCAGCGGCTTGGGGATGATCTTCGGCTTGATCGGCTCAACTTCCTTGGGGATCGGCGCGATGCTGAGCTCCGTCAGCTTGTGGCGCCTGTCCATCGTCTTCTTGGCCGCGGCGCCGACGATGCAGACGACCACGGCGATGACGATATTGAGAGTGATCGAGGTAAAGAGCGAACCCTTGCTCTGATTGCCATCGTTGAGCACACCGAAGTGCGAAAACTGCATACTCTGCGGGGCGGGATCGTCGGTGCGAAGAGGCTTAGCCATAAAAAGTCCTTAGTCGCCGTCTCGCGGGGAGGCGGAAGATTAAGACCGGTCGGGGAACAGATACTGGACCGGTTTCAGGGAAACGTGGACCCCTCGAAGGGAGTTCCTTTCGGAGCGGATGGCCAAGGCCAGCCAACTCAGTGCAACAATACCGACGGCGGAGTTTTACCGGTCGTCACGCAGCTTTATCAAGACAGACGGAAAGTATTGCGTAAAAGGTTGCAGCAGGGCCATGCAATTGGGAGTCCATTCCAGTCTCTCAAACGGGGCTCTGCCAATCCACTACTGCAAGTATAGTGCCGCAACCGCACCCGGTTGACACTGGTACTTTCGTGGTAGGCATTTGAACGGAAAAGGAGCATGGAATGAACATCTTAGTGACAGGCGGCGCGGGTTATATCGGAGGTACCGTAACCCGGCTCCTGCTGGACGCGGGCCATAAGGTAACGGTCTTCGATAATTTTTGCCACAGTAAGCCTGGAGCACTGCCTGCGGCAGCTTCTCTGGTCGAGGGCGACCTGGCCGACCGTTCGCTCGTCGAAGCGACGCTTCGCGAAGGCCGTTTCGATGGCGTGATGCACTTTGCCGCCCTGATAGAGGCGGGCGAGAGCATGAAGATTCCCGAGCTGTACTTCCGCAACAACACCATGTCGACGCTGACCCTGCTGGAGGCAATGCTGGCGACAGGGCACGACAAGCTGGTCTTCAGCTCGACCGCAGCCTGTTACGGAGAGCCGTTGAGCACGCCCATTACAGAGGACGCCCGGCTTCTGCCAACAAACGCCTACGGCGAGAGCAAGCTGCTGGTGGAGCAGATGCTGACCTGGATGAACCGCAGCCGCGGCTTCCGCTACGCAAGTCTTCGCTACTTCAACGTCGCGGGCGCGATTGAGGGCTATGGCGAGGCGCACGAGCCGGAGTCGCATCTGATCCCGCTGATTCTGGATGTCGCAATGGGACGGCGCGCAAATATCAAGATCTTCGGCACGGACTACCCGACTAAGGACGGCACCTGCGTCCGCGACTACATCCACGTCCGCGATCTCGCGGAGGCGCACTTTCTGGCGCTGGCGGCTCTGACGGACCGCAGCCGTTTGATCTACAACATCGGCAACGGGCAAGGGTTTACCGTGCGCGAGGTGATCGATTCCGTTCAGCGTGTCACTGGCAAGCCGATCGCAGTCGAGGAGCTTGACCGCAGGCCCGGCGACCCTGCCGTGCTAGTGGCGAGTTCGGACAAGATTAAGGCTGAGCTGGGCTGGCAGCCGAAGTTCGGTGAACTGGACGCGATCGTTGCCAGCGCATGGCAGTGGCATCTGAAACGGTACGCATAGGCAAAAAAGCGGGTCGCGGCGGCCTTGGATTCGAAAGGAGCGTTTCTTTGATTGAAAGCATGTTTCATCTGCATCTTCCGCTGCTGGAGAAGGTCTTGCGGCCCGTCATCGTCTACCTCTGCCTGATCGTTTTTCTCCGGATGTTCGGAAAGCGTGAACTGGCCCAATTGAACCCGTTCGACCTCGTCGTGCTGTTGTGTCTTTCGAACACGGTGCAGAACTCGATCATCGGCGACGACAATACGGTCACAGGCGGAATCATCGGTGTTCTTTCATTGCTGACGATCAACTACCTGTTGACCCGGGTGCTGTACCGGCTTCCGAAGGTAAACGAGGCGCTTGAGGGGAGTCAGACAGTGTTGATCCGGCATGGCAAGGTCGATTGGGGCGCGATGAAGAAGGAGGCGCTGACGGAGATCGAGCTGAAGACAGTGCTTCATAAGCAGGGTCTCCGAGACTACTCCGAGGTCGAGCAGTGCGTGCTGGAACCGAGCGGAAACTTCTTTGTGGAGCAGGCGGACCCTCTGCTTGGTGGACGTCAGCGCCGCGAGATACTGCGCGACATCCAGGCCCTGACGGCAGAGGTCAAGGAGCTGAAGGCCCTGCTGGCGGCGCGCGGCTGAGGCTTATGCGGCGGGCCTGCCGTTGAGCTTTTGCAGCGCCTGACGATAGCGCTCGGGAGGCTCCTGCATCTGCGATTCGCGGACAGCGGCCCGGTAGCCACCCATGTAGATCGAGTACATCACAGCGAGGGCGCAGCCCACCCCAAAGGCAAAGCCGAAGAAGAACCCGAAGCCGATGGACCAGAAGAGCGTGGAATTGTTCATGCTGGACACGATTGTAGTGGCCATGGCTTGTGTGTTGTATCCCGTGTGCGGACGTGTGACATCATGGGGTGGCAAAGGACGGTGGCCCGGATGAAGCTTCAATGCGTGTTGGCGGGATGTTGTGTGCTTGCGGTGCCGGTCATGGCACAGGACGTGACCTCGTTTGTGGACCGGCAACTGCCCGGACTGGTGACGACGTACAAGGCGCTCCATGCCGCTCCGGAGCTTTCGCACCACGAGGTGAAGACCTCGGCCTTTGTCGCCGAGGAGCTTCGCAAGGCCGGTTACACCGTGACAGAGCGCGTGGGCCGTTATTACGACGGCTCGCAGGCGTATGGCGTGGTCGGCGTACTCAAAAACGGGGCGGGGCCAACGCTGCTGATCCGCGCGGACATGGATGCGTTGCCGGTGACGGAGGCCACGGGACTCCCCTATGCGAGCAAGGTGCGCTCCACCAATCCGGCTGGGCAGGAGGTAGGCGTGATGCACGCCTGCGGGCATGACATCCACGTGACCACCTTGATCGGCGTGGCGCGGGCCATGGCCGAACTCAAGGGCAAATGGCACGGCACGCTGATGCTCGTGGGTCAGCCGAGCGAGGAGACCATCGACGGCGCGAAGGCCATGATGGACGACCACCTGTACGAGCGCTTCGGGAAGCCGGACATGGCGATTGCGCTGCACGACGCGGCTTTTTCCGCCGGGCAGGTGGCAGTCGTGCCGGGGCCTGCGTTGGCGAGCTCCACGTCGATCGATGTTGTGATGCGCGGCATTGGAAGCCATGGCTCGGCACCCGAGGCAGGCAAAGACCCGATCATGATGGCGGGCGAGTTCATCACCCAGTTGCAGACGATCGTGAGCCGCTCGGTGCCTCCGCAGCAGCCGGCCGTTGTCACCGTTGGGCAAATCCATGGCGGCACGAAGCGGAACATCATCCCCGACGAGGTGAAGCTGGAGCTTACGACCCGCGCCTACAGCGAAGATGTGAGGCAGACCATCATCGCGGGTGTGAAGCGCACGGCTAAGGGCGTCGCCATCGCTGCCGGAGTTCCGGAAGACCATATGCCCATCGTGACCGTGCTCGAACACGAGTCGACCCCGGCGACGATCAACGACCCTGCGTTATCCGAGCGACTGCAAAAGCTGTTTGCCGCAAAGCTGGGCGCTGAACATGTCATCGAGGTCAAGCCAATCATGGGAAGCGAGGACTTCGGGTTCTTCGGCGATGGCGGCAAGATTCCCTATGTCATCTTCTGGCTGGGAGCCGACGACCCGAAGCAGGTTGCCGAGTATCGGACAAAGGGGCTGCAATTGCCTTCGCTGCACTCGGACCACTTCGCTCCTCTTCCGGAGCCTGCGCTGAGGACGGGTATCACGGCCATGACCGATGCGGCCGTCGGCCTGTTGCAGTAAAAAATCTGTCCATTATTTCGTCTCATCGTCCAGGACGTTTGCCCGTCGTGCGCGGCGTAGCGTAACGTTTATGGTGAAAAAAAATACATGGAGGGTCGTACGTGACGGTGAGTACAGAAGAAAAAGCCAATCTGGATTCGAATCTGCGGGAGAACAGGGTCTTTGAGCCCTCGAAGGAGTTTCGCTCAAAGGCGCACATCGCGAGTCTCGACCAGTATGAGCAGATGTACCGCCGCAGCGTGGAGAAGCCTGAGGAGTTCTGGGCCGAGGCGGCCTCGGAGCTGGACTGGTTTACACGATGGACGAAGGTGCTTGAGCCTGGCCCCGATGGCTCCGCCCTTGGGGCGAAGTGGTTTGTTGGCGGTAAGCTGAATCTCTCGCACAACTGCGTCGACCGCCATGCGCAGGGTGCGCGTCGCGACAAGGTGGCGCTGCTGTGGGAGGGAGAACCGGGCGAAGTCCGCCGGTTGACCTACGGCGACCTGCACGTCGAGGTGCAGCGCTTTGCCAATGTGCTGAAGAACCTGGGGATTCGCAAGGGCGATCGCATCGCCATCTACATGGGCATGTGCCCGGAGCTGGCGATCGCTCTACTGGCCTGCGCGCGCATCGGCGCGGTGCACTCGGTGGTCTTCGGAGGCTTCGCCGCGCATGCGATCGTCGACCGCGTCAACGACTCCAGTTGCGTGGCGGTCATTACGCAGGACACGTCGTACCGTCGCGGGACGGAGATTCAGCTCAAGAAGATCGTCGACGAGGCGCTGACGAAGTGTCCCACGGTCAAGCACGTGGTCGTCTACCGCCGCAGCGGGTCGCCCGTGAACATGCAGGAAGGCCGCGACGTGTGGTGGGACGAGTCGATGCTCACGGCGGAGAAAGAGTGTCCGGCGGAGCCGATGGACGCGGAAGACCCGCTCTACCTGCTGTACACCTCGGGCACGACAGGCAAGCCCAAGGGACTGGTGCATACGACGGGCGGCTATGCGGTGCAGACCTATCTGACCACCAAGTACACCTTCGACCTGCAAGAGAACGACGTGTACTGGTGTACCGCCGATATCGGCTGGGTGACCGGGCACAGCTACGTGGTCTACGGCCCGCTGCAGAACGGCGCGACTGTGATGATGTACGAGGGCGCGCCCAACTGGCCGGAGAACGACCGTTTCTGGAAGATCATCGACGACCACAAGGTGACGATCTTCTACACGGCTCCCACGGCGATCCGCGCGTTTACGAAGTGGGGCGTCGAGTGGGTGCGGAAGTACTCGCTGAGCTCGCTGCGTCTGCTGGGCACGGTCGGCGAGCCGATCAACCCCGAGGCGTGGATGTGGTTCCATCGCGAGATTGGCAAGGAGCGTTGCCCCATCGTCGATACCTACTGGCAGACCGAGACGGGCGCCATCATGATCGCCCCGGTTCCAGGGGCCGTTGCCGCAAAGCCGGGGTCGGCGACGCGACCGTTCTTTGGAATTGTGCCCGAGGTGGTTACAAAAGAGGGCAAGCCCGTTCCGGATGGACAGGGCGGCCTGCTTGTCTTTCGGACGCCGTGGCCTTCGCTGGCGCGCACGGTCTACGGAAACCCGGAGCGATACCAGCAGGCGTACTTCAGCGAGATTCCGGGGAGCTACTTTACAGGCGACGGTGCAAGGCGCGACGCGGACGGCTACTTCTGGCTGATGGGACGCGTGGACGACGTGCTGAATGTCAGCGGTCATCGCCTCGGCACGGCAGAGGTCGAGTCGGCGCTTGTGGCGCACCCCAAGGTGGCAGAGGCCGCTGTCGTTGGCCGGCCTGACGATCTCAAGGGGCAATCCATCTGCGCCTTTGTCACGCTCGAGCACGGTCATCAGGTCTCGGAAGAGCTGAAGCAGGAGCTTCGTCAGTGGGTCGCTAAGGAGATCGGCGCGCTGGCCAGGCCCGACGACGTGCGCTTTACCGACACCTTGCCCAAGACCCGGAGCGGCAAGATCATGCGACGCCTGCTTCGTGAGCTGGCAACGACGGGCGAGGTCAAGGGAGACACCACGACGCTCGAGGACTTTGGCGTGCTTGCAAAGCTGCGCGAGAACGACGAGTAGCTAGATGGCATTCGAGACTTCCTGATGATATATACTCTATGGTAGATATCATCAGGAGGTGACAATGAGTTCCACTGCTAAGCTCTTCCGCAATGGGCGCAGTCAGGCTGTAAGACTGCCGATGGAATTTCGCCTTCCCGGTGACTCAGTCAAGGTTCGCCGCGTCGGTAAAGGCATTCTGCTTGAACCCATATCGACGGATATTGAGGCATGGTTCCATCAAATGGATGATCTGCACGATCCGTCGTTTATGAAAAAGGGTAGGAATCAACCCAGGATGCCGGTGCGGAAGGTCTTCTGAATGTACTTGCTCGACACGAACGTCTGTGTGGAAATTATGCGCGGAAGGCCTGCCAGGGTTCGTGATCGATTCCAATCGCTGGCAAAACGGCGGGCTGAGATGTTTGTGTCGTCCGTCACCAGCTTTGAGCTGTGGTATGGCGTCGACAAGAGCGAAAAGCCCGATGTCAACCGTCGCCTGGTGGAGTTGTTGCTTACGGGACCGCTTGAGGTTTTAAATTTCGACGAGGAAGATTCACGGAGCGCCGGTGCCATTCGCGCGGCACTTGAGTCGGAAGGTAAGACGATCGGACCATTCGATACGCTTATTGCAGGACAGGCGCTCCGGCGTGACCTTACGGTCGTGACCGCCAATGTTCGCGAGTTTTCCCGCGTACAGGGGCTTCGGCTGGAGAACTGGGCTGTAGCGCCGCATTAGATCTTTTAGCGCAGATTAGTGCGCGGCTTTGTCGGCAGGGTGAAGTGGAAGGTTGTGCCGTTGCCAGGGCTGCTGGTGGCCCAGATGCGTCCGCCGTGCTGGTTGACGATGCTGCGGCAGATTGCCAGCCCCAACCCTGTGCCGCCAAGTGTGCGCGTGTCGGAGGCGTCACCCTGCTGGAAGCGGTCGAAGATGTGCTCCAGCTTGTCTTCGGGGATGCCCTGGCCCTTGTCGCTGACCTCGATCAGTGCCTCGTGGTCGTCGAGGTTGCGGGCGGTGAGATGTATCTCTCCTCCCGGCGGCGAGAACTTGATTGCATTCGAGAGCAGGCTGTTCAGGGCCTGAACGACGCGGTCGGGGTCGGCCCAGACGCTGACTCCGTTGGCTGCGTAGAAGATGCGCGCGTTGGGTCGCGGCACGCTGGCCTGTTGTATGCCGACCGCCTTGCGCAGCAGGTCTTCGGCGCTGGTCAGCGTCGAGTGCAGCTCGCTCTTGCCACTGGAGATCCTTTCCAGGTCGAGAATGTCGTTGACCAGCCGGACCAGCCGGTCGGTATTGTTGATGGCGATCTCAAGCATCTGGCGCGATTTTTCCGGCCGCGCTTCGAGCGCGCCGCCAGCCAGCAGCCCAAGCGCTCCGCGCAGCGATGTCAAAGGCGTACGTAGTTCATGAGAGACCGTCGAGATGAACTCGTCCTTCATCCGGTCCAGGGCCCTGCGTTCCGTTGTATCTGTAAATGCCACAACCACCCCAATGGCGCGAGCTTCGCCGCTTTCGCTCGTACTGGTGTCGATCAAAGGACGCGCAACGTACTCGACCGGAAAGCTGGTACCGTCCTTGCGCCAGAAGACCTCATCGGTGACGCGCGTCGTGCCGAAGTTTGAAAGGCTCTTGCGGATGGGCGATTCGTCGCTGGGGTAGGGTGTGCCGTCAGGCCGTGTGTGATGGACCAGATCGTGCATCACGCGGCCAAGCATCTCTTCCTGGCGATATCCGAGCATCTGCGCGGCGGCTGCGTTGACCACCGTCACCTGGCCGTCGAGGTCGATACAGTAGATGCCGTCGCCGACCGACTCGAGGATGGAGTCCGACTGACGAGTGAGGTTGCGCAATCTTCCTTCGGCGCGGACCTGCTCCGTAATGTCGACGCCAAACCCGAGGACATACGGCGTCCGTCCGGGCGATTCGATCAGCTTGTTTCTGTAGGCGACGACGCGCGTTTCGCCGTCGGTGTCTTCGAGGTAGAGCATGCCCTGCGCCTCGCCGCTGTCGGCGATCGCTTTCAGGTAGTCGTCGATTGCAGGCCTGCGGTCGGCAGGAACGAACCGTGCCAGGGGGCTGCCCACCATCTCGTCCACGGTACGGCCAAGCGTCTCCGCCCCATAAGCGTTCAGCGAGAGCAGGCGGCCCTTCATATCGTGGGTAAAGACCATGCCCAGTGAGCCTTCGACCAACTGCCTGTACCGCGCTTCGCTTTCGCGCAGCGTCGCCTCTGCCGCGCGCTGCGTGGTGACGTCGATGCCTGTGGCGATGATGAACGCCACCTGGTCCTGTGCGTCCTTCAGCGCCGTTGCTGACCAGGCAATCCTCCTGAGGCTGCCGTCGCGGTTCAGCCACTGATTTTCAAATGCTGCGGGGAACGATCCGCTGCGCAGGCGCTCAAAGGTCTCGATGGCCTCCGGGATCTCGTGCCGGGGAATCAGGCGGTCCCATGTGTAGCGGCCCACCAGCGTGGCGAAGTCATAGCCCGAGGCCATCTCGCAGGCGCGGTTGAAGCGAACGATGCGGCCGGCCGTATCGAAGACCGCGACCAGCGCGCCCACCGTGTCGAGTACCGCGGAGACGAAGTTTCTTTCGACGGTGAGCGCCGACTCGATCCTGCGCTGCGAACGGGCGGCGCGGTCCATCTGCCGCATGCGTCCGTTCAGTTCCAGACGGGTGATCACCTGGCGGCTGAGGATGCCGAGAGCGTCCAGTTGCGCGCCGGTAAGCCGCCGCGGGCCATGGTCGAGCACGGCAAGCGTACCGATGTTGACACCGGCAGGAGTGGCCAGCGGCGCGCCTGCGTAAAAGCGATAAGGACGACGTTCCAGGATGATGCCGTCGGGTGCGAACTCCTGGTTCAGCCGCGCATCCGGAATCTCGTAAATTGTGTCGCCCTGAATCGTCATCTCGCAGGGCAGGCTTCCGACGGCGACGTCTCCAACTTCGACGCCAAAGCGTGCCTTCAGCCACAGACGGTCCTGACCGACCAGGCACACCACCGCGACTGGAACATCGCACAGTTGCGCAGCGAGTCGAACGATCTCGTCCAACACGGGATCGTTCGCCGGATTGAGCACCTCATATTGCTCGAGGGCCTGGTTCCGGAGCGCTTCGTCTTTGACTAAAAGAGCGTTCATCTTCCACATCGATGGTAGGAGACCGTTATGGTGTGCCGCACTCCAACTTTTGGTGTAGCGAACCGGCTAAGGTTTTGGAACGGCACAGCATTCACCCTTTTCGGGAGGCTCGTTCGCGCTCGCATCCAGAGCCACTTTCCACGTTCCGTCAGGCATTTTCTTCCATACCGTGATGTAGCGTCCGGAGATCACAACTGGATTCCCATTTTGGTCCTTCGATCTGCCTTCGTAGTGGCCCCAGGTAAACCCCATGTCGTTGGACGGTCCCATCTGCGCGCCCTCCGGTACCCAGGTCAACTGGTATACCTTCGGATCCCACAGCGCCCTGGCGGCGATGGCGGCGCGTCCCATGACGGCCTGCTGGCCGTTGTTGAGCGTGAGGGCATCGTCGGCGAACCAGCTTGCAAAGGCCCTGCCTCCACCCTCGGCGACAGCCTGCGCAAATCTTCCTTCGAGCTCCATCAGCATGATGACTCCCGGCGAGAGATTGGGCTGGGTGATGGGACTGACAACCGCGGGCTTCTGGCTAAGCCCGTCGAGCGATGCCGCAGGCGTCTGGGCATAGAGCGGGCAGATGCCGGCCGTCAGCGAAGCCACGACGGCAAGAAGACGCACATAGCCTGTTTTGTTTCGTTTAGGCATGACAGACCTCGAACTGGATGCTTCCATCGACACAGGGGGAGTCTGGTGCCGGGCCGTTCCTTCATTCCGCGCGGATGGCGGCTCTCTGTACGTTAGACGGAGCCCGGTCCCTTACGAAATGTCACCGCTGCGTAACTGGTGAAAGCCCTTTATACCGCAAATCCGCCATAGGAAATTCCGGGTCAAACGCGAGCATACTTTGAGAGGTCTTTGCTGTACGACAGGGCATTTTTTGCACCTGAGTGCGGTATGCTTCGCGGAGTGGATAGCGGAAATCGAGATCGTCTCATCGCCGGAGGGGCGGCGGTGTTGCTGGCCAGTGGCGTTGCGGTCGCTTCCTTCAGCACCGGGCACCATGCCGCAGCGGCGCTTCGCTGGCTCGGGATTCTGTTGTTCGCGGCATTTGCGGCCAGACGCCGCACCCTGACACCGTGGATATTTGTCGCGATGGTTGCCGGGGCCGAGCTTGGATTCGATGCGCCGCGTGTCGCAGTGTCGCTCCGCTTTCTGAGCGACATCTTTCTGCGTCTGATCAAGGCGATCGTCGCGCCGTTGATTCTTGCGACGCTTGTCACCGGCATCGCCGGTCATGGCGATTTGAAGAGCGTAGGGCGCATGGGCATCAAGAGCCTCGTCTACTTTGAGGTACTTACCACGCTGGCGCTGGTCGTCGGCCTGCTGGCGATCAATATCAGCCGGGCCGGTGTCGGGCTGTCGGTGCCGGTCGCGGTGTCCGCAACAGATGTTCCACAGGCAGGGCCGCCTGCGGCGCACTGGCAGGAGTTTCTGATCCATGTCTTTCCCGAGAACATCGCCAAGTCGGTCGCCGACGGGCAGATACTTCAGGTCGCTGTGTTCGCTGTCTTGTTCGGTATTGCGCTGGCGGGGTTGAGTGAAGCGAAGCGCGCCCCTGTGCTCCATCTCTGCGAGAGCCTGAGCGAGGTGATGTTCCGGTTCACGAACGTCGTCATGTACTTCGCCCCCGTGGGGGTGGGTGCCGCCATGGCCTTTACCGTCGGCCATATGGGGCTGGGGGTGCTGGCAAACCTGGGCAAACTGCTGCTCACCGTTTATGGAGCGTTGACCGCATTCGGGCTTCTGGTGTTGCTGCCAGTGGCGATCATCGCTGGAGTTCCCGTCCGGCGTTTTCTTGCAGCGGTCGCGGAACCGGCGACGATTGCCTTCGCCACGGCCACCAGCGAGGCGGCGCTGCCTCGTGCGATGGAGGCGATGGAGGCGCTCGGCGTTCCGCGGCGCATTGTGGCCTTTGTGATACCGGCGGGTTACAGCTTCAACCTCGACGGATCGACGCTGTACCTTGCGGCGGCCAGTCTCTTCGTCGCCCAGGCCGCTGGGATTCATCTCTCGATCGGACAGCAGGTCATGATGATGGGGACGTTGATGCTGACCAGCAAGGGTGTGGCCGGGGTTCCGCGCGCCACGCTGGTGGTGCTGCTGGCAACTGCCTCGACCTTCGGGCTTCCCACGGAGCCGATCTTCGTCCTGCTGGGAGTGGATGCCCTTGCCGATATGGCGCGGACAACGGTGAATGTGGTGGGCAACTGTCTGGCGTCAGTCGTCGTCGCGCGTTGGGAGGGCGAGTTTGGCACGGAGCCAGTGAGCGAGACGGTGCTTGAGGGGATGTCCGAGTAATGGGATCAGTTCGGTTGTTGGGCTGTCATTCTGAGCGTAGCGAAGAATCTCAGCATTTTCCTCCATGGCCGGAATTTCAACTACAGGGATTCTTCGGCTACGCCTCAGAATGACGGCGTGCTTTAGTAGCCGGAGATATTCAAACTGACCCACTACCAATGCCCGAGTAGGCGAGCTTCGGTTCAACATTTTGCTAGACTTGCAGCGAATCGTTTGAGACGACTCAGGAGACTCCCGTGAAACGCAGAAACTTCCTCAAGGCTGCGCTTGCAGCTTCGGCAGCACCGGTTGCGACGGCGGCACATGCACAGGCGGCAGCAGGCGCTCGCGAGTACTATCAGCTTCGCAAGTACAGCTTCCGCAGCGGCCCGCAGACGAAGCTGGCGGACCAATTTTTTGCGGCGATGATTCCCGCGCTGAACCGGCTGGGACTTTCACCTGTGGGCGTCTTCCGTGTGGATTTCGGCCCGCAGACGCCGGCGTATTACGTCCTGATACCCGGCTTGTCTCTCGGGACCGTGGCCAATGTCGATCTGCTGCTGGCAAACGACAGCGAGTTCATGAAGGCCGCGGAGCCATTCTGGAGCGCGCCGGCGAAGGAGCCTGGATTCGAGCGTGTGGAGAGCACGCTGCTGAAGGCATTCGAGGGCTGGCCGAAGCTGACGGTGCCTGCATCGACGGCGCAGAAGGGCAAGCGGATATTTCAACTGCGCACGTACGAAAGCCCCACGCCGGGAGATCACGTTCGCAAGGTCGAGATGTTTCATCACGGCGAGTTCGAGATATTCCGGAAAGCCGGATGCACGTCGGTCTTCTACGGCGACGGCCTGGTTGGCCCGAACCTGCCGAAGCTGACCTACATGCTCAGCTTTTCGGACATCGAGGCGCTCAATGCCGGATGGGACAAGTTCAGGAACGACCCTGACTGGAAGAAGCTCTCGGCAGACCCGCGATACAGCTTCGAGGCGATTGTGAGCAATATCGACAACCTGATTCTGAGTCCGCTTCCGTATTCGCAGATTTAACCTCCTGTCCCCAGACCCTGTCTTTGTAACTGGCCTGCTCACAACGCCGGACGTCGTCCGGTCTGGTAGCAGACGGGCGAATGCGCCGTCGATTGCTATACTTAAACGATTGCTGCCAGAGAGATCGTGAAGAATCTCGATGAGGCGGGCGCGACGTCGTCTCTACCCGAGAGGCGTGGCGGAAGCAGGGACTGATGGACGGGATTTTAGAAAGAATCAAATCGCCGGCAGACGTTAAAAAGCTATCGATGGTGGAGCTGGAGAGGCTCGCCGAGGAGATACGCGAGCGTCTGATTACCGGCGTGGCGAAGACGGGCGGGCATATCGGCCCGAACCTGGGCGTGGTCGAACTTACGATCGCCATGCACTATGTCTTCGACACTCCTTCCGACAGCTTTGTCTTCGATGTGAGCCATCAGGCCTACGTTCATAAGCTGCTGACGGGGCGCGAAGAGCGCTTTCACACTATCCGCCAGCCCGACGGGTTGAACGGCTTTATGCTGCGCACGGAGAGCGAGCATGACAGCTACGGCGCGGGGCACGCCGGGACAGCGCTCAGTGCGGCATTGGGCATGGCGGTCGCGCGCGATCTGGCAGGCGGCAAAGAGCACGTTGTTGCCCTGGCTGGGGATGCCGCATTTACCAATGGAATCTCGTTTGAAGCGCTGAACAATATCGCTGCCCAGACGCGCCGGTTGATCGTCGTGCTCAACGACAACGACTGGTCGATCGACAAGAACGTGGGCGCGATCGCCGAGTACTTCCACAAGATCACCGCCAACGAAACCTTCAGCGGCTGGCACGACAAGGCCGCCAGCTTGATTGAACGCTTCGGCGGCAAGGCCGCCCGCCACGTCGCGCGCAAGGTGGAGGAGGCTGCGAAGGGTCTGATAGGCCCGGGCATGCTCTTCGAGGAGTTTGGCCTTAGCTACTATGGCCCCATTGACGGTCACAATATGCCGCTGCTGATCGAGACCTTCAAGTTTCTCAAGCAGCAGAACAAGCCTGTCGTGCTCCATGCCATTACCCAGAAGGGCCGCGGCTTCCAGCCGGCGCTGGAGAAGCAGAAGAAATTTCACGGCCTGGGGCCCTACGATCCGGAGTCCGGCGAGACCAAATCGGCGGGGCAGAAGACCTACTCGGAGATATTTGCCGAGAGCCTGACGAAGCTGGCCAACAGAAACGACAAGGTCGTCGCCATCACAGCGGCGATGCCCAATGGGACGGCCCTCGATCTCTTCCGGCCGCACCACCCCACGCGCTACTTCGACGTCGGGATCGCCGAGGAACATGCCGTCATCTTTGCGGCAGGTATGGCGACCAAGGGGTACAAGCCCTTCTGCGCCATCTATTCGACGTTCCTGCAGAGGGCCTTCGACCCGGTCGTTCACGACGTTGCGTTGCAGAACCTTCCCGTCGTCTTCTGCATGGACCGTGGCGGACTGAGCGGCGACGATGGCCCGACGCATCACGGCCTCTTCGATATCAGCTACCTTCGCAGCGTACCGAACATCATCCACATGGTCCCAAAGGATGAAGACGAGCTTCAGGACATGATGTACACGGCTATGCTTCACGATGGGCCATCGGCGATCCGCTACCCGCGCGGGACGGGGCCGGGTGCGACTCCCAAGCCGGAGCCGGTTGCGCTTGAGATTGGCAAGGCCGAGGTGGTGAGCGATCCGGGGCGAGCGGACATTGCGATTCTCGGCCTCGGCGCCATGCTTCCCGAAGCTGTTCGGTTGAAGGAGATGCTGGAGAACGAAGGGTTCTCCGCCGCGGTGATCAACCCGCGTTTTGCCAAGCCGGTGGACAGACAGTGCGTTGCGGATTTTGGCTCGCGGTGCGGCCTGCTGATTACGCTTGAGGACCATGTGCTTGCCGGCGGATTTGGATCGGCCGTGATCGAGACCCTGAGCGACCTCGAACTCGCCGTCCCGGTGGTTCGTATCGGCTGGCCCGATAGCTTTATCGAGCATGGCAAGGTGGAAGCCCTCCGCGCGCGGTATGGGCTGACTGCGGAGGCTGCCTTGAGCAAGGCGCGGCCGTATCTGAAGAAGATGATGGAGCAGGTCCTGGCAAAACATTCCTGAGGGTTCGTCTCTGCCACG
>JAFDVV010000059.1:0-26360 GCA_018268775.1 Acidobacteriota bacterium | reverse complement strand
CAGGATGCAGACCGAGATCACGACAGAGCACCGATGGGCCGATATGCCAATCGAGATGAGTACGCCGAAGGCACATCACCGCGACCGTGGTCTGCTGCTTATCGGGCTCTTCAAGCTGGGCAAGGCCCTGTTGTTCTTTGCCCTGGGTATCGGGGCCATCCATCTGCTGCACAAGGACCTCGCCGATGAGGTCCTCAAACTGACGACCGCCCTGAAGTTCGACCAGGAGAGCCGGTTCGTCAACCTGTTGCTGGAAAAAGTAGACCTGATCGACGCCCACCGGCTCAAGCAGATTGGGTTCGCGACCTTCGCCTATTCGGCGCTGGCGTTGACGGAGGGAATTGGCCTGGTACTCGAAAAGGTGTGGGCCGAGTATCTAACGCTCGGCCTGACGGTGTCCTTTCTGCCGTGGGAGCTCTTCGAGCTTGCTCGTCACCCAAACTGGTTTCGCCTGAGCCTGCTCTTGATCAACCTTGCCGTGCTCTGGTACTTGCTCTGGCTGCTCCGAAAAAAGCGGGTGGAAAAGCAGACATCGCCGACTGGCGTCCGATAGCGGCCCAATATCAAGGCGACATCCTAAGAATTGAGAAGCGTGCCCGTAAGGCGGCGGAGGCGGATATTCGCCTTTATTTCGCCTATCAAATCGGCCTTGCTGCGCACAAGTAACTCCCAAGGCGGGAACCGACTCCATAAACACAACCTGTAGTGGTTATATTATTGGCTAACCCAATTCGCTGAGTTATCCACAACCCATTGTGGGAATCACCCCTAAGTTGCACAAATTACCGCTTTACAGCGGGCTTTGGGTGGGGGAGGATGTGGATGGAAGTGGTCAAAAGTGGAGTGAAACGGACCATCCCAAGCAAGATTTAGGGAAAGTTTACTCCTCGGGCAGCACCTCCGGACGGTTTGGCTGGGAAGGGTATCGAGGTTGTCATGTTTCGCGGAAATCACCCAACGCGCGTTGACGAGAAAGGCAGATTAAAACTTCCTGCCGACTTCAAGCGCCGGGTGGATGAGCTGTACGGGCCTCAGTTTTACATCACCAGCAAGGACGGGAAGCGGGCAGAGGTTTATCCGCTGAAGGAGTGGGAAAAGATCGAGGAGAAGCTGGCCGCGATCCCCTCCATGAACCCGGCGAAGAAGAAGTTTCTGGACGTAACGAACTACTACGGCCAGATGGCAGAGATGGACGCGCAGGGCCGGTTGTTGTTGCCGCAGATCCTGCGAGAGTCGGCAAAGGTTGTAGGCGATGTGGTGGTGCTGGGATCGCAGACGTTTCTGGAAGTAGTGAACCACGATTCGTTCAAGGCCGAGCTGGATACGCAGCCGATGACCGAGGCCGAAAAGATGGCTCTGTCGGAGTTTGGTCTGTAACTGGAAGTTGGCCCCCAGGGGCAGCACAAGGGCGGGGAAGAGATGAGCAAACCGCAGCATGTGCCGGTTCTTTTAGATGAAGTTTTGGAGTACCTCAATGTGCGGCCAGGCGGCGTTGTAGCCGATGCCACGCTGGGCCTCGCTGGGCATTCGTCGGAGATTGCGAGGAGACTGGGCCCGAAGGGAACGCTGATCGGGTTCGATCGCGACCCTGAAGCCATGGCGCTGGCTACGGCAAGGCTCGAAGCCCTTCGCGAGGAGTTGGGCGCGGAGATGCCTACGGTTCGGTTAGTGCCGAAGGCGTTTTCAGAAGCAGCCAGCGAGATCGATCCGGGAAGTCTGGACGGCCTGCTAGCAGACTTTGGAGTCAGCAGTCTGCAGCTCGACGAGGCGCACAGAGGATTCAGTTTTCGGGCCGACGGACCCTTGGACATGCGGATGGATACGCGCGCGGGGGAGACGGCCGAGCAAGTGGTAAATCAGGAGGACGAAAACGAACTCGCCAACCTGATTTACGAATTCGGAGAGGAAAGGAGGTCGCGGAGAATCGCCAGAGCCATTGTGCGGGCCCGGCCGATTACAACGACGGCGGAGTTAGCCAGAGTGGTATCGGCCGCGGCCCCATCAATGAAAGGCGACAAGATTCATCCGGCGACCAGGACCTTTCAAGCGCTTCGAATTCGAGTGAACGACGAGCTGGGAGAGATCAGGACGCTGCTTGAGAGCGCGCCATCTCTGCTGAAGCCGGGAGGAAGGCTGGTGCTGATCAGCTTTCACTCGCTGGAAGACAGACTCGTGAAGGACGCGTTCCGCGAGGCGGCGCGCGAGGGTGTTCTGGAAGTTTTGACGAAGAAGCCGGTGGTAGCCGGCGAAGACGAAGAGAGCAGGAACCCGCGATCGCGAAGTGCGAAGATGCGGGCGGCGGCAAAGGTTTTGAAGCACAGGTGATCGGGCCGGGGTTGTCCCACCGTTCTTTCAGGCGAAAGACAACCCAGCAAGAAAAAGTCCCTTCCTCCTATAACGATCCCGGCCCGGTTTCGTATTGAGGAGCGCAGCACGAAGAAAACGGTAAGAGGTGTGCGATGGCAGCAACGGTGGTGGCAGGACAGCAGATCGAGATGATGGGCAAGGCAGCCCCGCAGCGCCGCACGCAGTCGCTGGCGGAGCGCAATCGCGAACTGTTCGACGCGCAGCGCAAGGCCCGCCGCGGACCGACGCCGGAGGTCTTCTTCGCCAAGCACATCGACAACACACGTCTGGTGAAGGCCGACGACCCGGAGCGCCGCCGCGAGATGCGCCAGTTCTCCATTGCGATGGGTATGCTCTTTCTGCTGGTGATGGTCTACGTCTGGCAACACTTTCTGGCGATCGAGATTGGCTACAAGGTGGAAGCGCAGAAGACCCAGGTGGAGCAGTTGCGCGAGGAGAACCGCCAGCTTCGCCTCTCGCAGGCGCAGTTGACCGACCCGGAGCGCATCGACAAGATCGCGAAGCAGCTTGGTCTCGACGCGCCGCAACCCGGACAGGTTGTCCGCCCCGATGGAAGCGTGATGCCCGCCGGAGCTGTACTGGCGCAGTCGAACGCTCCCGCGCTGGTTGCTCAGTAACCTTCTCATCAGGAGTTTCACGGGCCCGGCAGTATCGAACCGATAAGTCAAAAAAGCAGGACAGGGATGAATAACGCGCCGCGACAGACGTTGACCGCTCCGATCAGGAGAATCCGGTTCGTCTATGTGGCGCTTTTTTTCTGCCTCTGGACATCGGCGATTGGACTGCGGCTGGTATGGCTTCAGGTGATCCGGCACAGCGACTTTGTTGAGCGCGCGGCAAAGCAACAGCAAAGAACGTTTGAAGTGGCCCCACGCCGCGGCGTGCTGTATGACCGCAATCTGAAAGAGTTGGCGATGACGGTGCTCGTCGACAGCGTCTACGCAGTGCCGAGCGAACTTGGCGAGAACCGCGAGAATACCGCGCAGATACTGGCGAAGATCGTGCACGCCGACCCGCGCGATAGCTTTACCTCGGAGCCGCAGATGCTTGCGCGCTTCAACGCTTCGCGTAACTTCGCATGGGTGGCGCGCCGTCTGGATGCGGAGACGGCGACTCGTGTTCGAGAGCTGAACCTGAAAGGCGTCTACTTCCAAAAGGAGTTCAAGCGTTTCTATCCAAACAACGATCTTGCCGCGCAGGTGCTGGGCTATGTGGGCACCGACGACACGGGGCTGGGCGGGATCGAACGCATGTTCGACGACGAGATGCATGGCACGCCGGGCCATGTGTTGACTGCGATCGACGCCAAGCGTCATGTGTACGACAGCGAAGAGAGCCAGCCGATGCCGGGCGAGAACCTTGTGCTGTCCATCGACGCGAACATTCAATACATCGCCGAGCGTGCGCTGGACGCGCAGATGGAGAAGATGAAG
Source organism: Acidobacteriota bacterium (assembly GCA_018268775.1). Taxonomy (GTDB): domain Bacteria; phylum Acidobacteriota; class Terriglobia; order Terriglobales; family Acidobacteriaceae; genus Edaphobacter. The sequence goes on along the minus strand of JAFDVV010000059.1, from coordinate 22,560 downwards.
GCGGCGCACGGCACGGTGGTGGTGCAGGACCCGCACACCGGGCAGATTCTCGCGCTGGCGATCTCACCGCGCTTCAATCCAAACGACCAGCGTCACATGGACGCGAGCGTGCTGAAGAACCTTGCCGTAAGCGACGTCTACGAGCCGGGCTCGACCTTCAAGCTGCTGACCTACGCTGCTGCAATCGACGGGGCGGGTGTGAAGCCGACCGACATGGTCGACTGCCAGAATGGCGCGATGACGATGTACGGTCGCACTCTGCATGACGACAAGTCGGACCATTTCGGCGTCGTTACGGTGCAGTATGCGCTCGAGCATTCGAGCGACGTCGGCGCGGCGAAGATGGCGCTGAAGCTCGGCAATCAGAAGTTCTATGACTACATCCGCGCCTTCGGCTTTGGAGACCGCTCGGGGATCGAGCTTCCCAGCGAGACGCGCGGGTTGCTGCGCAAGCCGAAGAAGTGGGACGCGACCAGCATTCTTTCGCTGGCGATCGGGCAGGAGATCGGCGTCACTCCGGTGCAGTTGGTGACGATGGTCAGCGCGATCGCCAATGGCGGAGTTTACATGCCTCCGCACATTCTGTTGAAGTCGACCGACCGAGTGAAGGGCGACCCGCGGTTGACGCCGATTGCTTTTCGTCCGGTAAATCAACTGCCCGCGCAGCTCCCCGATGGCTCGCGCCGCGTGATCACGGAGATGACCTCTGCGAAGATGCGCAGCATGATGCAGGGCATCGTGGTGGAAGGGACTGGAAAAAAAGCTGCGCTGAACGGTTACAGCGCGGGTGGCAAGACGGGAACCGCACAGAAGGTTGATCCGGTTACGCACACGTACTCGCATACGAAGCTGGTTGCGAGCTTTGCAGGCTTCGCCCCGGTCAGCAGCCCTGCAATCTCGGTTGCCGTGATTATCGACACGCCGACGGTAGGTTCGCGCTACGGGGCCGAGACGAGCGCGCCTGTCTTCGCAGAGGTGACGCAGCACGTGCTCGAGTACCTTGGCGTACCGCACGATCAGCCCCTGAAGCAACCGAAGGCACAGGTCAACGTCGCCACAAATCATCTTGTCGACGACAACATCGAAGACAGAAGCACCGATATCAACAAGATGTTTGCGGACATCAACGACCTTCCTGCCGACGATCCGCTGAGGACGCCCGGGGATGTGAAAGCTGAGTCGGGAGCCGCAAACTCCGTCGCTGCGGCGAACAAGACTTCATCGGCAAGTTCTTCGGAAAAGAAGTCGAAGCTGGCAGAGTTGCTGCCTGCGAAGGTTGTTGCGGCGTTCCAATCTGAAAGCAACGGCGCTGCCGAGAGTGCATCGGCGAAGTTGCCGCCGCCTGTTGCCGCAGTCTCCAGTGTTCAGGCAGGGAACGGCGTTGTGGTCGATGCGAGCCATCATGTGCAGGTGCCATCGTTCGCGGGGCTTTCGTTGCGCACGGTTGTGGAGAAGGCTGACGCCCTTGGGTTGCGCGTGCAGGCCGCCGGAAGCGGACTGGCGCGGGACCAAGCGCCTGCCGCAGGAACGACGGTGCCCGCCGGGACCGAAGTCGTTGTCCGCTTCGTGCGATAGACAGGGTGAATTTCTCTGCACCGAAACCGCTTAGAATCGGGGAGTATGAACTGGAATACTGTGCTGCGCGATGTGACGGCGTTGGAGTGTGTCTCCTCCGAGGCGGAGATTGCGAACGTGCAGTACGATTCGCGCCGTGTTCAGTGCGACGATTTGTTTGTCGCCATGCGCGGCGGTAGTGTGGATGGAAACCGCTATATCGGCGCAGCTCTTGCTGCTGGCGCGGCGGGAGTGATGACAGACACGCGCGACGTCTACGACAGGTTGCATCGCGAGCGTCCTGAACTGGCCATTGCGTTGGTTGAGCATGGACGCCGTGCGCTGGCCGAGGCGAGTTCGGCGATCTTCAATCATCCGCAATCGCACATGGCGCTAAGCGCGGTGACGGGCACAAACGGCAAGACGACGACTGCGTTTCTGCTGGAGGCGATACTGCGCAGCGTTGGACGCAAGTGCGTGCTGATTGGAACGATTGAGACACATGTGGCAGACATGGTGCGCGAATCGCCGCATACCACTCCGGAGTCGCGCGATGTTCTGGAGCTGTTTAGGGACGGTGTAAAGGCTGGCGCCAGCGAAGCTGTGATGGAGATGTCCAGCCACGCGCTTGAGCAGGAGCGCGTGTGGGGGCTTCCGGTCGACGTTGCCATCTTCACCAATCTCACGCAGGACCACCTGGACTATCACGTCACGATGGAGAATTACTTTGCGGCGAAGGCGCGTCTGTTTGATGGTGTAGGGACGCCACCGCCGCGCTTAGCTGTGTTGAACGTCGATGACAGCTATGGACAAAGGCTCGCTTCGGGCATGGAACGCTCGCAGGTGGTGCGCTATGGGGTGGATGCGCGTGCCGACTTCTGCGCGGAGAATATCCGCATGCGCGCGGGTGAGACATCTTTTCGCATGCTGACGCCAGTTGGCGCGGCAGAGGTTCGTTCCCCGCTTAGTGGCCGCGTGAATGTTTACAACCTGCTGGCCGCAAGCGCGGCGGCATGGGGACGCGGTCTTTCGCTGGATGAAATCGTCAAGGCTGCGGATGCGGGGGCACAGGTCCCGGGCCGCTTCGAGGTTGTGCCTTCGGCGAATGGTGTCACGGTTGTCGTCGACTATGCGCATACCGACGACGCGTTGCAAAACCTGATTGCATTGGCGCGCGATCTTGAGAAGGACAGCGGTGGCCGCGTCATTACTCTGTTCGGTTGTGGAGGAGACCGCGACCGCACCAAGCGTCCGCGCATGGGACGCGCCGCAGGAGAGGGAAGTGACCTCGTCGTTCTCACCAGCGACAACCCCCGCAGCGAAGAACCCGGCGCAATCATTGCGGAGGCGCTGGCCGGTGTGAAGGAGACGGGCACAGAGTGCATTGTGGAAGAAGATCGCGCGAAGGCGATTGAGATTGCGGTTCGCTCCGCACGCAAAGGCGACATTGTCTTGATCGCGGGCAAAGGACATGAGAAGGTGCAGGTGCTGAAGACAGGCGCAATCCCCTTCGACGATGTTGCTGTCGCCACGTGCGTACTCAAGGAGATGGAATGAAGCTGACGCTCGGCCAGATTGCCGACTGGATTCACGCTGAAGGAGACTTCGATACCCACGCAGAGGCCCTTGGCTACTCGATCGATTCGCGGACCATCGACGCTGGCGACCTCTTTTTTGCCGTCAAGGGCGAACGGTTCGATGGCCACGACTATGTTGCCGCAGCGTTAGCAGATGGCGCCGTTGCTGCCGTAGTCAGCAATCGGTGGATCGTGCCATCTGGAGTCGACGTGACCAAACTGCTGTGCGTATCGGAGTGCGACGACTGCGTATTGCTTGCGTTGCAGCGGCTTGCTCATGCAGTGAGAAAGGACTGGGGCGGCAGGGTGATTGGCGTCACGGGCTCTGCTGGCAAGACGACGACCAAAGAGGCCGTTGCGCAGGTACTAAGCGCGAAGTTCCGCGTTCTGAAATCGGCTGGCAATCTGAACAATGCCTTTGGACTTCCACTGCAATTGCTGAAGCTGGAACGCGAGCACGAGGTCGCTGTCATCGAGATGGGCATGAACCACGCTGGAGAGATTGCGGCGCTGGCGAAGATTGCCGAGCCAAACTGGGCCGTTGTCTCGAACGTTGCGCCCGTGCACATGGAGTTCTTTGCCGACGGGCTGGCTGGCATCGCGCGCGCGAAGTATGAACTGGTGGAGTCTCTCCCTGCCGATGGCATCGCCATACTCAACTTCGACGATCCCTACGTGAAGGAGTTCGGCAAGGGCATGGGCGGCCGTGCGATCTTCTACGGCACTGAAGCCGGGGCGCAGGTTCGCGCCGAACAGATTGAAGAGGCGGGACTGGAAGGAATACGCTTCGAGGCTGTCGTTGCTACCGATCGCGAACCTGTCCATCTGAAGCTGCTGGGGCGGCACAATGTTCTTAACGCACTAGCTGCGATTGCCGTCGGTTTGCGCAGCGGAATCAGCTTGAAGGTGTGCGCCGCGGCACTGGAGGGGCTTGAGCCGGGAGACAAGCGCGGCGAGGTCGTCTCGTGGCATGGAGCGGCGCTGATCAACGACTGTTACAACTCCAACCCGCGCGCGTTGGATGCAATGGTGGATGCGCTGATGGCGATGCCCGGTTCACGGCACATTGTCGTCGCGGGAGAGATGCTGGAGCTTGGCCCTGAAGCGGATGCGCTTCATGCAGCGTGTGGCGCGCGGATGGCTGAGCGCGGCGTCTCGACAATCATCGGAGTACGCGGCCACGCCGCGGCCCTGGTAGATGCAGTGAGTCGCGCAGGAGAAGAGGCGCATTACGTCGCGACACCCGAGGAGGCTGGAGTATGGCTGAAGACCAATCTTAGGCCCGGCGACGTCGTTCTGTTGAAGGCTTCGCGCGGCGTCCGGCTGGAGCGCGCGCTGGAGTGCCTCGGCGAGTAGCGGGAATGAACTTTGGTTCCGGTTGCAAAAAGTCACAAGAGTCCGCGCCGGTGGCCTGTTAAGATACGGCTATCCTGCGGCCGGTTGCGACGACGGCCCGCATACTCTGCGGATTTTTATCGAAGGCGGATGTCTTGCTCTATTGGCTGCTGTATCAGAAACTGTTTCCTTACTTTCGCCTGTTTCGCATCTTCCGCTACCTGACCTTTCGTACGGTCTTTGCGAGCCTCACGGCCCTGCTGATCGGTCTGCTGATTGGGCCGTACGTTATCGAGCGGTTGCGCGAGTTCCAGATCGGCCAGTACATCCGCGAAGAAGGGCCGCAGTCGCACCAGAAGAAGAGCGGTACGCCAACGATGGGCGGCGTACTGATCTGCATCTCCATCCTGGTGCCGACGCTGCTGTGGTCCGATCTGTCGAACCCCTTTGTGTGGGTCGTGATGCTCTCGACGCTGGCCTTTGGCGCCATTGGATTCGCCGACGATTACATCAAGGTGGTGCATCGCAGGAATCTTGGCCTGACGGCGCGCGCAAAGCTCGGCCTGCAACTGCTGGCAAGCGCGGGTGTCGCTATTGCTCTGCTGCGTCTGGAGATGCATGGCAACTACTCGACCAAGCTGATGTTTCCGTTCCTCAAGCGCTTCCGTCCCGACCTGGTGTGGGACTGGATGGGCCACATCCCGCACCTGCACTGGCTGGCATTTCTACCGTTCATCGCTTTTGTGATGCTGGTGATCTCGTTCTCCAGCAATGCGGTGAACCTCACGGATGGTCTCGACGGCCTTGCCATCGGATGCACGATCATCGCGGCGGGTGCGTTGACGGTGCTGACCTACGTCAGCGGACATGTAGTCTTCTCCGATTATCTTGAGCTGCAGCGCATGCCGCTGGTCAGCGAGCTTACGATCTTTTGCGGGGCGATGGTCGGGGCGAGCATCGGCTTTCTCTGGTACAACGCACACCCGGCGGAGATATTTATGGGCGACGTCGGCTCGCTTGCGCTGGGCGGTGCCATCGGTACAGTCGCAGTGGTGATCAAGCAGGAGCTGCTGTTGCCGTTTATCGGCGGCGTCTTCATTCTCGAAGCTGTCAGCGTGATGTTGCAGGTGGGCAGCTACAAGCTGCGTAACGGGAAGCGGATATTCAAGATGGCCCCGTTGCATCATCACTTCGAGCTTCTGGGCTGGTCGGAGTCGAAGGTCATTGCGCGGTTCTGGATTCTGGCGCTCATCTTCGCGCTGCTGGCGCTGACGACGTTGAAGCTGCGCTGAAAGATGTGGTCTGATTGAACAGCCATGGAACTGAAGAATAAACGCGTACTGGTCGTCGGGTTGGGGAAGTCGGGAATTGCAGCGGCCCTATTTCTGCGTAAGCAAGGCGCAAGAGTAACGGTCTCCGATTCGCGCAGCGCGGTGACGCTGGCGAAGGAGATCCCCGCGCTGCTCGATGCGGGCATCATGGTTGAAAGCGGCGGCCACGGCCTGCTGACGTTCCGCCGCCAGGACCTTATCGTCATCTCGCCTGGCGTTCCGCTCGACACGCCTGAAGTGAAACAGGTGATCGGCTATGGTATGCCGGTCATCGGCGAGTTGGAGTTGGCGAGCCGCTTCCTGAAGGGACGCGTCGTCGCTATCACTGGCTCCAACGGCAAGACGACCACTACGACGCTGATTGGGAAGATTCTGAAAGACGCAGGCTTGCCGACCCTGGTTGGCGGAAACATCGGCATTCCCGTGATCGACCTGGTGCCTGAGAGCAAGGATGGGTTTCTCGATGTGCTTGAGGTGTCGAGCTTTCAGCTTGAGACGATCGAGCAGTTCCATCCCTGGATTGCGCTGGTGCTGAACATCACTCCCGACCACCTCGACCGTCACGGCAGCTTTGAGAACTATGCCGCGATGAAGGCGCGCATCACCGAACGGCAGGAGGCGGACGATTTCCTGATACTGAACGCCGAAGACAAACCGACGCAGATGGTGGCGGCAAAGACCCGGGCGCAGATCTTCTGGTTCAGCCCGCGACGGCCCATCAAGCAGGGGACCTTCGTGCACGGCGAGAGCATCGTCTTCGTTCCGCGCGAAGGCGCGAAGGGCGAGCCCATCATGCCGGTGGCGGAGATACCTCTGCGCGGCGCGCACAACGTGGAGAACGTGCTGGCCGCAATCTGCGCAGCGAGGCTTGCGGGCGTTCCGGCGGAGAAGATTCGTGCATCGGTAGCGTCCTTCAAAGCGGTCGAGCACCGGCTGGAGTTTGTGCGCTGTGTGCAGGGTATCGACTACTTCAACGACTCCAAGGCGACCAACGTCGATGCTGCGATCAAGGCGGTCGAGGCGTTTCCTTCGGGTATCCACCTGATTCTCGGAGGCAAGGACAAGGACTCCGACTACACGCTTCTAGCTCCGCTTCTTCGTGAAAGGGTGAAGGCTGTTTACACGATTGGTTCGGCCGCGGAAAAGATTGAGCGCGCGCTGGAGGGAGTCGTGAAGATGGTGGGAGCGGGGACGATCGATGTGGCGGTGCGTGAGGCCACCAAGGCGGCCGTTCCTGGAGATGTAGTGCTGCTGGCGCCTGCCTGCTCGAGCTTCGATCAGTTTGAAAACTACGAACACCGTGGTCGAACCTTCCGGCAGATCGTAAACGAACTCAGCTAGGAGCGGATGCCCCGTAGCAGGAAGCAGATTTTGAGATGGCAAAGCGTGTCGGGGTAGATAAGTGGCTCTTCGGAGTAGTGTTGTTGCTGGTGCTGTTTGGACTGGTGATGGTCTTCTCCACCTCAGCCGTGATGGCAAAATCCAGCTTCGGAACGCCATACTATTTCATGATCCGCCAGGGTCTCTGGGCCTGTGCAGGTCTGGCTGCGCTTGTCATGCTGATGCGCATCGATTACCGCCGCTATAACAACCAGAAGTTTGTCTATGCCGCCGTCGGCCTGACGTTGATCCTGCTCATCGGCGTCTTTGCCATGCGCGATTCGCACAATACACATCGTTGGTTCCGGTTCGGCTTCGCCAGCTTCCAGCCCTCGGAGCTCGCAAAACCGACGATCGTTCTCTTCCTCGCCTACTTTCTTCAGACGCGCATCCACAAGATGGACGACTGGAAGGGGACAGTGGTGAGGGCGGCGCTTCCCCCTCTCGTGATGGTGGCTCTGATTGTGAAGGAGCCCGATCTTGGGACGGCGATCGTCTGCGTCGCAGTGACGGCGCTGATGCTTTATCTCGCGGGAATGGAGGTCAAGTATCTTGCCATAGGCGCGGTGTGCGCGGCGCCTGTGCTCTACTACCTGCTCTTCTGGGTGCCGTGGCGCAGGGCGCGCATGCTGGCGTTTATCAATCCAGAGGCCGACCCGCGCGGGACGGGCTTTCATATTCTTCAGTCGCTCATCGCTGTTGGCACCGGCGGATTGCATGGTCTCGGCCTGATGGAGGGAAGGCAGAAGCTCTTCTATCTGCCGGAGCCGCACACCGACTTCATCTTTGCCAGTGTGTGCGAAGAGCTGGGAGCGATTGGCGCAATCTGCGTGATCGGCTTGTTTGTCGCGCTTGCGTATCGCGGGTTTCGCGCGGCGTATCTCTCGACGGACCCGTTCGCCCGTTTCCTGGCGTTCGGCATTACGGCGACGGTACTGATCCAGGCGTTCTTCAATATCAGCGTTGTTGTAGCGCTGCTGCCGACCAAAGGCATCACATTGCCGTTCATCTCTTTTGGCGGAACATCGCTGTTTGTCATGCTGGCGAGCATGGGCGTTCTGTTAAATGTGACCCGCGAGATCGACTAGTGGACGCGGCAAAGCCTCTCCGCGTCCTTATCGCCGGTGGTGGAACCGGCGGCCATGTCATTCCCGCGCTGGCCATCGCGCGCGAGGTACGTGATGCGTATGGTGCCGAGGTGCGCTTTGTGGGTACGGCGCGTGGACTTGAGACGCGGCTGGTTCCCGAAGCTGGGTTCCCGCTGGAGCTGATCAAGGTCGGGCAGCTCAAGAATGTCAGTCTCGCAACGCGGGTGCGGACGATGCTCGATCTTCCGCTTGGTGTGATGCACTGCATTGGTCTGCTGCGTCAGTTCAAGCCGGATGTGGTCGTTGGCGTTGGCGGCTATGCCTCGGGCCCGGCGATGATGGCGGCGATTCTGCTGCGTCTCCCTACATTGGCGTTCGAGCCAAATGCTGTGCCTGGGCTAGCGAACAGGCTGGTGGGAAAGTACGTCAGCGCGGCGGCGGTGAACCTGCCGGAGACAACGAAGTATTTCCGCAACGCCAAGGTGACGGGTACCCCGGTGCGGCCGGAGTTCTTTGCGATTCAACCGAAGGCAGAGGGCGGGCCGAAGCGGCTTCTGGTCTTCGGCGCAAGCCAGGGTGCCCGCATCTTCAACGAGACGATGCCGAAGATCATCGAGCGTCTGCTGGCGGCTGTACCGGGGCTTGACGTTGTCCACCAGACTGGTACGCGGCACGGCGCGTCGACGCTTGCGGCCTACAACAGGCTCGATGTTGCCCTTGATGGCGTCGAGGTCACGATGTATCTGGACGACATGGCGGCGCAGTTTGCAGCGGCCGACCTGATCCTTTGCCGAAGTGGCGCAAGCTCGGTCGCCGAGGTTGCGGCTGCGGGAAGGGCAGCAGTGCTGGTCCCGTTTCCGCAGGCTGCGGACGACCATCAGCGGAAGAACGCTGAGGCGTTTGTTGAGGCTGGCGCGGCAGCTATGCTCGTCGAGGCGGAGTTGACGGAAGAGAGACTACTGGCGATGCTGACCGACTTGTTGAGCGACGACGCTCGGCGGAGCACGATGGGCCGCAACGCACGGAGGTTGGCTCATCCCGATGCGGTGAGAGAGATCGGTGATATGGTGGCGGGCCTGGCTGGGAGGTAGCCCCTCTGCGACCTTGGCAGAAAAGGGCCAACGGCCCGAAATATAACAGCCTGGGGCGAAGGCCCAGGTATGCAATTGCGAATGAACCAAGCGCTGAAAGCGCGACACAATAGCTGGCCCGTTACCAGAGTCCCGACGTAGCCAAAGCAGGTTCCTCCACTTCGCTACGCTCCGGTCGGAATGACAACCAGCGAAAAAATAGAGTGGGCCGAGAGACTCAGCCCACTCTATTGGTTTACGAGATGTATCGATTAGCGGCGTCCGCCACCACCATGGAAGCCGCCGCCTCCTCCACCATGGAAGCCTCCGCCCCCACCGCCACCAAAGCTGCCTCGGGATCCACCGCTGAACCCGCCACCGCCGTGGAAGCCACCGCTGTTTCCGGCACTGAAGCCACCGCGATTGCCGCTGTAGCTTTGGCTTGGGGCAGAGTAAGCGCGGTTGCCGAAGCTCTGGCTCGGCGCGGAGTAGGCACGGCCCTGCGACGGCATCACGAAGTTATGCGGCGCGTTGTTGGCACTGCCATTGTTGCCGCCGTTCTTCCAGGCGAAGTTGCCGCCATTGGATTCAGGCCGCGAGCCGAAGCCGCCATAGTTGCTGCGGTTGACCGATCCAGGTGCGGTGACAGTACCGCGATTGCCTTGGTAGTTCGCTCCGTTGCCATTGTTACCGCCATTCTTCCAGGCGAAGTTGCCGTTGCGGGTGTTCTCTGCAAAGTTGTTGCCGCGGTTGTTGTAGTACGAGCCGCGATTGCCGTTGTAGTTGTTGCCACGGTTGACCCAGCTCGAACCGCCAGGGCGACCGTCAAAGTGACCGCTGTAGGGACGGTTATAGACGTAGCCGTTCTTCCATCCGGGGCCGAAGCGGTTGTAGCAACTGTTGTACCAGAAGCGTCCGCCGCCCCAGTAGCCGCCGTAGAAGCCGGTTCCAAAGTATCCGAAGCCGTAGTTGATGCCGCCGTAGTAGCCGATGGTGGGTCCCCAGTAGCCTGCGTTCCAGAAGTAGCCGCCGGGGCCGTAGCCCCAGTAGCCGGGGGTCCAGAGAGCGCCGACGTAAGGTGGCATCACCCAGGCTCCGTCCACCCACTCATAACCGTCGCCGGTCCACGCCCAGTATCCAGGGGTCCAGATGTAGCCATAACCCGGCATCACCGGCTGCGCGTAGACGGGGATTGCAGGGGGAGCGATTGCCACCGAGATAAAGACGCGCGCATGGGCGACGGCGGGTGCTGCAAACAGAAGAGCGCCTGCGAGAGCGGTAGTGCCGAGGAACGAGATGAGACGACGGGAGCGGTTCATTGCAGCCCTTGCTGGAAGAACCCTTCGTGTTTGCCCGCTCGATCTGGGCTTCGAGGATCGTCCGGCGGAGGTTCCTGCCCGCGTTGCCATGCGGATCAGGCACTCAGTTGATTAGACACCTTATACATATTTTTGTTGCCTGGCAATGAACGGATATTCAGCGTCCGCAAGTCAATGGTTTAGCAGGCGACTTGCCGTTCCATGACCCGCCCGCTGCTAGAGTGAAGAGATATGGCTGTCCCTGTCGCCCCTTCTGGTCATTTTTTCTTTCCGCCGACGCAGCGGATTCACTTTATCGGCATCGGCGGCATCGGTATGAGCGGGATCGCGGAAATTTTGCTCACGATGGGCTACCCGGTCTCGGGCAGCGACCTGAAGCGGTCGCCGGTGACGGAACGTCTGGTAGGGATGGGTGCGCGGGTCTTTGAGGGTCATACGGCGGCGAATGTGGTCGCGAGCGACGTCGTTGTGACGAGCTCCGCTGTGAGCAAAGACAACCCAGAGGTCGTGGAGGCGAAGTCGCGCAAGATTCCCGTGATCCAGCGGGCAGAGATGCTGGCCGAGCTGATGCGGCTGAAGTATGGCATCGCCGTGGCCGGCATGCACGGCAAGACGACGACGACGAGCATGGTTGCGGCGGTACTGGCCGCAGGTGGACTCGACCCTACGGTGGTCGTGGGGGGCAGGGTGAATGCCCTGGGGTCGAATGCGCGGCTGGGAAACTCGCAGTACCTGGTTGCTGAGGCGGACGAGAGCGACCGCAGCTTTCTGAAGCTGTCGCCCGTGCTGGGAATTGTGACCAATCTCGACCGCGAGCACATGGACTGTTATCGCGACATGACAGATGTGGAAGACGCGTTTGTGCAGTTCATGGACCGGCTGCCGTTCTATGGAGCCGGAACCGCATGCGCGGACAACGCGCTGCTGCGGGCAGTGTTGCCGAGGGTGAGGCGCAGGATCTACACCTACGGCGAGAGTGCGGACGCCGACTTCCGGGTGACTTTGCTGGAGAAGAACGGCGTAGGTCTCGCGCGGTTTGAGGTGGGCCACAAAGGTGCTGCGCTGGGGCCGTTCTCACTGCATGTGCCAGGCCGGCATAACGTGCTCAATGCAACCGCTGCCGTTGCGGTGGGCGTACAACTGGGCATCGCGCCGGAGCAGATCGCAGCGGGGCTGGAGAGCTTTCGCGGAGTCGACCGGCGCTTTCAGATCAAGGGCGTTGCTCGCGGCGTGACCGTTGTGGACGACTACGGCCACCATCCGACGGAGATTGTGGCAACGTTGAAGGCGGCGCGTGAGTGCGGTTACAAGCGGGTGCTTGTGCTCTTTCAGCCGCATCGTTTTACGAGGACGCGCGACCTGATGCCGGAGTTCGCGGCTGCATTCGGCGATGCCGACCGCGTGGAGATGCTGGACATCTACGCCGCAAGCGAAGAGCCGATTGCGGGAGTGACGGCCGAGGCCCTGGTGAAGGCAATAGGCCGTGAAGGGGTGGCCTATGCCGGTTCGGCGCCGCAGGCGGTGGACGCTTTGGTAAAGGAGGCGCGCGAAGGGGATGTGATTCTGACCCTGGGCGCGGGAAGCGTATCGCAGGCTGGGTCGATGTTGCTGGAGCGGCTTGGTAGCTGAATATCCTGCAAGCCATATCTGGCGATGAAGCCGCCAGATATGGGGCATACACAGAGTTCGAGAAGCAGGTTCCTCCACTTCACTGCGCTTCGGTCGGAATGACAGCCTTTGAGGGCGTCGGGTTGCATAGCAGGAATGGGGGAGTGACCAGAAGGGTCAGTTCCTGAAAGGGTACAAGCTGTAAGTTGAGGAGATGGTTGGGGTCACTGGCGGGATATAGTCAGGATGGCGATTCTCGCGGCCTCGGCTCAGGCTTGCGCGAAAGAGCAGTGGTGCGATCTAGCGGACGAGCAGCGGGGCGCGAGACAGCGGTGCTTGAGGCGCCAGAGCCGGAGTTTGCTCCGAAGTCGATGGCCTCGCGGAAAAAGCCTGCTGTGCCGGACAGGACGATGCGGAGGGATTTTTCCGAATTCGACGAGGATGAGTTCGACGAACCTCCGCCATCGCGGAGACGTCAGGCCGGGGTGAAGCTGCGCCTGCGGGGGGGGCTGCCCAAGTCGTTACGCGGAAAGATGGGAGTTCTGGCGGCGCTCCTTGTTCTGGCAGGGTTGTGCATGGCGGCGGCCATGGTGGCCAGGACGGCGATACTGCACGATGACCGGTTCGTGATTCCATCCTCCACGTCGATCGAAGTTGAAGGGAATTCGCGCGTGACGCGGGCCCAGTTATTGACTGTCTTCGGCGAGGACATCGAGCGGAACATCTTCCGCGTCCCGCTTGCTGAGCGCAAGGCGGAGCTGGAGCAACTACCGTGGGTTGAGCACGCCACCGTGATGCGTCTGCTGCCGAACCGGCTGCGTATATCGATCGTCGAGCGCACGCCAGTGGCCTTTGTGCGGCAGGGAAACCGCATCGGCCTGGTGGACGGCAATGGCGTACTGCTGAACATGCCGACCGATGTGCAGGCCAACGCGCACTACTCGTTTCCGGTCGTGACGGGCCTGGCGGCAAACGATCCGATCTCGCTGCGCGCGGCGAGGATGAAGCTGTATGACCGTTTCACGCGCGACCTGGACTCGTCGGGCGAGAAGCTGTCGCAGAACCTGAGCGAGGTGGACCTGTCGAACCCGGAGGATGTCCGGGCGATCGTAGCGGACAAGGGCGGCGACGTGATGGTCCACTTTGGCGAAGACAACTTTCTGGACAGATACAGAAAGTTTGAGGAGCACCTGCCGGAGTGGAGGTCGCAGTATCCACGGCTGAGTTCGGTGGATATGCGATATGAGCGGCAGGTTGTGCTGGAGATGCAGAAGGGGAACGCGGCACCGGTGGCAACCCCTCCGGCTGCAGCGGCTCCAGCGCCTGCGGAGCCTGCTCCGGTGGCGAAACCTGCGGTAAAGCCAACGCCAAAGCCCATAGTTCATACGGCACCGGCGAAGAAGCCGGCTGCAAAGGTAAAGCCGAGGCCCGCTGCGAAGAGCGCGGCGGCACGATCGGCTGCAACGAAGACAACTCCGGCGAAGGGCGCTGCCACCGTGCAGCAGCGGCCGGTCAGCGGAAATGGAGAGTCGTTCTGGGTTCATCCGAAGAAAGAATCGACGAAAGGGTTGACGCCGGCGGAGCAGGGTTCGGGGACAGAGTTCAAGTTCCATCCGCCGCAGGTAATTCACCGATGAAGAGTCAGAGGCCGGAAAACCTGATTACAGTGCTTGATGCCGGAAGCACGAAGAGCTGCGTTCTGGTGGCGGAGCTGCACGACGGCGTTCTGCGGTATCGCGGGCACGGCGTCGAGCCTTCAAAGGGGATGCGCAAGGGGCTGATTGCGGAGCTTGGACCGGCGGCCGAGGCGATCAACCGCGCGGCTTTGACGGCGGAGCGCACAGCGAAGGCCGCAATCGAGACAGCGGTGGTCGGCATCGGTGGAACGCATGTGCGCGGTATGAACTCGCGCGGTGGTATCAGCATGGGCAGCCGCATGCGCGAGATCACACGCGAAGAGGTGCGCGCCGCTGTCGACCGTGCGCGCAGCGTGGCGCTGCCACCCGACCGCGAGGTGCTCCATCTGTTGCCGCAGGAGTTCATCCTCGACGACCAGCCGGGGATTCACGATCCGATCGGCATGGTGGGCAACAAGCTTGAGGTGAACCTGCATCTTTCGACCTGCTCGGGGGGAGTGGCGCAGAGCGTCATCACCTGCGCCAACCGCGCCGGGCTCGAGGTGATGGACACGGTGTATGAAGGCATCGCGGCCGCCGAGGCCGTTCTTTCAGCCGACGAACGCGAGCTTGGCGTGTGCATCGCCGATATCGGGTCGAGCACGACGGAGCTTGCGGTGTTCTTCGAAGGTTCAGTGGCGCATACAGCCGTACTGCCGATCGGCGGCGACCACTTCACCAACGATCTTGCCGTGGGGTTGCACGTCACGGTCGAAGAGGCCGAGTTTCTGAAGAAGACGTATGGGCACTGTGTCGTTACGGCTGTCCCGCAGATGAACGAGATTGAGGTCGGCGGCGACCTGGCCATCTCGGGAGGTCAACCGGCACGCATGGTGCGCCAGCGTTTCCTGGCGGAGATACTTGAGCCGCGCGCGCGAGAGTTGTTCACGATGCTGCGCGACAACCTGCGTACCGGCGGCGTACTCGAGGCGTTGGGCGCGGGCTGCGTGGTGACGGGCGGTGGCGCGCTAATGTCGGGTCTGCTGGACAACGCAGAGAGCCTGCTGCGTGTTCCGGCGCGGGTAGGGTATCCGGTGCCGCTGTCGCGAATGCCCGAGGATCTGGCCCGGCCAGAGTACGCTGCAGCGATAGGAATGCTGCTGTATACGCACCGCACGCAGGTCCGCAAGGCAAGTGAAGAACAGGGGCTGCGCGCGAAGCTGAAGGCAATCTTCGCGGGGAGTTTTTGAAGCGGAATCCCTTCCGGGATGGTGCAGCATTTGTGTCGCGCCTTCAGTCTTGAACGAAGAGCCTAGCTTGTCCGGTGTTCGGGGAAGAGTGTGCCTAAAAGGCTGCTGCCGAGCAGTCCGAAAAGAAACAGGAATGCGATCAGGATGGCCCGGGGGTAGGTGTTCGGAGTGCGGTATATCTCCACCGCGAGGATCGCCGAGGCGAGCGTAACCAGCGTGAGGGAGACGGCGCGGTGGAAACGCTGCATGCCGAATTGCAGGCTTTCAAGGCTGCGGCGCTCGATGGTGCGGCCGCCGGTGGAGTCGGTGCAGGCGGCCTTGCTTGGACAGGCGTTACAGATGTCGGCGGCGGCGCGGTAGGTGACTGTCTTCTTGACGGGGTCGGAGAAGACCGGGAAGAGGTGCTTGTCCTGCGGGCACTGCCAGACGTCGCGGTCGGGGTGGTAGGTGAAGCCGAGGGTCGTGACGGTAGAGGCACGACGATGGGCGTGACGAGCCACCACCTCCAGCAGCAGTGCAATGAGCGCGAGGAAGAGCGCGTATCCGAGATAGAGGACGAACTCGATTGAGACGCCGTGCATGGTCCAGCGCTCCTAACGTTCTTCCATTTGTGTGGTGGCGACCTCGGTGAAGAGGATGTCCTGCGTGCCTTCTGTGATGCGATTCTTCTGCATGTGGCGGATGCCGAGCCACGAGAGATAGAGGATGGGGAGCACGCCGCCGAGAATGAAAAGTACATCGCCGGGCATGCGCATCCACTCAAGGATGGAGTTGGCGCGGCTGCCGATGTAGTTGAGCGTGCGTGCGTCGTAGTAGCTGACTTTGATCGAGTGGTAGAGCTGGAGCAGGCCCAGCGGGAAGAGGGTCGCGAAGACCATCCAGGCTAGGCCGAGGTTGAGCGACCAGAAGCTGATGCGAGCCGCTTTGTCGGACCAGTACTTCTCCGGGATGATGTAGCGCAGGCAGAAGAGGGCAAGCCCGACGGAGAGCATGCCGTAGACGCCCATCATGGAGGCGTGGGCGTGGTTGGCTGTGAGCGCTGTGCCGATCTCGAAGTAGGAGACGATGGGCAGGTTGATGAGGAAGCCGAAGACGCCTGCGCCGAGGAAGTTCCAGAAGCCGACGGCGGCCAGGAACATGACGGCCCAGTAGTGCGGGAAGGGTGTCGAGGACTTGGACTCCTGCGCGATGCCAAGTTGGAGGAAGCTCCATGCCTCGAGGGTGAGGAAGGTGAGCGGGATGACCTCGGCCGCGGAGAAGAAGGCGCCCAGCGCCATGTGGAGCGCCGGTTCGCCGGAGAAGTAGACATGGTGCATGGTGCCGACGATGCCGCCTGCCGAATAGAGAATGACGTCGAGATAGATCATGCGTAGCGCGGTGCGCTCGTGCACGACGCCCAACAGGACGAAGACGTAGGCGACAAGCACGGTGGTGAAGAGTTCCAGGAAGTCTTCGACCCAGAGGTGGACGACCCAGAAGCGCCAGAAGTCGGTGGTCGTGAAGTGCTGGCCGGGATTGGCGAGCAGGCCGACGGCGTAGAACGCGGGGATGGAGAGTGCGGAGAAGAAGAAGAGCCAGGGCAGGTTGCCGGCGGACTCCGATCGCAGGCGTCCGCGGAGTCCGCGAAAGAGGATGGCGACCCAGAAGAAGAGGCCGACGATCAAGAGAATCTGCCAGAGCCGTCCGAGGTCGAGGTACTCGAAGCCCTGGTCGCCAAACCAGGAGTTGAGCAGGCGTCCCTGCATGCCGAGAAACTCGCCGCCGAGGCTGCCGACAACGACGATCACAAGCGCCCCGAGCAGAGCGTAGGCAAGGCCCTTTTGCCCGCGAGGTTCGCGGCCCGTGATCATGGGGACGAGAAAGATCCCGGCAGCGAGGTACGAGGTAGAGACCCAGAAGATGGAGAGCTGAAGGTGCCAGGTACGGACGATATTGAAGGGCAGCAGGCGTCCCAGATCGATGCCGAAGAAGGTTTGCAGGTCGGCACGGTAGTGCTCGGAGGCCCCGCCCAGCAATGTCTGGACGAGGAAGAGCGCGGCCATGACAAAGAAGAACCAGGCACAGGTGTTCTGCGCGGGGGTCAGCACGACCTCGTCGGGCGGGCGGAAGGACATGCTCTGCGGTTCGCGGCCATGCCAGCCCATCAGGGTAAAGCGTCCGAAGGTAGCCAGTAGAAGGCCAGTGCCGCCGAGCAGAGCGGCGAGTGAAAGCATGCTCCACACGATGGAGTCGGCGGTGGCGTGGTTGTCGACCAGAGGTTCAGGTGGCCAGTTGTTGGTGTAGGAGTAGTCGCGGCCTGGCCGGGTCGCGGAGGCTGCCCAGGCCGTCCAACTGAAGAAGGCGGTGAGCTGGCGGATTTGTTCAGGGTTGCGAATGACGCCGGGCCGCAGGCCGAACTTCGTGGTGGGTTCGCCGAAGAAGGCGGCGTAGTCGGCGCGGTTCTGCTCGAACGCCTGCACCTGGGCAGCGGTGTAGACCAGAGTGTCCGTGGCCTTGTCGTAGCGGTTGGTCTTGAAGTCCTGAATGGTCTTGCTTCGAGCGGTGTCGGAGGCATCGCCACCGTAGGTCTGGATGGAAGAGAGAGCGGCCCGGTGCAGGTACTCGGCCGTGAAGTCGGGGCCGAGATAGGCGCCGTGGCCGAAGACGGAGCCATACTCCATGAGGCCGTTTTGCAGAAAGATGCTTTGGCCAGCCATGACGTCGGCGCGAGTGAAGAGCACGGCACCGGTTTCGGTTGTCACGGTGGCGGGGATCGGCGGCTCGTCGTTATAGGTGTAGTAGGTGAGAACACCCATGATGAAGAAACCGATGATGAGAACGATCGCCGCTGCCTGGATCCAGGCTTTGGAGATCATGAGGGATCGTTTTTCCGTAGAAGGCATCGCTGGGCTCCTGCAGGGGTGCTCTGACCTCAACCGCCGCAGGCTATAGCAGACATGATGTCCTGTCCGGAAGGAATGACGAAAGTCATAACCTCTTTGGCCGGAGGAGGCCTTGCAGTGCCTCAGGATGTATCTGCGTTGGTACGACGGTGGAAAACGTGGCTACGACCCTGGGCTTGAAGGTGTCAAAATTAAGGAACATCAAGGAGCACTGCATTCATGCCGAATCTGCCTGACGACGACATCCGCATTCATTACCACGACGAAGTTCCACGGGGCGCGCGGATCAAGGTCATCGGCGTGGGCGGGGGCGGAAACAACGCCGTAAACCGGATGATCGCGGCCCGCGTTGAAGGCGTCGAGTTTATCGCGGCAAATACCGATGTACAGGCGCTTACGGTTTCAAACGCTCCGGTAAAGCTGCAGCTTGGGGTGAAGCTGACCAGCGGGCTTGGCGCGGGCGCAAACCCGGATGTGGGACGCCGGGCGGCGCTTGAGGACTCGGACAAAATTATCGAGGCGCTCGAGGGCGCGGACATGGTCTTCGTCACCGCCGGTCTTGGCGGAGGCACGGGTACGGGGGCCGCACCGGTGATCGCCTCGCTCGCAAGCGAGATGGGCGCGTTGACGGTGGCCGTGGTGACGCGGCCGTTCAGCTTTGAGGGCAAGCGTCGCATGATGCAGGCCGAGCGCGGCCTGCAGGAACTGCTCGATTCGGTCGATACCGTCATCGTGATCCCGAACGAGAAGCTGCTGGCCGTGGCGAAGGACGCCGGGTTCTTCGAGAGCTTCCGCATCGCCGACGACGTGCTGCGGCAGGGCGTGCAGGGCATCTCGGACATCATCACCATTCCGGGCGTCATCAACCGCGACTTCGCCGACGTGAAGACGACGATGGCGGGCATGGGTTATGCGGTGATGGGTACCGCAGTCCGTGCCGGTCAAAATCGCGCGGTTGAAGCCGCGATGGCGGCGATGGCCTCGCCGCTGTTGGAGTCGGGTGCGATCGATGGCGCGCGGGGAATCCTGATCAACATCACAGGGTCGAGCAGCCTGAAGCTGAACGAGGTCAACGAGGCTTCCACGATCATTCAGAATGCGGCGCATGAGGATGCCAACATCATCTTCGGTGCGGTGCAGGACGAGACCATGGGCGATGACGTGAAGATCACCGTCATTGCGACAGGCTTCAAGCAGCAGGAGATGCCGGCGCGCCGGGAGCGGATGCTGGCTGAGTCGACCCTGCCGACGATGCGTTATGAGGTGCCCATCGTCGAACCCAGGGTCTCAACCCCGCGTTCGACGGCGTCGATGCCAAAGTTTGCCTCCGACCCCGACGCAATGGCGACTCCCGTTCCACCTGTGCCGCAAGTGGCGGAGCGGCGAGAACAAGTGCCCGTGGAGCCAGAGCTGAGGGCCGTTCCGGCGTCAGTCTTCGACGATGAATTTTTTCGCAGCACGCAGGAGCGCGTAGTTCCCCCGTATGTCGCGTCTGAAGAGGTAGTTAGGGTGGAAACAGGGGTGAGAGAAGCGGCTTACCTCCAGCACGTCGAAAGCGTCCAAACGGATGTATCCGCAGTTGAGGCGGCAAAGACCCCGTTTGGTGCAGCGGTGCAGGCGGTGGATGCCAATGAGCCGGATGAGCTTGATATCCCTGCGTTTCTGCGGCGTGGCCATTAGGGTGGTGCCCGCCCGGACCATGGGGCAAAAGATGTATTTCCCCCGATGACGGGAATGGGGTGGAATGAGAGTCTCCTGAGGGGATCAACGCGGGAGATGGCAACTTAGTTGCTCTTTCAGTTTTTATGTAGGAAGTAGAGGGGTCGCCAGTGTCGAAACTGTTGCGGGTTTTAGGCGTATTCCTTCTGGGCCTGGTTGTGGGTTCGGGGGTTGAGGCTTCAGCGAAGCCATCGGGCAGCGCGAAACATCACTCATCGGGAACGGCCCACACGGTATCGGCCAGCAAGGCGCGCCTTGCAAAGAGATCGACGAAGACAGTAAAAGCCTCGCGCAAGCCGGGCAGCCATGCCATCGCGACCAAGGTTGTCGCCGGCAAGCGTGGCGGGGCGCGGAGCAGGCTTGCGGTCCGCCGGACGCGTTACTACGAGCGGTTCACTGCCAGCTCGTTTACCGACAACCTGACGCTGGGCGATGTGACCGACGGTGAGGATCCGGTGGTTCGCGCGGCGGCCATCGAAGCGCTCGGCAACATGAACGGAACGGCGGTCGCTATCGATCCGTCGACTGGCCGCATCCTGGCGATGGTGAACCAGAAGCTGGCGCTGTCGCGCGGCGCCGAGCCTTGCTCGACGATCAAGCTGACGGTGGCGCTGGCGGCACTGGAAGAGGGCATCGTCAAGAAGGACACGGAGGTCAGCCTGGGGCGCAGGTATCGCCTGACGATGACCGAGGCGCTGGCGCACTCCAACAACGCCTACTTTGAGACGCTGGGCCGCTCGCTCGGGTTCGAGCGGGTGAAGCGCTACGCCAACGAGTTCGGTCTTGGCGAACTGGCGGGATACCACATTGAAGGCGAGCAACTGGGCGTCTATCCCGACGAAGAGCTCCCGGCAAAGCTGGGTGGCGTAGGCAGGATGTGCTCGTTCGGCGAGAGCATTTCGATGACGCCGCTGCAGCTTGGAGCGCTGGTTTCGGCGATCGCCAATGGCGGCACGCTCTACTATCTGCAACACCCGGAGAACGCGGTCGATATCGCGAGCTTCCAACCGAAGGTGAAGCGGCAGTTGAACATCGCCCCGCTGATCCCGGAGATACTCGACGGCATGCAGGGCGCGGTCATGTACGGCACGGCGCGTTCGCTGCGGGCCAACTTCAACCAGTTTCCGGTGATGGGCAAGACGGGAACCTGCTCGAACAACGGCACTCGCTTCGGATGGTTCGGCTCCTACGCCGATACGCCGCGCGGCCGCATCGTGACGGTGATCTTCCTCGAAGGCGGCAGACCGACCTTTGGGCCGAAGGCTGCCGAGCTTACAGGCCAGTTCTATCGCGCGCTGTGGGACAAGAGCTACTTCACCCCGAAGACACAACAGGCCATGGGGGCTGCTGCACTCGGCGGCGCGCAGTAGGTTCAGCGTCCGTCGGCCGGCTTTGGCGACGACAGCAGCACCGTCTTGGCGTTGAGAAACTCGCGCATTCCGGCAGCGGAGAGTTCGCGGCCGTAGCCAGAATGCTTAACCCCGCCGAAGGGCAGGCGTGGGTCGCTGGCGACCATCGCATTGACGAACACAGCTCCGCACTCAAGTTCGGCGACGAGCCGTTGCTGCTCTGCCGGGTCGCGCGTCCACACGGAGGCGGCGAGCCCGAAGGGCGTGTCGTTGGCGATCTCGATTGCCTCGTCGAGCGAGCCGGCTTTGAAGAGCATGGCCACGGGGCCGAAGAGCTCCTCCTTGTAGACGGAGCTTGTGCGGGGAACGTTGACCAGCACAGTCGGCTCAAAGTAGTTGCCGTCGCCGAGCATGCGCTCGCCACCCGTTAGGACGCGCGCGCCAGCCTTCGTCGCCGCCTTGACCTGCGCTTCCAACTCCTCGGTGATCTTCGCTGTGGCGAGAGGGCCGACGTCTGTAGTCTCCTTCATCGGGTCGCCAACCTTCATGGCTTCCATGCCTGCGACGAAACCGGATTCAAACTCCGCATAGATGGACTCGTGAACAATGAAGCGTTTTGCGGCGATGCAGGACTGGCCGCTGTTGACCAGGCGTGCGCGGACGGCGGTCTCGATCGCGGTGGCGATGTCGGCCGATGGCATGACGATGAAGGGGTCGGAGCCGCCGAGCTCGAGCACCGATTTTTTAATGAGCCAGCCGGCCTGTGCCGCGATGGCGCGTCCCGCAGGCTCGGAGCCAGTCAGAGTGACGGCCGCGACGCGCGGGTCGGAGAGGATGCGCTCGACCTGGCGCGATTCGATCAGCAGCGTCTGAAAGGTGCCGCGAGGAAAACCGGCGCGGCGAACGAGTGATTCAATGGCGAGCGCGCACTGCGGGACATTGGACGAGTGCTTGAGCAGACCCACGTTGCCCGCCATCAGCGCCGGTGCGAGAAACCGGAAGACCTGCCAGAAGGGAAAGTTCCACGGCATGACGGCGAGGACGACCCCAAGCGGGTCCCAGCGGACATAGCTCTGGTTCTCGGTGGGGATGGCTTCGGGCGCGAGGATGCGCGCGGCGTTTTCCGCGTAGTAGCGGCAGGCGGTCGCGCACTTGGCGATCTCCTGGCGCGAGGCATGAATCGGTTTGCCCATCTCGAGCGTGATGGTCTGGGCAAGGTCGCCGGCCTCCTCATCGAGCAGGTGCGCGAGCTTGCGCATGCACAGGGCGCGATGATCGAGTGGCACCGCGCCGTACGCGCGAAAGGCCTCGTGCGCGAGCGCAATTTTTTCGAGGAACGTCTCTTCGGTGAGAGGATCGAAGCTGCGAAGCAGCTTGCCGTTGGCGGGATTGATGGACTCGATGGCCATAGGCGTCTTGTGTGCCAGCTTAGCAAAGATGGCGCGCAATGTGGCCACACGGCGGGCCTTGGCGGCCTATGAA
>JAFDVV010000058.1:19804-26043 GCA_018268775.1 Acidobacteriota bacterium | reverse complement strand
AATGGACGTGTTTGCGAAGATTCCAGGCGATGCGCCGCTTGTCTTCGCCACTGCGGCGTGGCAATACACGCACCACGTGTTACCGGGTCTGAGGTCGCACCGCGGCCCCATTCTGACGATCGCCAACTGGTCGGGACAATGGCCCGGCCTGGTGGGCCTGTTGAATCTGAATGGCTCCTTAATCAAGGCCGGCGTGAGTTTTTCAACTCTGTGGAGCGAAGACTTTACCGATGCCTTCGCTCTCGGCGGTCTTCGTGAATGGATCGGTACCGGAAAGATCACCCACAATCTGTCGCATGTAACTTCGTTCGACAGGAAGGCCGCTGCAAGCGACGCTCGCGCGCTTGGTGAAAAACTTGCATCCGAACTGCTGCGAAAGAAGATCATTCTCGGCGTCTTCGATGAAGGGTGCATGGGAATGTACAACGCCATCATCGATGACGAATTGTTGAACCGCTCAGGCTTCTTCAAGGAGAGGTTGAGCCAATCGGCGCTGTATGCGCGTATGCGCACGGTCAGCGACGCGAGCGCACACGCTGTACGCACATGGTTGGACGATCAGGGACTGCGATTCAATACCGGTACGAACGAAGCGGCCGAATTGACGGATGCTCAAATCCTGCAACAGTGTCGCATGTACATCGCGGCGTTACAGATCGCCGATGAGTTTGGCTGCGACAGCATCGGTATTCAATATCAGCAGGGCTTGAAGGACCTCGTGCCCGCGTCCGACCTGGTTGAGGGTCTGTTGAACAACCCGGACCGTCCTCCGGTTACGGCTGTTGACGGCCGCGAGCTCTACGCGGGCAATGCGTTGCCGCACTTCAACGAGGTCGATGAGTGCGCCGGTGTCGACGCTGTTGTCACAAACCAGTGTTGGAAGGCGCTCGGCCTCGACCCTTCCACCACGTTGCATGACGTGCGCTGGGGCAAGGACTACAACGGTGACTTCGTGTGGCTCTGGCAGATTTCGGGGGCCGCTCCCGCCAGCCACTTCGTCGGCGGGTACGCAGGTTCGCAGAGCGACCGCCAGCCTGCGATGTACTTCCCGCTGGGAGGCGGCACGCTCAAAGGCATCGGCAGACCCGGCGACATCGTGTGGAGCCGCGTCTTCGTCGAAGGCGGTGCGCTGCACATGGATATTGGGCTGGCAAAGGTCGTCGCCTTGCCGCCCGAAGAGACAGAAGCGCGGTGGAGCGAGGTCACGAAGCAGTGGCCGATGGTGAGCGTTGTCACCGAAGGCGTAGGCCGCGATGGTTTCATGGCGCGTCATCGTGCGAACCACGTCAGCATCGCATATGCCGGAAGCCGCGAAGAGGCGCTGAAGGCGCTTGCTGTCAAAGCAAGCATGTGCGATGCCCTGGGCATCTCCGTTCACTGTTGCGGAATCAAGCTGTAGATCGAAGGTGAAAGAGTGGCCGTCACGGTGAGCCGAAGCATAGCGAATCCCCGCACAAAATGGATAACGATCGGCCTGCTATGGTTCGTCTTCCTCTTCAACTATGCGGACCGCCAGGCCATCTTCTCCTTGTTTCCTCTGATCAAGACGGAGATGCAGCTCACGGATGTCCAACTGGGCATCCTGGGCTCATGCTTTATGTGGATGTACGCGCTTTGCGGACCGTTCACGGGGTGGATCACCGACAGGCTCTCGCGAAAGTGGCTGATCCTCGGGAGCCTGATCTTCTGGTCTGCCGTTACGGCCGCGACTGCCATCGCGCATTCGTATACGGAGATGGTCTGGTGCCGCGCACTTGGCGGACTGGGCGAAGCATTCTATTTTCCCGCTGCCATGGCGATGATCAGCGACTATCACGGTCCGGCGACGCGGTCGCGCGCCATGTCCTTCCACCAGACGGCAGTCTACGCAGGCAGCATCATGGGCGGTTCGGTGTCTGCGCTGGTTGGGCAGTATAGCGGATGGCGCTCGAGCTTTGTTGCCTTTGGCGGGTGCGGTATCGTCCTCGGCCTTGTGCTGATGTTCTTCCTGAAGGAGCCCGAGAGAGGGCAGTCGGAGCTACAGGACAGCCAACGCCTATCGAAGAAGAAGACTTCGACCGCACTGAAGGAGATCCTCGGAAACCGGATTGTTCTGGCTCTGATAGCGGTCTTTATCGGTGCCAACTTTGTCGCGGTCGTCTTTCTCACGTGGCTGCCGACGTTTCTCTATCAGAAGTTCCACATGAGTCTCTCGATGGCAGGACTGAATGCGAGCTTGTACCTGCAGGCCGCGTCTCTTCTCGGCGTTTTGTGCGGTGGGTATCTCGCCGATCGCTTCTCAAGGCGGCAAGGAGGCGGCAGGCAACTGGCGCAGTTCATCGGCTTGTTGCTGGGAGCCCCATTCTTGTTTTTGACCGGGTGGACCCTCTCCATACCGGTGCTCGTTCTGGCGATGATCGGCTTCGGTTACTTCAAGGGGCTTTACGATGCGAACATCATCGCGGGGCTGTATGACGTGGTGGCAATCGAGAATCGCGGCACTGCGGCAGGCATCGCGAATTCACTTGGATGGCTCGGTGGAGGGTTGGCGCCGGTCATCATTGCTCTGGGTGCGGCAAAGTTCGGAATGAGCGCATGTATCAGCGCGACGGCCGCAATCTATGTTGTCATCGCTATCGCAACCCTGCTTGTCTCGCGTCAACTCAAGCGGTCACGAAGCCTGGGGGCCGTGAACTAAGCTGTTGCGTCGCTCGGAGAGCGATGCCGCCTATTGCATGTCGACAATACCTTTGGGTCTGGTGAGTTCGTATTCGACGATGAGCTGATCCAGCGGAGATGGCCATGTCCAGGCGTCTTTACAGGGGAGATCCCGTAAACCGCTTAAGCGCGTAAGAGCGCAGTTTCGAGGCGTAAATGCTGGAAATCGAATCTGTAGAAATTTATATGTAGACAATTGGTATTCACAATCGTTATAGTTTCGCGCGTAACAGAAAATTCATGTTCGCGGGTGCTTGACGCTTTACGAGGCGAACATTGGAGCGAACAAAGGTGTATATGATGACAAGCTCACGAAATGGCAGGAAGACGTGGAACGAGACCTTCAAGCGAAGCATTCGAGGGCTTCGAAGTTTTCTGGCGATCGCTGTAATCGCGCTCCTGTCGCTGTGGATATCTCCAGCGCTTGCACAGGTCAACTCCACCGGCACCATATCCGGACGCGTCACGGACTCGCAGGGCAACGTGGTGAGTGGGGCCACGGTGAGCATTGTTGCGCAGCAGACCAATGTCGAGACGAAGCTGACGACCAATGGCGCAGGGTTTTATTCGGCGGGCTTTCTTAAGCCCGGCATCTATTCCGTGAAGGTCGGCGCGCCGGGGTTCGAGAGTGCATTGAGCAGTGGACTGACCCTGCAGGTCGGCCAGGTACTGAGTCAGGACATCTCCCTCAAGGTCGGCCAGGTCAGCGAGACGGTCGACGTCACGACGGGCGCGCCTCTGCTGAATACGGAGTCCGGTGAGCTGGGCAACGTGATCTCGCGTGAGCCCGTGGTGCAACTGCCCTTGAATGGACGCAACTTCTCGCAGCTCGCTTTGTTGGTGCCGGGCGTCAACTCGGGATCCGTCGGCGGCGTACGCGCAAGCGGCGGCGGCAACGAGACACAGCGCGCCGGCACGTCGATGACCGCCAACGGCGCACGCGGAAGCTTCAACCTGTACATGATCAACGGCATTCAAGACGTGGACCAATCCGTCGGAACCGCCAAGGTGTTTCCCAACCTGGAAGACATCCAGGAGTTCAAGGTGCAGGTCGGCAACTCGGATGCACAGTTTGCTTCAGGTGGCGCTGTAGTCAACGTCGTTACACGTTCCGGCTCCAACTCATTTCACGGATCGGTGTTTGAGTTCATCCGCAACTCCGCGCTCGACGCACGCGGATACTTCGACTCCGCCAAGCCGCCGTTCCAGCAGAACCAGTTCGGTGCTGCATTGGGCGGCCCAATAAAGAAGGACAAGCTCTTCTTCTTCACCGACTACCAGGGACTGATTACTCACACTGCGCCAACCGCAATTACAAGCGTTCCCACAGCCGCGATGCGGGCTGGTAACTTTCAGGGCTTCGCCAATATCTACGACCCTGCAACGTACAACGCGACGACCAAGACGCGCACTCAATTCGCAAACAACCAGATCAACCCGGCGCGTTTCGATCCAGTCGCTGTGAACCTGCTGCAAACCTTGCCGATGCCCAACCTTCCGGGCAATGCCAATAACTTCCGCTACAACAATCTGCAAGTAAACGTTCAGCACCAATACGATGTTCGACTGGACTACATTCTGTCCGCGAAGGACAGCGTCTTCTTCCAGTACACGAACGGGCGAGCTGACGTCAGTTACCCAAAGACCCCGGTGAAGATTGGAAACGCCTTCAATCCGCTGGCATTTGCGGGAGCCAACCGCAACAACCACGCGCCCAGCATGCAGGCAACGTTGCAGGAGACGCACATGTTCTCCTCTTCGCTGGTCAACGAGTTTGCTGTGGGCTACACGCGCTTTGTCCTTCGTGTCTCTCCGCTCGACATGGGGTACAACACTTCACAGGTGCTTGGCCTTCAGGGCGCGAACACCGCGACAAACACCGACGGCACCGGCCTGTCCTCGCTCAGTATCTCGGGCTTCAGCGGATACAGTGCCAGCTTCCAGCCTGAGATCGTTCCACAGAACTCGATTCAGCTTTCAGACAACGTGCTATTCAACTATGGCGCGCACGCCTTCCGCTTCGGGTTTAGCGGAGTGCACAATAACTTCGGCTTCAACCAGTTGCAGGCACCGTCGGGCGCGTTGACATTCAGCGGGACTTATACGAACAGTGGCGCGTCTTCGGGCGGATCCGGTTTCGCCGACTTTCTTCTCGGCGTCCCGGTCAGCGCCTCCAAATCGCTGCTGCCACAGGGCATGCCTTATGTCAGCTACACCGACCTTGGCGGTTACGCGCAGGATACCTGGCGCCTGACACCGCGCCTCACCGCAGTGCTTGGCGTGCGCTACGACCTCTTCACCTCACCCATCGACCGCAAGGACCGCATCTCCAACTTTGTCCCCGCCGGTGGCACCATCTCTGCGGTGGCAGGAAGCACCGGAACGATCGCCCTTGCCAATCAAGGCGGTTATAGCCGGGCGATTATCCAGACCCGCAAGATGAACTTCACGCCTCGGGTCAGTCTCGCCTACAAGCTGGGAAGCAAGACCGTGGTCCGCAGCGCCTTCGGGTCGTACTTCTTCAACGAGCAGGGAACAGGATCCTCGGCGCGACTCTTCCTCAACTATCCCTTCGCGCAAACCTTTGCGACCACTTGTTCGTCATCCACCCCCTGTCTTAGCACCTCGACCGGCATTCCGCTTGCACCTTCAGCGAGCAATGTTCCAGTTGTCGTCTACTTCCCGCTCTCCAATCACACGCCCTATGTCAACCAATGGAACCTGACGCTTGAGCATCAGGCCACAAGCTCGCTGGTTGTGCGCGGCTCTTACGTGGGATCGAAGGGAACGCACCTCGGCATCGCGCTCAACGAGAACGTGCCGATCCCCGGTGCAGGCAGCCCGCAAGCCAACTCGCCGTATCCCGCCTACTCCACGATTCAATCGTGGGAGAATCGCGGCGTCTCCAGCTACAACGCGCTGCAGCTTTCCGCCGAGCAGCGTGCCTGGCACGGTCTGCAATACCTTGCCGCCTACACGTGGAGCCGCAGTCTCGACGAAGGATCGGGCGGCAACTCGTCCTCAAGCGAATCGCGTATCAATATTCAGAATCCGCGGAACCTCTCTGCCGACTACGGACTGTCGGACTTTGACCACCGTCATCGCTTTACCTTCAGCCCTGTGTACGAACTCCCGTTTGGCCGTGGGCGCTACTATGGGGCCAACGTCAATTCGCTGATAGATAGCGTTATCGGCGGATGGGACCTGACTGGCATCGTCACCCTGCAGAGCGGCGCGCCGTTCTCCGTGTCCATGTCGTCGAATGCGTCGCTGAATACGGGTACATTCCTGCGCCCCAATCGTGTTTGTAACGGCAACAAGCCCGCCGGGTCTCGTACGCTTGCGGCCTATTACGACACAAGCTGCTTCGTGAATCCGGCGCAGTATCAGTTCGGCAATACAGGACGCAATATCCTGATCGGGCCAAGCTATCAGACAATCGATGCCGGCCTGCACAAAGACTTTCACATCAAGGATGCTCTGGGCATGCAGTTCAGGGCGGAGTTCTTCAACCTCTTCAACACGGCGAACTTCGGTTTTCC
>JAFDVV010000058.1:0-19765 GCA_018268775.1 Acidobacteriota bacterium | reverse complement strand
CAACTGCAATTCGCGGCGCGCTTCCACTGGTAGTCGATCCTCGTGCAATATCAATAGCGAATGTCATGGAGAAACAGACGATGAAGCGTAGGACGTTTTTGCGCGGCACGGCGGCGGCAGTAGCCGTCTCCGGTATGGGACGCAGCAGCCTGCTGCATGCGCTGGACCAGGGCTTGACGGAGATGAACAATGTCTCCATCGTGCTGCCGTCATCGTCCGGCAAGCGCGAGCGGGTGGCGGCAGAGATGCTCGTCGACGAGATCATGAAGCGGTGCGGCGTCGAGTGGACGATCGGCACGGCAGGCGCGGTAAAGATATACCTCGGCACGCGGGCATCATGGCATGGCCTTGGAGGCAAGGTGGCTGCGGTCGCAACCAAGGCCTCAAAACTTCCCGCCGAATCCTACGCTATCGCGAGCGGCGGTGAAGGCGGAGACAGGTGGATCGCAGTCTGTGGAAGCGACGATCGCGGGTTGATCTTCGGCGCTGGAAAGCTGCTGCGCATGTGCAGCCTCGAACGGCGCACGGTGGCGGCGAACTTTGCAGCGCTGAACCTGACAAGCTCTCCTCGCTATGCAATTCGTGGCCATCAGCTTGGATACAGGCCGAAGACGAATGCGTACGATGCGTGGACGGTCGAGATGTGGGACCAGTACATCCGTGAGCTTGCAATCTTCGGCACCAACACGATCGAACTGTTGCCGCCGATCTCCGACGATCTCTCCGACAGCCCCCACTTTCCGATCCCACCGCAGAAGATGATGGTGGAGATGTCGCGCATCTGCGACAAGTACGATCTCGACGTCTCTGTGTGGTATCCGGCAATGGCCAAAGACTATAGCGACCAGAAGACGGTTGAGGCCGAGATCAACGACTGGGCGCAAGTGCTGCACGATCTGCCGCGCGTGAACGTCATCTTCGTCCCGGGCGGCGATCCCGGGCACACGCAGCCGAAGTACATGCTGGCCCTGCTGGAAAAGCAGAAGGCCAATCTGCGCAAGACGCATCCCGGCTTGCAGATGTGGATGTCACCGCAGTCGTTCAACGCGACGTGGATGCAGGAGTTCCATGCGCTCGTCGCGGAGCCTCATACGCAGACGTGGCTCGACGGGATCGTCTTCGGGCCGCAGACCAGAAGCTCGCTCGCAGATCTGAGGAAGGCGCTCCCGGCGAAGTATCCGATCCGGCTCTATCCCGATATTACGCACAGCATTCAGGCGCAGTACTCGATGAACAACTGGGACCTTGCGCTGGCACTGACCGAAGGGCGCGAGGTCATCAACCCGCGGCCCGAAGCCGAGGCTGCGATCCTGCGTTCTGAGTTGAAGCCCACAGTCGGCTTCGTCAGCTACTCCGAAGGATGCAACGACGATGTCAATAAATTCGTGTGGAGCATGCTGGGCTGGGACCCGGGCGCTTCCGTCTCGTCGGCATTGCGC
Organism: Acidobacteriota bacterium; assembly: GCA_018268775.1. Lineage (GTDB taxonomy): Bacteria > Acidobacteriota > Terriglobia > Terriglobales > Acidobacteriaceae > Edaphobacter. Next base: position 18,326 of record JAFDVV010000058.1, on the reverse strand, counting down.
GACTTCGGACGCTACTTCATCGGGGCAAAGGACGGTTCGGGCTATGCCCAGGGCCTGCTCGATCTGGAGCAGAACTGGAACGGGCCGCTGGCTGCAAACGAGCTTGTCGATGTGACTTTGCAGAAATTCATGAGCATTGAGCGAAGCGCTTCGCCGTTTGTGCTGGAAAACTGGCGTTGGCAACAGGCGATGTTCCGTGCGTGTTGCGATGCGTATGTGCGGCAGCGCCTGCTGTTTGAGAGTGGAGAACTGACGCGCGCAAAGAATGTTCTAGGCCGAATCGAGGACATCGGATTTGCCTCCGTGCCGTGGGGGATCGGCTCAACGCCTGCGCGAGAGCCTGCGAACGGGATTGATCCGCAGAATCTGATCGACGAGGCAACCGGCATTCTGCGCAAGTGCGCAACGGCGCAGGTCGCGCCAGCGATCCGCACACGTATCGCCGAGCTGGGCTATGCGTTGCTGCAAAGCATTCATCAGCAACTCGCCGTCGAGCGCTTTGCGGGCGAGGCCGTCGACCGCGGAGCGCCGCTCGACACCATCGACCACCCGGTAACAGACGCTCCATACTTCCAGAAGAAGCTGGGAACAATCTCGAAGATCGAAGACCAGGAAGAAAAGATCGATGCGATTCGCGCGCTGCTGAACCGGACGAACCCCGGCCCCGGCGGCTTCTACGACGAGCTGGGCAATGTAAACAACCGTCCTCATCTCGTAATCGGAGATGCGGATGGCGACGTCGATTTCCGGCGCTCCGTCCATGTGGGTACAAGCTACCCCGACCACTACGGCGCGAACATCCCGATGGCGTGGAAGCATTGGGCCGAGAGCCTGTACGAAGCTCCGCTGAAGATGCACTATACGGGGCTCGATCCAGAGATTGAGTATAGTTTGGAGGTCGTGATCTCCGGCGACTCGCGCGGCGTGAAGACGCGGCTCATGGCCAACGACGCGATCGAGATACACCCCTTGCAGTTGCGTCCCTGGCCGCCTGCGCCTCAAACGTTCGCAGTGCCGCGCACGGCAACATCCAAAGGGGAACTCTGGTTGACGTGGACCCGTGAATCGGGCCTGGGCGGTAACGGACGCGGATGCCAGGTGGCAGAGGTCATGCTGAAGCCTGTGGCCAGAAAGGGGGCCTGACCCGTGGAGGAGTATCGAGCGGATGTGCATCCCGCCTCGCCAGACAACTGGAGCATCGTGCGAGAACGCTTGAAGGCAGGCGGCTATGTGATCGGCATGACGGTCACCTCGGGCAATGTCGAGACGGCAGCTTACGCGGCGACGCTGGGCTTTCATTTTCTCTGGGTGGAGATGGAGCACTCGCCCGTGTCGCTTGAGTCGCTGAGAACGCTCGTCCTTGCGACCCGCGGACGACCGGCCCCAGTGTTCGCACGGGTCCCATGGGCCGAGCTGTGGATGGCGAAACGCGTACTCGACCAAGGCGTGCAGGGTGTCATATTCCCATTCGTCTCAAGCCCTCAACGCGCAACGATTGCGGCGCAGGGCTGCCATTATCCTCCTTTCGGTCGCAGGGGTTCCGGAGCGGGACTCGCGGTTACGACATGGCCCGCGCTGGGGAACTACTACGACTCGGCAGATGCCAATGTGCTCGTCGTGTGCGTTATTGAAGAGGCATGCGCCGTCGAAGAGATTGAGGCGATCGCTTCAACTCCCGGCGTCGATGTGATCTTTATCGGTGTCAGCGATCTCTCATTCTCCCTTGGTCTGCGAGGTAGACAGAACGAGCCTCTGCTGAATGAAGCGATTGCGAGGATCGTTGCAGCAGCGAAACGCCATGGAAAGGTATTGGGACGCCCCGCGGGAAGCGCAGAAGAAGTAAAACAGTTTCATGCGGAGGGATTTCAGTTCTTCCAGTCGGTGACAGAACTTGGATTGATGAAGCTGGGGGCCAGGTCGTTGTTAGGGCCGCTGGGGATCGAAGACAAGCCGCGAGAGCAAAGCACCTTTTACTGATATGGTGTGATCGCTGCTTGCAGCGTTTGAAGCATCGGGGAGTGCAATGAAGCTCGTTGTGTTGGATGGATTTGTACTCAACCCTGGCGACAACCCATGGGATGAGCTCGAAAAGCTGGGTGATCTCCAGGTCTTCGATCGTACAGCGCCGTCGGAGATTTACGAACGCGCCAAGGACGCGGATGTCCTGTTGGTCAACAAAGTTCCCTTGCAGGCGAAATCGATTGAGGCGCTGCCAAAGCTGAAGTTCATCTCGGTATTGGCAACTGGGTACAACATCGTCGATATCTCCGCTGCACAAAGCCGTGGTGTGGTCGTGTCCAATGTTCCAGACTACGGAACAAACACCGTGGCCCAATATGCAATGGCAATGCTCCTGGAGCTTTGCCATCATGCCGGCGCGCACGCGCGCGACGTGCGTGAGGGCGCATGGGCTTCATCGCCCGACTGGACGTTCTGGAAGACGCCGCAGATCGAACTGGCCGGCAAGACGATGGGTATCGTCGGCTACGGCAGGATCGGACGGCGCGTGGCCCAGCTTGCCGAAGCGTTTGGAATGCACGTGATCTACAACAGCCGCCGGGCCGATGAACACAATACGAAAGGCCACCGCACACTTGAAGCTCTGTTTGAAGAGGCCGACGTCGTTTCTCTGCACTGCGGTTTGACCGAAGAGAACAAGGGCATGGTCGACCGCAAACTCGTGCAGCGGATGAAGCGCAGCGCATTCCTGATCAACACAGCGCGGGGCGGACTGGTGAATGAAGCCGATCTTGCCGAAGCGTTGAACCGGGAGACGATTGCCGGTGCCGCATTGGATGTGCTGTCAACGGAGCCGCCGCTAGCCGGAAACCCTTTGATTGGGGCGAAGAACTGCCTTGTGACACCGCATATGGCCTGGTCGACGATTGAAGCCCGCAAGCGCATCATGCGGACGACGGTAGAAAACGTCAGGGGCTTTCTGCATGGAAAGCCCCTGAATGTCGTTTCGTAAGATGTGAGTATTTGCTGGCTAAACCTTCCACTGTAGCTGCTTGAGTAGCTGCTCTGAAGGCTCCCACTCCCCGATCGCGGGATAGAGCAGCATGGCCTTGCGCAGATCTCTTTCCTCCCCGCTGAGAGCGGCTTTTATCGCAGCGCTTTCGTAGGCCTTCACTGCCAGCACAAGGCCCCGCACAGCCTCGGGCAACGGTCCTACCGGTATCGGAGTGATGGTGTTGTTGCCGATATTGCACGTCGCCTCGATGATGTCGGCGGAATCGATCTCGGGTACGGTGCCGCCATTGGTTGTGTTCACGATCACACGACGATCGACCGGGCTGCAGAGTGCGTTCATCACATCGAGCGCAATGCGGTGATAGCCGCTTGCAGCGCCGAAGGGGTCATCCTTGGGAGCCTCGCCGTCGAATGCCGATACGCCCTCTCCCTCGAGCTTCATGTAGGAGCCGGAGCGAAGGTTGAGGTAGTCGATGTATGCCTGCAATGCGCCCGCATCGTCATTGTCGCTGTGCAGCTTCAGCAGCTTTTGCGCGAGAGCTTCATTCATCTGCGCAATTTGTTCGCCGCGCGTGCTGCCTTGTTTGCGCTGGTTTTGCAGGGCCCGCGTGCGTGAATAATAAAAGAAGAGGTACTCCGTGGGGATAAGCCGTAGAGCACGGATCAATTCGTGGTCGAAGAGCGGCGCCGAATAAAGCTGAGACAGGATGGCATCGTCGTTGAGCACCTTGTCGGTGATGTCCTCACCGCGAAGCGATATCTTGCGGACCCATCCCAGGTGGTTGAGGCCGACATATTCGCATTCCACCTGGTCGTGTGTAGCGTTCAACGCCGCGGCGATTCGATGCAGCATCTCGGTAGGTGTGTCGCAGATGCCGACCACCTTGGCGCTCGAGTTCTGAATAACGGCCTGCGTAATCAGTCCCGCGGGATTGGTGAAGTTGACGATCCACGCCTGCGGCGCGATCCGTTCGACAAAGCGCGCCTGCTCGATCGCTATCGGAATGGTGCGTTGGCCCATCGCAACGCCGCCTGGGCCCGTGGTCTCCTGGCCGGGATAGCCACATGCGATGGATGCGCGCTCATCGTGCGCGCGCGTCCCGATCCCTCCCGCGCGAACGCTGTTCAGCACGAACGACGCGCCGTCGATCGCCTCTTCCGCCGTTGCGGCAACCCTGATCTTGAGGGATCCTCCCTCGCGCCGCACAACTTCTCTGCTAAGGCGAGCGGTCATCTCGGCCCGTTGGGGGGCGAGGTCGTAAAGAACGAACTCCTCGGCATCGAGCTGCTTTGCGGATTCGTTGATGCCAAAGGCTACAAGAGGCGTGCGGACTCCTCCGCCTCCTAGAAATGCAATCTTACGCGGCATAGTGCTCCTCGAGAACGGTGTGAATCTCCATTTTATTGGGAAGGGCGTTCAGGGCTCCGGCGGCCCGCGTCGACATGGCCCCGCAGATGCAAGCGCGTTCGAGAATCTGTTGCGGTGGGGCATTGTCGAGCAAGGCGTCGATGAAACCTGCGTCGAAGGCGTCGCCGGCGCCTGTCGTGTCGACCACTTGAACGGAAGGAGAACCTGCTTTGTACTCTACGTTGTTACAGACCATCGCCGCGCCATTGCGGCCCAGCTTTACAACGGCCATCTTCAACCCGAGAGCACGACATCGCGACAGATAACGGTCAGGATCGCCGCTCAGCATCGCGGCCTCCTTCTCATTCGGCATCGTGTAGTCGATCGCTCGAAGGACATCGACGCTTGCATCGTTGCGCAGCCATCCCACGTCGTGTCCAACATCAAGCGACGTCGTAGCGCCATTCGCCGTCGCAATCGGGAGGAGCTTCTTCGCAAGGCCGGTGCTCAGGGGAAACGCAAGATGAATGTGTCGTGAGCTGGCGATGCGGGACGACAGTCCGTCATCGCGCATCAAACGGTCTTCCAACTCGGTGTTCGCTCCGCGGTACGTAAAGAAGGAGCGGTCCTGCAACGTTGAGATGCTGACCGTCACTCCACTGCGCGTCTTGCTGCGAGAGATGCCTGCTGTATCGACGTCGAATTGCGCAAGCCGCTCCGCCATGCGTGGCAGGTCTGCCTCACCGGCGACGCCTATCAGTTGCACCTTGCGGCCCAGTCTTGCGAGCGCGCAGGCCGTTGTGACCGCACCGCCTCCGAGTTCCCACTCATACTGCTCCGTAAATATCTCTTCGCCCGGCGACGGCCATGTAGCGAAGCCACTGAAGACGTGGTCCTGATAGATCTCTCCGATGACTGTGACGTCGTATCTCATAATTGTGCGAAAGGCCACTCCTGTTGGTTGCGAGCGCGAAACAGAAAGACAACGACACCCAGAAGTCCGAATGTCAAAGCGATAACAATGTGACGGATTTGACTGGTGGCAACGATATAAGCCCAGCCCAGCAGAGCAATGACGGCGGGCAATGGATACAGAGGCATCCGAAACAGCTCGGGATTCGCACTGCGGTCCTTGCGGCGTAGAAGAATGACGGCGACGCATTGCCCCATAAACTGCAACAGGGTCTGAATCACAATAAGCGCGGATATAAGCTCCGCCAGCGATACAAGACAAAGCACGGCGGAAGCAATGCCCATGAAAAGCAACGAAACCGTAGGGAAGTGCTTCGTAGGATGGAGCCGCGCGAAGACCCTCAGAAACGTCCCGTCCTCGGCGGCCGTGTAAGGCACGCGCGAGTAGCCGAGAAGGATTGCAAAGGCAGAACCCCAGCTTGCAACCAGTATCAGAATCGAGACCGTCTTCGCTGCCCAGCTACCATGCACCGCCTGCATGAAGTCGGCGACGATAGCTTTGGAATGCTGCGCGCTTTGCCACGGCAGAGAGCCGAGAATGGACACATTCATGGCGAGGTAGAGAGCGGCAACGACCAAAATGGAAACGATGACGGCACGGGGAATGTTCGTGCGTGGATTCCTGACCTCTCCTCCCAGAAGACAGACGTTGTTGTATCCTCCGTAATCGTAGGTTGCGATCAGCGTGGCAGCTCCCAGCCCTGTCCAGAATGCGCGGGTCGGGCGGAAGGCCCCAGACGGAAAGCTGAATGCGAGTGCTGGATGAAAGTGAAAGGCCCCACTTACAACAATCCATCCGCACGTTGCCAGAACGGCGACCATCACCACAACCGAAAGCGCCGAGACCGATCGGATCGAGCGGTAGAGCAGCGCGATGTTGGCGACGCATAGCAGCATGGCCAAAAGCTTCATCTGCATGGACGATGCGGGATGCAGGACGCCTGCGTATTCCGCAAATCCAACCGCTCCGGAAGCGATCGACAGCGGGCCGATCAGCAACGATTGCCACAGAAAAAGAAATGCGATGACGCGGCCATATCTCAGAGGACCGAAGGCCTCCAATAGATAGTGGTATGGCCCGCCAGACCGCGGGAAGCGCGATCCAAGCTCTGCCCACACCATGCCATCGCACAGTGCAAGCAGCGCTCCCAGCACCCAGCCCACCATCGCCTGCGGACCGCCCATCGCCACCAGGGCAAGCGGGATGGTGAGAAACGGACCGACACCCACCATGTTGAGGATGTTGGTCGCAATCGCTCCAGGCAATCCGATGCCACGTTCGAGTTGTCCGGGCTTGATGGCCGTCTGCGTCATGTGCTGCTCGATGCTATTTCAGTTCCGGGTTCTGTGGCAGGCTCAGCAGGTTGGCAAAGATGCGGAATGCTCCTGGAACTCCCAACGGCAACTGGCGATAAAACGCGTACGCGTTGTAAACGTAGACACCTTTGCCATAACGCGCATAGATCAAACCGCCCTTCTGCTCCGGCTGCCCGTTGTCATGGGTTTCGAGCAGTGCGGTGTATCTAGGGTCCCACGATTGCAGAAATTTGGAGCCGCGCTCCTCGATCCAACCATCGAAGTCCTTCTCGGTGATCTTGTTGGGCCAGTTGAAGACCGGATTGTTCGGCGCAAGGATCGTGACCTTCGACTTCTCGTCCGTCACCTCCTCCGGATCGCCGCTCATGACATAGGGGTAGGGACCATAGTTGTGGTCGTACTCAGGTGTGTTGTACTGCACAATCGCAACTCCGCCATTTTCGACATACTTCAGGAGCCGCGCATTGTTGGTGACAAGGTCGGGACGCACGGCATAGGCACGCACGCCAAGCACGATCGCGTTGTACTTGCTGAGATCCGAGCTGGCCAGATCCTGCGCGGAGAGATACGAGACGTGGACACCGATCTGCTCAAGCGCAGAAGGGACGTCGTCTCCACTGCCTTCGATGTACGCGACGTTCAGGCCAGGAGCGATCTTCACATCCGTGCCGGTGGTAGAGTACGTCGCCGGTGAGTACAGGAAGTAGGGGCGCAATCCCACATAGCCGGTCGTCACGTAACCCTCCTCGTACGTTTTACCGCCGAGTTCCGCAACCGCTGTGACCGCATATTGTTTTCCGCTCTCGACCTTTGGCACGACCGTAAAGCTGACGGTCTGTTCCTCCCCCGTCTGCGTAAAGCTGACTGGGATCGAGGACGGTTCCGCTGTCCAGCCATGAGGCAGCGTAAGGTGAACCGTCGGTTTCGCCGGGCCTTGTTCGTTGTTCTTCAACCGAACGCTGACCGTGGTTGACTTGCTGTCCAGCGGGATGACTCCCGCGGCCGGGGAGAGTGCAACGGAGATCGCCGGGCCGACCGGCATCGGGTATCGAAGCAGCCCCGGCCCGTTGATCTTGCTCACAACCTGTACAACGGCCGCCATATCGATCGTGGCACCTTCAAAGCCGAACGACGCCTGCGCCTCCAGTGGATAGGGCGAGAGCGGTACGTTCTTCTTCGCATGGGGGGCCACTTCATAGAACGCATTCTGCAGCCCTTCGCGTTTGAAGTAGGGACGCGTGTATGGTTCGTCCGCAGGGACCTTTACGTTGAACCTGAGATCGACAGCCTTGGATGGTGCCAGCGCAGAAGGAGCCGCCGCACCCTCAACCTGCCAGTTGCCGCCAGACGCCGCCTTCAACGTCACGCTCTTAATGGTAAGGCTCGAATTGCTCGGCTGATAGATGTGGACCGCGACCGGGAACGACAACCCGGGAGTCGCCATCTGAAACGTCGGGCGGACGCCGCGAAACATGGCCATCATCGGATCGTCGTTACCGGCGGGCGTTACATCGGCGTTGAGGGATATCTGCAACGCGGCAACAAGAGCGTCGTTGAATTGCCGCTGCTTCACTTCAAGCTCATGAAGAACGTTGTACTTCGCATCGGCGGACATTGAACCGCCCCTTACATTTGCGATAAGCGCTTCAACGGCAATCTTTCCTTGCGCCAGAAGCGGAGCGATCGAGGAGGGCTGTTGCGCGGAAAACTGAGAGATTGCCTTTTCGACAAGGCCATTGATCTCATCCAGCTTCGCATGCAGCGCAGGCTGGTCTTTTGCATCGGCGAGCAACGCGATTCCATCGAGCGTTGTATCGATGCCGTCGAAGAAGCTCTGTTCCGTGGGTTGCGCATCGATGTGCGAGCCGAAGCGGTGATACGCGCTGGGCTGCGCCTGCGGCAGTGGAACGCTGGGACCACCGTTTTGCGAGGCCTGATAGCCAAGTCCCGTGCGCGACACCTGCGAGTAGGTCTCGCCGATAACGCTGTCATACGTGCCCGATGGAATCTCAACCGTAACGGAGGGCTTGCCGGGCTCCCACTTGCCGGTAATGTGATTGGTTACGCCAACCGGCCCCCAGGTGTGGTTTGCGTAGTCGTACATCCCCTTCTCGGAGACACGGAAGAACGGGGCCCGCGCATAAGTCTTCACCGGGGCCCACGGAAGCAAACCCTCCTTGATCTGCTCGGGAAACATTCTGGGGTCGCCCGCGGCTTTGAAGACCTCCTGCGCCATGAGCCCTGCCGTTGCATGTTGACCATGACCATCGGTCGGCCCACCCACAAAAACCGAGCAGACGATCAACGGACGAACCGTTCGCACAACGCGCACAGCTTGCTCAAGAACGCGCTCGTGCCCCCACTGGCTGAGCGCTTCGTCGAGCGACTTGGAAAAACCGTAGTCGGCCATTGAGGTAAAGTACTGCGCGTCGAGCCCGTAGTACCGCCCCGCCTGCAAAAGCTCTTCCGTGCGGACCAGGCCCAGCGCGTCCCAGTAGTCGGAAGACATAACGTTCGCGCCCCCCTCGCCGCGATCGAGCGTCAGCAGCGCAACGCGAGCGCCCTGGCCTCGGCTCTCATAGGCAAGCGTGGCGCCGTCTTCGTCATCGGGGTGCGCGACGATCATCATCACGCTCGCCCGGGTATGCAGCTTCTTGAGCGCCTGCCACGTCGCCGCCGCCCCTCTGTCGGGAGGGATGTGTGTTGCATCGACCATTGGCTTCGGCGCTTGCGCATAAAGCGGGTTGCCCGATGAGAGGAAACAAGCGCACGCCGCCAGTGCGCAGGCCGACTTCTTGACCAATCCAGACATAGAAACCTCGCGGACAAGCCTGCCTGACGAGTTCCAGACAGGCCTGTCCATTCAATTTAGAAGTAGAACTTCGCTGCGAGCTGTACCTGACGTGCCGTATTGACGACGCCGCTGATACGCCCAAACGTTCCCGGCGTCGTAATGCCCGAAGCAGGGTTGGCGAGGTTGGCGTGGTTGAACACGTTGAATCCCTCAAGCCTGAACTCGAGCTTACGCGCATCGGTGAACGAGAACTGCTTGAAGAGGCTCATGTCGAAGTTCCTGCGCCCCGGCCCCGCGAACGGGCGCGGACGGCATGTGCCGAATGTGCCTGCCGTCGGTTGAGTGAATGCCGCCGGGTTGATGTAACGCCCCGTTCCGGTGATGCTTGTGAGCGCGTTGCGATCATGAGTTGTGCTCGTGAACGCACCCGCGCTGCAGTTCGCGTAAGCGGCATGGTTTCCGCCGGTCTGGCTGCTGTCGGCTGCCGTCACGTTGAACGGGTTGCCCGCCTCGAAGCTGGCGATCAGGTTATATTGCCAGCCGCCAATCAGCTTGGCCGCCTTCGAATCGTTGTTGAGCACCAGGCCGTTCTTGCCGATCGGCAGCTTCCACTGGCCGCTCACCACAAGGCGATGGCGCTGGTCGAAGGGCGATTGCGAGTACTCGTGCGAGTAGTCGTAGGCGTTCTGCGGCGTCGACCCCGCGGTCAGGTTGTCGGCATAGTCGCTGAAGTTATGCGCCCATGTGTAGCTCACCTGATAGGCAAGGCCGTTGGTCATCTGCCGCCTGAGGCTGGCGATCAGGCCGTTGTAGTTCGTATTGCCGTCGTTGGTCGCATACTCCAGGAATGCATGCGCTCCGCCACTGTTCAGATTCGCGTACGGAAAGACGACGTTTGGCGTGCCACCGGTGAATCCGGTAACGATGCCCTGGTTGGCGTTGCGCAGGCGATTCATCTTATGACCGATGTTGCCCACGTAGACCATCTCGAGGGTCGTATTGCGATTTAGCTGCACCTGTGGGCCAAAGCTGAACTGCTGCACATAGCTCGTTCGCTGGTTCTTGTCCTGCCAGTTGGTCTTCTGGAGGTACAGCGGCGGCGCCGAATTGTTGTAAGCAGCTCCTGGAAAGCCATTGCGAAGTTGAAAGATGGTTCCTGCGGCAACCGTCGTGCGTCCATCGTTGACGAACTTGAGAAACGGCTGGTTCTGGGCAAGCTGCGACTCTGAGCCAATACGATTGACGTATTGGTAGAAGACCCCGTAGCCGCCGCGTATCACGACGCGATCGTTCGCCTGATAAGAGAAGCCAACGCGCGGAGCGAAGTTGTTCTTGTCCGGATTCACAAGGCTGCGCTGCGCCCAGTCGCCACCGGTAGCAACAATGAGCCCTCCAGCTCCCGAGGGATCGAAGTTGGCAAGAGAGTTTGTCCGGTTCAGCAGGGGAGAGTAGAGCTCGTAACGCGTTCCATACGTAATCGTCAGGTCGCGTGTCGCGCGCCATGTGTCCTGCGCGAAGAACGAGTTGCCGATCTGGTAGTTGTGCACCACAAGGAAGCTGTTGAAGAAGGTCTGGTTGACGTTGCCGAGCAGAAAGTCGCCCCAGCCGAATCCGTTTGTGCCTGTAAAGATTCCCGAGAAACCCATGTAACCTTGCGGTGCAGCAAGATCCAGAAAGTTTGTCGTCGTGCGGTGGTATTCGTAGCCGAACATCAGGCTGTGGTTGCCCTTGAGCTTGGTGAAGTTGTCCAGGAACTGCCAGACGCCCGCGGCCTGGAATTGCGGCCGGTACAGATCGACGCCAATACGCCTGAATCCGCCGCTGACGTTGAACGGAGGAAGTCCGCCCGACTGCGGAGTGACCGGAATGCCGGTCAGTCCAACGCTGGGCGCAGCCGACTGGCCCAGCTTTACGCCTATCGGGTTGCTATGCGCGCTGTCGCGGCTCCAGCCGAAACGGAACTGGTTGACAGCCGTCGAGGAGAGAGTCGTCGTTACTCCAAAAGCCACGCCCTGGTTCCGAATCTTGTAGTCCGTCGCGAACCCGCCATTGCCGATATCGGAGTTCGATGTCCAAGGTGGGTCCTGGCGATGCTGGTCGAGGAAGCTGTATCGCGTAAACAACTGGTTGTGCGAGTTCACAGTGAAGTCCGTGCGCGCATCAAACGAGTTCACCTGCTGCGGAAGCTGGTACTGATAGACGTAGTTCGGCGTTCCGTTCCAGGCGCCGGAGGCGTTGTTCGGATCGGGCAGCAGCTTTGCTACGGCAAGCGCGACAGGGTCGATGCAGCTTGGCTGCACCACTTTGGCCACGATGCAGCCGGCCTGGCTCGCTAGCTGCGGAACCGGGTTGAACGATACCTCGCTCATGTCGCCCGTCTTCATCTTCGCGGACGGAACCACGGAGTTCACTGTCGTCGACTGCGTGGAACGAAGCCCCTGATAGTCGCCAAAGTAAAAGAACTTGTCGCGGATGACGTGGCCGCCGATCGTGCCGCCGAACTGGTTCTGGCTGAAGTTGCCCTTCGGCAAGGGCGTGCCTACGGTGTGCTTGTTCGCCCAACTGTTCGCGTCGAGTGCGCTGTTGCGCGCATACTCCCACGCGCTTCCGTGCACCTTGTTCGTGCCGCTCTTCGTCGATGCGTTGACGATAGCGCCAGCCGATGTCCCGAACTCGACAGAGTAGGTGCGTGTCTGAAGGCGGAACTCCTGAATCGCATCCGGCGGAGGCTGAACGTTCTGCACGGAACCTTCCTGAAGGTTCGTCGATCCCGAGTTGTTGTCCACGCCGTCCAGCGCAAAGTAGTTCTGCGTCTCCAGGTTGCCGTTGGAAGAGAAGCGGTCGGGCGCGGGGTTGGCCGCTCCCGGGTTCTTGAAGATGCCCGGCTCCAGCAGCGCCAGGTCGGCATAGCGGCGAGCATTCAAGGGCAGGTCGTTGATCTGCGTCGTGCCGATAACGTTGCCCACGTCGGCCGACTGCGTTTGAAGGCCTTGAAACTCCGAGCTCACTTCGATGGTGTCGCTCGTTGCGCCAGGCTTCAGGTTGAAGTCGACCTCCGCGCGGGTCTTTACATGGACTTCGACCGCTACGTTCTTCGCCGTGCTGAAGCCCGTAGCGGACGCTTCCACCGAGTACGTTCCCGGAATCAGTGCGAGGGCCTGATAGCTACCGTCGTTGTTCGTCTTCAGCACAGTGGTAACGCCGGTGGCGACGTTGCGGATCGTGACTGTCGCGCCGGCGATCACCGCGCCCGTTGGGTCATGCAGCGTGCCTGTAATGGAGCCATTGTCGAGCTGCGCCTGCGCATACCGCGTCGTGAAAAGAGAGGCCACTGCCAGCACCAGGTACAAAAGCGGCATCAGCGGCGAACGGCGTTGCGATGAAATTCCCTTGTTTCCAAAACCCATCTGACGACCTCCTGAGAGCCGTACGCTTCTGTTTCAGGGAATGCCCAGAAGCTACCGAAAGTCCATAAAATATCGGTATCGTTATCGGTAACGGAATGGACTGAAATTACCTCTGGCGAAGAAGAGTGTCAACAGAAAATTAAAATTTCTGGAAATTTTTGAGACGAATCGCCGCCTACAAGGAGCGCCGGTTCTTCGCCGATTTGATGGCGGCCATGTAGCGGCGAAACTCCTTCGGCCCCGGAAGTCCTTGCGATCCGCCGGGTTGCGAGGCCGAGAGGCTCCCGCAGATATTGCCCGCGCGAAGACAGTCGTCCCAGTCCGCGCCATGAAGAAACGCGTGCAGAAATCCTCCGTCGAACGCGTCGCCCGCACCCGTCGCATCCACAATCGTGGTGGGTAGCGCAGGCTGGCGATAGATGCGCCCGTTGGCCATCAGCATTGCGCCGCGTTTCCCCAGCTTGATCACCGGGATGCGCACCCAGTCCTGAAGTTTTTCGAGGGCCCTCAGCGCGTCGGTCGTACCTGTAATCGCTTTGCCTTCGTGCTCGTTCGGAAAGATGAACTCGCAATACTTCACGATCGAGAGCAACTGTTTGGGCGACAGGTCCGGGTTCCAGCCAAAGTCGGCGGAGATCGTGATGCCCGAATCGCGCAGCGCCTTCATGACGGGTATCCATTTTTGCGGACGCCGCAGCGCGCAGGCAAAGTGCACATGCCGCGCCTTGTGCAGCTTGGCCAAGACCGCTTTACTCGACAGCAGATCTTCAAGGTTCCGATTGATCGGGTCGTGCGTCATCATCATGCGGTTCGATTGGAAGGCCACGGACGCCGTTAGGGCCGTCGCCTGTTCTTTGCGTACCTCGCAAGCTGTCACGTCGAGGCCCTCCCGCAGAATCTCTCCCCACGTTGGAAGGCTCTCGGCATCGCCACCCACGCGCGTCACAATTGCGGTCATACTGCCAAGGCGGCTGGCAGCAAGCGCTGAAGTCGCCAGACCGCCGCCGGGAGCGATCAAAAAGGAGTCGGTCTTGACCTCTTCTCCAAAGCGCGGCTGATTGCGCAGACCGTAAAAGATCATGTCGGAGAAGAACTCTCCAAAAACCACCAGATCGAACTTGTTCGCCGTCTCCTTGCGAACTGCCATGGCGCTTACCCTCTCTTTCCTGGTCTTGCTGGAGATTCGAGTCGCTTTGTCGTCGCGCGCTGTACAAGGCGCGGCAGAATGCCAATGCTTCGGGTCTCTTCTCCACCCTTCTTCTCGATCGCCTTCAAGGCGAGCCGCGCGGCGCGGACACCGATCTCTTCTGAGCAAAGGTCGATACTGCTGATGCCCATGCCGATCGAACATATCTGCAAGTTGTTTCCACAGCCCAGCACCTGAAATTGGTCGGGGATACGCAAACCCTGCGCAACTGCCGCGTCGCGCGCCCCGGCGGCCAGGGAGTCGGAATATGCGATCACGGCCTCGGGGCGGCTTCGTTGCTGTAGCATCGTGCGCACTGCTTCGAAGCCTCGCTCGTATTCATCGCCGCCAGCCTTCGTTTCCACCACCCACTCCTGGCGGGGCGGCACGGATGCCTTGTGCAGCGCCTCAAGGTATCCGCTGAACCGCTGGTCGGCCACAGCGGTGCGCGGCCCGCGCAGATACGCAATGCGCCTCGCTCCCCGCGTCAGAAGATGTTCGCCCGAAAGGCGGCCAACCTCGCTCTCGCGCAGGCTCACGGAGATGGCGGCCAGTTGTGCTGGCTTCTGGCCCAGATACACCAGCGGAACGTTCGTCGCCCGCAGCGCCTCTGGCGCATCCGAAACATCGTCGCGGCCATACAGCAGCAGCGCATCGACCTGCCGCGCCAGGTGCAGCTCTGCCTCGCGCTCCTCCGCCTCGGGGTCGCCGTCGGCTGAAGAGATCACCACGGCATAGTTCGCCGGACGAAGCACTTGGTTGAGTCCCCGGCATATGGCGGCAACGCGAGGGTCGTTGAGCTCCGGTACAACGAAGCCGATGGTATACGTCTGTCCCGTCCGCAGGCTGCGCGCGGAGATGTTGGGCCGGTAATTCAGCTCCTGCATGCGCTTCAGAACGCGGGCCTTCGTCTCCGCGCTCACGTCTGTCTGGCCGCGCAGCACTTTGGAGATCGTCATCTTGGAAAGATTCAGATCGTCGGCAATGTCCTGAAGACGGATCGCCATGGTGGACAGTTTTGCTATGCTAGCGCACACCCCGTCGATTTACGAAGGCTTGGAGAGTGCTGAAAGACTCGTTTTGCTTAAGGGCACGGCTTCAGCCGTGCCGTCGCGATGCCAAATCGTTGGGGCTTCAGCCCCTGAGGTATTTATCTGCGCCATCTTTAGCCAAGCCGAACCAGCCCGTTTCTCATACATAAACTTAAGGCAGTTGACTCAAGTTACCGGTAACACTTACGATTTCGCCTATGAAACGGCGTGATTTTGTTAAGGGTTTTGCGGTCGCCACGGCAACCGCGAGCACGGCACTCGGACAACAGCAGCCTGCATCGAATGCGGCGGAACACAACGGAGCAGGGGCGCATCCGTCCCCGCAACCGCCCCCCCGGACCGCCCGCGCCGAGCAGATGGCGCGGTTCCACACTCCCAGCATCCCTCTCTCTCAGCCGGATGCCGTCGCAATGACTGAAGCCCGCTACTTTACGCCTGTACGATATGCAACGCTTGTGCATCTGTGCGAGATCATGATGCCAGCCGGTGACGAGTATCCCAGCGCCATGAAGGCCGGTACACCGGAGTTCATCGACTTCTTTATCGGGGCTTCGCCAGCCGACAAGCAGACGATGTACAACGACGGCCTCGATCGTCTGAACGCGGACACCCTGAAGCAGTTCAAGGTCCCATTCGCCAAGGCGGACGAGAAGCAGGCCGATGCCGTCATCCGCCCTCATCTGAAGGGCTGGATGAACGACCATCCGCCGCGCGAAGGGCAGGAGAGGTTCATCAACCTGGCGCACCGCGACATTCGCGAGTTCACCATGAACTCGCCCGCCTGGGCCGCTGCGGCCGAGGCGTCCGGCGAGCGTACCCCCGGAGTCGGCCTCTACTGGTACCCCATCGAGCCCGGCATCCAGACATGGGTCGACCATCACGGCGCGGCGCGTACCGCATCGGCCGCCAAACACAAGCAGGCATAGGCATTCCCCAGAGAAGAAAGTAGAGAGCGCATGGCACAGAAGAAGGTGGACGTCCTGATCATCGGGTCGGGACATACTGGCGGAATGGCCGCGAAGATTCTGACGGAAAAAGGCATCTCCTGCACCATGCTGGATGCGGGGCCGATGCTGAACTTCGAGCGGTATCGCGAGCTGAAGCCCGCGCACGAGCTGCCATTTCGCGGCGAGGTCGCCCCCGGCCGTCTGCCGCACGTCTATCAGGCCAGCGACTTCAACGCGAACTTCTGGGTCGATGAGAAGACCGTGCCTTACTCCTATCCGCAGGGGCAGCAGTACAACTGGGTTCGCGTGCGAAGCATCGGCGGGCGTTCTCCCGTCTGGGGACGTCAGTCCTTCCGCCTCAGCGACTACGAGTTCAAGAGCAGGGACCACGACGGCTTCGGCGAAAACTGGCCCATCAATCTCAAGGAACTGGCACCGTACTACTCTCGCGTTGAAGAGATCTTCCGCGTGACCGGCCACACCGACGGCCTGCCGCAGTATCCCGACGGCAACTTTATCGAGGACAACTCGCCCTGGTCCGGAGCCATGCAGCGGTTCGTCGACGCCGGCAAAAAACTGGGCGTCCCCGTGACCAAGCCGCGCTCCTCTCTGGGCAAGGACGGACTGGCCTCCTCGATCAACCTGCTGCTTCCGGACGCAGTAGCAACCGGCAAGCTCACGACCATTCCAAACGCGATCGTCCGCCAGATCACGGTCGACAAGAACACCGGTCTGGCAGACGGTGTCGTCTTCGTCGACCGGCACTCACATCGCGAGATGACCATGAAGGCGCGGGTTGTCGTCGTTGCCGCGGGTACCATGGAGACCACGCGTCTTTTATTGGCCTCAGAGATATGCAACTCCAGCGGCGCGCTCGGCCGTTACCTTACCGATCAGATCTACGGCGCGGGAATCATCTGCTCGGTGCCGGAAGCTCGCGACGGCAAAGGCGCCCCGGGGCTGATGGGTGGCGGCGCCCTCATCCCGCGCTTTCGCAACCTGGAGACGAAGAGCAACGGGTTCCTCCGCGGCTACGCCGTCAACGTCTCCTGCAGCAACGGGCCGTTCGACGCGCGTGCCTTGCCCTATTACGGCAAGGAGCTCGAGGCAAAGCTGCAAAGCTACAACGGCAGCCACTTCTCCACCAACATCATGGGCGAGACGCTCGGCCACTACGAGAACCAGGTCACGCTGAACAAGCAGTTATTGGATGCCTGGGGCATGCCCACGCTGAACATCAATACCAAGTACACCTCGAACGAGACCAACATGGCCAAGGACTACATCGACACCATGGCGGCGATGGCCGAGGCTGCTGGCTTCGACATCCTGGTCAAGAACTATGAGTTCAACCCGCCCGGGTACTCCATTCACGAGCAGGGCACGGCCCGCATGAGCGACGACCCGAAGAAGGGCGTCGTCAACAGGTGGAGCCAGAGCCACGACATGAAAAACCTGTTCATCACTGATGCGAGCGTCTTCGTCAGCGCGGGATGGCAGAACCCGACGATCACCATGTGCTCGCTGGCCATGCGCGCGTCGGAATATCTGGCAGAGGAGATGCGCAAGGGCAACGTTTAGTGCCCCTCGCATAATCTGAAACATCGTGTGTGCCGTCTCCTTCAGGGAGACGACACACCTTTCATACAAGGAAGAGGTCCTGCGTGCGGAAGCTACTATTGGTATTTGCCGTTTTGACGGGCCTTGCCGTGGCCGGCCGCGCACAGGACACGGGCGCTGCGGCGAAGTCCCCCGCTGCCGCGCCGGCGCATACAGCTCCAACGCAACCTATCGCCTTCAATCACATGCAGCACATGCAGACGGCGAAGATGTCCTGCAACGACTGCCACGAGCCTCGCGGCGACGGCTCGACGCTTGCGATGCCGCAGGCGGCGAAGTGCATGAAGTGCCACGCCACAGTCGCAACGGACAACCCCGACGTCAAGCGCCTTGCCGAGGCCGCGAAGAACGAAGACCCCATCCAGTGGGTCCGCGTCTACCGCGTTCCATCCTTTGTCACCTTCAGCCACAAGACCCACACCTCAGCAGGCAGCACCTGCGAGGACTGTCACGGCCCGGTAGCCGAGCGTACCGCCATCGCCGTGGAAAAAGAGGTGAACATGGGCAACTGCATCGGCTGTCACCAGGCCAAGGGCGCGCGGGCCACCTGCGACACCTGCCACGCCATCATGTCGAAGAACGGCGTGTCGCCGTTCGACATCGACTCCACGGTGCTCGCCAGCCTCCACATCCCCGCAGCAAAGACTGCAACGATCATGCAGGTGCTGCACAGTAACGCGCACGCTACGCCGCAGCTCGCAGCGATTGCC
>JAFDVV010000057.1:29641-95693 GCA_018268775.1 Acidobacteriota bacterium | reverse complement strand
GCCTCCGCAGGATTGAAGACCGCCGACAGCATCGTTCCGTAGTAGTCGATGAGCGCGGGGTGCTTCGTCGCAACGGCTGCGGCGTCGGGCGTGGCCGACAATCTCATCCCGGCCTGCGACGCTCCGCTGGCCATGCGTTGCCAGCCGAAGTCCATCGACTTCGGCGTCGGGATTGCAATTGCGCCCAGCGCTCCCGTATCGCGCAGGGCCTGAATAAACGGGGCTGTCCGCGCGTATGACTTCAACGGCCCAGGCAGATCGGCAGGGCCGCCATTGATGTACACGACGACCTTACCCTTCAATGAACTGGCCGGAACCTCCGCCGAGTTGAAGTCGTCGTGCTTCGACTCCGGTAGATGAAGCCCATAGCCGACAAACACCAGTGGAGCGTCAATCTTCCCCAACTCAGCCGAACGAGGCCCTATTAGCGCATCCGCGCCCAGCACCAGCGGCTCAACCTTGCCGTCGACTACAAGGCTCATCGACGACTTGTCGGCCAGCACGCGCTGCACATCGAACTTCACCGGCTGATAATAGCCACCGTTCGCCCCCGCGGGCTCCAGCCCATACGACTTGAACTTGTCGACGACATACGCAGCGGCCTTCAGATACTCTTCGCTGCCCGTCAGGCGCCCGCGCATCGAATCGTCAGCGAGATACTGCACGTGCGCCCACCATGCTTTGCCCCGGTCTTCATCGCTCGACCCCGCAGCCAGCGCGGCGCAACTCGCCACTCCAACAGCTACAACACACATCGAACGAAGCCAACGCATAGCAGTCTCCTTATAAAAAGCGAATGGATGGCTTGAATCTAGCACGAACGCGGCTCGGAATCTTTGACCGAATCGAACGCCCTTGCTACCCTCATCGCACCGATGACTAGCTCCAACAACAGCGGCCAAAACTCCACCATCTGCTGCATCGTCGGCGGAGGCCCCGCAGGCATGATGCTCGGCTTTCTCCTGGCTCGCGCCGGCGTGGGCGTAACTGTGCTTGAGAAGCACAACGACTTCTTTCGCGACTTCCGCGGAGATACGATTCATCCCTCTACGCTTCAGTTGATGTATGAGCTTGGACTCTACGAAGAACTTCTGAAGATTCGACACTCCAAAATTGCGGAGGTCTCGGTCCGCATAGGGGATCGAGCGTTCACCTTTGCCGATTTTCGCCATCTTCCCACACAGGCAAAGTACATTGCATTGATGCCTCAGTGGGATTTCCTCAACTTTCTCGCAGCGAAAGCGGCCGCATTCCCAACGTTCACTCTTCGTATGGGCTGCGAAGTAACAGGACTCTTGCGTGAAGACGGAGTAACAACCGGGGTCATCGTAAAGACGGCAGATGGCATCGAAGAGATATCTGCGCCCCTCACGGTAGGCTGCGATGGACGCAACGCCGTATCTCGCGAAGCGGCGCATCTCCCACTCGTCGAAGAAGGCGTGCCGATCGACGTGCTCTGGCTGCGCCTGTCCCGCCACCTATCCGATCCGGAGAACGGGCTCGGCTATGTCAACTACGGACGCTTTATGGGCCTGATCAATCGCATCGATTACTTCCAGGTCGCCTACCTGATTGCCAAGGGAACCTTCTCTCAACTGCAACAGGCCGGCTTGTCCGCCTTTCGGCAGGAGATGGTACGGATTGCCCCTTTTCTTGCAGACCGCATCGAGGAGATCGATGCGTGGGACAAGGTAAAACTGCTAACCGTAAAGATCAATCGGCTCGAGCAGTGGTCGTCACCAGGCCTGCTCTGCATAGGCGACGCCGCACACGCCATGTCGCCGGTTGGCGGTATTGGCATCAACATCGCTCTACAGGATGCGGTTGCAACCGCCAATCTACTCTCTGAGGCATTGAAGTCGAACTCGCTTACGCCGCACCATCTCGTTCAGGTACAGCGCTACCGCGAAAGAGCAGTCAAGCGAACGCAGGCGTTCCAGGTATTTGCGCATCGCATTCTCAACCGCGTCCTGCTGAATCCGGGGCCCGTGCAGGCGCCGGTGATCTTTCGTTTCATTGTGAACTTCCCCGGGTTCAAGTACCTGACAGCACGGGTGATCGGGGTGGGATTGCAGCCGGAGCATATCGCGCATAGCGCAGAATCTCTTTGACCTTGCTTGCAGTGCTTGTTAGCCTGAACTCACAAAACAAAGGCGATGGGGTTCCGCCTCTAACCGCAGTACATACGCTGCTGATGACTCCTACGATCTCTGTAGGAGGCCCATGCCCGCTTTTGTGTACGCTCTGAATCGTCAGCTCCATCTTCTTACCAACACCTTGCGCTGGATTCTTCTGGCCACTCTTGCCGGAATTCTCGGCGGCACAGCCTCCGCGCTTCTGCTGGCCAGCCTCAACTGGGCCACGGACACACGCGAGTCGCATCGCTGGATCATCGCGTTGCTTCCCATGGCGGGCTTCGCCATCGGATTCATGTATCTCCATCTGGGCCGTTCGGTCGAAGGCGGAAACGATCTCATCCTCGACGAGATACACACCGAGATACCTAGCACACCACACACACCGGACCGCACGATACCTGCCCGTATGACGCCGCTCATCCTGATCGGTACGGCCATCACCCATCTCTTTGGCGGATCGGCGGGCCGCGAAGGCACGGCGATACAAGCTGGCGCCTCGCTCGCCGACCAGATTACGCGGGTGCTCCGTCGGCTGAATATCCACTTTCCGGAACATGATCGCCGTGCCCTGTTGATGGCCGGGATCAGCGCTGGCTTCGGCTCCGTCTTCGGCACACCGCTCGCGGGAGCAGTCTTCGGTCTTGAGGTGCTCACGATCGGTAGCGTGGGCTACGACGCCATCCTGCCATGCTTCGTGGGAGCGTTTGCGGGCGACTATACGACGCATCGATGGGGAATACACCATACGATCTACACCGTCACTGGGGTCTCCCCGCTTACACCGTCCAGCATCTTGTCGGCGATTGTGGCTGGCGCAATCTTCGGCCTGACCGCCCTGCTCTTCGCCAGATGCACTCACACGGTCGGCGCGCTCTTCAAGCGCTATATCAGATACGCTCCGCTACGGCCCCTTGTCGGGGGCGTTGTCGTCGCGCTCGCGGTCTTCGTCATCCACACCACAAAATACATCGGCCTCGGTATCCCTACTATCGTTGCTGCCTTCTCGCAGCATCTTCCGCGTTACGACTTCGCGGCGAAGTTCGCCTTCACATCACTTACGCTAGGCTCGGGATTCAAAGGTGGCGAGGTCACGCCGCTCTTCTTCATTGGAGGCACGCTCGGCAACGCGCTCTCAGGCATTCTTCCTCTGCCTTCGTCGCTTTTAGCCGCGATGGGCTTCGTTGCTGTTTTTGCCGGAGCGGCAAACACCCCCATTGCAGGCGGCCTAATGGCGCTCGAACTCTTTGGCACCGAGGCAGGGGCATTTGCGGCGATCGCCTGCGTCACCAGCTATCTATTCAGCGGACACAGCGGCATCTACCACGCGCAGAAGCTTGGCCAAGACAAGCATCCTAGCCGTCGAAGCCACGATTCCACGACTGAATCACGCGAGTCTCACGCTCCCACCCAAGCACGCTGACGCTCCCCGTGCCCAGCGCAAACAGGCTGCCATCCGCAGCAGACAGCAACAGCCATCGCGCCGCAAGAATCCTCAGAATGTGCGCATGGGCAAACAACGCAACACGGCCCCCCGCCGGTGTTGATGCCAGCGCACGCGCGATCATCGCGTCGGCTCGCTCGCCCACGTGCTCCGCGGTCTCGCCATCGACGATCGGGTCCTTCCATACACTCCAGCCGGGAGTCTCGCCACGAATCTGGGCTGTCGTCTTTCCCTCATAGATGCCGTAGTCCCACTCCATCAGGTTGTCGTCGACAACCGCCTGGCCGGCAAGTCCCGCAATCGCGCACGTCTCCCTTGCGCGCTGCATTGGACTTACGAAGACGGCGTCGAACTTCGTCCCCTTCAGATAATCCTTCAGCTTCACCGCGCGTTCTCGCCCCTGCGCGGTCAACGGGATGTCTGTGCGGCTGGTGTGCTGACCGCCCAGGCTCCACTCCGTCTCGCCGTGGCGTATCAGCCAAAGCTCAATTCCGTCACTCATTCAGCATCCTCCGTCGCTCTTCCACTATCTTATGTGGTGATGGACTTCCAGCTCACCACCACGTACAAGCCGCAGGGCGACCAGCCCCGCGCGATCGGCGAACTCGTCTCGGGTCTCAACGCGGGAGAAAAAGACCAGGTGCTGCTCGGCGTCACCGGCTCGGGCAAGACCTTCACCATGGCAAAGATCATCGCCGAGCTGAACCGGCCCGCGCTAATCCTCGCACACAACAAGACGCTGGCCGCGCAGCTCTATCACGAGTTCAAGCAGTTCTTCCCTTCAAACGCCGTCGAATACTTCGTCTCCTACTATGACTACTACCAGCCCGAGGCCTACATCCCATCGGGCGACCTCTACATCGAGAAAGAAGCCACCATCAACGAGGAGCTGGACAAGCTGCGTCTCTCAGCGACGCGCTCCCTCTTCGAGCGCCGCGACTGCATCATCGTCTCGTCCGTCTCGTGCATCTACGGCCTGGGTTCGCCCGAGGCGTACTACGGCATGTTGTTGCTGCTCGAGAAAGGCCAGAAGATCAAACGCGAGGACATCACACGCCGCCTGGTCGAGATTCTCTACGAGCGCAACGACGTCGACTTCCGCCGTGGCACCTTCCGCGTTCGCGGCGACATCATCGAGGTCTACCCCACCTATGACGAGAGCGCCTACCGCATCGAACTGTTCGGCGACGAGATCGACTCGCTCTCGCAGATCGACCCGCTCTTCGGCTCGGTCAAGCAGAAGTATTCGCGCCTGCCCATCTACCCCAAGAGCCACTACGTCGTGCAGCCCGAGCGCAAGACCTCCGCAATGGACTCGATCCTTGCAGAGCTCTTCGATTGGGAGGCACAGCTTGAGAAAGAAGGCCGCCTCGTTGAGTCGCAACGCATCCATCAGCGCACGCGTTTCGATCTCGAGATGATCAAGTCCGTCGGCTACTGCCACGGCATCGAGAATTACTCGCGTCACATGTCCGGACGACTACCCGGTGAACCTCCGCCAACACTACTCGACTACTTCCCTCGCGACTTCCTCATCTTCATCGACGAATCGCACGTCACCGTACCGCAGCTTCACGGCATGTGGCACGGCGACCGTTCGCGCAAGCAGAACCTCATCGACTATGGCTTCCGCCTGCCGTCGGCGCTCGACAATCGACCTCTTCGCTTCGAGGAGTTCGAGTCGCGCACCGGGCAGATCGTCTACGTCAGCGCCACGCCTGGGCCTTACGAACTGACGAAGTCGGCCGGCGTGGTTGTCGAACAGATTATTCGCCCCACCGGACTTACCGATCCAGAGGTCGAGATACGCCCCGTCAAAGGCCAGATCGACGACCTGCTTGCCGAGATTCGCGAGCGCACCGCGAAGAACCAACGTGTGCTCGTCACGACGCTCACCAAGCGCATGGCCGAAGACCTCGCAGGCTACTACACCGAAGTCGGCGTCCGCTGCCGCTACATGCACTCGGAGATCGAGACACTGGAGCGCATCAAGCTTCTCCGCGACCTGCGCAAAGGCGAGTACGACGTGCTCATCGGCATCAATCTGCTCCGCGAAGGCCTCGATCTTCCCGAGGTATCGCTTGTTGCAATCCTCGACGCCGACAAGGAAGGATTCCTCCGCTCGCAGGGCTCGCTCATCCAGACCATCGGACGCGCTGCCCGCCACCTCGAAGGCCGCGCCATCCTCTACGCCGATAAGATGACCGAATCCATGCAGCGCGCGATCGACGAGACCAACCGCCGTCGCGCCATTCAAGAAGCCTATAACGAAGAGAACGGCATTACGCCCCAGTCCGTCATCCGCCCCACGGAGATGGCGCTTGCCGGGATCCTCAAAGCCGACTACGCCGATCTTACTGAAGAGACAGGCGACATGCCCGACTTCGCCACGCAGCAGGAGTTGGATGCCTACATCGGTAAGCTTGAATCCGACATGCGCGAGTCCGCGAAGAAATTCGAGTTCGAAAGAGCAGCCAAGCTGCGCGACACAGTGAAAGAGCTACGCACGAAGGAATTTTTGTTCAGTTGATACCTTATGAATCTTTCTGTAACTATGTACTTTCTCCGCGAAGATTCTTCCGTCTCCCCCTCAGACAATCGTATGATTTGTGATCGGCTCGTGATGATTTCCAGAGGTCAAGTCGCATCAAATCCTACGTATCACGAATTTGAATTTGAAGCGTCGAAGAACAATGCATCTCGAGAACCCTTATCTCAAGGCACCGTACACGATCCTCGTCGTCGACGACGACGCCGACATCCGCTCACTCCTCCGCACGTTTCTTGAGCATGAGGGCTATCGCGTCCACACCTGTGAAGACGCCGACCGCGCGGTACATATTTTCCGCCGCTCGCCCGCCATCGACCTGCTAATCACCGACTTTTCCATGCCCGGACGCAACGGCATGGACCTGGCCCGCGAGATCAAGTCCATAAGACCGTCTCTACCCGTCCTCATCGTCTCCGGCATGATGATGGAGCCCGTTGAACTGGAACAGATGCGCATCCGGAACTGGACTTTTCTGCCGAAGCCTTTCCTGCTGCCGAAATTGCTTGCCGAGGTGCATCGCATTCTTGACTCGGAGACGGTCGAAAGCTCTGCTACCCTGAGGGCGTGAAATTTCTTCGGAATCTTCTCTTTGCCGTTATTGTTCTTGCGTTTGCCGCGGCACTTGTTGTCTACGGCAACTTTTTCACGCTGCCGACCCACAACACCGCCGCAACGCGCTTCGACGCGATTGTCGTCCTTGGCACGCCGTCCAGACCCGATGGGTCGCCTTCACCGGAGCAGAGAGAGCGGGTGCTCGAAGGCGTGCGCGAATACAAAGCCGGTGTAGCGCCTCGCCTCATCATGACCGGCGGTGCGGCACATAACCATTTCGTCGAAGCGCACAGCATGGCAGTCTTCGCTGAAGCGCAGGGAGTTCCAGCCGCCGACATCATCGAAGAGGGGCAGGCACAGAACACCGTCCAGAACATCTTCTATTCCGCAACCATCATGCATCAGCACGGATGGTCGTCGGCTGAGATCGTCAGCTCGCCCTATCACCTTGGCCGCACCGCGCTGATCATGAACGCCTTCAACACGCGCCAGCCATCACTCTCGATTGACTGGAGAACGCACGCTTCCGCATGGCCGCCCGAGTACGGCATTCATCACAAGGTCGTGCTTACCTCAGTTGAGGCATGGCGGTGTCTTCAGCTTCGCGCGCAGGGCTACCCCTCGTCGCGGTTCCTTCCGCTCACGCCTGCGGCAGCCCATTAAGTCCCGGGATTGCTACGACACATCGAAGCGATCGCCACGTTTCGGGCAAATCACCTCTAACTTGTACAACTTTTCAATCTCTTCCTTGAGCGCCTGCTGCGCAGGCGGCTCGCCATGCACCAGGAAGACCTTCTTCAGCGTCGGGACAACCGGCTCCATCCAGCTCAACAGCTCGTGCTGGTCGGCATGCCCGCTCAGCTCACCGATCGAATCCACCTCGGCGCGCACGCGCATCGGTTCGCCGAAGATGTTGACCTCAGGTTGCCGCTCCACCAGCTTGCGGCCAAGTGTGTTTGCCGCCTGATAGCCGGTAATCAGAACGAGGTTTCGCGGGTCTTCGATGCCATTCTTCAGATGATGAAGAATGCGTCCGGCTTCGCACATGCCCGAGGCCGCCATCACAAGATACGGTACGCGTAGGTCGTTCAGCGCCTTGCTCTCTTGCACGGTCTTCGTATACTTCAACCTCGACCAGCCAAAGGGGTCAACCCCCTTGTGATAGAACTCGCAAATCTCCTTGTCCCAATCTTCGGTGTGCTTGCGGAAGACATCTGTCACATTTGTAGCCAATGGGCTGTCCACAAACATCGGGATGTCGGGAATTTTCTTCTCATCGATCAACTGATGAAGCAGCATCACCAGTTGCTGTGTTCGTTCCACCGCGAACGCTGGAACGATAATGCGGCCACCACGTGCCGCAACACGCCGCACCAGGCTGGCCAGCTTCTGCTTCACCGGGCCAATCGGCTGATGCAACCGGTTGCCGTAGGTGCTCTCCATAATCAGGTAGTCCGCTGCCGGAGCGGGGTCCGGATCCTGAATGATCGGGAGGTCCTTTCTTCCAACATCGCCAGAGAAGAGCAGCCGCGTCGTCTGGCCATGCTCCACAGCGTTGACCAACACACAAGCCGATCCCAGCATGTGCCCTGCGTTCGTCAGCGAGATGCTGAACCCGGCATCGGCGGACGACCCGGCAAGCAACTCGGGTTCATGCAGCTTTACAGGCTTCAGTTGCTGGAGCACCTGCTCGGCGTCGGCCTCTGTGTAAAGAGGCTCTATCGGAGCCGCGCCTTCAGGGGCGCCAATCATACGGCGCTTTCCTCTCCGGCGATTCATGAAGTCCGCGTCGCCTTCCTGAATGTGGGCGCTGTCCTTCAGCATGGGATCGCACAGGTCGATCGTCGAAGGCGTGGTATAGATCGGGCCGCGATAGCCCTGCTTCGTCAGCGAAGCAAGATTGCCGCTGTGGTCGATGTGCGCGTGCGAGAGTACGACGGACGTCAGTGCATCGGCCCCCTGGCCCGCAAGCTGCGCAGGCGAGAGCGCGAGATGCGTATTGATCTGTTGCGCCTCCTGCCGCTTGCCTTGAAACAATCCGCAGTCCAGCAGGATATTCTTGCCCGCGCACTCAAGATGATGAGACGATCCCGTGACCGTCTGTGCCGCGCCCCAGAAATGCAACCGAATCCCCATACTCTTCGCGTCCTTTCGAAATACACACAACGATTGACGATAGCCGCAGCCGGTCTGTTTGACAAACCCACCGCCAATCGTTGCATCTCTCCACCGCGTCCCATACACTGATTGAGGAAGTGGGCGGATAGCTCAGTTGGTTAGAGCGCCTGCCTTACAAGCAGGATGTCGGGGGTTCGAGTCCCTCTCTGCCCACCACTTCTACTCTGCCGAAGTCCACAGCTCATGCCTCCCCGCCTCATTGTCAATGCGGACGACTTCGGCCTTACCTCCGGCATCAATCGCTCCATCCTCGAACTGCATCGCACGGGCGCGCTCACCTCCGCAACGCTGATGGCAACGGGCGCGGCCTTCGACGAGGCCGTGGCGATTGCGCATGCCAACCCATCGCTGGGCGTCGGCTGTCACATCGTTCTTACCGATGGGACCCCTGTCTCGCTCCCCGATCGAATCCCTACACTCATCGGCCCCGACCGCAAAAGCTTTCGCCCATCCCTGGCTGGCTTTGTTCGCGCTCTGCTCCTGGGCCAGATTTGTGAAGAGGACATCGTGCGCGAAGCATACGCTCAGATCGCTCGCCTGCGACAGGCGGGCATCGCCATCACCCACGTCGACTCGCACAAACATACGCATCTCTTCCCTGCCGTGGCCCGGCCGCTTCTTCGCGTCCTCGAAGACGCGTCGATTGGCTCTATACGCAATCCCTTCGAGCCGCGGTTCACGCAAGACCTCGCTCATGCCGGCTTCAAACGTCGCATGCAGATCAATATCCTCAACCGCCTGCAACGGTCCTTCGATCGCCATCCCCAGATTCGCAATGGCACCATCGCGACGACCAACGGCACCGTCGGCGTCTCCGCCACAGGAAACCTCAATACCGCGACCCTCAGCGAGATACTCAACGCCCTGCCGTCCGAGGGTACATTCGAGCTTGTCTGTCATCCCGGCTACAACGACCGCGATCTCGATCGCGTCACAACGCGTCTTCGCACCCACCGCGAGGTTGAGATGCAGGCCCTTCTTGCTGCGATGCCTGCAAGGTTGTCACAAGCCAACGCGCCGGCACTCATCCACTTCGGCAGCCTTTCGGCCCGCCCGCGCGTATAAGAACCACCAATATAAGGCGTCGGACCTACCACGCTCTTAGCGCCGAGCGCCCGAGCGCAATGCCTGGGTCAGTCGGCCATCGGGATCGACCTTGCGTATGACATCTCCCACAACGTTGGTCGCCGCCTCAAGGACCTCCCGGCCGCTCTGGGGCCAGGCCACGGCACCGGCCTCAAGCACAGGCATGCGCAGGATCACCTTGGTTCCGCGGCCAGGGCGGCTGTTGATCTCAACGCTTCCGAGTGTCCCGTACTGCACCTCCATACGTTCACGCACGTTCCGCATGCCAATGCCCGTACCCGATCCCGGACCTTTCATCGGAGACGCGTCGTCGCGCTCCACCGGTATCCCCACGCCGTCGTCTTCCACCTCGATCGTCAGCATTCCGTCGTCGGAGATACGGCTGCGCAGCGTTACGGTTCCACCGCTGATCCTCGGTTCCAGTCCATGCTTAATGCTGTTTTCAATCAGCGGTTGCAGCAACATGCCCGGCACTACGATGTCCAGGGTCTCAGGCGCGATCTCCTTCACAACCTTCAGCTTTTCTCCAAAGCGCACCACTTCGATATCGAGATAGTCGTCGGTAAACGCAAGTTCTTCACTGAGAGGAACAAACGCTTCGCGGTCTTTCAGCAGCACGCGGAGAATGTTCGCCAGCTTCACAATCATCTCCCGGGCCAGCTCAGGCTGTACCCGTACCAGTGACGTGATCGAGTTCAAAGTATTGAAAAGAAAATGCGGGTTGATCTGCCGTTGCAGCGCATCCAGGCGCGCTTCCAGCAGCAGTCTTCCCTGCTCCTCCAGCTTCTTTTCCACGCGGATCGCGTTCCATATCTTCAGCGGGATACCGACAACGATCGGCGCGTTTGCGCAGATCAGAAGCTCCACCCACCACTCGTCCGAGTGCAAGGCGAAGTATCTGCGAGGGTAGAACCGCGACAGCAGACTCAGGCACAACTGCATGCCCGAGATAAGGACTAGCAGCAGAATCTGCCGGTCCAGGTGCGGACGGCGTATGTTCCTCGTCACCCAACGATAGATGCTCAGGTCGATCATCGGCGAGAACGACCACACATCCTCGCGGTCGGCAAAACGCCCGAAGGTACCAGCTATCGCTGCGATGATGAGATTTACCGGGAGCGTCCAGTACTCGTGGTGCCCCATGGCTGGCAAGGACATCGCCGCGCCGCCAGCCATCGCCGCCAGCGGCCCTACCAGCACTCCCAGAAGGATCGTCGCCTCAAGCGAGATGTCCGCCGCCAAAAAATTTGGCACCTTCACACGGACCAGCACACCCAGCGCCAGAGGAACGCAGATCAACGCAACCAGACCCGCCGTCTGGCGCAACGTTCGGTTTTCGGCCAGAAGCAGGCGCTTGAAGACGCTCGACCGTGCCAGCGAACTGGAGAGCGCCGCCGCCACTCCAAGTTCCACAAGCAACGTAATCAAAATCAGCGACTGAGAAATATGCGCCACCCCCTTACTCTACGCTTCACCCGCCCTCGGGCACGCATGGATTCGCTGGCATTGTCCGGCTTTGCAT
Organism: Acidobacteriota bacterium; assembly: GCA_018268775.1. Classification (GTDB taxonomy): domain Bacteria; phylum Acidobacteriota; class Terriglobia; order Terriglobales; family Acidobacteriaceae; genus Edaphobacter. The sequence continues at coordinate 84,225 of JAFDVV010000057.1, read as the reverse complement.
CGTGTTGCCCGCTCGCGAATCCAATCTCGTGTGACCGGTGAAACGTATAATCGAAAGACGATGACCTTTACAGAAGTCAACAAGATCGCCGAAGCCGACTTTCCCAGCCGCTGGGGACACTTTCGCATCCTGGGCTTCGAGGGCATCATCGACAACCCCGGCCCCTGCAACGACGCCACCCCGGCTCCCGCAAGACGCATCGAGGAAGCTGTCGCCCTCGTCATGGGAGATATCCATGCCGCGCCACCGGTCGTCCGCATTCACTCCCAGTGCCTTACCGGGGACGTCTTCCACTCGCTGCGCTGCGACTGCCGCCAGCAGCTCGAACTTGCACTTGCAACGATCACCGACGCCGGTGCCGGCATTCTGATCTACGAGCAGCAGGAAGGGCGCGGCATTGGCCTGATGGCGAAGCTCCGCGCCTATGAGCTGCAGGACCAGGGACTGGACACCATCGAGGCGAACATCGAGTTGGGCTACAAGGCCGACTGCCGCGAGTTCGAACTTCCGGCGGAGATTCTCAAGCAGCTTGGCGTTCCCGCAGTACGGCTTATGACGAACAACCCGGCCAAGGTCGAGGCGCTCGAACTTGCCGGAGTCAAGGTCGTCGAACGCATCTCCGCCGAGGTCCCGTCCGAACCTACGAACGAGCGCTATCTTCGGACCAAGCGCGACAAGATGGGCCATCTCGTCGGCTGAACCTGCGTCTCAAATCCCTCACTTCGGCCGCGTCGCCATCACAGCCTTCACCGTCGTCACCGTCTGCCCGACGTGCCTTTGCGTATGGTCGGCGACATGGACCAGCAGCCCACCCACCGACGTGGGAAGCTCTCTACGGCCAACCCTTCGAGGCTCCTCATAACTTCCCGATGAGATCGCCAGTACACGCTTGACGGAGACCTCGATGGCCTCGGCAAACTCCATCAGCGTCGCCTCGCGATCGATGAACTCCTCTTCGCTCCGCAGCAACTTCATCTGCCGCTCGCTGAGTTGCTGCCCCTCGGCATAGGTCAGCAGGCGGTCCAGCGACCGCGCAATATGGCGCAACTGAAACCCCACAGAAGGCAGGCCCAGGGGACGCGCCTCCATCTCCTCGCCGTTCAACGGATCGCACCAACGCGCCACATCCTCGGCGGCCAGCTCCAGCGCATGGATCACTCCACGACGAACGGCATCGACTTCACCCCTTGTACCGCGCAGCCACGGCTCTACCTTTTGCTCAGCCATTCATGCACCTCCATTCAAAGACCTTTGCTGCGGCGAAACTCGCGCACAACCGCGGCGACATCTCGATGCTCGCCATCCACTGCATTATTCATCTCGCGAACCTCGTCTGCGGTCAACTTTCCGGCCAATCGGTCCATCGCAGTCTGAATCCCCGGATGGCGACGGAGGGAGTCTTCGCGCACCAGCGGCACCGCCTCGTACGGTGGGAAGTAATGCTTGTCATCCTCCAGCGCGACAAAACCAAGCGCTCGAATCGGGCCATCGGTGGAGTTCCCAGCCACCATGTCCACCTGTCCGTTCGACAACGCACGGTAAAGCAGCCCCAGATCCATCAGCCGGGGTAGCCCGGCGAACCTCAGTCCATAGGCCGCCTCAAGCCCACGCAGACCGTCCGGCCGCTCCTCAAATTCATAACCGACTCCCAACCTCATCTGAGATGCGTATGGCACGGCATCGGAGATCGTCTTCAGCCCCATCCGTTGCGCATCGACCCCGCGAACCACCATGGCAAACGTGTCTTCGAACCCGAGACCCGGCTCAACGCGGACGGCGTAGCGCTGCGCATAGAGCCGCCGCACCGTATCGAAGACCTGCCTCCTGTCGCGCTCTCCGGCCGGAGGTAGCGGCTGCTTCAGAATCGCCGTAAGCGCCGTGCCCGTGTACTCGACATAAGCATCGATGCGGCCACTCACCAAGGCCTGCTGGCAGATATAGCTGCCTGCCAGATAGAAGCGCCGGACAACAGGCTCCCCCGTCACTGCTTCGATCTCCTGTGCCAGAAGCTCGCCCAATACCACCTGCTCCGTAAAGTTCTTTGCCCCGATGGTGATGCGCGAAGAGCGCGGAGGCCCACATGCGGCAAGCAGAATCAGTCCAAAGACCAGAGCGGCAGAAAGAAACCTGGGAGCATGGCCCTTCATGCCCGCCGCACCGTCAGCTTCTTTTCAAGCAGCCCCAGCAGCGCGTCTGCAACCAGGGCCAACAAGGCCGCGGGGATCGCTCCGGCAAGCACAAGGCCATTGTCGACGCTGGCCACGCCTCGGAAGATCAGCTCGCCAAGTCCACCGGCCCCAATCGCTGCGGCAATGGTGGCGATGCCGACGCAGGTCACGGTTGCCGTGCGAAGGCCCGCCATGATGACACTCGCGGCAAGCGGAAGTTCAACCTTCAACAGCTTTTGCCGGGCCGTCATGCCTAAAGCATCGGCAACTCCCGCAAGTTCGGCATCGACGCTGCGGATGCCCGCATAGGTATTCCGCAGGATCGGCAGAAGCGCGTATCCGGTGAGCGCGACAATGGCCAGCCGCGCCGCGTTCTCCCCCAGCCAGGGCACTGGCAGCAGAAGACCGAAGAGCGCGAGGCTCGGCACCGTCTGCACGATGTTCGCAAAACCAATCACCGGACGCACCAGCCTGGGCCTCCGCGTGAGTAGAATGCCGAGCGGCAGACCGATGCCAATCGCCAGCAGCATGGCGCTGAGCGTGAGCCATAGGTGCTCGAAGGTCAAACGTGCAATCTCCCACCCATGCCGATGAATGAGATACATCATTCATTTCCCCTGCGATTTACTGCCACAACATAATCTTTTACTTGAGAAATCTGCGATCGGAGTACGTCGCCAGCCGGAAGATCCGCAGTCACCTCTCCATCGTCGAGAAAGACGACACGATCCGCCAGATACAGTGCCTCATTCAGGTCATGGGTCACCAGCAGGACCGTTTTCTTCAACTCACTCAGCAGTCCCTTGAGCATGTCCTGCATCTCTGCCCGGGTCAGCGGGTCGAGCGCCCCGAACGGCTCATCCATCAGCAGCAGCGGCGGGTCGAGCGCGAGCGCCCGTGCGAGCCCGACACGCTGCCGCTGGCCGCCGGAGAGCTGCCAGGGGTAGCGCGCACGCAGCTTGTCGAAGTCGAGGCCAGCGAGTTCGATCACCTCACGGGCGCGCCTCTCGCACTCGGGCATCGAGCGCCCCGCAAGTTCGAGCGCCATCGCGGCGTTGCGCTCGACCGTCATGTGCGGAAAGAGGCCCGTCTCCTGGATGACGTAACCGATACCCCGGCGGAGTGCAGACTTACTCTCGACGTCATGGATGGCCGTCACTGCGCAGCCGCCGACCATCACCTCTCCCGAGGTCGGCCGCACCAACCCGTTTACGGTCCGGAGCAGTGTCGTCTTACCCGACCCGCTGCGGCCAAGCAGGGCTGTCGTGGTTCCCGCTTCGACGGAAAACGAAACATCACGCAAAACAATATGCCCATCGTCTGCCGTGTAGCTCACCTTCGCGAACTCAACGCCAGCCGTGGGCATGTCGTTTACTCTACCGCTTGCTTCTTTACTGTGCAGCCTCTGGGTCGGCCTCAGCGCCATGCTGCTGGCCCGCCGCGGGAGAATCGGAGGCCGCGCCTCCCTGGCCCTTCACGCGCACGATGGTGATCTTCTCGAAGCCTTCCTTGAAGCTTGGAGGCTTGAGCCGGTCTGCCATCTTCTGCATCACATCGTCGGTCACGGCGCGGTCGCGCTTGCGGTTCCGCTCCATGCAGACCGCCAGCGGCACGTCGAAGAAGACCGCCTGCACCTCATAGCCGAAGCTCTTGGCCATACGAATCCACTGACGGCGCTCGTGGGGCGACAGGTTGGTCGCGTCGACATAGTTCCAGGGCATCTTGGCGATCAGCCGCGCGCGCAGAAGACTCCGCAGCGTGGAGAAGACCAGCCCTTGATAGCGTTGTTCGGTAATGTCGTCGAAGAGGATCGTGCGCAACAGATCGCTCGACAATGGCGTGACGCCGCGGCGCTTGTACCAGGTCGTCTTGCCCGACCCAGGAAGACCGATCGTCAGGACCACGAAGCCCTTCGGCGACTTCGCCGCCGGCTGCTCCGCAGGCGGAGTCGCAAGCGACTCAGGCTGCGTCTCCACAACGACTTTCTGTTCCGACGGTTCGGGTGTGTGAACAACTGCATCCTGAACTTCGGCAGCGACTTGTGCCACAGGTTCGTCAATGCCCTGAGGGGCAGTCGCAGCCGCCGGTTCGGGGTATGAAGGCCGCAGCGGGGCTGGTTGGTTTGCGGGCAGTTCCTGTCCGCTCTTGCCCGTGGACTCCGATTCATTCGGTCCACGTCTTGGGCGTCGTCTCATCTTTTCGCTTATCCAATCGCGCAGATCGCGCATATCTCGCTTGTAACACAGGGCCAAACCTGCCCGCAAATCGGCGTACCAGAGGTAGCACCCTTCTCGCAATTTCCAGTCCTTTTATGGGGATTTCCGCCATCCGGATGCACCTTCCGCTGCAACGTTCTACAATAGTTAGAAGACACTACAAATTGACAGGAGCAACGGTAACCATGGCTGTAAAGGTAGGAATCAACGGCTTCGGCCGTATCGGACGTAACGTCTTCCGCAGCGCTCTAGGAAATCCTGATATCGAATTCGTCGCCGTGAACGACCTCACCACCCCGGCCACGCTTGCGCATCTGCTCAAGTACGACTCGATCCTCGGCAACCTGCACCACGACATCAAGCACGGAGACGACTTCATCTCCGTCGACGGAAAGAAGATCAAGGTCTTCGCCGAGCGCGACCCAGCCAAGCTGGACTGGGCCTCGGTCGGAGCACAGATCGTCGTCGAATCGACCGGCTTCTTCACCGACGCGGAGAAGGCCAAGGCCCACCTCGGTTCGACCGTCAAGAAGGTCATCATCTCCGCTCCTGCCACCAACGAGGACATCACCGTCGTGCTCGGCGTCAACGAAGGCAAGTACGACGCCGCGAAGCACAACGTTATCTCGAACGCGAGCTGCACGACGAACTGCCTCGCCCCCGTCGTCAAGGTTCTCAACGACGCTTTCGGCATCAAGTCGGGCATCATGACCACGATCCACAGCTACACCAACGACCAGGTAATCCTCGACACGCCGCACAAGGACCTGCGCCGCGCGCGCGCCGCTGCCCTGTCGATGATTCCGTCGAGCACAGGTGCCGCCAAGGCACTGAAGCTGGTCATCCCCGAGATGGACGGCAAACTGGACGGCTTCGCGATCCGCGTCCCGACCCCGAACGTCTCCGTGGTCGACCTGACCTTCGTCACCGAAAAGCCAATTGACGTGAAGAGCGTCAACGCCGCCCTGAAGGCCGCTGCCGATGGCGAACTGAAGCCTTACCTCGGCTACAGCGAAGAGGAACTCGTAAGCTCCGACTTCAAGGGTAACGCCCTGTCGTCCATTGTCGACTCCAAGCTGACCAAGGTGATCGGTACCACCGGCAAGGTCATCAGCTGGTACGACAACGAGTGGGGCTACTCCAACCGCGTGAAGGACCTGATTCTCTTCCTCGTGAAGAAGGGCCTGTAGAGCACAACGCAATTACCATTGCAGGAAGGGCTTGCAGCCAGGCCGGCTGCAAGCCCTTCGTTATGCTACGAAGCAAATAACCCGACATCGTTTTCTGTCTTCTTCTGTGCAAGCCAGCCGCTCAAGCCTTGGGCAACAACGATGAGCAAGGGCCCCGAGAGCTCGGAGAAGATTCTGATCTCCCTGATAATGCCGGTCACCATCATCACCACAAACCAGCCAGCAGACAGTCCCGCCACGGTTCGACGGGTGCGCAGCGGAACATATCGCCAGAAGACCAATGCTGCAACCCAGGCAAAGCCAAGGACTCCTGGAAGCGCGGCCCAGAACAATGGGTTCGCCATCTGCTTTAGGTTCAGAAGCAGGTGATGCTCTGGCGGGCTTGCGCAACCGGGACAGAGCGAGTTGAGGTAGAAGCTCTGGCCCAAACGGATCGCAATCACCTCAAGGCCAAAGGCAGTGCAGATCGCCAACATCTTCACTAGATTGCTGCGGCGCACATGCAGACCGAAGTACAGAAAGATTGCCATGGCCGCAGTCTCTTTGTTGACCATCGCCGGCACAAGCACCAGGGCAAAGGCGAGAGCGCGCTCCCGGTAAGCCAGGTACGACAACGTCGTAAAGAAAAACAGGGCCGCTAAATCGTATGGATAGAAAAGGTTCCGATTGAGCACCAGGATCGTGTCGAAGTAGGCGGCATAAGCCATTCCGACCGCCAGCCACTCAAATCCTTCCGTCTTGTCGATCTCACGCGCCAGCCGTCTCGCGATACTGAGCGTGCCAAGCAGAGCAGCGAACGTAAGGAAGAAGAGGAACCAGTCTTCGTTCGAATCGAACGGTGCGTTCAACTGAGGTAGATGGAGCCGCGGCAGGCACCGATGTACGAGCGCCGCAACGATGACCACCCACTTCCAGATAAGTGCAGGAAGCAGGCGAAATGCAAATGGACCGCGTAGTTGGTCGATATTTTTATACGTCCCGAAATCGACCATCGGCCGCGTCAAGGTCAGATAGGCAATTGCAAAGTGAGCAGAAAGAAAGACACACAAGACGTCGAGTATCCTTCGATTCCTGGCGTCGCGCATAGGCCAGATGCTATATCATCCAACGCTACGATTTATTACTGGATTTGCGGTTAGACTCTACTCATGAAACGGACAAACATTGCAGGCACTTCTCCCTATGAGCCTGTCATCGGCTTTTCTCGCGCTGTCCGCATCGGCAACCACGTGCATGTCTCTGGCACGGGGCCTGTAGGCGCAGACGACCTCGACGTTGCCCGACAGACCGAGCGCTGCCTGACAATCATTGCCGAGGCACTGAAGAACGCCGGTGCCTCCATCGAGCATGTATACCGCACACGTATGTTCCTGACGCGCGCCGAGGACTGGAAGGCCGTTGGGCAGGTGCACGGCAGGTTTTTCGGCACAGTGCTTCCCGCAGCCACAATGGTCGTCGTCAAGGAGCTGCTGAACCCGCACTGGCATATCGAGATCGAAGCCGACGCCTACATCCCTGAGTAATGCCCCCCAAACGGGGCACTGTACCTTGCCATAAGCAGAAGCGCCCGTCACCCGCTATCATGGATAGTGGCAACCTGTTCGTTGAATCAAAGGCACACAAGTCAGACTTTCCCCGTCGAAAAGGAACCTGCATGTCGAAGCTGTCCATCCGCGATATAGACCTCACGAACAAACGCGTCTTGATCCGCGTTGACTTCAACGTACCCCTTGCAGTCGATGGACCCGACAGCGCCCCCCGCATCACCGACGACACACGCATCCGCGAGACGATCCCTACGATCGAGTATGCGCTCCGGCGCAAGGCGCGCGTCATTCTCTGCTCGCACCTGGGCAGGCCCAAGGGCAAGGTGGTGCCGTCGATGAGCCTGCGGCCGGTCGTCGATCGCCTGCGTGAGCTTCTGGACCACGTCATCAGCGATGAGGAGAACGTCGCCTTTTCGCCGGAGTGCGTCGGCGAGATCGCCAGCGAGATGGTCGCCGCTCTCGAACCCGGCCAGCCGCTTCTGCTCGAAAACCTTCGCTTTCACGCCGAAGAGGAGAAGAACGATCCTGCATTCGCAAAGCAGTTGGCATCGCTCTGCGACATCTATATCAACGATGCCTTCGGCAGCGCGCACCGCGCCCACGCATCGACAGAAGGCGTCACGCACCACGTGAAGGTTTCCGCGGCCGGCCTGCTCATGGAGAAGGAGCTGACCTATCTCGGCAAGGCCGTCGGCGACCCCATCAAGCCATTTGTCGCCATCATCGGCGGGGCCAAGGTCTCCGACAAGATCGAGGTGATCGACAGCCTGCTCGACCGTGTCACCTCGCTGATCATCGGCGGAGGCATGGCCTACACCTTCCTGAACGCCAAGGGACAGACGACCGGCAAATCTCTCGTCGAGACCGACAAGATCGACGTTGCAAAGGCCGCCCTCGCGAAAGCCGAAAAGAAAGGCGTGAACTTCCTTCTGCCCGTCGACCACGTACTGGCCGACAAGTTTGCTCCCGATGCGAAGACGCAGGTCTTCGCCGGTGACGGGGCCTTCCCTGCCGACCTTATGGCGCTCGACATCGGCCCCGCCTCGGTCGATCTCTTCAAGAAAGAGATCGCCGACGCCATCACCATCGTGTGGAACGGACCGATGGGGGTCTTCGAGATGCCCGTCTTCGCGAAGGGGACCAACGCCGTCGCCAAGGCCGTCGCCGCAAATCAGGACGCCACCAGCATCGTAGGCGGCGGTGATTCCGTAGCCGCAGTACAGCAGTCCGGAGTCGCCGGCAAGATCACCCACATCTCGACCGGAGGTGGGGCCTCGCTGGAGTTTCTCGAAGGCAAGACACTGCCGGGCGTAGCAGCTCTGACAAACAAATAAAGCAGCACTGCTGTACAAACAAATTCCTCATACTGGAAGACGGGTCAACCATGCGTAAACTGCTCATCGCCGCCAACTGGAAGATGTACAAGAACCCCGCCGAGTCTACGGCGTTTCTCACCCACTTCGCTCCTCTGGTCAAGCAGAACGACCGGGCCGAGGTCGTTCTCTGCCCGCCGATGACCTCGTTGCCTGCGCTCGTCGATGCTGCGCGGGGCAAAGCTGTCTCCATCGGCGCACAGACGATGCACTGGCTCAACGAGGGTGCCTATACCGGCGAGACCTCGCCGACGATGCTTACCGCCATCGGTGCCACGCACGTCCTCATCGGCCACTCCGAGCGGAGACAACACTTCAACGAGACCGATACCACTGTGAACCTGAAGTTGAAATCCGCGCTCGCGCACGGCCTGGTACCAATCGTCTGCGTCGGAGAACATTTGCACGAGCGCGAGTCCAACAAGACCGCCGACGTGCTCAACCTGCAGGTCTCGGTCGCGCTCGAGGGCATCGATCCTGCCGCGCTTGGCCCCCTCGTCATCGCCTATGAACCTGTATGGGCCATCGGAACCGGTAAGACCGCTACGCCGGAGATCGCCGAGGAAGCGCACAAGATCATCCGCGCGCAGTTGGCAAAGGTAGCAGGGACCGCCGTCGCCGCAGCGACGAGGATCCTCTACGGCGGCTCGGTAAAGCCCGACAACGCCGCTTCCCTTTGCTGCCTGGAAGACATCGACGGCGCGCTCGTCGGAGGGGCCTCGCTCGATCCCGGCTCCTTTTCGCAGATCGTGGCGAACGCCACCGCACGATAAATACAGATCCCGAAAAGAGAAACGGCGTGGTCATTGACCACGCCGGTTCAGCTTAACCTGCTTTAGCGCACGACACCCGCCTGCTCCATTGGCCAGTAGACGAAGGCCGCCTTCCCATAAATCAGGTCGCGATCCACCGGGCCGAAATCACGGCTGTCGCTCGATATGGAACGGTGGTCCCCCATCACGAAGTACTCGTGTTGCGGGACGACAGTTTCAGGGAGAGAGCGATCGTCTTCAAAACGAGGGGGAACGTACCTTTCCACGAGTTCGTGCCCGTTCACGAAGACGCGGCCGCGGTCGATACGAAGGTCGTCGCCGGGAAGCGCGATGACGCGCTTGATGTAGCTCTTCTGGTGATCGTGCGGGTAAAGGAAGACGACCACATCGCCGCGCTGAATCTCACCCACTCTGTAAGCCAGCTTGTTGATGAAGAGCCTGTCCTGGTCTTCAAGCATGGGGAGCATGCTTGTCCCCTCTACGCGTACCGGTTGGTAGAGAAAGATAATGATGAAGCTGGAGACGGCGACAGAGATAACGAGATCACGAATCCACGAGTGTGCGCTGCCCTTCTTCCGGGCAGGCGCAGCGGGTAATTCTTGTGCCGGTTCTTGCGGTTCGTTCGCTTCCACAGCCTTGCTATCTTCCTCAATCATTTAGACGCGCTTTTCGATGCCCCGGAAGCCGTAGTGCCCATCCCAAGCCCAGGAACGAGATTCTTGCCATCCAATCCCTCTGGCGACCAGGCATCGACGATCCCTTTTGCCAGCTTTGCAATCATCATCTCAGCCTCATTGTCGGCAGTCCAGCTCTTATCTTCATTATCGTAGGTGAAGATGGAAATCACCATCGGCCCCTCTTTTCCGGCCACAAGAGCAACATCGTTGCGGACCGCATTCAAACTGCCCGTCTTGCTGGCAATGCCTGACCCTGTCTCGCTTGAATCCAGCTTCTCGAGATACCTCGGTATCGTGTTTCGGTAGAACTGGTTACGCAGCATAGTTAAGGCCACCTGGCAGATCGCAGCGTCTCCTGCCTGCGGCTTGTCGCCAGGGCCAGCAAGCTCGCACAGGCCAATCCTCTCCATAATCGTCGCCATCTCCCGCGCCGTCGTCTTTCCCAAACCAAACTTCGGTTGGTCCGCAGGCATAGGGCCGGTCGCAGGCTTCATGACCTTCTTGTACAGGTGCGTGTCCTTCAGGTCCAGCCAGGCAATCCTGGCGTTCACCGCGTCGACGCCAAAACGGTCGATCGCCAGGTTCGTCGCAGTGTTGTCGCTCACGATCACCATCATCGTCAGGACATCCTTCAGCGTCAGCGTAAGCGGGGTATCGAAAAACGAGAGTACTCCCGAGCCGCTGACGCCATCGCCCTTGGCGAGAGTCAGCTTTTCGTCCCAGTGTGCCTTCCCTGCCCGAACCTGCTCCATGGCCTCAAACAGGATGGCCAGCTTAATCACAGAGGCTGTCTGTACAGGATGATCGGCATCGATGGCGACAGTCTTTCCTGTATTCAACTGGATTGCGTACAGGGCCACATGACCGCGATGCGTCGACGCCAACGCCATGAGACTTTTTTCGAGCGAAGAATCCGTCTTCTGTACATCCAACGAAAAGGGCTGTGCCTCCGCGCGAAGGCCCGCCGCGCCCAATCCAATCAAAAGAAAACCGGCCGCTGAGCGGCGCCAGAGCGATCTATTTGCCATGACCTGCATATTACAGATAAACCGTGGCCTCGTTGCTGCAATCCTGCAATCGCCCGAGTTTCGTACGGGAAGACCCAACCGTCAACCCATTCCAGGAAAACTGCGCATTGCGTAGCGATCATTCCCCAGTGTCCGGAGTATCAAACATGTACCTTTCCGTGCGCAGCTACGTCCTAATAGGACTAGAATCATGTAAAAGAGGAGCAGCAGGCGAACAACCCGTAAAATCTCTATGGCTACTCTCACCATGGTCGAGTCGACTCCACCGTCGAAATCCGCTCAAAATACCTCCGATGAGTTCCAGAAACTCATCACCGAGACCCCCAACTCTGCCTCCGAGGGCCTCGATACAAAGTCTGCCCTTGAGATCGCGCGGATCATCAATCACGAAGATTCAAAGATCGCTGCTGCCGTAAAAAAGGCGCTGCCTGAGATCGCGATCGTGATCGACACGGTCGCACGATCGCTGCGCGATGGCGGCAGATTGATTTATGTTGGGGCCGGATCTTCGGGACGTATCGCCTCGCTGGACGCCTCGGAGTGCCCGCCCACCTTCTCCACTGCCCCTGCGCAGGTGCAGTACATCATGGCTGGCGGCCCCAAGGCCCTGGCATCGGCCTCCGACGTCAACGAAGACTCCCCTGAGATCGGCCAACGGGACATCGCCCGCCGGCGCCCCACGCGTAAAGACATCGTCATCGGCGTATCGGCTTCCGGCCGCACACCCTATGTTGTAGGGGCTGTCGAATACGCTCGCGCTCGCGGGGCGAAGACCGCAGCCGTCGTCTGCAACCTGAACACGGCGTTGGCAGACGTGGCGGACACGACCATCATCGCCGATGTCGGCCCTGAAGCACTCTCCGGCTCCACCCGCATGAAGTCCGCAACGGCCCAGAAGATGATTCTGAACATGATCACCACTGGAGCGATGACACGGCTCGGCTATGTGTACGACAACCTGATGGTGAACGTACACATGAAGAACGCCAAGCTGGTCGAGCGCGGCATTCGTGTGCTGATGAAGGTCTGCAACATCGACCGCGAGACCGCGATCCGCACCATCAAGTCGGCGGGAAAGTCCATTCCGATTGCCGTCGTCATGCTGAAGGCCAACGTCGACAAGATGGAAGCGGTTCGCCGCCTGGCAAACTCCGACGGCAATGTCAGGCTCGCAATCGACGACTCAAGGCTGGAACTGTAGCTTCTTGCCACCCCCACTTTCGGGTATGGCATCCCTTTGCGGCGCTCCTCTAAGATGCTCCGATGAAAAATCGAGATGGAATTGAGCAACTCTCTCGCAGAGAGTTGCTTTATCTCTCCGCCGCTGGCGCGGCATCCGCGTTCTTCCCTGCCACCACCCAGGCTGCAACCTTCAGCAAGCGCTCAGCCGTCGGCACCCCGGCGCCACCCCGCAATCTCTATTCGGAAACACTGAAAACATGGTGCGACGGGATGTTGGATCACCAGGTATTGGGCATACACGATGCCGGCCTTCACGGCGCACTGCTCTGCCCTGCCTGCGCAATCGTTCACGGACGCTGCGGAGACGCCCTCTATCCGCTGCTCCGTATGGCAAAGACCAGTGGCGACGCTAAATACCTTCGGGCTGCACTCATGGTCAACGACTGGACCGAGCGGCAAGTAAGCCGCGAAGACGGAAGCTGGGTGAACGATGTCACCCTCAGCTCCTGGAAAGGCATCACCGTCTTTCATGCAATCGCTCTCGGCGAGGCGATTCACCATCATGGCGACCTGCTCGATGCGGCGACACGGCATCAATGGCTGGAACGGCTTGCACACGCGGCAAAGTTCCTCAACGGCTTCATCACGATTCAAACGGGAAACATCAACTACCCCATCACAGCCTCATACTGTTTTGCTCTTTGCGGACAAGTGCTCGGCGAGCACAGCTATCTTGATCGTGCCAGGGCACTGGCACATGAAAGCCTCAACTATCTCACACCCAACAATCTGATCTTTGGAGAGGGCCATCCACTCGACAAGACAACTGAGAAGGGCTGCCGCCCTGTCGACCTCGGGTACAACGTTGAAGAGTCGCTTCCCGCGCTCGCTCTCTACAGTCTCGCCACCGGAGACGCCATGGTGCTTGAGCGTACAGTTGAAGCGCTGAAGTCCCACATGGAGTTCATGCTGCCTGACGGCGCGTGGGACAACAGTTGGGGTACGCGTAACTATAAGTGGACATGGTGGGGCAGCAGAACAAGCGACGGCTGTCAGTCTGCCTATGCCCTACTCGCCGGGCACGACGCTCGGTTTGCGGAAGTCGCCAGACGCAATCTGCGTCTGATGGCGTCCTGCACTCACGACGGCCTTCTGTACGGTGGCCCCGACTATTTCATACATGGCGACAGGCCGTGTATCCATCACACTTTTACGCATGCCAAAGCATTGGCCACCGTGCTTGACCGCACTCGAACACAGCCTGACACTCCGGCCTCTGCCAGCCTACCCCGCGACTCAGCCTATGGCGTAAAAACATTTCCCGAGATTGGGACCACGCTGGTCGCCGTCGGCGACTGGCGCGCCACCGTAACACAGTACGACTGGGATTACGTTGAACACGTGCAGGCGGGGAGTGGCTCGAGCGGTGGAGGTCATGCCACCGGAGGGGCGCTCTCGCTGCTCTATCATCAGCGGCTAGGCCCTGTTCTGACTGCAAGCATGACTCAGTATCAACTCATCGAGCTATCGAACCAGCAGGTATTCAGCGATGCTTCACATATGACTCTGACGCCGCGTATCGAGTACGCCGCCGGTATCCCTTACACCAGTCTGAGTGACGACAATGCCCTGCTGACAACGACCGCCTCCATCACGGAGGCCAATTTTGCAGCTTCGGGGCGTCTACTCTCAGCCTCGCAGAAGCCGCCTGCTACGGGAGAGATTCGCTACAACATCTCCTATCTCTTCACCGGCAGCACCGTAGAGATACACGCCTCCTATGAAGCCGCCAACTCACCCTCGCAGCCAGTCCGGTTCATCCTGCCAGTGATTGCTAGAAGCGATGAAGACGCGACCATAACAGACGATAGGGCCGTTCGCATAACGCGCAAGAGCGGCAGCCTACGAGTAGCCGCAACCGAGGGACACTTTGAACCGCTACCGAAGGAACGAACCTTCAACCTGGTGCCTGGCTTCGAATGCGTTCCACTTGAGATCAAAATGGAACGCGGAGCACAAGTCCGGATAAAGATCGAGGCCATGTGAGGTACGTCGCGCTCTATGAAGTCCGGCTACGTGGCATCTTTTCCATTCGCCGATAGAGGTCTTGCAGAACTTCAACCCCGGCAATTGCTGCCGCCCGATCGGGTTGCTCATTGGTGTCGTTCCAGCCTTCGTCTTCTCCTCCAAACCCTGGCTGCACGACGATACCGTCGCGGCGCGCAAGCACATAGAGGCCTTTGTAGAACAGGCCATAGTTGACCCCTTCCTGCGGAATCAACCACGCAATCTGCCCTCGAATCGGCACGATGCTGTCATCCGACCAGAGCTGACGCGCACCATAACCCGTGCAGTTAATCGCCACACGCTGCGGTAACGCGGCAATCTCCTGCGGCGAGTGGAACTCCTTCGTCTCAATTCTTCCGCCCGTAATCAGAAAATCGTTCATCAACTGGCGAGAGTAGTCCGCAACATTGAACGTAAGCGAAGAGCTGCGCCGCACATACTTCGTAGGAAAAGGATGCGACCCGGCCGGGATGTCCCGCGAGCGCGGAGTGATGTCCGCCAACCTGTCCGCATAGTGCACGAAGCCGTGCGTATTGCCTTCATCATCGAGTGCCGCACTCTCTTTGCGCGTCATGTCCGAAAGCGCATATCGATCGGTCCACTCAATAGGGGTTCCAGGCATGCCAAGATAGCTCTGATACATCGCGAACGATGTGCGCGCCATCGACTCCCACTGCGCTGCAAATCCCGGGGCTGTCGCCGACGTTAGCGCGATGCGCGAATCCGGCGTCCACGATCCCGTAGCGCGCGACGAACGCACATACGGCGGTCGCTCTTTTGCATAAATCGTTACACTAAGTCCTGCGCGCTGCGCTGTAATCGCCGCAGTCAATCCAAGCGCACCACAGCCAATGACCGCAACATCCCTGGCGCCATTCCCCGCTTCAAGGGCCTTCTGCACCACCACATCGGCCGATCCCCATGAGAGAGACCACCCGCTCCCGCCGTGTCCATAGTTATGAACAACTATTTTTTCACCGACACGCTCAACATCCAGACGAGGCCCCGCCGCGCGGAACGGCCTCAGGCACACCGTAATGCGAAAGATGCGATCGACATCCGCACGGATAGGAGGTATCGCCCCAGGCGCATCGTAAAAAGGCAGCGATGGCGCAGTTGCAGCCGGCGCAACTACCGCCTTCCTCATACAGCCGGACAAGCCGACAGCGCTGCATCCGGTAAAGGCAGCAGACCTTTGCAAAAAAGCTCGACGATTCATTGCACCACTCCGGCGTTTATCTTCAGTATTCAGTTATAGAAGAATTGCTTCGCGCAGAGCCAAAAGTATTGGGCCTGTATATCTCGCGACACCAGACCCAGTTCTTGCCTAAATTCCGGCAAACTTCGCCGATTACTTTGCCAAAGACTGACGGACTCGCTTCGCGGTCTGCACCATATTCGCAAGCGCCTGTCCGACCTCTTCCCATCCACGCGTCTTCAACCCACAGTCGGGATTGACCCACAACTGTTCGGGCGACAACACCTCCAGCGCCTTACACAAAAGGCCTTCCATCTCTCCTTTTGCCGGAACCCGCGGTGAGTGAATATCGTAGACACCTGGCCCGATCCCATTGGGATATCGTACCCGCTTGAAAGCATCGAGCAGTTCCATGCGCGACCTGGAACATTCAATGGAGATCACATCCGCATCCATTCTGACGATTGCATCCATCATGTCATTGAACTCCGAGTAGCACATGTGAGTGTGAATCTGTGTGGTGTCGGCAACGCCGGAGGCAGCGAGACGAAACGCATCGACGCTCCACGCCAGATAGACTGGCCAATCGGCACGACGCAGGGGCAGTCCCTCGCGAATCGCCGGTTCGTCAATCTGAATGATCTTCAGGCCCGCCGCCTCCAGATCGCGGACCTCGTCGCGAATTGCGAGTGCAATCTGTCGACAGGTCTGCGAACGTGGTTGATCGTCGCGCACAAACGACCATTGCAGAATGGTCACCGGTCCCGTCAGCATCCCCTTCACCGGCAATGGAGTCAGCGACTGTGCATAACTTGACCACCCCAGCGTCATCGGCTTCGGCCGCGCAACGTCCCCATAGATAATCGGCGGTTTCACACAACGCGAACCATAACTCTGCACCCACCCATACTCACTGAACACAAATCCGTCCAACTGCTCGCCAAAATACTCCACCATGTCGTTGCGCTCGAACTCTCCATGCACCAGCACATCGATGCCGGCCTGTTCCTGGAATCGAATGCACCTTTCCGTCTCCGATTCAAGGAAACCTTTATACGAAGCCGCGTCGATCTTTCCACTACGAAACGACGCGCGCATCTTTCTCACTTCAGCGGTCTGGGGAAATGAACCGATCGTCGTCGTCGGAAGGCACGGCAGCTTCAAAGCCTGGGCTTGTTGCTGATGCCTGACTGCATATGGACTCGTTCGCTCCAGCATCGATGAGTCGACCGAATCGACCCTCTGCAAGACTTTCTCCTTATGGATTCGGGGCGACCGCCGTCTCGAATCCATCGCCGCCGCATTGATGTTTAACTCGTTCACGATAGAATCGTCGTCATCAATGGCCTTTGCAAGCACCGCACTCTCGCTCAGCTTCTGCTTCGCAAAGGCCATCCACGACCGAATCTCCGGATCCATTTTCACCTCAAGATCGAGATCGACTGGCGTATGTAACAGCGAGCAGGACGGCGCGACCTGGACCTTGTCCGCGCCGAAGCGCGCAATCGCCTCTCGCAATACTGTGGCTGCCTTCTGTAGATCGGCCTTCCAGACGTTGCGCCCGTCAATGAGCCCCAACGACACAAAAAGACCATCCTTGCTCTTGGCTGACAGTGCCGCAAGCTGTTGTGGTGCACGAACCATATCCAAATGCAGGCCCTCTACGCCGAGTTCCAACGCGAGATTCAGGTTCTGCGCAATGTCTGCAAAGTACGTGGCCAGCATGATGTTGGGCCTGGGGCTTTTTCGCAAAGCTTCATAAGCTGCGCCATAATACGATTGCGATTCATCGCTAAGGTCGAGTCCGAGGCAAGGTTCATCGATCTGTACCCACTCCGCACCCGCATTACGCAACCGCTGCAATATCTCCACATAGATCGGAAGCAATGCCAACAGTACATCTCTTCGATCAATGCTCTCATCTGTCGGCTTGCCCAGAAGCACAAACGAAACCGGCCCCAACAACACTGGACGCGTTTCAATACCCTGCTCCCTGGCCTCCAGATATTCATCGACAATCTTTGTCGAGAGCAGCTCGTACTGCATTTCTGGCTCAAACTCCGGAACCACATAGTGGTAGTTCGTGTCGAACCACTTCGTCATCTCCATCGCTGTTGCGCCGCCGGAGCCACGCGCCATTGCGAAATAGGTTGCCAGACTCACACGTCCCCCCGTATGACCGAACCGCCTGGGAACAGCGCCAACGGCAGTCGCAAGGTCGAGCACATGGTCGTACAAGGAAAAGTCGTTTGAAGGCGGAGTCACAATTCCGGCTTCATATTGCATCTTCCAGTGCGTTCTACGAAGCTCAGCCGCTACACTGCGTAACTCAGCCTCGTCATGCTTGCCGCTCCAAAAGCCTTCCAGGGCGAACTTGAGCTCGCGCCGTGCTCCCATGCGTGGGAATCCAAGATTGCCTGTCTTAGGAAAATTCATCGTCTCTCCTGATGTTGACTCAGAGAAAAGGAAGAGACGGGCGCACGCGGGGATACCGTGGCGCTATCGTCACCCTTCCTCCCCTCGGAGGTGGTTGAACAAATACGCTTCACGGCAGGTCTTCGGACTTTGCAGGCTGCCTACTAACCCCAGCTTCCCAGCTTGCGCCAGTGCTTTTTGGAGCGTTCGTTCCTGCTTACCGCTGCGGGGCAGTTCCGGATCTTCACCGGATTCCCTTTTAATTCCGATCCCATGATCGGACACCGCAAAGCATCGAATTGTCGATCGTCGGTCGCAAACCAATACGACTGACGCTCTCAACTAAAAGTCTTCGTGGAAGGCCACCTCCCCGGCCACTGCAACCTGATATGCGGAGACGCGCCGTTCAAAGAAATTCGTCAACTCCTGCACATCCTGAAGCTCCATAAACGCGAACGGGTTCTTGGAGCCGAAGATCGGCGGCATTCCCAGCCGCATCACGCGCGAGTCCGCAACGTACTCCAGGTACTGGCGCATCTCACGCACCGACAAGCCCGCAACGCCGCCCGAGAGAAGGTCCTCGGCAAACTGCAACTCGCACTCAACGGCCTCTTTCATCATCTCGACAATCTGTCGCTCCAACTCTGCGTCGAATAGCTCCGGCTCCTCCGAGCGCACCACATTCACCACTTCAAACGCGAACTCAAGATGACAACTCTCATCGCGGAAGACCCAGTTCGTTCCCGCTGCGAGCCCATTCAACAAACCGCGCGAACGCAGAAAATAAACATAGGCAAACGCCGCGAAGAAAAACAGGCCTTCGATGCACCCCGCAAAGCAGACAAGGTTCAGAAGAAACTGCTTCCGCTCCGCCGGCGTTCGCAGCTCATCCAACTGTTGAATAGAGTCCATCCAGCGCATGCAAAACTGAGCCTTCTTCGTAATCGAAGGAATGTTCTCCACCGCAGCGAACGCCGCCGCTCGCGCGTCGGGGTCTGGCACATAGTTGTCCAACAGCGTCAGGTAGAACTGAACATGCACTGCCTCTTCGAAGAGTTGGCGCGAAAGGTACAGCCGCGCCTCCGGCGAGTTAATGTGCTTGTAAAGATTCAGGACCAGATTGTTGGAGACGATCGAATCCCCCGTCGCGAAGAATGCAACCAGCCGTTGGATCAGGTGTATCTCGGCAGGAGTCAGACGCGAACGCAGGTCAACCAGGTCGGTCGAGAAATCGACCTCCTCGACCGTCCAGGTATTGCGGATGCCATCCTTGAACATCTCAAAGAAAGTGGGATAGCGCATCGGCCTCAACGTGAGTGAAAGGCCGGGATCGAGGATAGCGTTCGGTGTTGCGATGGACATGATTTTCTCCCTTACTGGCAGGCTTCGCAGCTCTCTGGATTGTCGAGCGAGCAGGCGACACTCGCGGATGCATTGATTGCGGCGACAGCGCCGCTCTTCGACGCAGACGAGACAGTCGTCTTCGCGATCTTTGTTGCCGGACGCGAGCGCAGGTAGTACGTCGTCTTGATGCCGCGCTTCCACGCATACATATACATTGAGCTGAGCCGTCCGATATTTGGCGACTCCGCAAACAGATTCAGCGACTGGCTTTGATCGATAAAGGCCCCTCGGTCGGCCGCCATATCGATGAGCGAACGCATCGGCTGCTCCCATACGGTGCGGTAGATCGAACGCACCTCCGCGGGTATCTCTTCAATCGCCTGTATCGATCCCTCGGCAAGCTTGATGCGTGTCCGCATCTCCTCCGACCACATGCCTAGCTGTTTCAGCTCCTGCACAAGATAGCGGTTGATCTGCATAAACTCACCCGACAGCGTCTCGCGCTTGAAGAGATTGGAGACCTGCGGCTCGATGCACTCATAGCAGCCCACGATCGAGGCGATCGTCGCCGTGGGAGCAATTGCAACCATCAGCGAATTGCGCAAACCCGACGTCTTCATGCGCTCACGCAGCAACTCCCACCGCGCGCTGGCCTCGGGCTTCACTCCCCATAGATCGAACTGGAACTCTCCCTTTGCGGCGCGCGACTCCTGAAAGGCAGCGTGCGGGCCGTGCTGTTCCGCAAGCTCGCACGATACAGTCACCGCGTGGAAGTAGATCTCCTCCTGAATCTTCGCAGAGAGCGCACGCGCCTCCGGCGAGTCGAAGGCCAGCCGGAGCTGAAAGAAGACATCCTGAAGCCCCATCACTCCAAGGCCAACGGGCCGCCACCGGCTGTTCGCTACCGCCGCCTGCGGCACAGGGTAATAGTTGATGTCGATCACGCGGTCGAGCATCGGCACCGCGTGGCGAACTGTTGCAGCCAACTTGTCGAAGTCAAACGCGCCGTCGGTAACATGCCGCGCCAGATTGATCGAACCCAGGTTGCACACAGCCGTCTCTGCCGACGACGTCACCTCGGTGATCTCCGTGCAAAGGTTCGACAGATGAACGACGTTCTCCGGCAAGCCAGTCTGATTGCACTTCACATTGCATGAATCCTTGAAGACCATCCAACCGTTGCCGGTCTCGGCCAGTGTTCGCATCATCCGCGCGTAGAGATCGCGCGCCTTTACCTGTCGCACATATCTCTTCTGCTCTTCGGCCTCCACATAAGCACGCTCGAACTCAGCACCGTACAGGTCCGGCAGGTGCGGAACATCCTTCGGATCGAAGAGCGACCACAAGCCGTCCTCATCGACGCGCTTCATAAACAGATCCGGAATCCAGTTGGCGAGATTGAGGTTGTACGTCCGCCGTGCCTGGTCGCCCGTGTTGTCGCGCATCTCCAGGAACGACTCCACATCTGCATGCCACGGCTCCAGGTAGACACAGCACGCGCCCTTGCGTTTGCCGCCCTGGTTGACCGCGGCAACCGATGCATCTAGCGTGCGCAGCCACGGCACAATGCCGTTCGACAGACCATTCGTCGCGCGAATCAACGAGCCCTCCGAACGCACTCGATGAAACGCAAGACCGATGCCGCCTGAGAACTTCGACAGCATCGCGATCTGCTTGTAGGCGTCGTAGATCGACTCCAGCGAGTCCTTCGGCGAATCCAGCAGGTAGCACGACGACATCTGCGAGTGCTTTGTCCCGCTGTTGAAGAGCGTCGGCGAACTGGGCAGATAGTCGTGCGAAGCCAGCAGGCGATAGAACTCCGCCGCCTCGTTCACGCGCACCGACAGGCCCGCCGAAACACGCATGAAGAAGTATTGCGGCGTCTCGATCACCTGCCGCGTAATTGGATGACGCAACAGGTAGCGGTCATAGACCGTGCGCAAACCGAAGTACTCAAACCTGTCGGAGAGCCGGTCGTCGATCGCGCTGTTCAGCTTGCGCGCATTCGCGGCAACGAACTCCGCCGCATCCTTTGACACAACGCCCTCGCGATGTCCGACCTCGATCGACTGCGAGAACGAGTAGATATTCTGACCCGCCACCTCTTTCTCAATCGTCGCCAGCAGCAGCCGCGCGGCCAGTCGCGAGTACTCCGGCTCCTCCGCGATCAGCGCCGCCGCAGTCTGAATCGATATCGAATCGAGCTCCCGCGTCGAAGCACCGTCGAAGAGCCCACCGATCGTCTTGCTGGCAACGCGCAGCGGGTCGACATGCGGCAGACCGTAGCAGCACCGCTGCACCGCCCGTACAATCTTGTTCACATCCACAGGTTCAAGCGAGCCGTTGCGTTTGCGCACCTGCATCTGAGGCACGGCATCGGATGGGGGAAAGTTCGGATCGAGATCGGTGAGCGTCGTCTGCGCCGTAGCCATGGGGAGCATCCTTTGCTCCGAGCCGGTACAGCGGAAGATGCCTGCCAAGGGCAGACCGCTACCACCGCACCTTCCCCTCGGAGGTGTGTGAATTTCGTGCCTGCGGGCACGACTCATGGCAGGTCTTCGGACTCACAGGCTGCCTACTTGCTCCGGCTTCCCAGCCCTTCGGCCAGTGCCTCTGTGGAGCGTTCGTTCCTGCTTACCGCTGCGGGGCAGCTCCGGATTTTCACCGGATTCCCTTTTCAGTTGCTCATCTTGCGACCAAGCAACACCATGAAGTTCACTCACTATAGCAAGTGCTCAACAGCAGGTCAACGTCAATATATTGGGGTGTTTTCGCATTTATCGCAATCTTTCCACAGACGCACAGAGGCCTGCCAGACCTGCGCGTCCGAGGATCGCAGCAATCAAAGCCGTCATTCTGAGGCGTAGCCGAAGAATCTCAGTAGTTCACCTTTGGGCCTAAAGACCAAGAGCTACAGATTGCCAGAGTCCTCAAGCGCCTTCTTCATCCCCGCCCAGCTCTGCCTGGTCGAATCCTCAGGCGACGATCCGCCATGCCAGTGCGTCTCCAGACTTACGGCGTCACGGTACCCCGCCTTCGCGAGATCGCGAAACTGCCCGGTCCAGTCGATGATCCCCGTCCCCACAGGTGACCACACCACCTTGCCATCGGCGCCCTTCACCGCATTCTTCACGTGGCAATGATGAACCCGATTCTTCGGCAGAAGATTCCATGCGGCCGGATACGCATCGAACTCGCCCCGCATCACAGCGTTGCCCGGGTCCCAGTTCAGCGCAAGGTGCGGCGACTTCACCGCGCCAAGCGTCCGCGCCGCCTCGCGGCCTGTTGCCGTGTTACACGCAAACTCGTTCTCCAGCACAAGCGTCACTCCCTGCTTCCCGCAAACGGCCGCAGCCTCTGCGAGCTTATGGTCAATCGCCTCGCGATAGGGCGCGACGTTTTCTATGCGCCAGAAATCGAAGCAGCGTACCTTGTCTGTCTTGAACTGCTTCGCCAGGGCGATGCTCTTCTCCAGCACCGCATCCTGCTCCTTCAACACATCGCCAGCTACGGGAGCGTTCTTCGGGCCATGCTCCGACTTCGGCGCGCCCGGCCAGTCCACCTTGAACAGCGGGCTCGCAATATCGGTCACGCGGAGGTTGTACCTCGCAAGAATCTTCTGCGCCTCTGCGATCTCTGCATCGCTCAGCGACTGCAAACTCTTCTTCCACATCCCGCGCAGCTCCACCCACTGCATGCCGAAGTCCTTCGCCGCAACCGAGCATGCATGGTCGAAGTCCTGCGAGATCTCGTCCGTAATCACCGCGACTCTGAACGGCGACGCCTTGTATGCAAACGCCGAACGCTCCATACCGGCAGCCACCCCAATTGCCACTCCACCCGCAAGAAAACCGCGCCTCGAAATCCGATCCATTGCTCGTTCCTCCTAATGCGTTACAACGATAAAGATAAGGCCAGTCTCTGCCGAAACAGAAACTGGCCTCCGATTCTCCGCAAATAGCCTCAGACCTTAGAACGTAATCCGCGCCGACGCCTGAAGGCTGCGCCCGCCGCCTATTCCATTTACGCTCCCCTGACCGCTACCCAGTGTTCCGGTTACAGTCCCGAAAGCTCCTGAAGTCAGGCTTCCATTCGGATTGTTGTACTGTGGCGTGTTCGTCATCTGGAACGCATCGAAGCGCGTCGTCAGCGATGCCTCGTGCCAGATCGGGAAGCTCTTGAAGAGCGACACATTGTTCTGCACATAGCCCGGTCCACGGAACTGGTTGCGTCCCGTATTTCCCAAGCCAACGTTCTGCGCTGTGCACGGAGTAGCGGTGCAACCCGAAGGCTGTGTAAACGCCGTCGTATCGAACCACTTGCTCGCACTGCCAATACCATGCATGACCTTGTATGGGCCGCTTAGTGTTGCCGTCTGAGTCGTACCCGGGGTGTTCAACGAGCTGCCGTTGGCTGTAACGGTAAATGGCGTACCGGTTACGGCCTGAACAATACCCGACAGCTTCCAACCGCCCAGCACAAAAGATGCAGGACCGCTGGTCAGGTAGTTGTGTCCCTTTCCGAAGGGCAGTTCATACGTAAAGCTCTGCGCAAAATTGATCGTGCGATCAAAATCGTTCGGAGCGTAGTTTCTGCGTTGGTTGATGAAGAACGTCAGACCTCCATCATCACCGCTTATGTAGCCCAGGCCTTTGCTCCATGTAAAGGCTGATGTGAACGAGAGACTATGACTGAAGCGCTTCGTCAACTGCGTCTGCAGCGAATGGTAATTCGACGAGTACCCTTTGAAGATCATGCTGGTCGTCGCCGTACGATGTACCGTCGACGGGCACCCAACACAGTTGTACTCCGGCTTCGATCCGGCGCCCCCGCCATAGGTCAATGGGTTATTGATATCCACATTGCCTGGAACTCTCACGCCATGGTTCCCAACGTAAGCTACCTGCAACGACATGTCGTAAGGCAGCGCCTGCTGCACCGCTACATTCCATGACTCTGTATAGGGGTTCTTGTAGTCGGTTGGAATATAAATCAGGTTCTGCGCAGCCAGACCGGACGTCGTCATAGGAATGACGCCGTTTGAAGGAACCGGAACCGCAACCGGAGCCGGGAACCCAGCCTGGAAGGTCGCAACCGTTACTCCATCCGCCAGCACAGCGGCCTGATAGGGGCTGCCCGCCGGAAGACCGTAGCTATTGTTGGCGCGCACTGGGTAGTTGTAGGCATAGTTATTGTCGGCGAACGGCATATAACTAATTCCAAATCCTCCGCGAACAACCGTGTTGTCCGTCGCACGATACGCGAAACCGGTGCGAGGAGCGAAGTAGTTATAGCGGGTCTTCATCCCAAGATTCGAGGGATTGCCACCTACACCGGCAATAACAACGCTGTTTGTGTCGGGGATATAGTTCGAGAAACCGCCGTTGACCTTCGGAGTCGCCGGAGGATAAAACTCCCAGCGAACCCCCAGGTCCAATGTCAGCTTCGGCGTCACCTGCCATTTGTCGGTCGCGAAGGCAAACAGCCACCACTGCCGGTACGCTGGGAAGATCGTGTTCACGTCGCGGCCGACACTGCTCGGGCGATCGAACAAGAAGCTCCCTACATTGTTTGCCAGGTTGGTTGTTGCTCTCGAGTCGGAGCTCTGGTTGTCCGAAAAATTGAATACGCCGCGCGGGCTGAATGTCTGGTCTTGCAACAGGTCATCGCGAACGCGCCGAAGGTCTCCTCCAAACTTGAGCGTGTGATTGCGAATGATCTTCGTCCAGTTGTTGACGAAATCGATGTTGGCCTCAGCACGAATCCATGGCACCGATGCAGAATAGCCGATCATCGTGCCGGTAAAGACTCCGCCCATCGAGATACCGACCTGGCCGCTGGAGAACTGATTGATGTTGACGCCAGGAATTCCCAGCGCAGTCGCATCGTTTGAGCCGTAGTTGCTGGGTTGCGCATTGTTTAGGAGGTGAGCTACACCGAAGCGCGCTTCGGTAAACAGCGTCGATGAAAACACATGGTCGTAATTCACTCCCGTACTGTACGAGGTCTGCGTGCCCGTCCCTTGGAAGCCTCCACCTGCGGGGCCGCCAAGAAATGGACCGAAGGCAGGTGCCTGGAACGTATTCACCCGCTGCCAACTGAACCGGCCGCTTACATGGTTTCTCTCGTTCAATGTGTAGTCGATCTTCGTGTCCCAACTGTTCGTTCCCTTCGTGAACGGAAGATTGCTGGTGTAGTTATTTACCGGCGCTCCAATCGGCGCTGAAGGGTTCAGAGTTCCAAATTGTGCCGCAGCCGCATTGACCCGCTTCAGAATATCCAGCGAGATGGGGTTCACCTTGCCAATAGGAATCTGGTTGTTCGCAAATGGAGTGCGTGGACTGCCGGCCGATCCATCTCCCGTCGTTGGATCGAATATCTGCCCTGCTTTGAACCCGGCGGAACTTACTTTCGTCCCATCCAGCATGGCACTCAGGTCGATGAACCCCTGCGCATTGGGAGTAAAGTAGCGTGCGTCTGGAATCGTAAACGTGTTGGACAACTTCTCATGGTCTGTACTCCCCTGGTAATCGCCAAAGAAAAACAGCTTGTCTTTGAAGATTGGACCGCCGATCGAGCCGCCAAAGTTGTTATAAGAAAGATGACCCAGCGGCCCACCAAAACGCGACCGCGCATTCACAGCATTGTTCTGTATGTACTCAAACGCCGATCCATGGAACGAATTCGATCCCGATTTCAGGATCACGTTCGTCACTGCGCCAATCGCGCGGCCCATCTCGGCATCGAAGTTGTTCGTCGAGATATCCACTGACTGGATCGCATCCGCAGGCGGGATGATGATCTGCAGAAGGCCTGTCCGCTCATCGTCGTCGATACCTTCAATCTGGTACAGGTTTCCCATACGCGGCGAACCGTTTACCTGCGTCTGCAGCGACCCCTGAGAATTGAAAAACTGCGAGTGCTGAAAGGTCGCAGGCGATGTTCCCGGCACCAGGTTCAGCAATGACTGGAAGTTCCGGTTCGTCGTCATCGGAAGATTGTCGATCTGGTGCGCCTCCAGCTTTGTGCTGATGTCGGCCCGATCCGTCTGCAACAGCGGGGGCGCCGTCGTCACCATCACCTCTTCCGAAACGCTGCCCGGTGCAAGGTCGAAGTCCGCGCGCGTCGCGGTATTGATCAGCACCGCGATGTTCTGGTGCGTCTCCTTCTTGAACCCCTGCGCGACAACCGCCACCGAATAGGTCCCGGGAGGAAGGTTTGGGATCGTATAGTTTCCGGCGGAGTTCGTCACCGATTCATACACGGTCGACGTCGCCGTGTTCGTTGCAGTGACCTTCGCATTGTTGATTGTCGCGCCGGTCGTATCCTGGACCGTGCCCAGCAGCGTCGCATTGACCGCCTGCGCTCTCGACGCAAGTGGCAACGCTGCTAGACATAGGGCAACTGACAGAACCATCCATAAACGTTTCATCGCAAAGCCTCCCAAATGAAGGAAAATCTCGTGACGCAATTTTTTATTGTTTGAAGAGCGAACGAAAACTACCAGCAATGCTTCAGTGGTGTCAACGAAAATTAAAATTGAGTGGTTTCATCCTCTCGCAAACCACTTTCCAACTGGACGACCACCCGCCATCCTCGCTACTATGCCCTTCATGAATCCAACCCTCTCGCGCCGCCGCCTGCTTTGTGGTGGAACCGCTCTCGCCGCCACCGCCGCCCTCTCCAACACATCCGCTGCTTTTGCCGCACCGGCGGCATCCCCATCGCAGATTCGCCTGGGCATCGCCAGCTATACCTTTCGCAAATTCAACCAGCAGCAGTTAATCGGCTTCATGAAGGAACTCAAGACCCCTTACCTGAATCTCAAGGACGTCCATCTGCCCATGACGCCCTTCGACCAGATCGCCCCAAAGGCCGCGGAATACCGGGCCGCAGGGTTAACGCTAACTGCCGCCGGAACCATCTACTTCGGCAAAGATGACGACGACGACATCAAGTCGAAGTTTGAGTACGTCAAGGCCGCCGGGATTCCCATCATCGTCGGCGCTCCCACCCGGCAGGTCCTTCCTCGCGTCGAAAAGTTCGTCAAGCAATACGACATCAAACTCGCCATCCACAATCACGGCACTGAAGACAAACAGTGGCCCTCGCCCCTTGATGTGCTTGAAGTTGTGAAGTCGATGGATCCCCGCATCGGCTGCTGCATCGACGTCGGGCACACCATGCGTACTGGCACCGATCCCGTCGCAGCCATCAAAAAGGTCGGACCACGTCTCTTCGATCTCCATATGAAGGACCTCGCCAACGGCATGGTCAAAGAGAGCCAGGTGGCAGTCGGCGACGGCGTCATGCCCGTCCCCGCGATCTTCCGCGCCCTCGTCGACATCGGCTATAAAGGCAACGTTGATCTCGAGTACGAAATTAATGAAAACGACCCGATGCCCGGTGTCACAAAGAGCTTCGCCTACATGCGCGGAGTGATGGCAGGCATGGGTTTACGTTAGCCAAGCGCTCGTACGCGCGTTGGCCTCATATATTCCAACGCGCGTACAAATTCGCTGCATCACCTCGCCGCTTTTTGTTCTAATTACGTACTTAATCGCTAACTTTGATCCTCCTCAAAGTTTGTCGGCCCGAAGCCGCAGAGCATTGGCAATCACTGAAACCGAGCTGAAGCTCATCGCCGCCGCAGCCACCATCGGGCTCAGCAGCCACCCAAACAGCGGATATAGTACTCCCGCCGCCAGAGGGACTCCGGCCGCGTTGTAGATGAACGCGAAGAACAGGTTCTGCCGTATGTTCTTCATCGTTCGTACACTCAACGCGCGTGCTCGTAGAAGTCCGCGCAGGTCGCCACTTACAAGCGTGATGCCGCCGGCGGCCATTGCCACGTCGGTTCCCGTTCCCATGGCGATCCCAACATGCGCCGCCGCCAGCGCGGGAGCATCGTTGATCCCATCGCCCGCCATCGCAACAGTCTTTCCTGCCTTTTGAAGCCGTCTTATGACCTCCGCCTTTCCCTCGGGAGACACCTCTGCTTCAAACTCGATGCCCAGCTTCGCCGCCACCGCAGCCGCCGTCACGCGATTGTCCCCCGTCACCATCACAATCTCCACCCCACTCCGCTTCAGCTCATCGATCGCCAGCGGTGTCGATGCCTTGACCGGGTCGGCGACCGCGATCACTCCCGCATACCGCCCGTCGACCGCCACCAGCATCACCGTCTTCCCCTCCCGACGAAGCCGCTCTGTCTGCTCGGCCGCCTCTCCTGCTGCAACGCCCGCATCGCGAAGCATCGTCTCATTCCCTGCCGCAACAGGGCGTCCTCCGACAACGCCCGCAACTCCCCTTCCTGTCATCGAAGCAAACTCCCCTACATCTTCAAGGGCAATTCCTCCTTCTGCTGCTCGATGAACGATCGCAGCCGCAAGCGGATGCTCGCTTGCCTTCTCAAGGCTTGCAACTACCTTCAGCAATTCGTCCTCGCTAAAACCATCTGCAACGACGATGTCCGTCACGCGCGGTTTGCCTTCCGTCACAGTGCCAGTCTTGTCCAGAACCAATGTGTCAACCTTCTCCAGCGTCTCCAACGCCGCCGCGCTGCGAACCAGAACTCCTTCATGTGCTCCGCGCCCTGTCGCAACCATGATCGACATCGGAGTCGCCAACCCCAGCGCGCATGGGCAGGCAATCATCAGCACCGCCACCGCAATCACCAACGCATGGGCCAATCGCGGCTCCGGTCCCCATAGCGACCATGCCGCCGCGGCCAGCACGGCAACGGCAAGCACCACAGGAACAAAGTAGCCGGCAACTTTGTCCGCCAGTCGCTGGATTGGAGCGCGAGACCTCTGTGCCTCGCTCACCATCTTCACGATCTGCGCCAGCAGCGTATCGGCCCCCACATGCTCCGCGCGAACCACGATCGTGCCGTTGCCGTTGATCGTGCCGCCGACAACCCGATCACCCTCGCCCTTCTCGACCGGTACCGGCTCGCCGCTCACCATCGACTCGTCGACCGAGCTTCGCCCCTCGATCACGACACCGTCCACCGGTACCTTTTCTCCCGGGCGAACCCGCAACCTGTCTCCCACAACAATCTCTGTCAGCGGAACATCTCTCTCCGCTCCACCGTTCTCAACACGCCGCGCCGTCTTGGGAGCCAGTCCCAGCAACGCGCGAATCGCGTCTCCAGTCTTGTCTCGCGCCTTCAGCTCCAGCACCTGGCCCAGTAGCACCAACGCCGTAATCACCGCTGCCGCCTCAAAGTACAAACCCAGGGCGCCATTTTCGCGAAACGAATCCGGAAACACCCCCGGCGCAATGACTGCAAACGCGCTATATAGATAGGCCGCTCCGGTTCCAAGCGCGATCAGCGTGAACATATTCAGGCTGCGATGCACCACCGAGGCCCAACCGCGTTCGAAGAACGGCCAGCCGCACCACAACACAACCGGCGTCGCCAGCGCCATCTCCACCCAACCCAGCCACCGGCTGTGGATCCAACCCGCGAACGGGTTTCCCGGCAACATCTCCAGCGCCATAACCACAATCAGGGGAAGCGCCAAACCCACGCTCGTCCACAACCTGCGTGTAAAGTCTTCCAGCTCCGGATTGCCCTCGTCCTCACCCGTGATCTCCTGCGGTTCAAGAGCCATACCGCACTTCGGACAGCTTCCCGGACCATCCTTAACGATCTCCGGGTGCATCGGGCACGTATACTTCCCCACCGCCCCTGCCCCGGCTGTTACCTGCGCAGACGCACCATGCCTCCCCTCATGACCACCGCCGCAGCAACCAGCCTTGGCAGGCTGTTCGTTTCCGATTGAAACCAGTCCGGCTGCATGCGAGTCATGCCGGCTCCCGGCATACCTCTCAGGGTCGTTCGCAAACTTCTTCCTGCACCCTTCGCAGCAGAAATACCACCGCTTTCCCCCATACTCGAACGCCCACTTTGCCGTTGCAACGGCCACATGCATCCCGCACACGGCATCTTTCGCAATCTCGCCCATTCAAGCCTTCCTCCACCCACAAAGACGAACAACCCTCGACTCCATTACACCTCCCCCAAATATCAGAAGCGCTATCGATAAGAGGTGCCAGGCTATAGAGAGTGGCATTGCGGGCGAAGTGCTGCAAGCACCGGGCCGAGGAATCCCCGCAGCTTTCACTAGTGTCACAACGAGAATTGTAGGTCATTTGCCCTAGCTAACTCATGACCCTTCAGCCAGTTGACATGAATAACGGCTCTGTAATCAAATCGAAACACTCTGAACACACACAGGAAGTCCGCGGAAGTGCATGCAGGACTCCATCAGTAGCGGTCTTTTGCGATAGCCGGTTCTCGGGGTTGAACTTTAGATGGATGTCCTTTATGGCACACCACCCGTCGATATCGGCAGGTTTTCACCCGTATCACAACCAGGCAGTCAAGGAAGAACATGTCGATCACCGTCTCTCGTCAGGACCCGCGTTATCTCACCCTCCGTAAGGGCAACAACCTTCGCTTTCCCTCTACTGAGGCCGACGGCCCTGCCAGCATCGTTGTATGTCAAAACGCGGACGACCTCGCCGAGGCCCTCCAGAAGACCGTCAAAGCTGGCCTGCGCCCCACCATTCGCTCCGGCGGGCACTGTTATGAAGACTTCGTCGCCAACAATCCCGGCGGGGCAATCCTCGACGTCAGCCTGCTGAACGGCTTCGATGCCTCAGGAAGCGGGCACACCTACAAGATTGGGACTGGTATGCGTCTGGGCGACGCTTACAGCGAGCTGTATAAGCAGTACGGCGTCACATTTCCCGGCGGGTCGTGTTACGGCGTTGCGGCTGGCGGACACATCTCCGGGGGCGGCTACGGTGTCCTCAGCCGTCTCCACGGACTCACGGTCGACTGGCTCAGCGCTGTCGATATCCTCACCGTCGACGCCTCTGGCAACGTAGTGAAGCGCCGCGTCGATGCCACGCACGACGCAGACCTCTTCCGCGCCTGCCGTGGGGCCGGTGGCGGGAACTTCGGCGTGATTGCGGCGTACTACTTCGACAAGATGCCCATCGCTCCCCGCGAGGTCATCGGTGTCAATATGGCCTTCCCCTGGGAGGACATGACCCCCGAGCGCTTCGAGGCCATCATCACCACCTACGGCCATTACTTCGAGACCCGCGGCAAGGACCCCGACACCTGGGGCATGTTCACCTTCCTCGGGCTATCGCATCGCTCTTCCGGTCGCATCAACATCTCCGTGCAGTTCTGCAATCCCGACGGCACCTGCAACGACCTCGCCCCGCTCAACGAGTTTGTCGACCTCTTCCAGCCCTGCAAGCCGGTCGTCGCCAAGACCGAGCCGATGGAAGCCCGCCACACCCCCGCCGCCGGCAAGAGCGAGATCGTCACAAAGCCCGACGGCACCCCGCTCCCCTGCTCCGGCCCTCATATGATGAACCGGCAGCCCTGGTTCGACGCCACGGTACGCGGCGGCTTCGGCGGAGGCACCCGGGCAAAGTACAAGTCCAGCTACATGAAGCGAACCTTCACCTCCTACGAGGCAAAGGTCATCTACAAGCACCTCAACCGGACCTTCCCCGGTGCCGAGGTAGGCGGCGTCCTGGCGGTCGACTCCTACGGCGGGGCCGTCAACAAGCCGGGACTGGCGGAATCTACCTCGATTCCTCAGCGGGCCTCCATCCTCAAGCTCCAGTTTCAGACCTATTGGCGAAAGCCTGAGGAGGACGCCGCCCACATCCAATGGCTCCACGACTTCTACAGCGAACTCTATTCCGGCCCGGAAGTCGATGAAAAACATAGGGGAACACCCTATTGGGGCGAGTATTACGAGGGCTGCTACATCAACTACCCCGACGCCGACATGCTGGCCTACGATTTCTGGCCCCAACTATATTACGGCGAAGGCGAACTTTACCCCTTCCTTCAGAGTGTTAAAAAGCGTTACGATTCGAATAATATCTTTCACCACTCGATGTCCATTCGGCCGTAGGCCGGTTTGGCTTGCTCCCTTTTGCAGGCCCGGCATCGCTATTTTGCTCAGCAATCGCTTTAGGAGTACGGGTCTTTTACGGAGTCGCTCTTGTTTCGAGTTCTGAATTGCCGGTTGTCCATACATCTACACAGCGGCCCGCCTGCGGCCGCTGTGCCGCCTGCTCTCCGGCAGGCAGAGCCAGCCGCTGCGACTTCCCCTTCCATTGAGAACCCGATTCCGCTGACTTTGACGTCCCCCACAGGCTTGAGCGCAACGCTCCCCCTGGGACGCCGCAGAGGTTGCACAAACCAACACCGCAAACAAGGAGGAACCCTCAGACTGGACAATCTCTGGCCGGAGATACCGACGGCCATTCCAGCAACGCAAACGACTACCACTTCACGGTCGAAGACACCAAAACCAAGGTTGGGATCGAGCAGAGCTCCGATTCACCGATCTCCCGCTTCTACCCGTGGCCGCATCGTAACGCCGTCTTTGCGGAAGCCTGCATCGACCTCGATGCTCTTCCCGAAAAGACAGGCCACAGGAAGATCAAGATTTCTTTGCTCCATCAGCCCAGCCGTAAAAGAAACTGCTATACCGCATCACCAAGCACTTTAGGAGACACAGATGCAAAAATATCTCAAACAAACATTCCTCCCGCTGGTCCTGCTACTGGTATGTAGCCTGGCCGCAGGGGCGCAGACGGTCACCGGCGGTGTTACCGGTATCGTCACCGACGCGTCCGGTGCCGTCGTACCGAACGCCAAGGTCACAGCCACCAACGTCGACACCGGTGTTGCAACCGCGACCACCAGCAACAACGAAGGCATCTACAACATCCGCTTCCTCCAGATCGGCAAGTACAAGGTCTCGGTTGATGCCCCCGGCTTCGCAACCAGCACCGTCGGACCGTTCGCCCTCGATACGGGTCAGACTGTCAAGTTCGACGCCAAGCTCAACCTCGCCGGCACCGAATCCAAGGTCTCCGTCGAGTCTGAGATCGTCCCTCTGATCAACACTGAGAGCCCTGTTCTTTCCACAACGCTCGACACCCGCGCTATTGAGAACATGCCTCTGGTCAGCCGCAATGTGATTGCGCTCACCATGTTCCTTCCCGGCGCCATCAGCACCCAGCCCAACAACATGGTCAACAACGCTGGTATTTCGGGTCCCATCAGCGCCAACACCACCGTCTCGGTCAACGGAAATCGCCAGCAGACCAATCAGTATCTGCTCGACGGTATGCTGATCAACGCCACACTGGATGACCTACCGGGTTACAACCCCAGCCCCGATGCTCTCGGACAGGTTCAGGTCATCTCCGCCAATGCTCCGGCTGAGTACGGCAACGTCCTCGGTGGAGACGTCCTCTACCAGACGAAGAGCGGCACCAACCAGTTCCATGGTAGTGCCTTCTTTGCGCTCGGCAATCAGAACCTCAACGCCAACACATGGGCCAACAAACACGTTGCAAATGCATCTCTGATTACTCCGCGTGGCCCCTTCACACGTGATCAATTCGGCGGAAGCATCGGCGGACCGATCTGGAAGGACAAACTCTTCTTCTTCGGCGACTACCAGGGCGGACGCTTTCACTCCGGCGGCGTAGGTACAGCGACTGTCATGACTGCATTGCAGCGCCAGGGCAACTTCTCTGAATTGCTCAACCCATCGCTGATGTGCTCGCAAACGGGCGGCGTATGCGCTTCCAATGCCAAGCTCATTCAGCTCTACAACGCAACAGCCACCGGTTCTCCAATCTATACCGGCAATATCCTTCCCTCAACGACACTCAACCCGGCTCTCCAGTACCTCTTTGCTCATCCCGAGCTCTATCCGCTTCCGAACAAGGCACCGAACCCGACAAACACGCCAGCCAGCGGCAACTACCAAGGCCCCACGAAGAGCCGCAACTACGGCAACCAGTTCGATGTCAGGGTTGACTGGAAGGCGAGCGAGAAGGACACTGCATCCGTCCGGTTCTCCTTTGCCAACCAGGGTGCTACATCGCAAAGCGTTCTCCCAACCAGCTTCACCAGCGCTCCCACCTTTCCGGTGCGTGGCTTCTCGCTCAGCGAAGTCCATACCTTCAACTCGTCGATGGTTAACGAGTTCCGTGCCGGTTACACCCGTCTCCAGAACCTTGGCGCAGTGTTGCTCGACCGCACCGGCGCATTTGGCC
The DNA here is from genome assembly GCA_018268775.1 of Acidobacteriota bacterium. Classification (GTDB taxonomy): domain Bacteria; phylum Acidobacteriota; class Terriglobia; order Terriglobales; family Acidobacteriaceae; genus Edaphobacter. The sequence goes on along the minus strand of JAFDVV010000057.1, from coordinate 49,927 downwards.
TGAACGGCAACAAGCTCCTCGGCATCGGCGCTAACAATCCTTACGCGCAGGCGTTTGCAGGTTTCTCGGCTCTCGCCTTCACAAACTCCGCCAGCCCACAAGGTTTTACCGCTACAAACGGTACTGAATACACAACCCTCGGCAATCAAAACACCGGCACCAACTACACCATCAACAACTTCCTTTACGGCGACAACTTCACCTGGCTCAAGAACCGGCATACCTTCAAAATGGGCGTCCAGTTCCTGCGCGAGCAGCAGAACAACTTCTATCCCGGCAACGACGGCTCGCTGGGTGGCTACTTCTTCCTTGGGCCCGGAACATCTTACTTCGGTGCCCCGACCGATCCGAATGGATTCAGCACCGGTTATACGGCAGCCGATATGTATCTCGACCGTGCAGGCTTCAAGAGCATCGGCGGCGTAGCCGGACCGGTAGGCATGCGCTCCTGGCGTTCCGCCTACTTCTTCCAGGACGATTGGAAGGTACTGCCCACCCTCACCCTCAACCTCGGTGTCCGCTACGAATACATGCAGCCGATCTACGAGGTCAACCACAAGATGTCGACCATCGATCCCAACAACCCGGGAACGATTATCGTCGACGCCGACAACACCAACGCCTGCGCGCTCAGCGGAATTCCATGCGTCACAGCCAAAGCAGCAGGTTACGGACGCGGTCTGGTCGATCCATTCCATGGCAGCGTCATGCCTCGCGTTGGTTTCGCTTGGAACGTAGTGCCCAAGTTCGTCGTGCGCGGAGGCTACGGCCTGCAGAATTATATGGAAGGAACCGGCGCGAATCTGCGCATGACCACCAACCTTCCCTTCCAATCTGCGTTTCAGAGCACCGCTTCTCAGGCTTCTTCCTCTGCACCGGGTACCTTCTACCGGGTTGAGGATGGCATGGGATCCGGCGCAGCCATCGGAAACACATGGAACGTCTGGAACAGAAAGATCAAGCCGGCGTTTATCTCAATCTACAATCTCACTCTGGAATATCAGGTCACCAACACCTCTTCATTCCAGATCGGCTATGTGGGTCAAGCAGGACAGCACCTTGTTACCGCAAATCAGCGCAATCAGCTGCGCGCTCCGTGCATCGTCGGCGGCGTGGTTCAGACTGTGTCAGTTCCAGTTCCAACAGGAACGGCAGCGACCTGCCCAACCATTCAACCTGCTCCATTCCAGGCAACCCCTGGCGTGAAGTACAACGGCGTCGTCCGCTTTACCGACTCCAACGCCATGATGAACTACAACGCATTGCAGGCCAGCTTCCGCCAGCGTGCATGGCACGGTCTGCAGTACACAGCCAACTACACCTGGGCACACGCACTCACCAACAGCACCGGCTTCTACGGTGTGCCCGGCGTCAGCGCGCAATCTGCCTACGCTGAGAACGTGTACAACATGCACGCCGAGTACGGCAACTCCGGCTATGACGTGCGTCACTCGATCAACGGGAATCTTGTCTATGATCTTCCTCTTGGTCGCAACCGCATGTTCGGCGCCAGCATGCCCTTCATCCTCGACGAACTCGTCGGCGGATGGAAGGTTGGCATGACTGGTATCTTCTACACCGGTTTCCCTGTCAACATCACCGCAAACAACAACTCGGGTGTCAATGGCAACTCGCAGCGTGCAAATCACTACCGCACGTTGAAGATTGTCAATCGCTCTCTCAACAATTGGTTTGGAACCGACCCCTCTGCAACTCCTTGCACAGGTGCCGGAGTCGACAACGGTGTGTGCGCTTATGGTCAGCCAGCTCTCGGAACCTTTGGAAATGCTGGCGTAGGCTCGGAACGTGCACCCGGATTCCAAACCTACGGCGCGTCCGTTACCAAGGACTTCACCATCTGGCACGAGCATCAGATCAACTTCCGCGCTGATGCCGACAACCTCTTCAACAGTGCCTACTGGTCCAACCCCGGCAACAATGCCAGCGCAGCGAGCTTCAGCCAGATCACCGCTGTCCGCTCTGGTCCGCGTCAGCTCCAGTTGTCGGTCAAGTACCACTTCTAACCCTTACAACCTGGCCCGGTCTCCTCGCGGAGGCCGGGCCTTTTTCTTTCTCCCTCATCCCTTCCCTTCCCTTGCCGATAGAGCAAGCAAGACCATCCGCGCAGGAGACTACCGACCCACCATGGCCCCGACCATCGACGCACCGGAGCAGACCGCCCTTCTCACCGAGATCACCGACACCGCCCTCCTCGACCAGTCCGTCGACGAGGTCTTCGCCACCATGCTTGGCTCTGCCGTCACCGTGTCCGAATCGGCCGTCGCCCCCACCAATATCCCGATTACTCTGACCGCCGTCGTCGGTCTGGCCGGCGCGCTCAGCGGAGGTTACAGCATCGTCGTCAACGAGGCCACCGCCAAACAGATCGCCGCAGCCATGCTCGGTATCGAGATCGCCGAACTCAACGGCGACGTCTACGACGCGCTCGGCGAGATTGCCAACATCCTCGCCGGGGCCTGGAAGTCGAAGATCCCCGCGCTACACGCCGCCTGCCTGCTCTCCGTCCCCACCGTCGTCACTGGCACCCACTACGACATCCACCGCAAGACCACCGCCTTCCGCATGGCCCGCAGCTACTGGTTCCACGACTCGCCCCTCACCATCAATATCTACGGCGAATGCCCATAGACCTCCGTCAACTCGCCGCCCGTCATTTTGTCACTAATGCCAGAGCAGCCAGAAGCATCCGCTCCGCCAATGGTGTCATTCCGACCGAAGCGAAGCGGAGTGGAGGAATCCCCGCATTTCGCCTGTGCCGCAGAAAACCTGATTAAAACCAAATGACCGAGCTGGCTATGCCAACTCGGTCATTCTGCAATCCAGAAATGCTATCGCTTCTTCTTCGGAGCAGCCTTCTTTGCCGCTGCTTTCTTTGCCGGGGCCTTCTTCGACGCCACCGGCTTCTTCGCTATAGCCTTCTTTACCGGGGCCTTTTTGGCAACAGCTTTCGGAGCAGCCTTCTTCGCCACAACCTTCACCGGCTTATGAGGCGCAGCCTTTTTCGCGAGTGCCTTCTTCGCCACCGGCTTGGCCACAACCTTCTTCGCTGGAGCAGTGTTCTTCACGGCAACAGGAACAGCCTTCTTAGCTGGAACAGGGGCGGCCTTAGCTGCCGCGACAACCTTCTTCGGCTCTTCCTTCTTCGCCTTCGAAACCGCAGGGGCTGACTTCTTCGCCGTCTCCTGGGCTGCTGCCGCTTCTACAGAAGCCGCTGCCTGATCCTGCCCTTCTTCGGTCGCTGCCGCTGCGGCCTTCTTACGGCTCTTGGGTGGCTTTGCGTCCTTGCGTGTTGCGCGGGCGCGGCGCAGATGAACCGGCGGAGGCGGAGCGGGAGGCGAATACGGCTCAAGAAACGCCTTCATCTCCTCGGGCGTGCCAAGCCTGTTGTCCATCAGCTCGAAGAACAGCTTGTCCAGCAGTTCGTCGTATCCCGCAACATCGGGTGTAATGCGCATCTCAAGCATCTGCGCATATGGAATCCTCTGCCGAGCCTGCGGCCACTCTGTATAGAAGGCCTTCAGCTTGTTCTGCACGCCAGCCGTCTTCACATGGTGCGCAGCCCAAAGGACAGCCTCAGGCCGGGCCGAATGCAGCAGCTTCCACGCCTTCGAAGGCTGCGCCGCATCCTTGCTCGCGAGCTGCGCGGCGAACGCCTTGCCCTCCGCCTCCAGGCCATTGATGTCGTCCACGAACCCCTGCCGTACAAAGCTCTTCTTGAGCGCCGCAACGTCCTTCGGGGCCATCTTCGCAGTCAATAGAGGAAAGATTGCCGCCGAAGTCTCTGCGTGTATCCCCTGCATATGCAGTTGCGTCTGGACATCCCGCAGCTTCTCCAGCTCATTCACATTCGCCTTGTTCGAGGCCACCGCCGGGTTCAGGTGCTTCATCCACCCCTCGGCCTCAAGCCGCCTGATCACCCGCAGAGGCTCTTCCTCCAGAAAGAGCTCTTCCGTCTCATACCCCCGCTGCGAAGCCGGCATCGCAGCTATATAGTTCTCTTCCTTGCCGGTCTCATACCGCGACCGTGTGCGCTCGTCCATCTGCCAGCCAAGACGCGCCATAAACCGCACCGCGCGGATCATCCGCACCGGATCTTCGATAAACCCGTAAGGATTCACCAGGCGCAGCTCGCGGTTTTCAATGTCTGCCACGCCGTTCAGCGGATCCATCAGCAGACCATACGATCCCTGGTTCAGCGACAGGGCCATCGCGTTCGCCGTAAAGTCTCTCTGGCGCAGGTCCTCAAGAATGTTTGCCGGCTTATAGACCGGTTTACCCGGCTTTGGATAGCTGACCGCCTGCGTCGAGCCGACTGCCAATCGAACCGACCCCGGAAACCGGACAAAGAACGATTGTGTTGCCTCGGATTCTCCGGATATTTTTCCGCCAGCTTTCTCTATATCTTTCTTCAGCTTGAGAGCATTTCCCTGAACCACTACATCCAGATCGCGCACCGGCGAGCCGCTCGTCAGGTCTCTGACGGCCCCGCCTACAAGAAAGCTGGTAAATCCTTTTACGCGAGCTACTTCACGTACTTTCTCCAAGGCGATCTGCTGAGCTTTGGAAAGTCGGTTTTCAAGGAGATAGATGTAATCGGCCATATATGTTGGTCAGTCGCTCCAAGCCGGTCTTAAGCGGTTCTCCCGATGCCAGGCCCGGCATAAGCCAAGGATTATCAACCGCTTAGAAAAGTCCCACTACCTGAGACACAAAAGCTGACTGTAACACAGAGTTGCCGAATTGACTACTCATAACACAGCTTTTGCCTGTCTCCCCGCGCGCCCCGTGCGACAATCCGCCAGTAGACCCATGTCCTCGGCACACAAAAAAGTCATCGTCCGGCGCTCGCTCGGAGACACCCTGCCCGGCTACCTTCCGCTGTCGAAGCTCGTTCGCAGCCAGCCCCCGGCAAAGCCCGGCGGCAAGACACCGGAGCGGGTCGTCGACCTGCTGGATCTCTCGGGCCGCGTCCTGCCCCTGCCGCTGGAGGACATCAAATACATCTGCTACGTCCGCGACTTCAATCTCAATGACGCCGTAAACCCCGAACGCCTCACTCGCAAGACCTTCCTCGCGCGCCCTCGCACCGAGGGCCTCTGGCTTCGGCTCACCTTCAACCCACCCGGCGGCACATCTGCCAACCCCTCCGCTGAAGCCGACCTGTTTGAGGGCCTAGCCCCCATCGATATCTCCCTCGCCGACGATATCCTCGACGACGCCGGACTGTTCCTCATTCCTCCCGATATCCGCTCCAACACCCAGCGCATTTATGTTCCGCGGACGTCCATCGCCGATCTCCAACTCATCGCCGTCATCACCACTCCGTCGCGCAAGAAGCCCCTGCCCGCCCCTGCCGCACCGTCCCTGCAGGAAGACCTCTTTCGCACCCTCCCTCCCAACGCCCGGCCTAACTAGGAACCAGGGAATAGGTGTAGGGAGTAGAAAGCCGCATGTCCCTGAATCTCATGTCTTCGCGAGTATGGCGCTCGTGGACGAACTAATGACTGCTATTCCCTATTCCCTACACCCTATTCCCTGTCCTATAGAATTCCCTCCATGAAGCTCTCCGACCTGGCCCAGCACCTTGGAGCCACCCTCAGGGGTGATCCCTCCGCCGACATCACCGGGGTCGCCTCCATCGAGACCGCTGGCCCCGGCGAGATCACCTTCGTGGCCAACCCAAGGTACGCCTCGCTCGCCCGCACGACGCAGGCCTCGGCCGTCCTCGTCGAGCCTGCTTTCCCCGACATCCCGGCGGCCACCTTGCGTATCGCGAACCCATATCTCGCCTTCGCCCGCACCATCGAGGTCTTCTATCAGGCCCCGAGCTATCCCCCCGGCATCCACCCCACCGCTGTCGTCGCTCCCACGGCAAAGATCGGAGTGAACGCCCATGTCGGCGCCCATGTCGTCGTTGGCGACAACGCGGTCATTGGAGACAACGCCGTCCTGCTTCCCCACGTCGTCATCTACCCCAACGTGCGAGCCGGTAACAACCTCTTCGCGCACGCCCACGCCGTTGTCCGCGAGTATTGCCAGCTTGGCGACAACGTCGTCCTCCAGAATGGTGCCATCATCGGTGCCGACGGCTTCGGCTTCGCAAAGCAGGCCGACGGAAGCTGGTACAAGATCCTCCAGTCCGGGCCCGCCGTACTCGAAGACGCCGTCGAAGTGCAGGCCAACGCCTGCATCGACCGCGCCTCCATCGGCGAGACCCGCATCCACGCCGGGGCCAAGGTCGACAATCTCGTCCAGGTCGGACACGGATCGACGGTGGGCAAGGACACACTCCTCTGCGCGCAGGTCGGCCTTGCAGGATCGACCACCATCGGCAAATCCGTCATCCTTGCCGGCCAGGTCGGCGTTGCCGGCCACTGCACCGTCGGCGATGGGGCCATCGCCACTGCCCAGAGCGGCATCCCCGGCGACGTCGAGCCAGGCAAGGTCGTCAGCGGCTATCCCGCCATCGACAACCGCCAGTGGCTGCGAACCGTCGCGGCCATCAATCGACTGCCGGAGTTACTTCGCAACCTGAAGTCCTCGCCGAAAATTAATGAAAAATAAGCCATCTGCGAGTTGACGGTTCTGCAATCTGTTGCATCCTATGGCTAGCCATGGTCGAGCCGCCCGAGCTGAGTGGAGGTGTGTCCAATAACGCGGGCAGCGTGCGCGTCCTGCTTCTGGACGACGAACCCGCCAACCTCCATCTTCGATCGGCGATCCTGCGCCAGCATGGCTACCACTGCATCCCGGCCTCCACGATCGACGAGGCGATGGAGGCGTTCAACAGCATCGACATCGCCGTTCTCGACTACCACCTCGGCTCGGGGCAGTTCGGCACCGAGGTCGCAACCCACCTACGCCGCCGCCGTCCGCATGTGCCCATCATCATCCTCTCTGCAACGCTCGAGCGGCACTTCGGCGGCGCCGAGGACATGCACCTGCTCAAGGGCTACAGCTCCGTCGAAGACCTGCTCTCGGCGCTCAGCTCGCTTGAGGCGAAGCGGCGCGGCGTCCCTGTCGTCGTCGATGCGCGCGACTTCTTCTACTCGCGCATCTCCATGGCCATCGGCTCCGATGTCCTGGTGCAGATCTTCGACGACCGCGGCGTATGGATGTACTGCAACGACGGCGCAGCCGACTATCTTGGCCAGTCGCGCGACTGGTTCCCCGGCCGCTGTGTCTTCGACGAGATGCCCACCCTCATGCGCGACTGGCGCGAGGTCCTCAAGACCGTCTCCCTCACGCGCGAGACCTACATCGACCGTACGCGCCGCGGCCTGCTCGCACTGCCAAAATCCGGCGAGCTCAACATCACCTGGAGCGTCCTCGCCTTCCCCATCACCCTCCACGACAACCGCTCCGGGGTCGTCCTCACCGCCCGCATCCTCGAACGCACCCCGCCGCCGCTTTACGCGTGACCACTCCCCTGCACGCCACGTCTTTTTGTTTGTCATTCCGTAGCGAAGCGAAGGAATCTGCTTCTGCGTAATTGCCCTGCACACCGCGTCTTCTTGTTTGTCATTCCGTAGCGAAGCGAAGGAACCTGCTTCTGCTTTTGGTGTTGCATCAGGGTGTTGCATCAGAATGACGACCATGAGTTAGCGGCTGAAGTATTCAGACTGATCTATTGCCGTTCCTTCTTCCCAAACCATCAATCACCGCACCTGATACCCTTGAACCCGTATGCGTCTTCTCCGCACTCTTGCCTTCCTGCCCATGCTCGCCATCGCTGGCTGCCGCTCTCCCTACGTCGCCGCGACCGTCTCCAATCACACTGCGGAGCCAATCCGGCTGATTGAGGTCGATTACCCCAGCGCGAGCTTCGGCACCCAATCCCTCGCCCCCGGAGCCGACTTTCACTACCGCTTCAAGGTGCTCGGCGAAGGCAAGATGAAGCTCATCTACACCAACTCCGAACATAAGGAACAGGACTCCGAAGGCCCGTTCCTGAAAGAAGGAGCACAAGGCCCGGTCAACATCACCATCGCCCCCGATGGCGTTCATTGGCAGAACAATACATCGAGCCGGTAAATCTCCAGAACCAAAGTTCTGTAGACTTCATCTAACCCAGTCATGAGCATAAAAAAGATCAAGCTAGGTTCGCAGGGCGCGGTCGTCTCCCAGATGGGGCTCGGCTGCATGGGCATGAGCGAGTTCTACGGTCCGCGCAACGACGAGGAGTCCGCAGCGACTCTCCTCCGCGCGCTCGACCTCGGTATCAACTTCCTCGATACGGCCGACACTTACGGCATCGGCGACAACGAAGAGCTGATCGGCAAGACCATCAAGTCACGCCGCGACGAGGTCTTCCTCGCAACCAAATTCGCCAACATCCGCAAGAAGGACGACCCCACCTACTGGGTCGTCAGCGGCAAGCCCGAGTACGTCAGGCAGGCCTGCGATGCCTCGCTCAAACGCCTGGGCGTCGACCACATCGACCTCTACTACCAGCACCGCGTCGATCCCGAGACGCCGATCGAAGACACCGTCGGCGCGATGGCCGATCTGGTCAAGGCTGGCAAGGTAAAGTACCTCGGCCTCTCCGAGGCCTCCCCCGCAACCATCCGCCGCGCCCACAAAGTGCACCCCATCACCGCGCTCCAGACGGAGTACTCCCTGTGGACACGCGATGTCGAGGCTGAGATACTCCCCACCATTCACGAACTTGGCATCGGCTTCGTCCCCTACTCTCCGCTCGGCCGCGGCTTCCTGACCGGGGCGATCAAGAGCACGGCCGATCTCGCCGCGGGCGATTTCCGCGCCGAGCGCTATCCGCGTTTTGCGGGAGAAAACTTCGACAAGAACCAGGTCCTGGTTGACCGCGTGACGGCCATCGCAGAGCGCCTCGGGGTCAAACCAGGCCAGCTTGCGCTCGCCTGGGTGCTCTCGAAGGGCGACGATATGGCACCGATCCCCGGCACCAAGCGCCGGAAGTATCTCGAAGAGAACGCAGCGGCAGCCGACATCAAACTGACCCCCGCCGAGGTCGCAGAACTGGAAGCGGCCTTACCGGCAGGTGAGATCGCGGGCGAACGCTATAACGAAGCCCAGATGGCGCGCATTCGTCAGTCCTGAGGCTTTGCGCCAACGAAGGCCGCTCATCGCCGCGTGAGCGGCCTTTCCTTTGGCAACGCACTCGACGGTACCTCGAAGAGGCCGTTTAGCGTGTGTGTCCGCTTGCGTGCCTGTGGGCCAGCTCGCTCCTCAGCGCATCGCTTACCGCGCTATGTGCCTGGCCGTTGCCGTACTTCTTCGATGTATAGGCAACGATGCAAATTGCAGTCAGGATGATTCCTGTGACGATGAAAATGGCGATCAGCATATCTCCTCCTCTCGCCGCTTGTCCGCAGAACGGCAGCCAGAGCGCGATCACGCTCTCAGCACATCTGCTCTGTTACGTTAGACGCCTCCAGACGCCACTGCGGTAAGCTGGACTGATGCCGCGCGGTTTTTTTATCACCTTCGAGGGGCCTGACGGCTCCGGCAAAACCACCCAGCTTCGCCGTCTCGCAGCCTGGCTCGAATCTGAGGGACGCAGGGTCGTCACCCTCCGCCAGCCCGGCGGAACGGCGCTTGGCGACCGCATCCGTTCCATTCTGCTCGACTCGCGCTCCGAGGCCACCCACGGCCCTATAGCCCCGCTCGCCGAGATGGCGCTCATGTTCGCCGATCGCGCACAGGCCATCCACGAGACCATCCTGCCCGCGCTTGAGGCAGGCTCCATTGTCCTCTGCGACCGGTATACCGACTCATCCGAGGCCTACCAGGGCGCAGGCCGAAGGCTGGGATCGGCCCGCATCCTGGCCATGCACCAGGCCGTCTGCGACGACCTGCAACCTGACCTTACCCTGCTTCTGCTGCCCTCGCTTGACTCTTCGCTCGAACGCGCCCGCCGCCGTAACAAGCGCACAGCGCAGCAGAAAGGTACCGACGAGAACCGCTTCGAGCGCGAAGACGACGATTTCTACCGCCGCATCCACCATGCCTATGAGGTAATCGCAGCGCGCGAGCCTCAGCGCGTCGCAGCCATCCGCGACGACGCGGGCATCGACCAGATTGAGACACGCATCCGCGAGATCGTCGCCGCACGCTTACCCGCCAAGGTCAGCTAACGCGATGAGCGGGCACTAAGAACGATTGTCATTTCGACCGAAGGCCAAAGGGCCGGAGTGGAGAAGCCCGCTTCTCGCTGCCGCGGAAAAAATGCGGGGATTCCTCGACTCGCCTTCGGCTCGCTCGGAATGACACCCCAAACAACGCAGGTTAGCGAATCCGGAAGACCAGCCCCGCGCTCACCTGAAGCACGTTCGACGACGGAAACGATGTGACCGCGCTGCCCACCGTGGCGCTCGAGATCGTTGTCAGCGAACCATAGCCAATCTCGAAGGCCCGCACGTCGATCACGCGGCTCAGCTTGTAGTCGGCACCCACAAATGCGCCGAAGGTCGCGCGACTCGTCTTCACGGTGCTATGCGGTGCGCGCGTTGTTCCAACGCCGCCCGATAACTGAGCATAGGGACGCCATTTCGGCGACCACGACGTCGCCACCACGCGTGCGCCGATCAGAAAGTTGTTTAGCCGCGCGTTGTTCGCACCCATGATCGTGTCGCGGATATCGATGCCCGCGTCGTACTTTTCCCCATGCCAGCGGTCATAGTAGCCGCCCAGGTTTGCCCCCCAGAACATGCGCGAGGTCGACCCGTCTCCGAGAAACGCGAACACTCCGTGGTCTGCCTGCGAGTTGCTCACCCGCGCGGCCACAGGATTGACGTAAAGACCAATCTGCGCGCGAGAGACAGTGGGAACCATAAAGAGGGCTGACAGAACGAGCGAGAACAACAGTTTCATTTACTGAATCCTTGGGTCTTGAAAGGCTTCGTTACGTTAGGTCTTTAAGTGTATCCGTTCGCCGCCTCTTCAGTCCCGCAATCGGGAAGACGGATCTGTCGCGGCATCCCCGAGGGGCTATCTCAGTCTCGGATTGAGCGTATACGTCCCCGTCATACTTGCCTTCGCCAGCACGTGCCCTTCAAGCGCTTCAAGCACCTTTTCGCCTGTCAGCTCACCATTCACCGCAAGCTGCTCCACGTCGACCGCGTACAAGGTAAAGACATATCGGTGCACGATGGAATCGTTCCACGGAGGGCATGGGCCGTCGTAGCCGAAGTAGTCGCCCTCCATCGCAGGATCGCCCGCAAACCAGCCCGTATAGCTGTTGATCCCGTGCCGCATCCCACCCGGAGCGGCAGGCCCGCGTTTGCCATGTGGTGTAACTCCGTCGCTCTGGCTTCCCGCCGCAATCTCCCTCGCGCTTGCGGGAATATCCAGCAGCAGCCAGTGGTAGAAATCCACACGCGGCAAGGATGCCGGAACCTCACGGTCTTCCTTGTTCACATCGTCGCCTCGGCTCGGAACGTCGGGGTCACGCACGACAAGAACAAACGACTCCGTGCCGGCAGGAACGTCGGCCCACGCAAGCTGCGGGTTGCGGTTGGCGCTCAAGGCAACATGATTCGCCACATCGGGCACGGCGAACGCAAACTCACCTGGGATGGTGGCCCCGTCCTTGAAACTACTGCTGGTCAGTTGCATCGGCAATTCATCTCCCTTCAAAACCATACAGTGACCTGGAAAAAGTGCCTGTCGCTCTTCTTTGTTGTCATCCCGTAGCGCAGCGGAGGGATCTGCTTTTCACGCCGCAAGAGCACTCACAGGAACTTCCCTACCGCCCACGCAGCCGCGTCATCACCCTGCGGTCGCGCTTTGTAGGCCGTCCGCTCTCCCACGTCGACTCGTACACCGGGATGGCCTTTTTCGCCTCGACCACGGCCGCGCGCGCGGACTTGCTCTCGTCCGTCTCGCGATAGAGCGACTGCGCCACTGAAGCAGGCCCGCGCACCTCGCTCAAGCCCAGCACCTCGACCTGAAACTCGCCACTGTCGTTCTTCACGCGAAGCATGTCGCCTGTATGGACATCGCGCGCAGCCTTCGCCGGCTGCCATGCCATCTCACCTTTTTTCCAATCCACACGGCCCAGATCGCACGCCTTCGCCGCAAGAGCGCGCGTCTTGAAGAAACGCGCCGCCCACAGCCATTTGTCCATACGCACAGAGGTCATCGCTTCATTCTCGTACAGTAACCCCACTCACTCAAAGCGTCGTCAACAACAAGAAGTGCGATTCCAAGCGACCACAGGGAGTCGAGGAATCCCTGCATTTTGCTCCTGGCGTCATCACAGGGCACAAACAAATCTTGTCATCCTGAGCGAGGCGGCGAAGCCGCGCAGTCGAAGGATCTGCATTTTTTGCTGGACGCGAAAGGAAGGCGACAGAGTAACGCTTGAAGCACCCTCTAAAGTCCGCGACGAATCGAGTACAACGGCAATACCACCACGGTCTTGCCTCGCCAGTATCCGAGCACACCGCGCTGGACCATCCGCGGCTCCGTCTCGCGATTCATCTCCAGACCATGCTCTTCGATAAACCGGTTGGCTGCCGTCTGCGTTGCAAAGGTGACGAAGTCGTCGGGGTGCCGCAAGACGTCGTCGCGCAGACTCTCGTATGCCTGCCCGCTGTCGTCTGCGTCCTCAAGCTGCAATACGGTCTTTGGAGAAGTGCGCCACACCGTGCTGATCGTGGCATTCGCACCGGCGGCGCTCATCAGCACAAGCGCAACGGGCAGACCGATCTGGGGCCGGAGGAACCGCACCCTTCCATGATGCGTGATGGCGCGTCTGTCCACCATCCCCCAAAGGCGTCAGGAGGACGCCATCCCACTGCAATACAGTCACTTGGATTTGATGGTCATGCCTGTCTGCACGGCAGGCTGAGGGCAGCTCCCACGGCGCACGTCCGGCAAGAACTCCTTGATTGCACCTACGGTCAGAGCGGTCACCTTTTCTTCGTCGCGGCCAATACCGCCGAAGTTCATGTGCGTGGCCCCGTCGATCACTCCCAGCCACTGGCAGCTCCCCGGCGCGCCCGGCATCTCCTTCCACGGGACCAGCCGCTCCTCGGGCGTTCCCTTGGCTGGCAGGTCGCGCGTTCCGGTCAACATCAGCATGGGAGCACGTACCTTCGTCCATGCCTGGTCGGCGAAGGCCTCGCCTGGCCCCTCCGGAGACAGTGCCACGTAGGCATCGAACCGCTTTTGTCCCGCAGGCGGCGACGTAACGCCGATCTGGTTCTTCGCGCCAGCCTCCAACATCACCGTCACCCCGCCCATCGAATGACCAAGCAGCACCCGGAACGGTGCCCTGCACTGCGCGCCAGCCCACTTCAAAGCTGCGCCAACATCCAGCAGTCTGCCGGTCTCCGCAGCCTGGTTCTCGACCAACTCAGCCGCGCCCTTCCGTATGCCATTTCCCATAATGTCGCGGCCCAGGGGGCCGGGGCCGCTCTCTCGATGCCCCATCACCAGCGCCGTGTATCCCATCTGTGCCATAGCCTCGGCCAGGTAACGATAGCCGCGCTCCGTCCCGCCCGCGCCGGGCGAGATCACCGCCAGAGGAGCGCAGCCGCTCACTGCACCCACGGCGTCGTACACCATCAGCGGGGTCTCATGACCGTCAGCCCGTGGCGCGTTCAAAGACCTCTGCGCGGATGCACCTACTGGCAGCATCCCCAACACGACAACCAGCCCTCCAGCAACATTGCGAATGTTCATTTTGCCCTCGTCAAGCCAAAACCCGGCCCACGGAAGATCCACTCCCACCTTTCAAAGATTGTGTCCTCTAAAATAAACGGAGAGAAGTTATCTGTCTGGCGAAACGCGTCGGTTACGACGTGCCCGAGAGGTCTGGAGGAAGGGCGATGAGCGGCACACAATCTGAGCAGCGCACTGGCCCTGCCACCTTCAACGACTTCCTCGGCAACTCGGCCGCCGTCGAGCACCTCCGCACCTCGATCGCGCATGGACGCCTGCCTCACTCGCTTATCCTTGCCGGACCTGCCGGAGCAGGTAAATACACTCTCGCGTTGATGCTGACCATGGCGGTCGAGTGCGAACGCCAGCCGCGCGACCTCTGGTCGAACGGGCAGACACTCGCCGGCTTCTGCGGCGTCTGCCATAACTGCACCCGCATCGCTAACGCCTTCAACCTTGACGAAGAGATCGACAAGGCGGTCGCCGCGCGAGAAGATCTCCGCGAGACCGACAAGAAAGAGACGCGCGTCCTCGTGCAGCCGCACCCAGACGTGCTCATCGTCCCGCCCGACCCGCCACAGCTCCTCATCAAGCTCGGGCAGGTGCGCTCTATCATTCACAGCGCCCACTACCTTCCCGCCGAGGCCCCGCGCAAGATATTCATCATCACCGCAGCCAGCTTCATGAAGGAGGCAGCGAACTCCCTGCTCAAGGTGCTCGAGGAGCCTCCCGCGACCGTCCACATCATCATCCTCGCGGAGAACCCCGGCGAGCTTCTGCCCACAATCCGCTCCCGTTGCGCCCTCGTTCGCCTCGGCGCTCTTCCCATCGAAGAGATCGAGATGCTGCTGGCCGACCGCCGCCACGATGTTCCGCCGAAGCAGCGCACCCTCATCGCCCGTCTCGCACAGGGAGCGGCGGGCAAGGCGCTCTCGTTCGATCTCGCCGCCTACACCGCGGCGCGCGCCGATGCTCTCCTCCTGCTTCGCCAGGCAGTGGCCGAACCCGACCACACCGCGCTCTTCAAGATGACCGAGACCTACCGCGCCGGCGCCGAAGGCCAGCAGAAGACCGCCGACCTCCTCCGCACACTCTCGCTGCTGCTCGAAGATATTCTGCTGCTGCAATCGGGAACGCCGGAGCTGGTCCGCAACACCGACATTCGCGCCGACCTCGAAAAGATGGCGCAGTCCATCAGCTTCCAGTGGATCGAACAGACCAGCCGCGCACTCGACCAGGTCTGGAGCGGAATGCGCCGCAACCTTCTGCGCTCGCTCTCGCTCGACGCCTTCGCAGGACAGTTGGCCTCGTCGGCGCGGTAGTGAAAAATGAGCATTGCTCAATAAATGAAGGTGTCATCCTGAGCGGAGTGTTCGCGCTTTTTGCGAACACGCAGTCGAAGGACCTGCGGTTGCCGCGGCACAACGGACAAAGTAGCGTGACAATGGAGAAGGTGCGAGCACTTCAAGCCGACCGCAGATCCTTCGACTGCGCCTCTCGCGATAAAACTGCGAGAGGTTCCGCTCAGGATGACACCTTCATTTATCCAGCAACATTCACCCTTCATTCGAGCAAGACTCGAAATCCATTTTTTACTTCTCGCGCGCTGCCTTGCGCAACCGGTCGCGGATCGCCTCGCCGATGCCGTCCATCTCCGGCACCGGACACACGATTACCTTCGCGCCGCGTTCATCCAGATCGCGCAGGCCGGCGAACAGCCTCCGCGCCAGCGCATCGCCGTCGCCCCATGCGCCCCAGCGATAGATAAAAGCGGCATGAGAGGCGTCCCATCCATCGGGCAACATCACGCCAACCCGGTCAGGCGACTCTGGCAGCGTATCAATCGTCTCGATGAGACTCAACCGGGATGCAACCTCCTTCCGCGACGGCTCGAAGACCAGCACCAGCCGTGCGCGCGGAGCATAGTGGCGAATGCCGACGCCAGGCGATGGCAGGCCCTCCGGCGCGCTCGCGGATTCAGCCGGACGAAACACCGACACTGAGCCCGTGCCAAGCACTCGCTCCAGTTCGGCTACGGAGACACCGCCAGGCCGGTACATCACCCAGCGCAAACCCTCTTCCGCAGGCCCAATTACCGTGGATTCGACTCCGACCGCCGTCGGCCCTCCGTCAAGCACGGCGTCGATTCTGCCATCGAGGTCCTCCAGCACATGCGCGGCCGTCGTCGGACTCGTCCTGCCGAAGCGGTTCGCGCTCGGGGCGGCCAGCGGAGCCCCTGTCTCGCGAATCAATGCGAGAGCAAGCTCGTGCCGTGGCATTCTTACCCCAACCAGCGGACGCCCCGCAGTGACCGAATCTGGAACGGCCGCCGTCTTCGGCAACAACAGCGTTAGGGGCCCCGGCCAGAAGACGTCCATCAGCTTCTCTGCCGCCGGTGTCACCTGTGCTACCCGGGCAACCATATCGCGGTCGCTTACGTGCGCGATCACGGGGTCCCAGCCGGGCCGCTCCTTGGCGGAGAATATCTTTGCAACTGCCGCAGGATCAAGCGCATTCGCGCCCAGGCCATAGACGGTCTCGGTGGGAAAGGCGACGATCCCGCCTGCGCGCAGAATCTCCGCCGCGCGGGCGATTCCGGCGATACCGTCCAGGCACTCCGTTTTTCCACCAGCCATTCCTCAATCCTATCGCCTGTGGCCGCCTTGCCGCCGTATACTCCAGCCATGCAGAACCGCGAGATCGAACTTAAGTTTCCCGTCTCCGATCCAGCCGCTCTTCAGGGCCTCCTTCCCCAGTTCGGTTTTCATCTCGACACGCCGCGCACCTTTGAGCAGAACACGCTCTACGACACTCCCAACCGCGATCTGCGCGCGCGCACGGAGATACTTCGCATCCGCCAGTACGGCCCTGTCTGGACCGTCACTCACAAGCGTACGGCGCGCCCCGGCGACATGACCGAGTCTTCGCGCTACAAGGTGCGCATCGAGACGGAGACCGCCGTCGCCGATGGCCCCGCTCTCGGCCATATCTTTGAGAGCCTCGGTTACACGCCTGCCTTCACCTACGAAAAGTACCGCACGGAGTGGTCCGCCATCGATGCGACAACAAACTCCACGCCGCACCTGGTCATCGACGAGACGCCGATCGGCACCTACGCCGAGCTTGAGGGGCCCACAGAGTGGATCGACCGGATGCTGGCCGCGCTGAAGATCGACACCTCAACCTGCCTGACCGACAGCTACGGCAAGCTCTTCCTGGACTGGAAGCAACGAACCGGCAGCGCCGCCGAGAACCTTACCTTCGCCGAGATCGCAGCCCACGACCTGGTGGCGATCGACTAAAGCTAAGCCAGCCCGTTGCCGATACATCCTCTGAAACCTTTGGAGGATACCCTTGGCAACACTTCGCCGCTTACCCGCACATCTACTCGTCCTGCTTGCGCTCGCCGTTGGCGCCGGACTGGCGCACGCCAGCGCACGCCGCTCCGTCGTCAGCAAAGTGCCACCCGTTTACCCCGAGCTTGCGCGCCGCATGCACGTCAGCGGCACCGTGGTCGTCCACCTGACGGTGCAACCCGACGGTACGGTCTCCGATGCAAAGGTTGAGTCCGGCCATGCCCTTCTCAGTCCCGCAGCGGCCGAGGCCGTTCGCCGCTGGCGCTTTGAACCCGGCCCGGACGCGACCGACCAGACGGTCGATGTGAACTTTACCGAACCCCACTAGACCGCTACCGGCGTCCCGGCAACCCTCCACCTGTTCCAACAAAAATCTCAGCGACGGGAAGACCTATGAAACTTGAGACAAAACTCGGCCTTGCAACGGGCGCTCTAATTGTGGCCATGCTGCTCAGCGCATTCACGGCAACCATGCGCATTCAGGAAGCCAACCGGCTTGCTGCAAGCGCAACCACCCAGCACATTCCCATCAACGCCGTGACGCGCGACCTGCGGATCAGGATGGTCTACAGCATCCACGCGCTCGAGTCCTACATGCTGTTCGGCGTCGATCCAGCCACGGCGGCGTCGTTCCGCCGCGCCCGCCAGGAGTACCTGGCGCAGGCCGAAGAGTCGATGGCCAAGCTGCGCCAGTACAACGAGC
This sequence comes from Acidobacteriota bacterium, assembly GCA_018268775.1. Classification (GTDB taxonomy): domain Bacteria; phylum Acidobacteriota; class Terriglobia; order Terriglobales; family Acidobacteriaceae; genus Edaphobacter. The sequence continues at coordinate 32,200 of JAFDVV010000057.1, read as the reverse complement.
AGTACCCTCTGGGCTACGACGCCACCCGCATCCGCGAGATCGAGAGCGGCTTTGCGAACCTGAAGACACTCGAAGATAAAGTGGAGCAGCTCAACGAGTCAAAGACCCCGCAGGGTACGACGCAGGCCTACGACACCTTTCAGAACCAGATTCTCCCTCTGAGCAAGACGTTCCGCGACCTGACCGGCGACCTGGGCGAGTCGCAGATGTCGCAGGCCAACCAGGAGATTGCCCAGCTCAAACGCGCAAACTCGTCGACACTATGGACCCTTTGGATCGCAACGATCCTCGGCGCCATCGTCGGGGGAGTCATCTCTTTCATGCTCTCGCGCCGCATCACCCGCTCGATCGACATGGTTGCTCAGCGCGCCGACGCCATCGCCGAGGGCGACCTGACGGGCAGCAGACTCGACAACCTCTTCGGCTCCGACCAGATCGGCACACTGGCGCAGGCCATGCAGAAGATGCAATCGAACCTCGGGTCCATCATCGGCACTGTCGTCGACACGGCCGGTTCGCTGGCGGGCAGCGCAGTCTCCATGCGCTCGTCCTCCGACCAGATTCATAAGCGTATCGACCAGCAGAGCCAGCAGACCCAGCAGGCGGCGACCGCCATGCAGGAGATGTCGGCCTCGATCGCCGAGGTCTCGCGTCATACGCAATCGGCCGCAGAAACGGCTCGCAGCGCTGCACAGACGGCCCGCGAGGGCGGTGACATCGTCAAACAGGTGCTCGGGTCGATGCACTCCATCGCAACGGCCGTCAGCGAGACGTCGTCTACCGTCGGCCTGCTGGGCGAAGACTCCAAGCGTATCTCGCAGATCGTCACCACGATCGACGAGATCGCCCGCAAGACCAACCTCCTGGCGCTGAATGCAGCCATCGAGGCCGCACGCGCAGGCGACCATGGCCGCGGATTCGCGGTCGTCGCCGGCGAGGTACGCCGCCTGGCCGAGTCGACGGCGCAGGCCACCGGCGAGATCGCCACCATGATTCAGGAGATTCAGGATCGCACCCGCGTCGCCATCTCCAGCATGGAGAGCGGCACCGGCACGGTCGAGCAGGGCGTCGTCACCACCAACCAGGCCGGAGAGGCGCTCGAGCGCATCATCGGCATGGCCGAGCGCGTGGACAAGATGATCGCCCAGATCGCCATCGCGGCATCGCAGCAGGCCGCGGCAGCGGATCAGTCATCAGCGAGCCTCGACGCAATCCACTCACTCAGCCACGACAACCTGGTGGAGATGGCGACAACGGCCACGGGCATCGAGACACTGCGCACGACGGCAGTCACGCTCGAGGAGCAGGTGGATCGCTTCCGCCTGCAATCGGAGGGAGGGGTGAAGCTCACCCGTCCAATGCCGGTACACCAGATGAGTGCGGCACCGCGAGCAGCGTAAACGAGTCAGTCATCATTAACAGATATGGAGGTTTTCCTCCTGAGCGAAGGCCCTCGCTGTTTTATCGCGAGGGCCGGAGTCGAATGATCTGCGGCTTGCTCCGGGATGCCGCTAGCCAGACAAAACACAGATCCTTCGACTGCGTTTGACGCAAAAACGCGCCAAACTTCGCTCAGGATGACACCTCTCATGAAACCCAACCGGGGAGGGCCTGCCAACCGGCAGGCCCTCCCCATCTTTCTACTCCCTATTTCCTAAACCCTACTCCCTGTTCTTAGAAGATCTGGAAGTTGACCTCGACATTCAGCTCTACCAGAACGGGCTTTCCGTTCTCCATCGCGGGCTTGAAGCGGTACTGGCGCACAGCTTCCACGGCCTTCTCGTCGAGTCCCATGCCTACACCGCGAATGACGCGCACGTGGCTGGGGTTGCCGTTGGTGTCGACCCAGAGGTTGACGAGCACGTTACCGGCGACCTTTGCCTTGCGGGCTTCCTCGGAGAACTCAGGTTCAACCGAGTAGATCAACTGCGGGGCAGAGACGCCTCCGCCGATACGCCTTGGGCCGCCACCGGTGTTGCCGCCCGAGCCGGGCCCGATGCCGGAACCGTTCCCCGAGCCGAGGCCCGTACCGGAGCCGTTGCCCATCGACATTCCCACCAGCGGCGAGTTGGCCACGCCGATCTGCGGAATGCTGGAGGCCATGTGCACGTCCTTCTGCACCTCAACCGTCGGCTCAATCTTGATCTTCGGGTCCTGCAGCGGCGGGGCCTTGGGAGGAACGATCTGCGTCTCGGCAAACTTCGGCGGCGTTCCCTTGGTCACGGGAGTCGGGCCACGTTGTCCGCCGCCCCCGCCCATGGCGTTCGCCTTCATGGGCGCAATCGGAGGGACCGTAACATCTGTCACCAGGGTGGTCTTTGCGGGAGCGGCAAACGGTATCTTCTTGTGCAGCAACCATGCGAAGAGCAGAAACAGCAGAGCGTAAATGACGATAGAAGAAGCCGTCGCCCGGGGGTCCTGCCTCGTCTTCATCCGGTCCGGGACGGCGATCGGCTTCGACTCAAGAACCAGCGGCGGAAGCTTCTGCGGGAAGAAGACGTCACGCACGTTGCTCAGCAACGAGGTGAAGATACCTTCTTCTTCGACGATCAGGTCGTT
>JAFDVV010000057.1:0-29607 GCA_018268775.1 Acidobacteriota bacterium | reverse complement strand
GCGTCGCGCAGGTTCGAGATCAGCGAGGCCCACATGGAGCCTTCGGTCTCTTCGTTCAGCTTTGGAGCATCGATCGCGGGACGCAGATCGGGTCCGTCGCCCGTTTGCTTTTCTTCTTCAGTGGGTGTCAGCCAGGTGTTCGCCATTATGCTGCTTTGCCTCGGCGGAGATCGGTCTTCATCTGACCTCCGGCTTCTTCGAGAATCGGGCGTCTCTATTCATTCTCCCGGTCTCCGCCGGTTCCTCCATATTTCGCGACGCAAGGCATCTGGCTCCATAGAACATTCTACAAATATTAGCGCAGCCACGCTCAGAACATTGGACGCATCCTACCGCAGGAATGTCTCTTTAATGTCACCTGCCTATCTTCTTGTATTTAGTACGTCCCTGCCTGCATGCCGGATGCCGCCCGGCTACAATAGATGTTTGGCACCCATGCCATTGAGAAGCCTGAGGAAGAGATGCCGGAAGTAACCGAGACCAAGCCGCAAGCGAGCCAGACCATGGCCGAGACAAAGCCCCTGAAGTCGACCCTGAACCTGCCCCAAACCGCCTTCGCCATGAAGGCCAACCTTCCGGTCAACGAACCCATCCGGCTGACCGCGTGGCAGAAGCAGGACATCTACGGCCAGATTCGCACCGCCCGCGCCGGCGCCCCGAAGTACATCCTGCACGACGGCCCGCCCTACGCCAACGGCGCCATCCACCTGGGCCACGCTTTGAATAAATGCATCAAGGACTTCGTGGTGAAGACGAAGACGATGGCGGGCTTCGATGCTCCCTACGTGCCCGGCTGGGACTGCCACGGCCTGCCCATCGAGATCAAGGTGGACGAGCAGCTTGGCCGCAAGAAGCTGGAGATGGACCCTCTGGCCGTCCGCAAGGCCTGCCGCGAGTACGCGCAGAAGTACGTCGACCTGCAGCGGTCGCAGTTCGAGCGCATCGGCGTCTTCGGCCGCTGGAACCAGCCTTACCTGACGATGTCGCTCGCCTACGAGGCCTCCATCGTCGAGACCTTCTACGAGTTCTTCGAGAAGGGCTTCGTCTATAAGGGCCTGAAGGCCGTCTACTGGTGCGTCCACGACAAGACGGCACTGGCTGAGGCCGAGATCGAGTACGAGATGCACACGTCGCCCTCGATCTATGTCCGCTACAAGCTGACCAGCGACCCTGCGGCGATCGACTCAAGACTGGGTGCTCCATCTTCGCGCCCGGAGGGCACTAAGGTGGGAGACGTCTACACCATCATCTGGACGACGACGCCGTGGACACTTCCGGCATCGCTGGCGGTCGCCTTCAACCCTGAGTTGGAATACGTCGCGCTGAAGAACACCGACGGCAACGTCTACATCGTCGCCGAGGCCCTCGCAGAGGCCACCCGCGCGGCGTGCAATCTATCTGACGCGAAGGAGGTCGCGCGATTCAAGGGCGATAAGCTCGACCGCGTCACCTTCCAGCATCCGTTCCTCGACCGCGAGATTCTCGGCGTCAACGCCGACTACGTCACTACCGAGCAAGGCACCGGCGCTGTGCACACCGCTCCCTCGCACGGCGCGGACGACTTCAACACCGGCACCAAGTACGGGCTCTCGCAGGTCTGCAACGTCGATGCCGCAGGACGCTTGCGCAACGGCCTGCCGGAGTACGACGGCTTGCAGATATTCAAGGCCAACCCGGTCATCGTCGAGCTCGTCCGCTCGCGCGGCGCGCTGATGGGCTTGAGCGAGATTCATCACTCGTACCCGCACTGCTGGCGCTGCCACAACCCCGTCATCTTCCGCGCGACGGAGCAGTGGTTCATCTCGATGGAGACGCCGATGACCGCGCCTGACGGAAGCCAAACGACCTTCCGCCAGCGGACGTTAGATGAGATTGCCAACGTCGTCTGGGACCCGTCGTGGGGGCAGGAGCGCATCTCCAACATGATCGCGACACGGCCCGACTGGACCATCTCGCGTCAGCGCATCTGGGGCGTGCCTATCGCGGTCTTCATGTGCGAGAAGTGCCACACGCCGCTGAACGACAAGAAGATCAACAAGAGCATCGTCGACCTCTTTCATAAAGAGGGCGCGGACGCCTGGTACAAGTACGACGCCGCGACACTGCTGCCCAAAGGCACCGCCTGCGCATCATGCGGTGGCACCGAGTTCCGCAAAGAGATGGACATCCTCGACGTGTGGTTCGAGTCCGGAGCAAGCTGGCATGCCGTGCTCGACGTTGAGCCGGAGCTGCACTGGCCAGCCGACCTCTACACCGAGGGCGGCGACCAGCACCGCGGCTGGTTCCACTCTTCGATCCTCGCGTCCGTTGCCGTTCGCGGCAAGGCACCGTACAAGATGGTGGCCACCTCGGGCTGGACGCTCGACGAACAGGGCCGCGCCTTCTCGAAGTCGCTGGGCAACGGCGTCGACCCTGTCGACATCGCAAAGCGCCTGGGCGGCGAGATCGTGCGCCTGTGGGTTGCGTCGGTTGACTTCCGCGAGGACGTCGCCGCCAGCGAGAACCTGATGCAGCGCGTCAGCGACAACTACCGCAAGCTGCGCAATACTTTCCGCTTCCTGCTGGGCAACCTGCACGACTTCACTCCTGCCGAGCACGCCGTCGCCTTCGCGCAGATGGAGCCGCTCGACCAGTACATCCTCGCGCGTACGGCTGAACTCGACGCGAAGATTCGGCAAGCTTACGAGGACTTCGAGTTTCATCGCGCCTACCACGCGCTGAATGAGTACACGAACTCCGACCTGAGCGCGCTGTATCTCGACGTGCTCAAGGACCGCCTCTATACCTTCGCGCCGAACCACCCCGCTCGCCGCAGCGCGCAGACCGCGCTCTGGCGCATCGCAGAAGTTCTCACGCGGCTGGTTGCGCCGATCCTCAGCTTTACCGCCGATGAGGTCTGGCAGTCGCTGCCGAAGGTCGAAGGCCGCGAGTCGAGCGTGCACGTCGCGCTCTTCCCCAAGATCGCCGAGATCGTTCCTGGCAGCGTGAAGCTGATCGAAGAGGATTGGGAGAAGCTGCTTGCAGTCCGCGATCAGGTTCTGCTCTCGCTCGAGGCTGCGCGTCAGGCAAAGCTCGTCGGCAAGGGCCTGGATGCGCGAGTCCGAATCGAAGCGACGGAGGCCGTGCTTTCGCTGCTCCAACGCTACGAGTCGAGCCTCAAGGAGTTGTTCAACGTCTCGCAGGTTGCGCTCGCGCACATCGAACACCCCAACGGCGAGACGCGCGTCACCACCGAGGCCGCCGAAGGCGTGAAGTGCGAGCGCTGCTGGAACTACACCACCGACGTCGGCAACAACACTCGCTACCCCACGGTCTGCCTGCGCTGCGCCGAGGCTCTCGACGCCATCGGATATCCTCCCTATGCCGCCTCATCACCGACGGAGTAATTGATGCCCGAGCGTTACGAGTATCCTGCAACCGAGTTCGACGAGCCGAAGAAGAAGTCCAGCGCCGGACGCCGCCGCTACTTCCCTCTTCTGCTTGCGCTGTCGGCATTCGTCGCCATCGCCGACCACGTCTCGAAGAAGTTCATCGTGCATCATCTGCCCAGCGGGCGCTCTCACACCATCATTCCAGGCCTGCTGCGCATCACGCATGTGCTCAACACGGGCGCTGCCTTCAGCTTTCTCGCCGACTCGGCATCGCCCGACCTTGTGCTAAAGGGGCTGATCCTGTTCTCGGTCGCCGCAGTCGTCATCGTTGGCATCATGCTGCTGCGTTCGTGCGATTCCCTCTCGCTGACCTCGATCGCGCTTGCACTCATCCTCGGCGGGGCCGTCGGCAACCTCTACGATCGCGTGGTCTATCACTACGTGATCGACTTCATCGGCGTTCATGCAGGCTCGTACTACTACTGGCCCGACTTCAACTTCGCCGACTCGGCGATCTGTATCGGAGCGGGATTGCTGATGATCGAGATCTTCCGGCCGCTGAAGGAAGGAAAGTCTGTTCTATAGGAACTCGCGTTTCGGCGATCAATGCTTGAGAATAGAAGTTTGGCCATGAGCAATCAGATGCCCGACCCGAAGTCCGAGCAGAACCTGAACCAGATCACGATCCGCGGCGCCCGCACGCACAACCTCAAGGGCATCGACGTCGACATCCCGCATAACGCGCTGACCGTCGTCAGTGGAGTCTCGGGTTCGGGCAAGTCGTCGCTCGCCTTCGACACGGTCTACGCCGAGGGCCAGCGGCGTTACGTCGAGTCGCTCTCCGCCTACGCCCGCCAGTTCCTTGAACGCATCGAGAAGCCCGATGTCGAGCACATCGACGGCCTTGCCCCCGCCATCGCCATCAAACAGAAGAACCAGACGCGCAACCCGCGCTCCACCGTGGCGACCGCGACCGAGATATACGACTACCTGCGTCTGCTCTACGCGCGCTGCGGCACCGTCACCTGTCTGCACTGCGGCGGCATCGTCAAGACAGACACCGTCGACGAGATCGTTACATCGCTGTTCGCTCTACCGGAAGGCACGCGCGTCTACGCGCTCTTCCCTATCACCCGCGCCGAGATCAAGCTTGAGGCGATGCAACCTGCATCTACTGAAGTCGCAGTTGCCGAGCCGGTGAAGCCAAAGAAATCGGCCGCAAAAAAATCTGCGAAGCCCACAAAACCCGAACCGGCCCTGGATCTCACCGACTCGCTCAAGGAGCGTCTCGGCGAGTTGCGCCGCCGCGGCTACAACCGTCTCTATCAGAACGACAAGATCGTCGAGTTCTCCACGCCTGAGTCGTTGCTCGAACTCGACTTTTCGCAGCCGATCTTCGTCCTCGTCGACCGCCTCGCAATCTCGCCCGACGTGCGCTCGCGTCTTGTCGATGCCATCGAGACCGGCTACCGCGAGTCCGGCGAGATACGCTTTCTCACCGTGCCACGTACTCCCGCCTCTTCCTCGGAAAGTGTCATCCTGAGCGGAGGCGACGCAGTCGCCGCAGTCGAAGGACCTGCGGTTCAAACAGCCCAAACCCTGCGCTTCTCCGCTGCCTTCGAGTGCACGACCTGCCACCGCGCCTACCGCGAGCCGGAGCCGCGCCTATTCTCGTTCAACAACCCTTACGGAGCATGCCCGCGCTGCCAGGGCTTCGGCAACACTATCGACTTCGATCCGAACCTCATCATCCCCGACAAGTCGAAGACGCTCGCGCAGGGTGCCGTCGCACCGTGGACGACGACCAAGTACCGCCCGCATCACGGCGAGATGCTGCGCGCCGCCAAAGCCGCTGGTGTTCCCGCCGACGTGCCCTGGTACGATCTCACGCCCGAGCAGCAAAGTTTCATTCAGGAAGGATCAGGGAGCTTCCCAGGCATCAGGGGCTTCTTCGCCGCGCTCGAACACAAGAAGTACAAGCTGCACGTTCGCGTCTTTCTGTCGAAGTATCGCGGCTACGCTACCTGCCCCGACTGCCGCGGCCAGCGTCTCCGCGCCGAGGCCCGCGCTGTTTTAATCAACGATAAAAACATCTGCGAGGTCTCCTCGCTCACCGTCACCGCCGCGCGTGACTTCTTCGACTCGCTCGTCCTCACGCCCTCGCAGGCCGAGATCGCCGGAAAGATCTTCGAGGAGGTGCGCCAGCGCATCCACTTCCTCGACCAGGTCGGCCTCGACTACCTTACGCTCGATCGCCTCTCCTCCACGCTCTCCGGCGGCGAGTCGCAGCGCATTCAGCTTGCGACCTCGCTTGGCTCGCGTCTCGTCGGCGCGCTGTACGTTCTCGACGAGCCTTCCATCGGTCTGCACACGCGCGACACGGCGCGGCTGATCCACATCATGGAAGAGCTGCGCGACCTGGGCAATACGATCCTTGTCGTAGAGCACGACCCCGATGTAATCCGCTCCGCCGACCACCTTCTCGACCTCGGCCCCGGCGCGGGTGAGTTGGGCGGACAGCTTCTCGCATCGGGCACGGTGAAGCAGGTCACGGCGAATCCTAACTCCATAACCGGCAAGTATCTCTCTGGCCGCGCGAGCATCGCTGTGCCGAAGCATCGTCGCGAGCCCGGCCGCGAGCACCTGAAGCTCAACGGCGCGCGCATCCACAATCTGCGTGGGGTCGACGTCGACATTCCGCTCAACATGCTCGTCTGCGTTACCGGAGTATCAGGCTCGGGCAAATCCACGCTCGTGCATCAGGTGCTGTATCGCGCACTGATTCAGGCGCTTGGACAAGAAGGCAACACCGACGGCGTCGACCCAACGCACCTCTACCGCGAACTCTCCGGCGTGCAGCATCTCAACGATGTTGTGCTTGTCGACCAGTCGCCCATCGGACGTACCCCGCGCTCCAATCCCGTCACCTACATCAAGGCCTTCGACGATATCCGCGCGCTCTTCGCCGCACAGCCCGACGCCAAGCGGCGCGGCCTCACCGCGGGCCACTTCTCGTTCAACGTCCCAGGCGGACGCTGCGACGTCTGCGAGGGAGACGGCACCGTCACCGTCGAGATGCAGTTCCTCGCCGACGTCGAGCTACCGTGCGAGGAGTGCAACGGCACACGCTACAAGGCCTCCATTCTCGACATTCGCTATAAGGGCAGGAACATCCACGACGTCCTCAACATGACCGTGAAGGAGGCGCTGGTCTACTTCGCCGGCCACCCCAAGATCGTCGACAAGCTCTACGTGCTCGACGAGGTCGGCCTCGGCTATGTGCGCCTCGGGCAGTCCGCCACCACGCTCTCGGGCGGTGAAGCGCAGCGCGTCAAGCTGGCATCGCACCTCGCAACAGCACGCTCCGCGTCATCGCGCACAGGCTCCAACGAGGCTGCAGCCAAGGCCCGCAGCCGCACACTCTACATTCTGGACGAGCCGACGACGGGTCTCCACTTCGACGATGTTGCCAAGCTGCTGGCGGCCTTCCGCAAGCTGATCGACGGCGGAGGCTCGCTGCTCGTCATCGAGCACAACCTCGACGTCATCAAGTCCGCCGACTGGATCGTCGACATGGGCCCCGAGGGCGGCTCGCGCGGAGGCCAGGTCGTCGCCACCGGCACCCCGGAAGAGGTTGCCGCCAACCCGGCCTCGCATACCGGCCATTGGCTAGCGCCGGTCTTGAAGCCGATTCCCTCCAAACTCGAGGCCGAGCTTCAGCCGGTCGTGTAGGCAGGGCGGGATTTTTTTCAATTGACTCGCACCTACGCTTCAGTGTTATTTGAAGGCGACCAAACCTCTGTTCTAATCGCGAGAACGGCCCGTGGAGGATTCTGTGGCAAAGCCGAGACGTATCTGCCCTCCTGAACAGGTTATCGTCGTACTGTTCTCAGCTTTTTCGGTGTTTTTTGGGATACAGCTTTTTCTGGGCCATATCCTGCGCTCATCGCACGTTTTTTGGATCGAAGTTGTCAGTGCGACGGTTGCGATCATCTTCACCGTGGACGCGCTTCCCCGCATTCAACGCGCGATCATGGGGCCGACCCCGTCTATGGTGGACGAGACGAGCTTTGTCGCTGCCGCCGAAAACAGTCTCGACGACTTCTATATCTTCTCCGGCATTCCCGACGCGTCCGGCCAGATCGCCGACTTTCGCTTCGCCTATATCAACCCTGTCGCGGAGCGCCGCCTGCGGGCGCATCGCGAAAACCTGCTGGGTCGAGCGCTCTCCGAGGTGCGGCCCGTCGCAGTCACCACGGGATTGATCTCCCGTTATCGGGAGGTGGTCCGCACCGGCGTGCCGTTTGACGATGAGGTGTATCTGGACGACGACCGCATCCCGGCCACCTGGCTGCATGTTCATGCCGTCAAGCTGGGCGACGGGATCGCCATTACCAGCCGCGACATCACCAGGCAGAAGCAGGGGCACGACCGCGCCAGCTTTCTGGCTCAGCATGGCCGTTTGACCGGACTGGCCAACCGTACCCTTCTCACCACGCGACTCAATGCCGCCATCCATCGCATCAGGTCTTCCTGAAGAAGGCAGTGCATCGCCAAGTGACGGTACTGCGTGGAAAACGGAAACTCGCACCTTCAGCAAGACTGACAACCGCTGCGAAGGCGTTTCGCGGGCTTGTTTTTGCGTGTCCCAAGGTCTAGAATCTGACGCTTCCTAGTGCACCCGATGAACCGGGCCCCATGCAGCAGGCCTCTCGCGGCTGACTGCCGCAACGTTGAATCAAGGGGGGGTATCCATGCATCCGTCCTGTTTGAGTTGCCATCGTCACGCTCTCCACGTTCAGGCCGGCATCGTTCTTCTGCTCGGTCTGTTTGCCGCAGCCGGTTTGGCCCAGGAGAAAGACCTCCTCGTCGGCGCGACTTACATATGCAGCGGCGAGCGCATGTTCATTGAGAACTGCAACATACGCGATCTCTCCGACAATGCAACCTGCATGGTCGGGCATCCCGACCACGTCCTGTCGAACGGCCTGATGAAATACACGACCGAGACCCGCGGCGCTTTGAAGAAGCTTTTCCCCACCTGCCAGCAGCCCTCCGCAAAACAGGTCGCCGCCGCACAGGCCTTCCAGAAGAGACAGCAGGACATCTACAACGCCAACGTGGCGAAGGCGGAAGAGCAGATGAGACCCTCCCCGGCACAGGCCCAGTACGCCGGTGCCTACGGACAGCCCACGCCGCCGAAGACCCCGGAAGAGCGTCAGATGCGCCGCTGTGTCAGTTCCGGAAGACTTCCTTCCAGTTGCACTGGCAACCAGCTCTTAGGCGCCTTCAGCCAGATGATCAACTCGGTGGCGTCTCAGGTCGCTCCAGGCTTGATCAAAGACGGCCCCACGACCGGCCCCACCATGGCAGGAGTTTTTGTCGGTCCCGGCAACTGGCGCCTTGATTTCATCGACGGCGGAGTCCTCGTCAACTGCTCCTTCCTCTCGCCCAATCAAGAGGCCTACTCCCTCGACTTCAAAGGCGGCCGCGCGGTCCTCACCATCAACACCACCCCCCGGCCTCTCGTCCTCACCTTCCGATCCGATAACACCATCATCGGACCGCCCGGCCCAGTCACCATCGACGGCGTAGTCGCCGGCGGCTATACTCCTGGTCGCTCCTCTCCCGGCCACACAGAAACCTCTCAGACCATCACCCACGAAACCGTCAATCAGAGCCAGACTGGCAACTACGGCCAGTCCCAGCTTACCTATCAGGGCAATGGTCAATACGACGTCGCCACCACCCACACCAACAGCACCTATGTTCCAGGCGCATCCACGCCCGGCTACACCAACTTCGTTTCCAAGCGTGCCACCTGCCCCGCTATCAACCTTTCCACCAAGGGCGCCACGGTCGGCGTCCAGACCATGCAGACCGATCTCCTCAAAGGCATGTTCGGCGGGGATAAAGGTCTCCCGACTCCTCCCGGAATTCGCATGAAAGGTATCTACGCAGATTCCGGCGGCTTCAGCGTCCAATTCTTCCCTGAGTCCGTCATCCTCGGCTGCGGCCCTGACGCCGCCCGCGCCTACCCTTACACCGTCGAGGCAGGCGCCACTGGCGCTGCCATCAAAATCGCCGCCCCGGATCGCCCACTCACCCTCGCCTTCAAATCCGACGGATCACTTGAACCCGGCGACACCGGTCCATATCAAGTCCACGGACGCATCGTCACCGGCCAGGACAACAACGACAACTTCACCTTCGCCCCGCTCGAGCAGACCTGCAACCTCGCCGTCCTCGCCCCCAGTAAAACAATCCCTTCCGGCGGCGGCTCTGCGACGATGCTTGCATCAGCCGCATCCGCACCTGCGAATCGCTCTGCGGCTGCGAGTGGCCTGAGCACACTCTCCACCCCGCAAGCGCCTCTGGGTAACGCTACGCTCGCCGTTGTCTCCGGGCTCGCCGCGCAACCGGGCGCGCCCAATCCTCTGGCGGGCCATCCCTACATTCTGCTGCGCGACAGCTACGGCGACGTGCTCGCGAAGGCAGGAGTCTCCGTACCAGCGGGAATGTCGCCCTATCGGTATGCCGGTACCGCTTGTGGAACCAAGTCGCCCGAGTGCCAGAAGATCAACGATGCGGTCAAGGCCGATGCCGCCTCGGCCGTCCGCGCCGATGCCAACGGGCGAGGCATGCTTCCCGGCGTGCCTCCCGGAACCTACTATCTGATGATTACCGCCCGCTACAACAACCAGCCGTTGGTCTGGGGACAGGCCGTGCAGCTCAAGCCGGGGGCAAACTCTATCACGCTTGACCAGAGTAACGCGCGGCCTCTCAATTGAGCTGACCTGGACGTGTCATTCCGACCGGAGCGCATAGCGCGAGGCGGAGGATCCCCGCATTTTTCTGCACGGCGAAAGCGTCTGTGTAGACGTCTCCTGCTCTGCGGGCTTCAAACAAAATGAAGGCGCTTCACTTGGGAGTTACCCTGTCCGGAATGGGTAGGCCATACGAAGAGAAATGCGGGGATTCCTCGGCTTCACTCGGAATGACACCTCGTGGCACATTCGCCCACCGCTCGATTTAAACTGTCCTCAGAGGTTCCACCGATGTACCCAGCAGTTCGCACCCGGCAAAACAACGTCGCCGGTCTCGCCCTCCTCGCGCTCGCGCTATCGATCACCCCCGTCCTGCGCGCACAGCTTCCAGCCGGGACCCGCGACGCTGCTTCGCAGGTGCAGCAGGATCCGCTGCGCACCCAGGCCGCCGAGGCGCTGCAAAAGGGAGACTACGCAGCCGCCGCAAAGCTGCTGGCAACGCTGGCCGAGAAGAACCCAAACGACGCGCAGGTCCTCTACAACCTCGGCTCTGCGCACGATGCCCTCGACCAAACCGCGGAAGCCGAATCCGCATACCGCCGCGCCATCGCTGCCAGCCCCAACATGCTGGAGCCACACCTCGCGCTTGGACTGCTCCTTGCCCGCACCGGCAAGTCTGCCGACGCGCACACCGAACTCTCCGCTGCGGCGGCCATTCCGAATGGCGACGCCGCTCTTCGCGCCCGCGCCTACCGCGCCATGGCGCGGCTCGACCAGCGCGGCAACCCCTCTGGTGCCAGCGAAGAGCTGCTGGCTGCGCTGAAGCTCTCGCCTGAAACTCCCGACGATATCCTGCTCACGGGAGAGCTGGCCGAGGCCAACGGCGATCCCGCCGCAGCCGAGACCTCCTTCCGCCGTCTGTTGGCCGCCGACCCCGACAACGCCCAAGCCACCGCCGCGCTCGTCCACCTGTTTCTGCAGCAGAAGAAGCCCGATCAGGCCGAGCCGCTATTGTCCGCCGCTCTAAAGAAGCACCCGGACGACCCTGCGCTAAGCGCCCAGCTTGCCGCACTCTATGAGAGTGACCCCGATCCGGCCAAGGCTGCGCAGGCGATCCCGATCCTCGAAAAGCTCCGCGCCACCACCCCGCAGGACGCTGCCGTCGCCCGCCTGCTCGCACGCCTTTACAGCCGTGCCGGCCAATACGACAAGGCGCTTCCGCTGCTGGCTGCCCTTGCTGCCGCCACTCCCAGAGACCCCATCCTGCTCGACGACCAGGCCGACGTCCTTATCCGGCTCCACCGCTCCGCCGACGCGCAGCCGCTGCTGGAGCGCGCGATCGCTGATCCCAAAGCCTTTCCCACGCCCCAGGCCTACGGAGTCGCAGCCAGCCACCTCGCCTTCGCCGCCTCGGTCAACAACGACCCCACCACCACTTTGCGCGCGCTTGCGCTGCGTGATAGAGTGTTGGCGCAAACTCCGTCGTCGATCTTTCTGGCGGCTACGGCGCACGACAAGCTGCATCAGGTCAAGCAAGCATCTGACCTGTACAAACAGTTCCTTTCGATGGCGAAAGGGCAGTTTCCGGACGAAGAGTGGGAGGCAAAACATAGGCTCTCCGCCCTGGAACATATGAAATAACGAAGCAATGACAAAAGGTGTATTGAAAGGATGCACCGCTAGCGATACAAAGACAGCAGATCAACGAAGTCTCGGCAAACCAGTCGACTCCATGAAGTCATGAAGCCAGACGCTCCCAACGAGGTGCGTTATGCGAATCGTCAAACAGCTTTTGCCACTCTGTATTCTTCTTTCCCTCTGCACCCCGCTTCGCGCTGCAGGGGGCAGCCTGGACAAATCGGTGATTCTCAACAGCCAGGCGATCACGCAGCTTGAGCAGCGTGCCGAACAGGCAAATCCACGCGAACAGTGTTTTCTCTATACCGAGCTTGTCTCGGCCATGACCGAGGTCGCCGGTAAGGAGATAATGGACGGTGACACCGACCGCGCCAGCGCGACCCTCAAGAAGATATCGAAGTACGCCGAGCTGATTCACACCAATCTCTCCCACGACACCAAGCGTTTGAAGAACGCCGAGATGCTGATGCATCGGGCGACCTTCCGCCTGAACGAGTACCTGCATCAGGCCTCCTCGGAGGACCGGCCCACCTTGCAGGCCACGCTCAAGCAGTTGAACCAGGTCCACACCGAGCTGCTCGCGCAGGTCTTCAACCACTAAACAACGCCGCGGGCCTACAATCTCCATCATGCAACGCCGATCTCTGTTCCTCGCCCTTGCCGCATTTGCGATGCTTCCCTGCGCATGCCATGCCCAGCGCGGACAGGCCACGCTCTCTGACGCCGAGGTCGAACAGATTCGCGACTCCGCCTACGTCGCCAACGACCGCGTGATGGTCTTTATCAAGCTGATCGACGTTCGCATTAAGACGCTGGAAGACCTCTACGCCAAACCCCGGCGCCCCGGCCGCGAGCAGGACACGCACGATCTGCTGGAGCAGTTCACCGCACTGGCCGACGAGTTGAACGATAACCTCGACGACTACGGCGAACGTCACCGCGACATTCGCAAGGCGCTGCCCAAGCTGCTGGAGGCCACCGAGCGCTGGGGCACCGTCACCAGGACCCCACCCGACAACGAGACCTACAATCTGGCCCGCAAGATCGCGCTCGAAGCGATTCAGGACCTGCACGACGCCGCCACGCAGATGATCCCCGAACAAAAAGCATGGTTCGCCGCGCACCCGCCGCAGAAGGAAGACCCGCTGCAAGGCGAAAGCCATCCGCGATAAGGATGTCATCCAATTTGGCCTGAACAACCGTCATTCTTGTTGTCATTCCGACCGGAGTGCGAAGCGCGGAGTGGAGGAACCTGCTGTCCCACCTTGAGGCACGAAAGCGATGTTGTAGATAAAGCAGGTTTCTCCGGTCGAAATGACACCTCTTTTGCGGGCAGCGAGTTGGGCGACACACCTTAAGCTCTATCGCAGTGTGAAGCGACATCACGCGTGAAGGGCAAACTCATAGAGAGTGCCCCAGAAAAGAGTGTGTCATTCCGAGCGAAGTCCCGCAGGGACACAGTCGAGGAATCCCCGCATTTTTCCCGTTCCACCACAGATATTCACGTCCATGACCGCCTGGGAGCACTCGCGTCCCCATGTAAAATTTATCTAAAGTGTCATCTCCCCTGGTTGCCATCTTTGAGGAGCAGTACCGCGCCCTGCGGCCGCGCGCACCCATGCCTCCGTTCGACATCCGCTTCCGCCGCTTTACTTCGCTGAACACCACCATCCGTCTACGAGAAGGCCGCCTGCATGTCCGCCTCTCCGACATCCTCGAGCACGCGCCCGAGTCCGTCCACGAAGCGATCGCGCACATCCTCATCGCGAAGATCTACAAGAAGCCGATCGCGCCGGTCCATGCCGACCGCTACCGCCGCCACGTCTCGTCGGAGGCCGTCTCGCGGCAGGCCGAGCATGTGCGCCAGACGCGCGGACGCAAGCGCATCTTCACCGCGCAGGGCCATCATTTCGACCTCAATGAGGTCTTCGAAACACTCAACGCGCGCTTCTTCCACGGTCTGATGGGCCGCCCCGTGCTCACGTGGAGCGCGCACCACGCGCGTCGCATGCTGGGCCACTACGACGCCGCGCACAACACCATCGTCGTCAGCCGCGTCTTCGACCGCCCCGACACGCCGCGCGCCGCCATCGAGTACCTGCTCTACCACGAGATGCTCCACTTGAAGCACCCCGTCAGCGTCAAGGCCGGACGCCGCTGCGTCCACTCGCGCGAGTTCCAGGCCGAGGAGCGCCTCTTCCCACATCTCGACGAAGCCAAGGCCTACTTGCGACGCCTCTGACCGCTCCGGGCCGGAATCTTCACCTTCCACTCGCAATGCCGTGCTACCATCCTCCCGTCTGGAGTTGAACTTCGGACATGCCGTTCGCACCTGGGCCCTTCGCTTTCAAAACAAATAGAACCTTTGGAGGAACTGCTTCATGCCGCTCTTCAAACGCGCGTCTGCCGAATTCTTCGGGACCTTCTGGCTTGTCTTCGGAGGCTGCGGCAGCGCAGTCCTCGCCGCTGCCTTTCCGCAACTCGGCATCGGCTTCGCCGGCGTCGCCCTCGCCTTTGGACTCACCGTGCTCACCATGGCCTTTGCCATCGGCCACATCTCCGGCTGCCACCTCAACCCGGCGGTCTCCATCGGACTCGTCACCGGCAAGCGCTTCCCCGCCTCCGAGCTTCCGGCCTACATCGTTGCGCAGGTTGCCGGAGCTATCGCCGCTTCGGGCGTGCTCTACCTGATCGCCAGCGGCAAAGAGGGCTTCTCACTGGCCGGGGGGTTCGCCTCCAACGGATACGGCGTTCACTCGCCCGGCGGTTATTCGCTGGCGGCCTGCTTCATTGCCGAAGTCGTGCTGACGGCATTCTTCCTGCTCGTCATCCTCGGTTCCACAGACGAGCGCGCGCCCAAGGGCCTCGCACCCATCGCTATCGGTCTCTGCCTCACGCTGATCCATCTGGTCGGTATCCCGGTAACAAACACCTCCGTCAACCCTGCGCGTTCCACCGGCCCCGCGCTCTTCGTCGGCGGCTGGGCTCTCTCGCAGCTATGGCTCTTCTGGGTTGCTCCTATCGTTGGCGCGATCATCGGCGGACTCATCTCCAACTTCTTCTTCGCCGCGCCACAACCTTCGGTTCGCGAAGAACTCTCACGCTAAGACGTATCGTCTAACGTTCGTTCAGTTTCAAAAAGAAGGTGTCATCCTGAGCGAAGGCACTCGCAGCTTTATCGCGAGTGCCGCAGTCGAAGGATCTGCGGTTTTCCAATATATTCGATGGCAACCAAAGCAAACCGCAGATCCTTCGACTGCGTTTGACGCATTCTGCGTCAAACTTCGCTCAGGATGACACTGTTAAGAAGCTGTGCAAAGCGAAACGCTTTCTTACGTCCGCGAATGCTTCGCCAACTCCGGTGCCCACTGCACATTCTTCGCGCGCGCGACAGCGATCAACACAGCCCCTGCAACCACCGAACTCAGCGCCGCTACCTGCGCATTGCTCATGCCGAAGTACAGCTTCGGGTTCACGCGCACAAACTCCACCAGGAAGCGCCCGATACCGCTGATCACCAGGTACTCCCCCGTAATCACGCTCACCGGCAGATGCTTCTTTCCCCGCTGCCACAGCCACCACGCCAGCGCCGTCGCGAACAGCAACTCGTACACCGGGGTCGGCTGCACCAGGTCAGGCGTCGGGACCAGCGCATCCGGCTTCATGTGCACGCCCCAGGGCAGCGTCGTCTTGATGCCGTAGTCGCCATCGCCCGACAGCAGGCAGCCGATCCTTCCCACGCCGTACCCGATCGCCGCCGCAGGGGCAGCTAGATCGAGCATCCGCAGACCGCCAACCCGCTCGCCCAACGTGCCTTCGCTCGGCCCCTTGAAGCGTGCCGACCGTCCCTGCCACAGCAGCATGGCGATCCCGGCCAGCATTCCACCGAACCACGCAAATCCGGCCTGGAACCAGTGCAGGAAGCCCATCAGCACATCCAACGGATGCCCCCAGCCCGGAGCGACGATGTGACCCATCGCGGCCTTCAGCTCGGTGACGCTCTGCAACTCATGCCACGTCTTTGCGCCAACCACCCCCGCGATCACCACAAACGCCACAACGCTCAACGCATCGGCATCTACGCCGTTGCGGACAAAGTTCTTATGCAGCACGATGGTTCCCACCACCGCTGCCAGCCACAGCAGCAACCCAAACGTCCCCAGGTGCACCGGGCCGATATCGATATACGGATACATAGTCCTCGCTTGCTGATAAAAGTATAGGCGAGGCTTGGCCTCGGGGCCGACTTCGCGCTAACCTGCCTCTATGCCTCCAAGCACGACGCCCGCTCCCACCGCCTTCTTTCCCGCACCCGAAACCATGGATGTCCTCTTCACGAAGGAAGAGATCGCACAGCGCACCCGCGAGATCGGCGCGCAGATATCCAAAGACTACGAGGGCCAGTCCATCGTCCTGATCGGTGTGCTCAAGGGAGCAGCCATCTTCCTCGCCGACCTCGCCCGCGCCATCAAGGTCGACAACACCTTCGACTTCGTCGCCGTCTCCAGCTACGGCCGCGCCCGCGTCTCCTCCGGCGCCGTCAAGCTCATCAAGGACATCGACAACCCCATCGAGGGCAAGCACGTCATCATCGTCGAGGACATCCTCGACACCGGCCTGACGCTGAACTACCTGCGCGGCCTCATGCTGCAACACAAACCGGCCTCGCTCAAGATCGCCACCTGCCTCGACAAGCCCGAGCGCCGCCTCGTCCCCATCGAGGCCGACTACGTCGCCTTCAAGATCCCCAACCGCTTCGTCATCGGCTACGGCATGGACTACGCCGAACGCTACCGCGGAGTCGACGACATCCGCCTCTTCCCCGAAGACGCTGCGCATTAGAATCTTACCTACTGCTCCAAGTCAGGTAGTCTCATGCCTTGAGGCTGCCTGACCACCGCAGATAGAAAAGAAAATAGGGATCTGGTACATCGAAGACTAATTTGGTTTCATCCCAGTCAATTGCTCTCTCTTTCGGGAAACGCTCCTGGGCAAGCTTAGCCATATGAAGGGCACGTTCCTGCAACACTCGACCCGACAGGCGAATCTCCTAGACATACTGAAGCCGTCCTTGTAGTTAGCGCATCGTAGGTGGCCTGCCCGATCTTCACCGACGAAGTCAATGCACCAACGAAAGACTCACGATCAAGGAAGTAGCAGCACCACTCATACAGGTTGTGTCCACAACCAAAATCGTGGACACAACCACACCGCAAACAATGTGCAATACGGCCAGAAAGACACGCTTACGGTAAAAAGCTATGGGGCTTCGACCAGTACCTACCTGCCCGTGCCCCAACCCAGTCTTTGATAGGGGCTGACTCCGAGTGCGATTTGGTGGTGCATCACTGCGGGTTTGGTCGAAGGGGCGAGAATGTCACTCAATGACTGGATTTTCCGCTAACCGGCTTTACTTAGAACGACAATTGCAGCGATAAGAACGGCGATACCGGAGAACATCCAGCCCAGGGCGCGGCGCGGAACCCCTTTCCACTCACCAAGGACCAATCCGACTATGTTGGCTACGAGCAGCCCGATAGCCAGACTCAAAGGCCAGCCGATCGAAGTTCCCAGAGTGCCCAGCCTCGGAGTTGCCGCGCCGTAAACGAAGATGCTTCCTCCCCACAATGCCGCCATCAGCGCACCGAGGATGTACAGACGCGAACTTCCCGGCATGGTGAACTTCCAGGCCGTTTTGCTTTTGTGCAGAAGATAGGCGCAGAAAGCCAGGTTCGATACCGCTCCACCGCCAAGCATCAGAAGCCATATCATGTTGGTCGCCGCAAAGGAACTGAGTCCCTGAGACTGACCGTAATCGGCGATGGGCTGCGCAAGGGCGAATCCGATATTGAAAACCGCCGATAGAAGGCCCGACCCCATGACAAGAAGCATTGCCACAGCCAGCGGTCTCGACTTTCCAACAAGGTTTCCGCGACGCGTCTTCTCGCTTTGAGATGCCTTCTCGCGGAGCAGGCCCGCTCTGCCACACAGCGCAATGCCGCAGACTTCAACCGCAATTCCGGCCAGCACCATATGACCAGCCCTCTCATGGATGTCCCCGGGGTGCAAAAAGAGCATTGGAAGAAGCGACCCAAAGGCTGAACTGATTGCCAGCACGAAGGTATTTGCCAGTGCAATACCGATCGCGCTCACGCTCTGGCCAAACATGATTGCACCGAATCCCCATGCGAACCCGGTTCCCAAAGCAATAAGAATTGCAGACCTCGGGGCCTGTATTAAGAGAGAGACGCCCTGCGGGGCCGTCGCGAATACGATCACCGCCGGCAGGGCGAGACACGCGCCGGCAATGAAAACACTCCAGACGTTCTCCCACGACCAGCGACCGAGAAAGCGCATCGGCAAGGTAAAGAGACCGTTCATGATGCCCGACAAAGCGGCCAGCAATATCCCTGCGAGAACAACATCGTGCATGCAGTTGCCAAACACATCCCCGCGGAGATTGGCCGGGATGATCCTATCTCGAAATTATTCAGAATTACCCTAGTAGACTATACAACTGGTGGCTCGATAAGAGGTTATTATTTCCGGGTAGCCGAAACCTGAAAGAAGGCCCTTCCATCATGCACTCGATCCTTGAATCTCTCCAGCGCCGGCTGATCGTCTCCTGCCAGGCCTATCCCAACGACCCCATGGAAGACACAGAGACGCTGCGGCGCGTTGCCCGCTGCGCCGTTCTGGGCGGTGCAAGTGGACTTCGGCTCAACAGCGCCGAGCATGTGCGCGCGATCCGTCAGGACACCAACCTACCGATCATCGCGATTGAAAAGAGCTTTATTGGAGGCCAACTCCGTATCACTGCGGACTTTGCGTCAGCGGCTGCGCTTGCAGCGGCAGGGGCCAGCATCATTGCTCTCGATTGCACCGACCGCGTACACAAGCACGGGGAGCCTTGGCGCGAGATCGTTCGTCGCATCCATGATGAACTCGGGCTGCTTGTGATGGCCGATATTGCGACCCTTCGCGATGGCATTCTGGCAGCCGAAGGAGGTGCGGACATCGTGGCCCCTACGCTTCACGGCTATACCGAAGAGACGAAGCACTCACTCGGCTTTCATCCTGAGCTCGTCGCGGCCCTTGCTAAAGAAACGGGAAAACCGGTCATAGCGGAAGGAAATGTCTCAACACCTGCTTTGGCCCGCATCGCTCTTGATGCCGGTGCCTGGAGCGTTGTCGTTGGGTCCGCCATCACGCGCCCGGGCGTGATTACGGAAACTTTCGTCAAGGAGATTGCCTCCGCCGGACAATCCACACTATCGGGACACGTTGTAGGGATCGACATTGGCGGGACAGCGGTGAAGGCTGCGGTCGTCTCGGCAGATGGAGGGATTCAGTTTGCAAACGATGTTCCAACAGAGGCGAGCAAAGGCCGCGAAGGGATCGCGCGTGCCCTGGATGCCGCACTGGGGAAAACGATACAGGCTGCAGCCGATGCTGGACTGCGTCTGGTTGGAATAGGGGTTGCAAGCGCCGGTGTGATCGACGCAAAAGATGGCACCGTTTTTGCGGCGACCGACAATCTTCCGGGGTGGGTGGGCTTTGATTTCAGACAGTACATTCGCGCGACTTCTCCACTTCCAGTGTTCGTTGAAAACGACGCGCAGGCCGCGGCATTGGCTGATCTGCAGTTCGGCAAGGTGCATGGGCTGTCGAACTTCGTTGCCGTCACGATCGGAACCGGCGTTGGCGGAGGAGTGATTGTCAACGGCGGCCTGATACGAGGCAAATACGGCTTCGCCGGAACGATCGGCCATCAAACAATTCGCTTCGACGGTCGAGAGTGCAACTGCGGTCGCCACGGGTGTCTTGAGGCCTACGTTTCAACGGCGGCCCTGATCGAGGAGTACCGTCAATTGAAGCCAGGGGCCTTTGCCGACCAACCTGCTTCAACTGCTGCTCGCGAGATCGGACGGCTTTCCGCGAATGGCGACGCAGCCGCACGCCAGGCATATTCGCGGCTGGCGGAATATCTCGCTGAAGGACTGGCAAACGTGTTCAACATCCTGGATCCCGACGGCATCGTACTCTCCGGTGGCCTTATCGAAGGCCAGTCCGCGTTTGTTGCCGATGTTCAGCAACGAGTGCAGTCCATACTGCACTTCGGCGGTAAGCGCCCGCCTGTCATCCTTCACTCGCAGTCGGGGCGCTATGCCGGCGTTCTTGGAGCGGCCGCCAGCGCGTTCCATCAACTTGGTGAAGCGAGTCAATGATGTAACGACTCGACTGATGGGCAAGCGGTTTTGCTTAGGAACCTGGGAAGCACGCCTCTGCATAGGGCCGTAGCGATTGTTGCGTTGCATGCAGCACAAGCTCAAGTGGCTCTCTGTTTACGAGGCCTTCCCGAAGAGCATGATATTGCAGAGGCATGTACGCGCTCAGCAAAGTCTCCGGGATTGCCACCATCCGTAGATTCATCAGTAGCCTGTCGACCGCTGCACGGACCTCCGGCTCATTCCAGTAATAGCGAATGCGATCGCTGTAGCTGAACATCCGGAGCAACCGCTGCTCTTCGGCACCACCATGATAGTGGCCCTTCCAATTCGCGGGAGACGACACCATCGCGCGTTCAACGGTTTCCATCAGTTGCGATTGACGAGATCGATCGACGATCTGCCGTTCGATCTCAGCCAGTGCAAAGAGGGCCTCGCGCATGGCGAACGTTACCGCCGGCCCGACCTTCAGGATCGCAAATCCATCGTCGACAAGCTCCCGGTATGCGCGTGGTCTTTGATAGTCAGTGGAATGCGCTTCGAACACCAGAGGAGAATGCGGTTCGAGCCAGTTCTGCAATTCCCGGGAGTCCGCCGGCCGGTACTCGTAGACTGAATCGTGGTTGAACTCGACACCGGGCTGAACGACTATCGCAATGACACGGTCCAACGCACGCTCAAGTCCCATATCCTTGAATGCGTTTCGATGCAATTGCAGTGTCTCCTCTGCATCACCTGCACTGGTTACGTGCATCGACTCCATGGTCTCTTTTGCCCCACCTGGAGGAGGCACCTCGGTTCCAATGACATATACAGGCTCGCAGACCGAAGCTTTCTCGGCAGCGGCGCATAGCCGGGCCGATCTGGCGGCAACGACCTCGGCAGGCAGATCGGCGGGGTCGCCGGCACAAGACATGCTGGCGTCGAGGTGGAGCTTCTTGAACCCGGCCTTTGCATATTCTGAAATCAACGCCTCGGCGTACGTCATCGCCCGGTCCGCAGCCTCATGCCGCCACGGATTGGGACCCAGATGGTCGCCTCCCAGAATCAGGCGATCGACTGGAAAATTCTCATTGGCCGCAAGCTCTTCGACCAGTCTTCTGAAGTCCGCGGGAAGCATACCGGTGTAGCCGCCAAACTGATTTACCTGGTTCGACGTCGCCTCAACAAGCAACGGAGACGAGTTCGACAACGCCTGGCGCATCGCCGCGCGAATCGCGAACGGATGGGCGGTGCACACCGAATAGATGCCCTTTGGGCTACCCGGAACTTTGCGATTTTTCAGGATGTCTTGAAGCAAGGGTTCTCTCTTTTTTCGAAGATGCGAGACGTTCAACGCAGATGAGGCATCAGCTTAAGTGCGTTGTCTCGATAGACCTTCTTAAGCACATCGTCCGGAAGGTTGATTCCGTAGATGTTCCACCTTCCCTGCCGCGAAGCGTGAGAGGGATATTCGAAGTACTCGTCTTCCGTCTCAAGAAAACGAAAGTAGAGGCGGTACATCTCTTCCGAGGGCAAAAGATCGGTTCCAAAGATTATCCGGTCAGCGTATTTCAAAAACAGTTTGCGGGCAGTGTACGGCTGGCGTCCAAGCTCTGGCGTTCTCGCGCTGATATCGATCGATAGATTCGGCAAAGCATCGAGTTGCTCTGCGAGGAAGCCAAGGTCTTCGCCGCTTTCCGCACAATGCGCTCCGACAAATGCAACATCGGGGTGCCGAGCGATCACACGATTGCGCTGCTCCAGAAGCTCGCGCTTCGGAACAGGAGAGTTACTGAAGCCCCAATCTGGATGGGCGGCCAACTCTTCGTATCGTTCGTTGTACGCGTCGATCGGGAGGAAAAACGCTGTGGGATCGGCAGTGTGAAACATCACGGGAAGGCCAAGTGCACCGCAAGCGTTGAAGATCGGGGCAAACCTGTCGTCGTCGATGCGCAGCATACTCCCATCTACATCCCGCAATGTCAGTCCAAAGTCTTTCCAAAATTTGATTCCGCAGGCCCCGTGGTCAACCAGCCGTTTAAGACGCTCGATCGTTACCTGCACAAAATTGCTTTCGTTGACCCCAGTCCAATCCATCCAGCCAATGGACGAGAACCGGCCTTTCGCCGCGCGGTGAAAACGATCCAATATCTCGCAGGCAACATCGCCCACCTGCATCGTGATGTTCACCACGTGCTGGACGCCACAGGCGTCCATGATCTTGAGAACCTCATACGGATCCGTGGAGTCGAGATGATTGTGATAATCGATGACCGGGAACTTTGGGCGGGCTATCGAATGACCGACCTTTGCAAGTGAAGACACGGGATGAAAATCGCTCAGCCGTAGATCGACCTCTGCGGTTGCACTGACCATATCGACAAACTTGTCGCCTGAACGCTGCTGGGACATGATGCTCATTTTCCTTCCGAATCAAAGGGTAGCATGCGAAATAGAAGGTAACATTTGTCTTCTCAATTTCGCTGGGACGAATCATAAATCATTGCTTTTTATTATCTTCATTTATCTTTCATGTTACGCTTTTATCAGACCCGCTGGGCCATCTCAATTCTCTGCCGCGTTGCAACAACCTGATTCGGAGCCTATGTGTTCGACGTAACTATTGCAGGCGATATCAACCTCGATCTGATTCTCTACGGCATCGACCGGAGCATGCCTCTCGAGCGCGAGATCATCGCCAGCGACTTTCAGATGACGCTAGGAGGCTCGGCCGCAATCGTCGCCCACAACCTCGCGGCCCTGGGCTCGTCGGTAGGATTCATTGGGAAGCTCGGCACAGACGACCTGGGCGAGATCGCACTGCAAAGACTCAATCACATCGGCGTTGACACCAGATGTTGTATTCGCCACGAGGGATCGACACAGACAGGCGTCACCGTTCTGCTGCATCATGGCACAAACAGGCACATTCTCACCTATCTCGGAACAATGGCGGAGATGTCGGTCAACGATCTGGACCTCAACTACCTCTCCAACTCGAAGCACTTCCATGTCTCGTCGTTCTTTTTGCAGAAGAACCTTCAGCGCAGCCTCCCCGATCTCTGTCGAGAACTTCGGCATCGCGGGTTGACAGTCTCTCTCGACACGAACGATGATCCCGATGACAGGTGGGGAGACGAGTTTCGCACGATGCTCTCGTGCGTGGATATTCTGTTGCCCAACGAAGAAGAAGCGAAGAAGATGGCCCGCAAGGACAACGTTACGGAGGCGGTGAACTGGCTAAGCGAGCAGGTTCCGATCGTTGTAGTGAAGCGCGGTTCGCGTGGAGCGCTCCTGAAAACACGCGACCTCTTTTTCGAGATTCCTCCGCTCACTGCTTCCCCGGTCGATACTATCGGTGCCGGAGACAGCTTCAATGCGGGATTTCTCTCGCAGTTTGTAAAGGGTCAAGGCCTCGAAGACTGCGTTGCAACGGGAAATGCCACTGCCGCACTGTCCACCCTCCGTCCGGGCGGAACCGAGGCGTTTCGAGACCGTGAGTTTATGCAATCATTTCTTTCAACATCTCTATCGGGAGAAATCAGATGACGATCAATCGCAGGGAGTTTCTTGCAGGGAGCGCAGTAAGCCTTGCACAGGCAGCGGCAGTGCCCGCCAGGGCAGCGGCAGCATCGCAGTCGATGGCCGATGTCCCGTACGAGCGCAAGGACCCTCGTATCGCCTTCATCGGTGTCGGTGGACGCGGCACGTCGCTCCTTAAAAACATCCTTGCTGCCGACGGAAAGGTCGTCGCGATCTGCGACATCGCGGAAGGTCATGCAACGCGCGCGCAAAAGCTTGTAGCTGCGGCAAACCAGCCATCCCCCGAACTTTACACTCGCGGCGATCACGACTACGAGCGGCTGGTCCAGCGCGACGATGTCGACCTGGTGATCGTTGCGACTCCGTGGATATGGCATGCGCCGATGGCGGTTGCCTCGATGGAGCATGGGAAGCATGTCTGCATCGAGGTGCCAGGCGTGAGAACCCTTGAAGAGTGCTGGCAGATCGTCCACACCAGCGAGAAGACACGACGCCACTGCACCATGCTTGAAAACTGCTGCTACGGATATAACGAGACACTCGTTCTCCGCATGGCACAGCAGGGCAAGTTTGGCGACCTGCTTTGGGGTGAGGGCGCATATCTTCACGATCTTCGCGAGGAACTCTTCAGCAATGCGGGCGAGGGACTGTGGCGCCGCACCGAGCATACACTGCGCAACGGCAACCTGTATCCGACACACGGCCTGGGCCCTGTCGCCAACTATATGGGCATCAACCGGGGCGACTCGTTCGGCTACATCGTCTCCATGAGCACCATCGAGCGAGGATTCAGCGAATACCGCAAAGAGCATGTTCCCGCCGGGGACCCGAAGTGGCAGGAACGCTACAAAGAAGGCGACTTCAACATATCGCTCATCAAGACGGCGAAGGGCCGCACGATCACAGTGAAGCACGACACTTCGAACCCGATGGTTTATAGCCGTGTAAACACCATCGCTGGCACAAACGGTCTTTTCATGGACTACCCACCACGCATCTACTTCGACGGTCAGGCCGGCGGCGAGGCATGGACGACTCTCGACGGCTTCAAATCCTTCGAGCATCCCCTGTGGAGCAAGATGGGGGACATCGCCAAAAAACTTGGCGGCCATGGAGGCATGGATTTCATCATGCTTTATCGTCTCCTGGAGCGGTTTCGCAACGGTGAAGCTCCCGATATGGACGTCTACGATGCCGCTTCGTGGGCGAGCGTGGGACCGCTCAGCATCAACAGCGTTGCGCAAGGGAGCGCGCCGCAAAACTTCCCGGAGTTTCTGCCGGGCGGGGGCAAAAACCGTAAGGAATCCCCGGTCGGTCAATGACCTGTACATAGTCGACTCTCTGCATTTTGCATGACTGAGGTAGACCGCTGTAACCTCTTGATTGCAGAATTGGACGATCTATTAGATACTCAGTACCAGGCCGAGTGAATCGCCGATGGATTGCCCCTGTAACTGCAATGATGAAGCATGAAGGCTCAAGCCGCACCTCGTTTATAGCAGCGTTTGCCATCGTTCTGTTGGCAGTCGCCGTATTCGGGTGGGGCACTCAATATAAGCTTTCGCTTTATAAGCAGTCTGGGAAGCTTCATAGCACCTCCATCCCACACGCCAAACTTCTGTCCCAGAAAGAGAAGGCCTCAGGTGCGCAGGCTGTCGAAGTCAACAGGGCTCACGTTCACACTGCCCTGTCGCTTCCCTGCCTCATCGTTCTAGCGGCAGCATCGATCGGCCTTGTCCTTGTTTCATCGCTTTGGTTTCCCGATATTGATTTTTCTCCTGGCGGACAAGTATCGGCTTTAAACTTCTTCTCGTTCCGCCCTCCTCCTGCCTATCCTCATTCGCTCTAAGCCGCCGTTCCAGATCAGTAACCCCTTTTGGAGCATTTTTGCTCATTGGGATGGCTGCAGTTCGCAAAAACATTACAACTGACGATAGGTGTGCATTTTATGCGGACACAATCTGTGTCGATTGCATTGCGGGCCGCTGCTTCGGTACCGCTCCTCTGTTTCATCTTCGCCGGCTGCCGCGAACAACGCGCAGCGACTGCCGTCCCTGTGACTGCTTCCGTGGCCCAGGTCGAACGAAGCGATATCGCAAACACTCTGACTGTGGCGGGCGAGTTTCAGCCTTATCAGGAGGTTGAACTGCATGCAAAGGTTTCGGGATATATCCGCAAAATCAATGTCGACATTGGCGATCGCGTCAAGCTCGGACAGATCATTGCAACACTTGAAGTCCCGGAGCTTAGCGCACAGGTGGTGGCTGCGCAGGCGCAGGTACGGCACAGCCAGTCGGAGATCGCGCGCGCACAGAACAATGTAACTCTGGCGCAAGCCAATCATGCGGCCCTTCATGCAGCTTTCACTCGCCTCGACGAAGCTTCGAAGCAACGGCCAGGATTGATCGCCGAACAGGAACTGGATGACGCTCGCGCGAAAGACCAGGACGCTGAGGCCAGGATTGGCGTAGCCAAATCAGCCCTCGAAGCTGCAAAGGAGCAACTCGGCATCTCTCGGGCGGAGGGTCAGAGAGTGCAATCGCTCAAGGACTACTCCGTCGTGACGGCACCCTTCAATGGCGTCGTCACGATGCGCTACGCCGACGTCGGTTCCCTCATCCAGGCTGGTACCGCTTCAAATACTCAGTCGATGCCCGTCGTGAGAGTTGCACAAAGCGACATGCTTCGCCTTCGCATGCCCATTCCCGAAGAGGACGTTCCCTTCATCAAGGTTGGCGGCGACATGACTATCGATGTGCAATCGACAGGAAAGCAGATCGCAGGGAAGATCGTGCGATTCACACGTGAACTCAACTCTTCGACGCGGACCATGCTGGCGGAAGTTGATATCCCCAACTCCGACCTTACGCTCAGCACCGGCATGACGGCTGAGGTCACGATCGTTCTTCAGGAACAGAAAGATGCTGTTAGCGTGCCTGCAGGAGCGATTGTCAAAGGGCCCGACGGCAGTTCTTATGTGCTGGCCGTGAACGCAGCCAACCGCGTAGAGAAGGTACCGGTCGTGGTGGGCATCCAAGGCCCCAACCGCGTGCAGATCACCCGCGGTCTCCAGGAACACCAAACGGTCATCGTGTCCGCCCAGGCAAATTATCAGCCAGGACAACTTGTTGTTCCAAAGCAAAGCACCATCGGCATGCCGGGTGAAGGAGGGATGTCGTAATGTCATCCTTCGCCATCAAATATCCTTTCTTCATTCTGATGATGTGCTTGTTTGTGATGGTGGTTGGCGTCACGGCGGTTACAAGCATGCCGGTCGATCTGTTCCCAGGCGTCAACATTCCTGTTGTAGTTGTAGCAACCTTCTATGCGGGAATGCCTCCGCAGCAGATTGAGTCGGACATTACGAACAGTTATGAGCGGTTCTTCACGTTGGGAAGCGGCATCGACCACATTGAATCGCGCTCCTTACCGGGTGTAAGCCTGATCAAAATCTACTTTCAGCCAGGCACTGACGCAAATGCGGCAGTCAGCAACATCTCCAACCTGGCGATGGCCAACCTGCGAAGACTGCCGCCCGGAACGCTTCCCCCAGTCGTTCTCAAGTTCGATGCGGCCAACCTTCCCGTGTGTCTCATCACCTTGAAGGGACAGGGCCTGAACGAAACGCAGTTGAAGGACCTGGCGCAGTTCACCGTACGAAACCAGGTAGCCAACGTTCCCGGCGCATCCGTTCCGCAACCCTATGGCGGGCGCTACCGGCAGATCATGGTCTACGTCGACCCCATCAAGCTCGAAGCACATCAGATGAGCGTGATGGATGTCGTCGACTCGCTAAACAAGTCGAACCTCATTCTCCCGGCGGGCGATGTACGCATCGGCATGAAGGACTACAACATCTATGCCAACAGCCAGGTGCCTGTAGTCGATCAGATCAACGATCTTCCGCTCAAGACGGTCGGCAATGCTTCCGTCATGGTCGCCGATATAGGCAGAGCAGTGGACGGTGGCCAACTGCAAACGAATATCGTTCGCGTGGACGGCCAGCACTCTGTCTACATCCCCGTCCTCAAACAAGGCGGCAATTCGAACACCATCACAATCGTCAACGGCGTTAAGAAGGCCGTCAGTCAATTGCTCGACATCCCCTCCGTGTTGAAGACGGACGTGGTTTTCGATCAATCTGCCTTTGTGAAGATAGCCGTGAAGAACGTCATTAATGAAGGCACCATCGGCCTTGCTCTCACGGCATTGATGATCCTTCTTTTTCTCGGGAATGTGCGGGCGACGATCGCCGTCCTGATATCCATCCCCATTTCAGTTCTGGCAACTTTTCTTGGCCTCAACTTCGGCGGAAGTTCGATCAACACAATGGTGCTGGGCGGACTGGCTCTCGCATTGTCACGCCTCATCGACAACTCAGTCGTGGTCCTCGAAAACATCTTTCGCCATATGGAGATGGGAGAGTCTCCCACAGAGGCCTCAATCAAAGGCGGCGCGGAGGTGCAACTCGCAGTGCTGGCTGCAACTGTCAGCACCAGCATCGTCTTCTTTCCCGTTCTCATGCTGTATGGCGTCAGCAAATATCTCTTTACCGCGCTTGCTCTTGCAGTCGTCATTGCCCTCTTCGCGTCATATTTCGTAGCAATGACGGTCGTGCCGCTTTTTTGTTCGCTGTTCATTACGATCGACCCGAGCCACACAGAACACACACCGGCAGGAGTCCAACATGAGGATGTTAAGGATGGCAAACGTAACATTCGCTTTTTCCGAGTCATCGTGGACAAATTCAACATTGTGTTCCGCAAGCTTGAGGGTTGGTACATCGCCAAAGTCGACCTCGCACTTCAAAACGCCGGTATTGTCACGGCCCTTATCAGCTTCGCCGTTCTGATAAGTTTCGCCGCTTACCCAATCCTTGGGAAAGCGTTTTTTCCTCGCACTGATCCAGGTCAGTTTGTTGTGAATGTAAAAGTACCGGCCGGTACGCGCATCGAAGTGACCGACGACTATATCTCAAAGATAGAGCGGGACATTCGCAGTGTTGTGTCGCCGGAAGACCTG
Source organism: Acidobacteriota bacterium (assembly GCA_018268775.1). Classification (GTDB taxonomy): domain Bacteria; phylum Acidobacteriota; class Terriglobia; order Terriglobales; family Acidobacteriaceae; genus Edaphobacter. The sequence continues at coordinate 1,056 of JAFDVV010000057.1, read as the reverse complement.
AACATGATCGTCTCCAATATCGGCATCACGCCCGATCTCTCGGCTATTTACACATCCAACTCCGGCATGCACACCGCCTTTATTCAGGTAAGTCTGAAGGAAGACCACAAGACCGGAAGTTACGCATACATGCAGAAGGTACGTGAGACACTGGCTGGCGATTTCCCTGACGTGTCCGCATACTTCCAGGCCGGCGGGCTTGTCGATTCTGTCGTAAACCAGGGAAAGCCGGCGCCTATCGATATTCAAATCGGCGGAAGAGACTTGAAGGAAGCCTACACTCTGGCGAAAAGCACTGCGGCACAGATCAGGAAGCTGTCCACGGTTAACGACGTGCTTGTACCGCAAGACCTCGACTACCCCGGGTTAGAGTTGAACATCAACCGGCCACAGACCGCACTTCTGGGAATTACCCCTAAGGATGTCGTTGGCAATGTGATTACCGCTCTGACCTCCGACGGCATGATCGCGCCTAGCTTCTGGGTCGACCCCAAGAGTGGCAACAGCTACATGCTGACCGTACAGTACCCGGAAAATCAGATCCAGACCCTCACAGACTTTCGACAGATTCCCCTGCGCTCTCCAAATGGCTTGCGCACGACTCCGCTGCAATCGGTAGTAAGCATTCAGGCGATTGATACGCCGACTGAGGTCGACCACTACCAACTTCGGCGCGTGATCGATATCTACGTCATGCCAAAGTCCGAAAGCCTCAACGCCGCCGAGAAGCAGGTCCAATCGATTGTCAATCGCATGGACAAACCGGCAGGCGTCACAGTCAATATCCGCGGTACGATCCGCGACATGCAGGCATCCTTTGCTAGCTTTGGCATCGGCCTCCTCCTCGCAGTTGTTCTCGTTTATCTCATCCTGATGGCGCAGTTTGCTTCGTTTTCCGACCCGTTCATCATCCTGCTGGCAATCCCGCCTGGAATCTCAGGTGCACTGGTCTTTCTTTGGGCCACGGGCTCCACCTTGAATGTGATGTCGCTGATGGGTCTGGTGATGACGGCGGGAATCGCAGTTTCAAACAGCATACTGATCGTCGAGTTTACA
>JAFDVV010000056.1:22380-44701 GCA_018268775.1 Acidobacteriota bacterium | reverse complement strand
AGGTACGCTTGCAGAACTTAATCAGAGCCTCCCTAAATGCGCCCGCCGAAGGTTGCGCTCAGGCAGACCCGCCGAGGACGCGGGCGAAGACAGCGCTATCGACATTGCCACCCCCGAGAAAGGTCCCGACGCGCGGGCCTCCCTGCGGACGGTCCTTCAGCAGCCCGGCGAGCCCAACCGCCCCGGCACCTTCGGCGACGTTGTGGGTGTCCGCAAACAGGATGTGCATCGCCTGCTCAACCTCATCGTCGTCCACTTCGATGATACGATCGGCCCCGCCGCGCACTATATCGAGCGCGGAATCGGTGGGCTTTCGGCAGGCGACCCCATCGGCGATGCGTGTTGAGACAGCGTGCTCGACAATGTGACCGGCAGCAAACGACAGCGCAAAGGCCGGCGCATGACGCGAGACAACGCCAACCACCCTCGTCCGCAATCCCAGGGCGTCGCGAACCGCAATCGTGCCTGCAATGCCGGAGCCCATGCCGATGGCAACGTAAACCGTATCGAGCGCAGGCGCGGCGGAGAGAAACTCAAGTGCAGCAGTGGCCACTCCCGTAACCAGCAGAGGGTGGTAGCTCGGGACCCAGTGCCAGCCGTTCTCGCGCTCAAGCTGTACCGCGTGTTCGAGCGCCGCCTGAAAGTCGTCACCGGCCTCGATCAGCTCGGCCCCCAGCTCGCGCATGGCGCGGTTCTTCTCGCTGCTGTTGCCCTGGGGAACGACAATCACAGAACGGATTCCCATGCGCGTCGCAGCCAGCGCGATCGACTGACCATGATTGCCTCGCGTCGCAGTGACGACGGTCTTTACCCCGGGCCGCTCGCGCCTGAGCCAGTCCATATAGACAAGGCCGCCGCGAATCTTGAAGGCGCCCACGGGCGAGTGGTTCTCATGCTTCACCCACACCTCGGCCCCTGCGCGCGCGCTGAGCAGAGGCCAGGCATACTGCGGCGTGGCGGGCATTGTCCTGTAGATCAGCTCAGAGGCTTTGCGAATCTCATCGAGGGTAGGCAGACCGGTTCCCATAAGGTGGCTCCATCGAGTATTTGGGGGTTACAGGAATCGGATGATGCAGGCAATGCCGAGGCTTCCGAAAGTCGGTCAGATTCTGCGGACTTCGACCAGCGCGGAGTAGAAGGTCGCACCACCGCCGATGTCCGTCAGCCGCTCGCTGGTCAACGTGTTGATGTTCGCGCCACCGGCGGTGAGCTTGTTCCACTCCAACCGCGCTGAGACGACGCCCTGCCCCACCTGGCCGTTCACCTGCGCGTGAAGCCGAATGCTGCCGCGAGCGTTGAAGATCTCTACCTCATCGCCGCTCGCGATGCCGCGAGGTGCAGCGTCGGAGGCATGCATCTCGAGGATGCCAGCGGTCTTCGCCTCCATGCGCTGGTGCGTGGGGATGTTGGCGAAGGTGGAGTTCATGTAGTTGTCGGCCTTGCGTCCAAGAAATTCGAGCGGGTACTCGGTCGCATGGGCGCGCGACTCCGTGGGTGCCCTGAATACAGGCACAGGCACCACTTCGCCGCGACCGCTTGGCGTGCGAAACCAGTCGGCGGTCGAGAACGGCAGCGTGTCGCCGTTGGCGTCCACAGGCATCGCAACGCGGATGCGGCCTTCGCGCTCGAGCGTCTCGCGCGTGATGCCCTTGAACCAGGGCGAGCCTTCGCCAAGAGTTTGATCGATCAGCTCGTCCTCGCGGTCGTCGAAGCAGGACTCCGTGAAACCCATCCTGCGGCCAAGCTCACCGAAGAGGCGGACGTTGTTGCGCGCTTCGCCCAGCGGCGCAATCGCCTGCTGCGAGAGCTGCGCGTACTGGTGCCCATAGGCCCCCTGCACGTCCTTCGTCTCCAGAAACGTCGTCGCGGGCAGCACGATGTCCGCGTAGTCGGCCGTGTCGGTGAAGAATTGCTCGTGCACCACCATAAAGAGGTCGTCGCGTCGCATTCCGCGCAGGACATCGTTCTGGTTGGGAGCCACCGCCGCCGGGTTGGAGTTGTAGACGAAGAGCGCCTTCACCGGAGGCCCCCCGACTCCAGCATCGGGCGCGGTCAGCGCCTCGCCCAACCGGTTCATGTTCACCATGCGCGCCGCGCGGCCCAGCGGACTTGCCTGCATCAGCTCCGGCATTCGCAGTTTGTTCTCGGCCCAAGGGAATGCCCCTGACGTGGAGAGCTGCAAGCCGCCGCCCTTGTACTGCCACGCGCCGGTCAGCAGGGGAAGCATGGCGATGGCGCGAACCGAGGTGCCTCCGTACTCGCTGCGCTGCGTGCCGTAGTTCAGCCGGATCGCCGCCGGACGGCTCCCGTTGCGGCCTGCCGTGGCATACGCTCGCGCCAGCCGCTCGATCGTCGCGGCGTCGATGCCGGTCGCCTTCGCGACTGCCTCGGGCGCGTGCCGTGAATCAAGCGCGTGGGCTCTCAGTTCATCGAAGCCGTGCACGCAGCGGGCGATGTACTCGCGATCCTCCAGACCATCGCGAAGGATGACGTGCATCATGCCGAGCGCCAGCGCGGCATCGGTGCCGGGGTTGATGACCAGGTGCTCATCGGCGAGCGCAGCCGTGCGCGTCTTGTAGGGGTCGATGACGACCAGCCGCGCGCCGCGCCTGCGCGCCTCTTCGATGAAGGGCCACAGGTGGATGTTGTTGCCGTGGATGTTGGCTCCCCAGGCGAAGATGAGCCCGGCGTGGATGAAGTCCTCCGGCACTGTGCCCAGGCGGATGCCATAGACGCTGCTCAGCGCAACGCCGCCCGCCGAAGAACAGATAGTGCGGTCCAACTGCGAAGCCCCAAGGCGGTAGAAGAAGCGGCGGTCCATCGAGCCGTAACCAAGCTGGCCGATGGTCCCGGCGTAGCTGTAGGGCAGGATGCTCTCCGGGCCGTGCTCAGCGGCGATCTGTTGGAGGCGCGCGGCGATCTCGTCCAGCGCCTCGTCCCATGTGATGCGCTCGAAGGCCTCGGCCTCGTGTCCCTTCGCAAGGGCCCCCTTGGGTACGCCTGCCTTGCGCCGCATGGGGTAGAGCAGGCGGTCGGGCGAGTAGACGCGGTCGAGATACTTCGCCACCTTGCCGCACAAAAACCCACGCGTGACCGGGTGCGAGGGGTCGCCCTGCATCTTGATGGCGCGGCCCGTCAGGTCGTCGACCGTGACGAGGACCCCGCAGGAGTCAGGGCAGTCGTGCGAACACACAGCGCGAACGACATGGGTCGATGCTGAGGTAGCGGCCATGACGCTATTCTATGCCGCCGCCGATGTCCTGCGGTATCCTCGGCCCATGAGCGAGAAGATGTTTTCAACGACACGCCTCGAGGCCTTCTCCGACGGAGTTCTTGCCGTCATCATCACCATCATGGTGTTGGAGCTGAAGATCCCGCACGAGGATGGTCTGGCTGGACTCCTCTCACTCGCGCCCATCCTGTTCGTCTACCTGCTCTCGTTCTCCTTCGTCGCGATTTACTGGGTGAATCACCACCATCTGGTCAACCGCATCGAAGAGTGCGACCACCGCGTGCTCTACGCGAACCTCGGGTTTCTCTTTGCGGCATCGCTGCTTCCCTTCTTCACCTCGTACGTGATCGAGAAACACTCCGACTCGTTCTCCGTGGCCACCTACGCGGCGTCGATGATCTTTACGGGATTCATGTTTTTTCTGCTGCGTCTCTCCGTCGGACGCCTGCTGAAGAAGAACGAGGAGCTTTCATCGGATGACGTGGCGACCCAACGCAAACACATCGCCAGCCTCGCCATCTATATGGCCGCCATTCCCCTGGCGCACTTCCACCCCTACGTCGCGCTCGGAGCCATCACGCTCGTAACCGTGATCTGGATCATTCCGACGGCAAGGCCCTCCTGCGACCCGAAGACTTAGCTTCCAGCCGCCCGCCCCGCCTTTGCTACAGTGGACGCAGTTGCCATGAGGTGGCCCGTGTCTTTTCGTCTCCGCATCTTTCTGCCGCTGATCGTGCTGGCCCTGTCCGCCGCTCTTCCCTCTGCGGCGCAGCAGGGGCTTACAACCGTGCCGCAGCAACAGCTCGACGTGATCAAGGTGCTGCTGGCGCAGGAGGCGGCGTGGAACCGCGGCGACATCGACGCCTTCTCCGAAGCCTATAAGAACTCTCCCGACACGCTCTTCATCACAAACACGGTCAACCGCGGCTTTACAAGCATGGTCGAAACCTACAAGCGCAACTATCCCAGCAAGGCCATCATGGGGACTCTGGGCTTCTCCGAGCTTGAGGTCCACGCGCTCGACGAGCGGTTCGCCGTCGTCATCGGCAAGTACCACCTCGAACGCGGAAAGAAAGAAGGGGGCAACGCCGACGGCATCTTCTCGCTCGTGCTCGAAAAAACGGACAAGGGCTGGAAGATCATCGTCGACCACACAACAAGCTGAGGGTCTCAACAGCCTGTTACGAACTTGCAGAAGAAACTTCGACATCAGCCGAGCACATCGTTATCCACTTCAGCCGTCATTCTGAGCCGAAGGCGAAGAATCTCTGTAGTGCTGGTGCCGGCGAGATACTGGGATTCTTCGCCTACGGCTCAGAATGACGGTTAGTCTAAACAGCTCAGACCGTCATCACTTCTTTTTCCTTCGCCTTGAAGAGGTCTTCGACGCGCTTGATCTCGGCGTCAGTCAACTGCTGCACCTCTTCGCCGGCACGCTTCTCGTCGTCGGCCGAGATCAGCTTGTCCTTTGCTGCCTTCTTGATCTGGTCGTTGCCGTCGCGGCGTATGTTGCGGATCGCCGTCTTGTGGTCTTCGAGTGTCTTCTGGAGCTGCTTGACGACCTCTTTGCGACGCTCCTCGGTCATCGGGGGCACAGGCACGCGCACAACCGTGCCGTCGGACATGGGGTTCAAACCCGTGCCCGAGGTGCGAATCGCCTTCTCGATCGCCGAGACCATCGCCTTGTCGTAGGGCTGCACAAGAATCATCGTCGGCTCAGGCGTGCTGACCTGGCCAAGCTGGGCCACAGGCGTGTCGGTGCCGTAGTAGTCGACCTTCACCTGGTCGAGCATGTGCACGTTGGCGCGGCCGGTGCGCGCCGCGGCCAGATGCGCGCGGAAATCCTCCACCGACTTCTCCATCTTCGACTTCAACTCCTGGTGGGTGCCCTTCAACGCCGCTATGCTTGCCATCGCAGATGCCATAATGCCGCCGTCCTCATGCGCTGTTGCGCCAACGACGATTCTATCGAAAAAAGCGCGGCGAAAGAGCCTGTCGCCCGACTTACGGCTTCTTTGGCTCGGGCGCCGCCGGTGGATTTCCCCCGAGACGCAGGTTTACGGCCTTCTGCAACAGGTCAAACCAGAAGGGCGCGCCCTGCGAGATTGCAAGCACCGTTGCGAGGACCCCGAGGACCTTCCACAGCCACCAGCTCCAGTCGCCCAGGTCGACCAGACGGGGGTCGGTCCCCGAGAGTGAGACCTTATACGGCGTCGATGTGGGGTGCACAAGGTCGGGCCAGCATTTTGCCTGAAGTCCGTCCGCCTGGATGGCGGAATCCTGGTTCGGCTGGCGAGCGGCCTTCGTGTCGACGAAACACCATCCCAGCGGAACGCCGGGCAGGTGCTCGCGCAGCAGGTTCATGCGGTGGATCGCCTGATCGAGTTCCGCCTTGTCGTCGCCGGTCGCCTTGCCCTGCGGCGTCGACTTCACATACTCGGTCGCCTCGTTGGCCACGGCGTCGCGCAAAGACTGGTCGTTCCAGAAGCGTTTGCTCAGAGAGATGGAATCGGCGTTGAGCGCCAGACAGAGGACGATGCCGAAGACCCATATCCACGCGTGCGACTTGCGCTTGTACCAGCCGGAGACGCGGTCCATCGAGTCGTTGAACCACCCCTCGATGCGCTTGCGCTGCTCGGTCGCGTTCGTGCAGCCGCGCAACAGCGAGGCAAGCAGCTTTTCCGTCTGCACAAATTTGTTCGTCTGCGGGTTCGCAGAAGCAGACCCATCGAGCTTCATGCCGTGGTCGTCGGCCACCTGAAGGATCGCCAGCGCCAGCGTTGGCGAGGGAATATACGAAGGCAATTCGAGCCTGCCCATGAAGTTTGGGCTGCACAGCCCTTTGATCAGCGGCAGACCATAAAGCTCTTCCTTGAAGCCATCGCTCAGCAGAAGGCCCGCCAGACCGCGCGAGAGCGTCGCCGCCCGCCACCGCAAAAGATTTGCGGCGATCTCCTGAATCGCCGAGCACGCAGCGCTCAGCATCAGAAAGAGGAATGCCATGCTGATGGCAAAACCTACGATGGTCGTAATCATTGGCCAGCCTCCACAAGAGAGATTGGGGCCCGGCTACCGCGTGAACGACACGATCACTCTACGTCGAAACTGCCATTCCGTGTGCAGGCGTATACTCCGCACTCCATCGCGCTCCCCAAGGGGCCGCGAAGATCCTGGTACCGCGAAAGTATAGACCCTCGGCTTCCGGCGTCGGCACATACGGCGTTAGCATCGAAAGTGTGTGTGGCTCAGACGGCCGAGTCTCCAAAGTCTTCCTTGAAACGACGCCTATGCCGATACCCGCCCTTCATCGCCTGCTTCGCGCTCTGAGCCTCTCGCTGACCGTTGCGCTCACCTCGCTCGCTCCAGCGCAAACGCTCGCCAGACCGGGCTGGGCGGGCTCCGGCATGAGTGCGGTGCCGTGGTGGAGCCACGCCGTCGCCTATCGGGCCGACCCACGCGGGTTTGGCGGACTGCATGGCCTCGCATCCCATCTCGACTACGTCCACTCCATCGGCGTCGATGCGCTGCTTCTGACTTCGCTCAGCGCCGACGCAAAGCAACCCATCGACCCCGCGCTCGGGACCATGGACGACCTCGATGCCATCGTCCGCCGCGCAAGCCAGTTCAACATTCGCGTTCTGATCGAGCTCGACGCGCACGCTCCAAACCTCGCCGAGACGACGCGGCTGTGGCTCACGCACGGCATCGCAGGCTTTCACGCCGCAGGGGCCACTTCAGAACAAGTAGCGGGGATCAGACAAACGTTCGGCAGCTTTGCGGGGCAGAGCATCATCGTCGGCGACCTTGCAGCGATCGGCGCCACGTCCCGTACCGGCGCACCGCAGTTGATCGCCGATGGCCGCCCCGGAACACAGGAGAAGTTCTCCGCTGCAACCATTCGTCCCGCACTTGAAGCGTCGTTGCAGATGGCCGGCAAGGGGCCGGGCATTCCGCTTTTGTACTCCGACGGGCCCGGGCTCAAACGCAGCATCGACCGCTACAGCGACGGCTCGCATCCAGCCGAGATCGCCCGCGCGCTCGCGACCATGCTGCTGACGACGCGCGCCGGAGCGATGCTCTACTACGGCCAGGAACTCGGCCTCAGGGATGCCGCTTCGCCCGTCATCTCGTTCGATCAACCGAAGAAGAACGAGCAACCGGCGGCGATGAGCGTAGCGGCGGGAGACCGAGACCCTGCCTCGCTGCTGAACTGGTATCGCCAACTCAGCGCGCTGGCCCATAGCAACCGCACCGTCGGCACGGGCGAAACCATTGTCCTCAATCACGACGACCAGAACGTACTGGCATGGGTGCGCAAACCGCAGGCCGTCTCGCTCGCAACGCCTGCGATTGTCGTCATCGAAAACCTGTCGGCGCAGCCAGTGACTGTTTCGCTGAAGGCCGACATGCAACGGCTGCATCTCAAAGGCAGCTTCCTGCGCACGGTCATGCGATCGGACAACGCCATGGGAGGAATGCACCTCGACGGCATGACGCTTCCGCCGTTTGGTGTCTTCATCGGCGAGCTGCGCTACTAGCGTGGTGAGTCCGAAGTTCGCTACATAGATCGGGGAGTTCAACCGCAGGTCCTTCGACTGCGTTTGCCGAAAACCGGCTAACTTCGCTCAGGATGACAATCGGAGTTTCACTGGCAGTCCAGCCCTATCCTCTTCCAAAAGTGTCATCCTGAGCGGAGCGCGAAGTCGAAGGACCTGCGGTTTCGGCCGGTATGTGTTGGGCTTGCGGGGAACTTTAGATCCATACACTAACGCTCCGCCTCCGCCAGGACCTCCGCCAGGTGCTTCGGCCTTGCACTGGTGTTCTGCGTGATCTGCTCGCAGCAACTGAAACCATCGGAGACGATAATGGCCTCCCGGTTGTTGCGAACGGCAGGCAGCAGAACGCGCTCGCCCAGCTTCTGCGAGACCTCGAACTTGTCCTCTTCAAAGCCGAACGGCCCAGCCATGCCGCAGCAGCCGGAGTCCAGCAGTTCCACCTCCGCGCCTGTCGCGCGCAGCACCTTCACCTCATCCGCCATGCCCGGGCCCGCCTTGTGGTGGCAGTGGCCATGCACGACGATCTTGCCGTCGATCTTCGGCGTCTCGTAGTCGGGCGCGTAGCGGACGAGAAACTCGCTCAGCAGAAATATCTGCGAGCGCAACTTCTGTGCGCGAGGGTCGTTCGGTATCAGGTTCACCAGCTCATCACGAAAGACCGAGGCGCAGCTCGGCTCCAGCACCACGACCGGCGTTCCGGCATCGATCTCGGCGGTCAATGCGTCGAGCACCTTCTCCAGATACTGCTTCGCCGTTTCCAGCAGGCCAAAGTCGTACAGCGGACGCCCGCAGCACAGGTGGCGGTTCGGGAGCGTGACGCGGAAGCCTGCCGACGTCAGCACCTGGTGCGCCGCCCGCATCGTGGCCGGGTGGAAGTAGTTGTTGAAGGTGTCGGCCCAGAGAAACACCTTCGGCGCGTCCGCTGGCAGCGGCTCTCTGCGGTCTCCGCGGCGGCGACGCGCATCGCGCGCCATTCTGCGGTCGGGCGTAAACGGCTTCGCAAACTTTGGAAAGGTGCGTTTGGGATGGATGTGCAGCACCTTCTTCATCAGGTGCGAGATTCCAGGCGCACCGTTGAGCGCGTTGACCAGCTTCGGCGCGAACGAGGCCAGCCGCGCCCATTTGTCGATCATCCCAAACGCATAGTGCGCCAGCGGTCGCGAGTGATGCTCATAGTGGTGCGACAGAAACTCCGACTTGTAGGTGGCCATGTCCACTGAAACCGGGCACTCGCTCTTGCACGCCTTGCACGAGAGACACAGGTCCAGCGACTCGCGCACCTGCTCGTTGGCCCAGTCATTCGGCAACACCTCGCGCTGCATCAGCTCCCACAGCAGATGCGCGCGGCCGCGCGTGGAGTGCTGCTCTTCGCCGGTCGCCATGTAGCTGGGACACATCGTCCCCGCATCGGCCTTGCGGCACGCTCCCACGCCGACGCAGCGCAGCGTCGCCTTCGCAAACGATCCCTGGTCCTCGGCAAACGCGAAGTGCGTCTTCGGCTCCCACGGCTTGTAGTCCGCGCCCAATCGAAGATCCTCGTGAATCTCGTGCGAGTCGATCATCTTGTTCGGGTTCATGCGATTGGCGGGATCGAACAGCCGCTTGAACTCGCGCAGGCCTTCCATCAGCTCAGGCCCGAACATCTTCGGCAGCAGGATGCCGCGCGCCTGGCCGTCGCCGTGCTCACCCGAGAGCGAACCGCCGTGCGCCAGCGCGATGTCGGCCGCCTTGTCCATGAACTCGCGGAAGGCGAGGATGCCCTTTTCCGTCTCGAGGTCGAAGCTCAGCCGCATGTGCACGCAGCCTTGGCCGAAGTGCCCATACATCGGGGCCTCGTAGTCAAACTTTTGCATCAGCGCAAATATCTCGCGCAGGTACGAACCCAACTGCTCCGGCGCTACGGCCGCGTCCTCCCACCCCTCCCAACCCGTGCGCTTACCCGGCACAAACGAGGTCGCCCCCAGCCCCGACTCGCGGATCGCCCAGACGCGGTGCGCCTCGTCGTTGTTGTAGATGCGCGCCGTCGTGACGCCCGCAAGCGCCTCTGCCGCCGTACGTGCGCGCTCGTCCGCCTCCTGCTGGGTCGCTCCGCCGAACTCGGCGAGCAGGAAGCCGCGTCCCTCTGGCAGCAGCGGAATATCGTTCAGCGCCTTCTGCTTCAAACGCAACGAATCGAGCAGCAGGCCGTCCATGCCTTCAAGCCCGATAGGCTTGTGCGTCAGCACCAGCGGAACGTGGTCGGCGGCGATAAAGACATCCTCAAAGCCCAGTCCCACCAGCGTGCGGAACTGCGGGCTCTCGACAAGGTTCAGCGTCGCGCCGAGGATCACAACGCACGTTCCCTCGCTCCCAACCAGCGCCCGCGCCACGTTGAAGCGGTTCTCCGGCAGCAGCTCGTCGAGGTTGTAGCCCGAGACCCTGCGCGGAATGTTGGGGAACTTCTGACGCACCAGGTCCGCATAGGTGTCGCGGATTCGCTTCAATCCCGCATAAAGCTCGCCCTCGCGCCCGCCCCTGGCGATCTTTTGCGCAAGCTTCTCATCGGTAGTCGCGCCAACCGTCAGCCGCGTTCCGTCGTATAGCAGAATGTCGAGCGAGTGGATGTTGTCCACCGTCTTGCCGCCCATCAGCGCATGGACGCCGCAGGAGTTGTTGCCGATCATGCCGCCGATCGTGCACCGGCTGTGCGTCGCCGGATCGGGCGCATAGGTGAGTGCAAACTTCTCCGCCGCCTCGCGCACGCGGTCGAGCACGATGCCCGGCTGCACGTGCACCGTGCGGGTCACGGGATCGACTGCTCCCATCTTGTTCATGTACTTCGAAAAATCGAGGATGACCGCGGCGTTCGTTCCCTGTCCCGCCAGCGACGTCCCGCCGCCGCGCGAGAGCACCGGCGCTCCGAACTCGCGGCACACCGCCACCGTTGCGACCACGTCGTCTTCATCGAGCGGAATAACCAGGCCAATGGGAATATGCCTGTAGTTCGAGGCATCGGTCGCATACAACGCGCGCGAAGCGGCGTCGAAGCGCACCTCGCCCCGCACCTTTTGCCGCAACGCCTGCTCAAGCGCCTGGGCAGAAGCAAAGCTTTCGTGGGCGCGCGCATGCGAGCTGGGAAGCAGCACAAACGGAGACGGTGCGGAGACAGTGGTCGTAGACAACGGAGCGTTCTCTTTTCCTCTTCTTTACTCCATGCTACTTCGCATTCGCCGTCTTCGCACCCGCGGCCGTTCCAGAGTTCGCAGCCATCTTGAAGATCGCGTGTGCGTTGGAGCTGTCGAAGCTCAGGTCGAGCGGACGTCTTCCATCCTTTTCCGGCATGCGCGACCGCGTGATGAACTCGTAGAACGATCCTGGCACCTCGCGTTCGATCATGCTGCCATCGGCGCACTTGAACCGCCGCATCACCCGCGCGGCTTGAAACGCCGTCTGCCTCACCCGGCCCGACTGCGACGTCTCCACCGCCTCCTTGACTGGCTGCTTCAACTCCTTCAGTTCCGCTGCCAGCTTGTCGACATCTTCCACGCGGTCGGTCGCATGGTTGATGGCGTTGCCCTCGGTCGCGATCCACGCCATCTCCGGCGACTCCGCCAGCAGATGCTGATAGTCGGCCAACGCAGGCTCGGCGTGTTGGCGGTCGAAGACCGCGACCAGCACCGGAAGCAGCTTCGCCGCCTCATCCAATGCGAGAGACTTGTCGTGCTCGACCTTTTTCAGCAACGTCGCGGCCTCAGGCGTAACGGGGTCTGTCGAGGTCGCGGTAACACGCGCGACCGCCTGCTGGAAGCCCGGCGAGAAACGCTCCGGGTGCAGTTCGCTGACAAAAAACTGCGCGATGTCCTCAGGGTAGTCGGCCTGCGCGTGCGAGCGTCCCGTCATTCGTAGACGCTCCAACGGATACACACCGTTCAGCAAATAACCCAGCGGCCGCAGCACGCGCGTAATCGCCTCCTGTCCGGCAGGCAGCGCGCCCATCTTTTTCAGCGCGACCGTGCGCACCGCGCCATGGTCGTGCATGATGCTCCGCCCCTGCGCAACGCAGCGGTCCACATACAACGCCGCTGCCGGAACGCGGTCCAGCAGGCCCTCATACAGCAACATGTTCAGCGCCTGTGCCAGCACAGCGCGCGAGACATGTGGCCCGGGATCGGCCACAAGGTCACGATGGACGACCAGCACCCGAATCAGACGGCGGCTCCGCTCAGGCCCAGTGACAATATCGAGAAGCTGCCGCAAGATACCGGTGTCCGTTTGCATCCGCCGACTCCTCTGCTGTGAAGCTCCCCGCGCCATACCCGCGAACGCGGGCCTACATCATCGTCAAAGAGATGCCCATCTGTAAATATGTCTTTTCATGACGAGTGGCGCGAACACCCATGGATTACGCAGAACCCGCGTCTCGCGTAGCAGATAGAGCGCGCAGATCGTCTCCTTCGATGCGGACCACCCGGCGCAGTCCGCGCACCGAGTTGCCCAGAAAGACCGCCTCCGCAGCATAGAGATCGCCCGGCAGCAACACACGCTCCTCTGCACCCGGTTCCGTCGCCAGGATGTGACGCCGCAAAACCCCCGGCAGCACTCCGCAGACAAGCGGCGGAGTGAGTAACCTGCCTCCGCTGCGCACGAACAACGTACTGATTGCGCCTTCGGTCAGCTCGCCGCGCTCGTTTAGAAACAGCACCTCGTCGAAGCCGTCTTCACGCGCCCGCGCCAACTCCCTGTCGTATAACTCTCGCCGCGTTGTCTTGTGACGAAGAAAGACGTTGCCCGAGTTCACCGTCGACGCCGCAAAACGGACCGCGATCTCCGCCGGACCTTCCTCCAACAACGCATGAGAAAATGCCGCCTCACCAGAGGCGCTGAGCACCATCCGGACACGCCAACGCGCGTCTCGAGGAAGCCCCTGCACGCAGGCTTCAACCTGCGCCTCGACCGCTCGACGCTCAAAGGCAAAGTCGAAGTACGCCGCCGACGCCGCAAGCCTGTCCAGATGCTCCCCAAGCAGCTCGATGCCGCCCTCATCCGCAAGCATCGTCTCGATGAGCTGGAACTCAATGCGTGACGACGTCAGAAAGCTCGCCTTGAGCTGGCACTCGCGATACTCCGCCTCGGGCGAGGAGTCGGCGACGACCCCCCCGCCCACCCCCATGCGGGCCACGCCGTTCTCGACAACCAGCGTTCGTATCGCCACATTGAAAGCGGCCTCGCCCGTTGGGGCGATATGCCCGATGGCCCCCGTGTAGACGCCACGCGGACTGCGCTCCAGCTCGCGAATGATCTCCATAGTGCGAATCTTCGGCGCGCCCGTAATGGACCCCGAAGGAAACAGCGCGCGAAATACCTCATACCACCCAAGCCCCGCCCTCATCTGACCCGCGATCGTCGACGTCATCTGCAACAGCGTGCGGTAGCGCTCGACCGCGAACAGTTCCTCTACCCGCACCGACCCCATGCGGCATATGCGCCCCAGGTCGTTGCGCAGCAGATCGACGATCATGATGTGCTCCGCGCGGTTCTTCTCGTCCGCCGCGAGCCGCGCCGCCTGCGCCACGTCGCCATCGATGTCCAGTCCGCGGGGCATCGTCCCCTTCATCGGCTTTGTCACAATGCGGCCATCCGCATCCGCGCGAAAGAAGAGTTCCGGCGAGTGCGACAGAATGTGCCGCTCCTCGACATGCAGCAGCGCGCTGTAGCCAACAGGCTGCGCCGCCGCCAGCGCGGCAAACGTCTGGGCCGCCGAATAGGGCAATCGCACCGTCACCGCATCCGTAAAGTTCACCTGGTAGGTGTCGCCGGCTTCGATGTACCGCTTGATGCGCTCGATCGAACGCGCATAGTCCACCTCGGCGACATCGAGCGGCAACTCTCGCGGACCGTCGCCAAGCGCGCCTGCGGGCGTCTGCTCCTCTTGAACCGGGGGCGGCGCCTCTCCCACAAATTCGCCCGCAACATGATCGAAGACAAACGGCCTTCGATAGACTCCGAACCACGCCAACGGAAACGAATCCTCTCCGCGAGATGCACCGCCACGGCCGCGTCTCGGAGCAAAGTGCTCTCCGCACTCGTACCCAACAAAACCGGCAACGTGCAGCCCCGCGGCAACCGCAGACTCGATCTGCTCAAACATCGCCGGAATCCTGTCCAGTGAATTCACTGTGATTGTCTCAACCGGGTCGAGAAACAGGTGGCTGCGGAAGTTGTCCGCGTCGAACCGCGAGGTCTCCAGCAGCACGGCGTCGCGCGAGTTCGCCGCCAGCGTGCGAAGGTACTCAGGAAGTTTGACCCATGCAGACAAAGTGAGCTCCGGTGAGTTCGATTCTATTGAATCTCATGGAAATGTTATTTCGACCGGAGCCCCCCGCATCTCTTCCATACGGCCACAATTACGGGTGCCCCATTCATGACGCAGACTTATCGCGGCATGGGTGGGCCATTCGAGCGAAGCTCGAACCGTTTTTGTCATTCCGCAGTGCTCGGGCCTTCTTGGTTTGTCATTCCGCAGCGCTCAGGCCTCATTTGTTTGTCGTTCCGTAGTGAAACGGAGGAATCTGCTGTTTGCGCCGAAACGACACAAACAAAAACAGATTCCTTCACTTCGTTACGGAATGACAAACAACGGCGCCGTGTGCCTCATTCATCAAGCCAGGTGCCCCATTCATGACGCAGTCTTATCGCGGCATGGGTGGGTCATTCGAGCGAAGTTCGAACCGTTTCCTGGTCTGTCATTCCGCAGCGCTCAGGCCTCATTTGTTTGTCATTCCGTAGTGAAACGGAGGAATCTGCTGTTTGCGCCGAAACGACACAAACGAAAACAGATTCCTTCACTTCGTTACGGAATGACAAACAACGGCGCCGTGGGCCTCATTCATCAAGCCAGGTGCCCCATTCATCAAGCCGCGTGTCCCATTCATGACGCAGCCTTATCGCGGCATGGGTGGGTCATTCGAGCGAAGCTCGAACCGTTTTCACTTCAGGCCGCAGGTTCGCTGTGCTCGAAGTACAGATACTTGCGCCACGCGGCATCCGCACTGCCGATCATCCGCATGATGTGCCGCGACGTGTGCAGCGTAAACGGCCTTGGCTCGCGCTTCAGCTTCATGTCCGTAAGCTCATGAAGCATCTGGTTGCCCTTCCTGCGGTTGCAGTCGTGGCAGCAGGCGACGAGGTTCTCCCACGTGGAAAGACCGCCGCGCGAGCGCGGAATCACGTGGTCGAGCGTCAACTCGGCGGCGGTCAGCACCACCTCGCAGTACTGGCAGCAGTTGCGGTCGCGCAGCAGAATGTTCTTCCTCGAGAGAGCGCGCGTCTGGTGCGGGATCCTGCGATACTCCAGCAGCCGGATCACGCTCGGCATCGCCATATTCATTCGCGCCGCGTGGAGCTGCTGCCCCTGCTCCTCCTCAGTGCGCGCGACGCCCTTCAGCACCAGCACCAGGGCGCGCCGCGCGCCGCAGATATTGATCGGCTCATACGATGCGTTCAACACCAGCACAGGAGTCTGCATCACCGGCTGCCGGAAGACCCCGGCCCGCACCTCTACCTCGGTCAGCGTGCGGCCGGCACGTCCCGGCAGATGTCCCGCGTGCCGCTTCCCGTTCAGTCCCTGCTTGCGCATCTTGCCCGATTGCATCTCGACTCGTCCTCCGTCCAAATACGTTCAGCACTACGTCCAGGTCTGTGTGTCTCTTCTCTCCTGCTGCAAACTCCAACTGGCCACCATCTCCCGCTGCGCGCGGGCGACTGTCGCAACCCAAACCTTCTGCGCTCCAGCCTGCCGCAGTACACGAGCGCACTCCCGAGCCGTCGCGCCAGTGGTGTAAATATCGTCGACCAGCAAAACCTCGCGACCTGCGATCGCCACCGGATCGGCCACCACAAACGCGCCGCGCAGATTCCTCCGCCGCCCGCTGGCCGTCAGCCCAAACTGGCTCTCCGTATCGCGCACCCGCCGCAGCGCGCTATGCGCCGGGTGCAGCTCCAACGCGCCTCCATGCCGCAGCTCATCCATCGCCTCGTCCGCAATCAGCACCGACTGGTTATAGCCGCGCTGCCTCTGCTTCGTGGGAAACAACGGCACTGCGACGACAACCGGCTCGCGTTCCATCGAGGCGCCATCGTCCATCGCGACGATCACGCGCGCCAGCAGATTGCCCAGCGGCCTTGCCGCAGAGCGCACGCCTTCGTACTTCAGCAGATGAATCAGCTCGCGCATCCGGTCTTCGTAAAGACCCCACGCCGCGGCGCGCTCAAACTCAGGAGGTGCAAGCCTGCACGGCGAACACAACAGCGCCTCTGCGCCGAACTGCCGCTCGTAGTGAAGGCCGTCGATATCCAGCGCCTCGCCGCAGCGAACGCACAGCGTCGCCGTCTGCGCTCGCAGACCATCGATACATTCATCGCATAACGGAGAAGACCCCGTCGTGAGCAACGGCCCCCCACAGGCCCTGCAATCACCGGGAAAGAAAGTTGTTACCAGATCGTCGAACACTGCGCGAGCCACACGGCCCGGACTCTTCAGCACGCGAGAGATAGCGCGCCATTCCTCCACCCCGCCAGGCGGGCCACCAGGAGGACCGGGAGGAGCCCCGGTTCCACTCTCGAGCGAATTGTCATTCCAGCATTGGCTGAAGACGCACCTCACTCGTGGCGCAGGCCATCTTCCGCGCCATTGCACGCAGTATAGTCCTTCGCCTCGGCCCCAAGTCAAGATTTGCAGCACCTTGCAAGGTGCATCCAGCCTCCGCCTTGTGCTACACCTGAAGCCATGCTCCGTGTGCTCACCTGGTGCGCCAAGTGCCTCTTTCTCTACATCGTTGTGGCCGTGCTCGCAATTAAATTCGCCTGGATCTTCGTGCTTCCCGTCTGGGCCATCGGCACGAAACTGCACCTCACGACGGCGACGCGCTTCGTCTATCTGCTCAGCTACTTCCTTCCCATCTTCGCCGCTTCGGGATTCATCCTCGGCCTTCTTCCGTTCGGCAGATTGCGCAATGCCATCATCGATATCGCTCCGGGCCTGACGCGCTTCGTCGAACCCGACGCCGTGCCCGCCATCTACTGGGCCTGGGTCCCCGTCACGCTGGCCTTCCTCATCCGGTTCTTCACCTGGCAATCGCGGAACTCAAGCGTCCTCGGCGGCGATAACACCGCGGGCCGCCTCGCGCGCTTCTTCGGAACGTTCAACACGCAGACCCCCCAACTCCTCGACCCCAAATGGGCGCAGGACCGCTTCCTCTTTACCGGCCCCATGCTCTTCCTCATGGCCTGCGCCATCGCCGTTTTCATTCGTCACACCCTCTCCGGCTCTTCAAAACGCCTTGCGCTCCCGCCCGCCGATCCAATCGAATAAACAGTACAAGACGTCTTACCCCGCCGCCCGCTGGTACACTCATCCAGCCAAGCGCGAATTTGCGCGGAGAAACCCTACATGGCCACAACAACCAAGCCCACCTTCACTCCCTTCGTCCCGGCCACCGAGTCGCGCCCCGAACTCACCGCGCGTGCCCTCATCCTCGGCGCTCTCTTTGGCATCCTCTTCGGCGCCGTCACCGTCTACGTCGGTCTCCGTGCAGGACTCACCGTCGCCGCATCGATCCCCATCTCGGTGCTCTCCATCTCCATCCTCCGCGCCTTCGGCCGCGCCTCGATCCTTGAGAACAACATCGTCCAGACCACCGGCAACGCCGGACAGTCCATCGCCTCGGGAGTCATCTTCACCCTCCCGGCGCTGATCTTCCTCGGCTTCGACCTCGAATCCAGTCGCATCTTCGCCCTCGCGCTCTTCGGAGGCTGGCTCGGCGTCCTCTTCATGATCCCGCTGCGCCGCCAGTTGATCGTCGAAGAGCACGGCTCGCTCACCTACCCCGAAGGCACCGCCTGCGCCGACGTCCTGATGGCGGGCGAACGCGGCGGCAGCTTCGCCTCGCGCGTCTTCCTCGGACTCGGACTCGGCGGCCTCTACACCCTCTTCCAGAACGAGAACCTCTTCGGCCTCTTCCCCTCAACGCCCGACCGCTCCTTCGACATCGGCGAGCAACATCTCCTCAAAGGCGGGGCCATCCGCGCCGACGTCACCGCCGAGTACCTCGGCGTCGGCTACATCATCGGCATGCGCGTCGCCGCCGTCATGCTCGCCGGCGGAGTCTTCTCCTGGCTCGTGCTGATGCCGGCCATCTACTTCTTCGGCTCGCACCTCTCCACGCCGCTCTACCCCGGCACCACGCTCATCAAGGACATGAGTCCCTCCGACCTCTGGCGCACTTACGTCCGCCCCATGGGCGCCGGTGCCGTCGCCTGCAGCGGACTCATCACCCTTCTCCGCACCGCACCGACGATCTTCGCCGCTCTCGCCGAAGGCTTCCGCTCCATCGGCAAAAAAAATAGCGCAAACAAGAATGTGTCATCCCGAGCGGAGCGCAGCGAAGTCGAGGGACCTGCGGTTGGAAACCCACCCCGCACCGAACACGACCTCCCCTGGTCCGTCGTCATCGGCGGCTCCGTCCTTCTCGTCGCTCTCCTCTGGTTCTTCCTCCAGTTCAAACCTGTCCCCGGAGCGCAGGTCGGCGCGCTCGCCAACCTGGCCGCCTCGTTCCTCGTCGTCCTCTTCGGCTTCCTCTTCGTCACGGTCTCCGCGCGCATCGTCGGCATCGTCGGTTCCAGCGCGTCACCTGTCTCCGGAATGACCATCGCAACACTCATGGCCACCGCCGCCATCTTCCTCGTCAGGGGCTGGACGGCCCCGGCCTTCGGCGCGCTCGCCATCACCATCGGAGGCATCGTCTGCATCGCAGCCTCGAATGCAGGCGACACGGCGCAGGACCTCAAGACCGGCTACCTGATCGGCGCAACGCCATGGAAGCAGCAGCTCGCCATCATGATCGGCGTCATCATCTCGGTCTTCTCCATCGGCACCACGCTCAACGCCATGAACAAAGGCCTTGAGAGCTTCCAGCGAATGCCGAAGCCCATCGCCATCTCGCTGGCCGCGCTGCCCGACGGCGTGCAGAACCAGGGCAACTTCACCCGCGAGCGCATTCACCTCGCCGAAAATCCGGGTGCCCCATCTTCGACGCCGGAGGCGGCTAAGGTGGGTTTGCAGGACACATCGGAAGAGATCACCAACGGACGCAGCTACATCCTGCTCAACGCCATCGGCTCCTCCACGCTCGCCGACGGCAAGTACCTCTACAACCCCACCACTGGCCAGATCGAAGTCCAGTGGGTGCAGGGCATCGGTAGCGAGAAAGCCGCCGCCCCACAGGGCCGCCTGATGGCCACGGTCATCAACGGCATCCTCAGCCGCAAGCTACCCTGGTCGCTGGTGCTGCTCGGGGTCGCACTCGTCATCATGGTCGAGCTGCTCGGTATCCGCTCGCTTACCCTCGCTGTCGGAGCCTACCTCTCCATCGGCACAACGCTCGCCATCTTCGTAGGCGGAGTCATGCGCTGGATGGTCGACCGCACCGCGGCGAAGGAGAACACAGCACAAGAGGGCAACGAGGAGATCAGCTCCGGCTCGCTCTTCGCCTCCGGCCTCATCGCGGCCGGCGGCATCGTCGGCCTGCTCGGCGTCGCGGTCAAACTCTATGAAGCGGCAACAGACCGATCCATCCCTCGCTTCAGCGAACACAACCCGCTGCATCACGACTGGGTGTCGGTCGTCATGTTCGGCCTGCTTGCCTACTCGCTCTACTACTTCGCCAGAAAGCCGCTCGAGACCGAAAAATAAGCTTCAAGCTGTTATGAACCTATGCGCGTAAAGTGCCAAGCCGTCATACTGTGCCGCAGGCGAAGAATCCCTATAGTTCAAAGCCCGATCCAAAAGCAAAGATACTGAGATTCTTCGCCTTTGGCTCAGTATGACGGCTTGGTTGGTGCATTGCGGTTCCCATTCACTGAAACGCACGTTGGAGCGCAGCATTCGTCAATCGTTCCGAAGTTGTCGTAATCTTTGGAAGCACGCACAAGGAGAGACCAACCGTCATGCCGATGACCCGACGCAACTTCCTTCAGCAGAGCGTCGCCGCCGCAGTCGCGCTCACCGCAGCTCCATCGCTGATGGCCGATCCCCTGGGCCTGCCTATCGGCTGCCAGACGTACCCCGTCCGCACAACCATCAATTCAGACTTTGCCGGGACCATGAAGGGCCTCTCCTCGGCAGGCTTCCAGACCATCGAACTCTGTTCGCCGTTTGGCTACAGAGATTTCTCCAGCCTGGCGCAGTACAAGCCGCAGGAGTTGCGCCGGATGTTGAGCGACTACGGCCTCACCTGCATCAGCGCGCACTTCGGCACCGGCGAGCTGTTCGACCATGCCGAGGAGCGCATTGCCTGGGCCAAAGAGTTCGGCCTGACACAGATGGCGACGGCGAGCCTCGGCTTCGGCACTTTGAAAAAAGGTGTTCCGCCCACAGTGGACGACGTGAAGCGAGTCACCGATCTCTTCAACACCTTCGCGGCGAAGTCGCATGAGGCGGGAATCGTGGCCGTGCTTCACAACGAGGGCTTTGAGGTGACGAGCATCGACGGCAAGCGTGTCTACGATATGGAGATCGGCTATCTCGACCCCAAGACCGTGAAGCTGCAGTTTCAGGTCTCCACCATGCTTGACGGCTTCGACCCAGTCGATTACTTCGCCCGCTTTCCCGGCCGTTACATCTCCATGCACTGCCAGGACTGGGTCGTTGGCCCCGACGGCAAGGCGAAGCAGGTGCCGCTGGGCAAGGGCGTGGTGGACTGGAAGAAGGTCTTTACGGCCGCGAAGAAGACCGGCATCAAGAACTACTTCGTCGAGCTGGAGCAGGACCCTTCGCTGATGGCGCTAAGCGTTCCTTACCTGAAGAGTCTGAAGGTCTAGATTTCCAACTCGACATATCGCTATTTTTCTAACTGGTGTCATCCTGAGCGGAGCGACTCGGTCGCGGAGTCGAAGGATCCGCGGTTTCGAACGTTCGAACCGCGGTACTCCTAGGAAACCGCAGGTCCTTCGACTGCGTTTTGCCGCAAAAGCGCGGCAAACTTCGCTCAGGATGACACCTTTTTGAAGCTCAGCGCCTCGGCCAGCTCCGCGCGAGGAATCTTCTCCTGTTCGCCCTTTGAAAAGGTCTTTACCGTGAACAGGCCAGAGTTCACCTCGTCCTCGCCGACGATGATCATCTTGTCGGCCAGCTTGTCGGCGGTCTCGAACGACTTGCGCAGACGGAAGGCGCCGTCGCCGACCTCGATCCTCAGTCCGGCGGCGCGCAGCTCCTGCGCCAGCTTCAGCGCGGCGGGATTTTGCGCAACGCCCATCGGCGCGACGAAGGCGTCGAGCCGGGCCGGTTCCTTCGCTTCCAACTGTGCCAGCAGCGTCAGAATCAGCCGGTCTTCGCCGATTGCAAAACCGATACCTGGGGCCTTCGGGCCGCCCAGCATCTCCGACAGGCCGTCGTAGCGCCCGCCGCCAAGCAGGGCGTTCTGCGTGCCCAGACCGCTGCCGTCGGGCACAGTGAACTCGAAGGTGGTGCGCGTGTAGTAATCGAGTCCGCGGACCAGGCGCGGATCAACCGTGTAGGGCACGCCACAGGCATCGAGCGCGGCCTTTACCTGCTCGAAGTGCGCGCGCGAGTCCTCGCCGAGAAAGTCGCCGATCTTCGGCAGAGCGTCGATGATCTCCTGGTCGTTCGGCTCCTTCGAGTCGAGCACGCGCAGCGGGTTGGTCTCGGCGCGGCGCTGGTTGTCTTCGCACATCTTGTGCTTCACGGGTTGCAACGCCTCGCGCAGCGCGGCGCTGTAACGCTGGCGGTCGTCGGTGGAGCCGACCGAGTTCAGCGCCAGCCGCCAACCCTTGATGCCAAGCTCGTTGAGCAGCGTGGCCAGCATCTCCAGCACCTCGGCGTCGCGCAGCGCGGAGTCCGAGCCCGAGAACTGCGGCCCAAGCACCTCGGCGCCGATCTGCCAGAACTGCCGGTAGCGCCCGCGCTGAGGACGCTCGCGGCGAAACTGCGGGCCGATGTAGAAGAGCTTCTGCAACATGCCGCTGTCGGCAAGGTGGTGCTCGATGTACGCGCGCACGACGCCGGCCGTGTTCTCGGGCCGCAGCGTCAGCGATTGTCCCTTGTCGCTCTCGGCGCGCCCGCGGTCCTCCCAGGTGTACATCTCCTTGGAGACGATGTCGGTCTCTTCGCCCACGCCGCGAGCGAACAGTTCGGTCGCCTCAAACAGCGGCGTGCGAATCTCGCCGAAACCGTAGCGCGCAAACACGCTCCGCGCCGTCGCTTCCACACGGTTCCACAACTCTGTCTCAGGGGGGAGAAGGTCCCGCGTCCCGCGTACTGCTTTAATGATCGCCATTACATCTATCAGTGTAGCGGTTGCTACCTCATCCTTCCCCTGTTTTCGCTCGTCAGTCGCAACTATGCACGGCCGGCAAAGTCGCTGTTCTCCGTCGACACCTTCACCTTCTCGCCTTCCTTAATGAAGAGCGGCACGCGAATCTCGAGGCCGGTTTCGAGCGTGGCCGTCTTGGTAACGCTGCCGGACTGCGAGGCCCCGCT
>JAFDVV010000056.1:0-22235 GCA_018268775.1 Acidobacteriota bacterium | reverse complement strand
TCGGGCTCCTTGAACTTGTCGCCGGCCTTGAAGCTCTTCTCGAAGACGGCGTTGGTGATCATGTTGCGCATCTTCAGGCGCACCAGCGTCTGTCCGCCGCGCGCGGTGGGCGTGCTCACGTCGGAGTCCATGCAGTAGTAGGGCGCGTTTTCGTGCTCGAAGAGCATCTTGCGCTTTACGTTGATTGCTTCAATCAGTGCGGCCATCGAACTCCTCTTCCAGCATCAAGTATAGGTGCGGCAACGCGATGCGACAAAGATTGCGTCTAAGCTGGCTGCCCCCTCTCATGGAAGGAGAGAGACCGATGTATGACATGAAGAACCTCGTCCAGTTGAAGAAGCTGGACGCCAACGCGCCCGATGGGATGAAGGCCTTCTGGGCATTCGACAAAGTGGCATTCGAGCCCGGCGCGATCGATGCGCTGCACAAGCAGTTGATGGCGCTGGCCGTTGCGCTGACGACGCAGTGCCCCTACTGCCTGGAGATTCATCGCAAGGCCGCAGTCGCCGCGGGCGCGACGGAGGCGATGATTGCGGAGACGGCGGTAGTCGCCGCAGCCATGCGCGCCGGTGCCGCAGTCACGCACGCTTCGCATCTGTTCAAGTAGGCCGGGCGGCGTTGGCATCGCATGGTTGTGCGAGGATGAACTCATGATCGTGAAGCTGTGCAATGTGCAGGATCTGCCTGCTCCCGGAGAGATGCGCGCATTCCAAGGGCGCGGGCTTGAGCTGTGCGTGGCGCGTCCGCGCAAGGATCCGTCGCGTCTTTTCGTCTTCGACAATCGCTGCCCACACCAGAACGCCATGCTGAACCAGGGCTCCCTGGAGGGCAACGTTGTGGTGTGTCCGCTTCACGGCTGGCGATACGATATTGCCACCGGATGTTCCGATGTTGCAGGAGACCCTCCGCTGAAGACCTACGAGGCCCGGCAACAGGACGATGCAGTCTTCGTGCAGATTCCGTAGAGCAGCAGACTACTGTCTGCGCAGGCCTGCGGCCTCTGCCAGCTTCTTCGGAGCGGCCATCAGGTAGCTGTGCCGTATCAGCTCCGCAGCTTCGCTCCAGTTCACGCGGCCGACATCGAGGCGCAACCCCACCCAGTCTCGCGGTCCTACGTAGGCGGGCATGTAGAACCTTGCCGGGTCCCCTGCGATGAGCGCGGCGTTATCGCCCGGCAGCACCTTGCAGACAAGACCAACCATGCCGTCGCCGTGGTGGTTGTCGAGAAAATACGCGAAGGTCTTTTTACGGATGTCGAAGGCGACGTGGTGTCCGGTGACTTCGCGTGTCGTCCCGGGCAAGGCGAGGCAGATGGCGCTCACGCGTTTAAGGCGCTCTTCGGCGATGGTTGCCTTCATGAAGACAGCATAGCTTTTTGGCAGAGGCTACTCGTGCCTTCTGGCATCGCGCGAAGTGCAAGGGCAGATCCTTCGACTCGCCTGCGGCTCGCTCAGGATGACAAAGTTGGAGGAGGATGGAGATTCGCTCGGGATGGCGGAGTTTGTGGGGGCCGCCGCCGTTTAGCATAGAAGCCATGCAGCCACTCATCGTCGGGAACAGGCAGCGGATCGACATGGAGACCTGGGAGCGCCGCGCGATCTTCAACGTCTTCAGCACATTTGCCGAGCCTTACCACGGCGTGTGTCTTCGCGTGGATTGCACCGAGACCTTTCGCTATGCCAAGCAGCAGCGCCTCTCCGTGTTTCTATCGCTGGTGCATCGCTCACTTGTCGCCGCGCACATGGTGGAGAACTTCAGAACGCGCATCGTCGACGGCGAGGTGTGGCGTTATGAGCGTGTCAACGGCGGCAGCGCCGTTGGGCGCGCTAACGGCACCATCGGTTTCGGCCACTACAACTTTTACGATGACATCCGGGAGTTCGTCGCCGAGGCCACGCTCGTGGTGGACGAGGTGAAACAGCGCGACGGCCTGGATCGCTATCCTGACGTGAACCTGATTCGCTACTCCGTTCTGCCGTGGTTCGACTTCACCTCGATCTCACATGCGCGCGATCTCGCAGGCAACGACTCCGCCCCGCGCATCACCTTCGGCAAGATCACCGAGAAAGATGGCCGCTCCACCATGCCGGTGTCGATCCACGTCAATCACGCGCTGATCGACGGCCTGCACGTTGCCGAGTTCGTCGAGCACTTTCAGAGATATTTGAATGAGCCGGAGTTGAAGCTCGACTGACGCGCAATCCACACCGCTCCAATCGGTTCGTTTCGACACCTTTATATCGCGTGTCATCCTGAGCGGAGTATGGCGCGGTTCCTTGCGCCATACGCAGTCGAAGGATCTGCGGTTGTTTCACGCCCGCAGATTGTCCGATGTGTGAAGGTGCAAACCGCAGGTCCTTCGACTCGCCTTCGGCTCGCTCAGGATGACAAGTTGGAGGGGGGTGCGAGCTTGTTGCGCAGGATGACACCGCTCCAGAGAGGTTGCCTCGCTCTAGCCGCGCCTGGTGCGTCCGGCGCGACGCGAATGGGCGGCGTGGCGGGTACGCTTCGCCTTGTGCGGCGAGTAGGTCCACTGGCGGACCGGGCCGACATCCACGTGCACAAACTGGCTCCTGGGGTAGTAGCCCACGCCACCGGCGTCCAGCGAGAGAGCGGCATCGCGCAGCAGAGGGGCCGAGACGCCGGGCACGCGAATGTCGAGCGCCTTGGCTTCGATATGCTGCGAGTGCAGAGCGGCGTTGGTCGTCCCGCTCTCGCGCAGAGCGTCGTTGGTCTCCTGCGTGCGATAGGCCGACAGAACGTCGACCGAGGAGTTGGTCTTGCCCAGCTTGGCCAGCATGGTGTGCAGTACGTCGAAGGTTCGCGGATCGTACTCGCTCACCTCTTCGTTGTGGCTGTCGCGCAGAAACGAGTTGAGCTTGTCGAGCGCATCGGGGATGTAGGTGTCGCCGATGCGGTAGACCACGTTGAGCGCCTCGCCGGTATAGGCGCGCACCAGCTTCAGCTCGTACTTCTGACCCTCGATCGGAAGCTCGTCGTCCTCGTCGGGCAGAAGGCCCGCAACGGGCATGCCGACGTTGACGAAGGCATGGGCCAGGGTGTGCAGCCGGGTGTGCTTGTGGGTCGAGGCCTTGCGCGGCCGTGCAGATGCCGGAACCGCTGCGATGAGCAGCGCGGCGGCAACGACAACAATGCGGCGCGAGATGACAGAGGGCCGAAGCGATTCAGGCAGAGGAAAGGACAAACCGGCAGTGCTCCTGTTGGCGTTGATATGCGTGCTTGGATTGCAGTCAGGCAAATGCGGTTTGGCGATCCGCATTTGCATATTACGATTGTACCCGCTTGAACGCAACCTTGCCCCTGACGGACGGGTGAGGTTGAGGTACAACGAATGGGTCATAAGTTCCTGACAACGTGTGGAGATGGATGACAATCAAGTAACCACCGCTAACCCACCGCCCTGCTAGCGATACGCCTCTGGCCGTACGTCGATCGAGTCCGGCGGAAAGCTCTCCGGCTTTGCGCCGAGCTGTCGGTTCGGCGAGTCGCCCATGGTCAGCTCCAGCCTGCCCCCGTTTACGAGATCGGCGTGGCGGAACCAGACGCGGTCGAGCGGCTTGCCGTTGAGCTCGATCTTTTCGACGTACTTGTTCTGCCGCGAGGCGTGTGGTGCGGCAATCACGAACTCCTTGCCGTTCTCCAGGTGGATCGTCACCTTCTCGAAGACGGGGCTGACGATGTCGTAGACCGGCACCGTGGGCGTGACCGGGTAGAAGCCCATCATCGAGAAGACGACGAAGGCGCTCATGCCGCCGCCGTCCTCGTCACCGGGGATGCCCTGAAGCGTGTCGGGGAAGAACGACTCCAGCAACATGCGGACGCGCTCCTGCGACTTCCACGGCGCGCCCAGCCGGTCGTAGATATACGGGATCGCGAAGCTGGGCTCGTTGCCCATCGAGAACTGCCCCACCATCGAGGTCGAGTCCGGAAACTTCGCCTGGAACTCGTACTTCGACCTCCCCAGCGGCTCGCGGAAGAGCTGATCGAGGTTGGCCTCCGCATTCGCGCGTCCACCCATCATGGCAAAGAGACCGGCGTAGTCGTGCGCGACGTCCCAGGTGTAGGTGTAGCCGTTGTTCTCGTCGTAGTAGTCGCGTCCGCCCATGCCGCCGTCGAACTTCGGGTCCATCGGCTCAATCCAGTTACCGGCGTCGTCTTTAGGCCACATCAGCTCCTTGTCCGCGCGGAAGAGGTTCTTGTAGTTGGCGGCGCGTTTCATAAACAGCGCCTCGTCGCCCGGCTTCTTCAGCTCGCGCGCAAGCTGCGCAATGGCCCAGTCGTCGAAGCTGTTGCCCAGCGTGACCGGCACCGGCTGGCGCTTCTCGAAGGGATGCACCTCGGCGACGGTCTCCTTGTCGCCGGGACGCAGCGCGGGCATGTAGCCGTGCTGCGAGTAGAACTCGTCGAGCGAGGTGCGCGGCCCGAGCCGCCACGGCAGCATCGTCACATCGAGTGAGCGCCTGCGAACGCCCTCGTACGCCACCGGCAGATCGAAGTCGCGCACGCCCTTGAACCACGCATCCGCAAACCACGGCGCCGCGTGGTTGCCGTTCATGCACGCATACGGCCCGGTGAGGATGGAGAACGTCGGCATCACGCCGCTCTGCTGGTACATGCGCACGTACGATTGCAGCTTGTCGGCCTCCATGCGCGGGTTGAGGATCGTCTGCAAAGGCTCCAGCGCGCGGAAGGTGTCCCACAGCCAGTTGTCGACGTAGAAGGGGCGCGGGTCGGTGTGCACCTTGTGGTCGTACGCGCTGTAGTACTGCCCGTCCTCGGTGATGTTGATCATGCGCTCGGAGCTGCGATAGAGCGCCGTGTAGAAGACACGCTTCTGCGCCTCAGTCCCGCCTTCGACGGTGATGCGGCCCAGCGTCCGGTTCCACTTTGCCTTTGCCGCCGCCTTGATGGCGTTGAAGCCCGGCGAAGGAATCTCGTGCATCAGGTTCTGCCTCGCCTGATCCACGCTGATGAACGAGATGCCGTAGCGGAACTCTAGTGTGTGCGCCCTCGCGGCGAATGCGATGCGCTCTCTGCCGTTGTCGCTGGAGGCCGTAGCAGTCACCGGCGCGCTGAACTCGCCGTAGACATACGCCTTCATGCCATCAAACTGCTCGTAGCCCTCGACGATCAGGCCCTTGTGCAGCGTCAGAGCTCCCGCAATCCGGTTGGCGAGCACAAGGCTGGCCTCGCCCGGGAAGGTGAAGCGGAAGTATCCGCAGCGCTCGGTCGCGGTGAACTCGGTGACGTCGCCCGAGGCGCGCAGCCGCGAGGAGTAGAAGTACGGCGTCGTCGTCTCCTGGTCGTAGGCCGCCGGTGCGTCGTCGCCGGGCATGATGCTGAACAGTTCGCTGATGCGGTGCGAGCTGATGGTCAGCGGAAACCCGTGGATGCGATCATCGAGCGCATCGGCCCGCAGAGGATACATCCTGACCATGCTGTTGGGCAGGTAGACCGCCGGCCGCGTAGGCACCAGCAGAATGCCAACGTTGCCGATCGTCGGGTCGACGTACTCCACCTGGGCGCGCAGGTGCGTCGCGCCGAAAAGAGCGAAGAAGCAGAAGACCTTGGCTACACCTCTTTGAGACAGCATCCGCCTGACAGTAAAACGTAGTGCCACGGTGAAACCCTCATTGTCTGAAATCCAGATCATCATATCGTTTGCGGCGAACCGCAGAAGCGCGCCCATCCCCTAGGCGTGTCATTTCGACCGCAGCATCTCACAGCCTTATCGTGAGATGCGGAGTGGAGAAACCTGCTTTTGCCGAACCTCGTGGCCCGCAAGCAAACAGCGGGTTCCTCCACTCCGCGCTTCTCCACCCCAGCTCCGCTCCGGTCGGAATGACCGCAAAGAAACAGCGCTCAGGCCGATGCTTCAACCTCCATCGCGCTCACCTCGACGACGATCCCTCCCGGGGCTTCGCAGTAGAACCCATACGCCGGCGGGCCTCCTCGCTGTAGCTTCGCCGGGGTAGGCGCAGCGTAGTTGCGGGCCGTCAACTCTTCATACACACGGTCGACGGCAGACGCCGTGGGCTGAAGGAAGCCGATGTGGAAGGTCGGCGGATACTGCTGCCCCGATGCAACGTGCTTGTCGTACATCAGCGTCAGCAGAAAGCCGTCCCGGTTGCGCAGCAGGGCGAACTTGTCCGCGCGCTGCTTCAGTTGGCTGAACCCGAAGATGGAGCAGAAGAACTCCGCAAGCCGTGGAACGTTTGAGGTGGAGAGATTGGCGTGGTTCAGGGTCGTCATCGCGATTTCCTTTTCAGAAAGAATTCCATCGCGTGGAGTCGCACAGAAAGATGGCACGCCACGCGACAGGGACAGTGCAAAGCACTGCCGCTCTCGCCGTGGGTCCCTTCTCCGGTTGAATGATTGGGAGATGACTTATTCTGCGAATCTGCATTCGCAGCGAACCGGGCTTACCAATCCGGCTCTGCGTTTTTCGGCAGGATCAGGATAGCGGACAGTCACTCCCGCCCGCAAACAACAAGCGCCGCGTAAACTTGCCCGCTCCCCCACACTTTGTCATCCTGAGCGAAGCGGCGTAGCCGCGTAGAGCCTGCCCTGAGCGTAGTCGAATGGGAAGGACCTGCATTTGCCTTCTTCGGCCATAGACCGTGTCCAACACGAAAAAAATGCAGGTCCTTCGACTCGCCTGCGGCTCGCTCAGGATGACAAAGCGTGGGGAGTTCGCAAGCAAAAAGCGGCGGCCCCATAAAGGAACCGCCGCCTGATGTTGCTTTTGTCTGTGCGCACGAAGTGCGCACAGCACCTAGCCGATGTCTTCCGACCAGTTCTCCAGGTAGTTCTTGAAGTCGGTCATGAACTTGCCGGCGTCGGCCCCATCGACGATGCGGTGGTCGAAGCCGAGTGTGAAGCGCTGGATGTTGCGGATGGCGATCGAGTCGTTGCCGTCCTTGTCCGTCAGCACCATCGGCTCCTTGTTGAGGCCGCCGATGCCGAGGATCGCGACCTGCGGCTGGTTGATGATCGGCGTGCCGAACTGCTCGCCGAAGATGCCCGAGTTGGTCAGCGTGAAGGTGCCGCCCGAGATCTCGTCCGGCCCCAGTTTCTTGCCGCGCGCGCGGTCGGCCACGTCGACGATGGCGCGGGCCACGCCGAGGAAGTTCTTCTCCTCGCACTGCTTGATGACCGGCACGATCAGGCCCCAGTCCAGCGCGACGGCGATGCCGATGTTGATGTTCTTGTTGTAGAGGATCGCGTCGCCCTTTACCGCGGCGTTCACCACCGGGTGCTTGCGCAGGGCCACGGTTGCGGCGCGCGTGATGAACGGCATGTAGGTCAGCTTGACGCCGTTGCGCTGCTCGTACTTGTTCTTCTCCTTCTCGCGCAGCTTCACGATGCGGGTCATGTCGACCTTGAAGACCGTGTGAACGTGCGGCGAGGTGCGCTTGGATTCGACCATGCGCTGCGCGATGATGGCGCGCATCTTGGTCATCGGCACCAGGTCGCCGGGCTGCGGCTGCGCTGCGGCAGGCGCGGCGGTTCCCACCTTAGCCGCCGATGAGGCCGGCGTCGAAGATGGGGCACCCGGTGTTGTGGCGGGCTTCGATCCACCGGCGAGATGGCCGAGGATATCTTCCTTCGTGATGCGTCCCGCGGAGCCGGTGCCCGAGACCTGCGCGAGGTCGACGTTGTTCTCGGCCGCGATCTTGCGGACAAGCGGCGACGAGCGTCCGCGCTCGCCAGCGGAAGCCGAGGCAGCGGCAGCCACAGGCGCTGAACCCACCTTAGTCTCCGGCGCTGCCGGAGCCGAAGATGGGGCACCCGGAGCGGGAGCAGGTGCGGCGGCAGTCTTGCCCGCTCCTCCGCCGATGACGGCGACGACGGTGTTGATGCCGACGGTGCTGCCCTCGGGAACCTTGATCTCGGTGAGCGTTCCGGCGGCGGGCGAGGGGATCTCGGCGTCGACCTTGTCGGTCGAGATCTCGAAGATGGGCTCGTCGCGCTGGACCGTGTCGCCAACCTTCTTCAGCCACTTGGTGATGGTGCCCTCGGTGATCGACTCGCCCATCTGCGGCATCAGTACCTCGGTGCCGGGGCCGGCCGGTGCTGAACCCACCTTAGCCTCCGGCGTTGCCGGAGCTGAAGCCGGGGCGCTCGCTGTGGGAGCGGCAGCAGCCTTGCCCGCGCCTCCGCCGATGACGGCGACGACGGTGTTGATGCCGACCGTCGTTCCTTCCTGCACCTTGATCTCGGTCAGCACGCCAGCGGTGGGCGAAGGAATCTCGGCATCCACCTTATCGGTGCTGATCTCAAAGATCGGCTCGTCGCGCTGGACCGTGTCGCCAACCTTCTTGAGCCACTTGGTGATGGTGCCCTCGGTGATGGACTCGCCCATCTGCGGCATCAGCACGTCGGTGCCAGCACCGGCAGGGGCGGCGGCAGGAGCCGGAGCCGAAGATGGGGCACCCACAGCGGGAGCGCTCGCGGGGGCGGAAGCAGCGGCGGCAGCGGAACCTGCCGCGTCGATGACGGCGACGACCGTGTTGACGCCGACTGTCGCGCCTGCCTCAACCTTGATCTCCTTCAGGACGCCGGCCTCGGGCGATGGAATCTCGGCGTCGACCTTGTCGGTCGAGATCTCAAACAGCGGCTCATCGCGCTGGACGGCGTCGCCGGGCTTCTTGAGCCACTTGGTGATGGTTCCTTCGGTGATCGACTCGCCCATCTGCGGCATAAGTACGTCTGTCGGCATGCTTTTCTCCCTGAAGCAGTTACGGGCGGTATTAAGCGACACCCCACCCTGGCCCGGCACATAACCGGGCATACGAATCGGATTATACGGCGATTTCAACAGGGCTGGCTCAACCCGGTGCGGTTAGCGGACTTCCCGTTTCAGAACAGGTTGCGTCACGAGGTATGGGGCCTCTTGCAGGTGCAGTTCAGGCAGCCGTGCTCCGCGCAACTGGCGCATGTTCGCAACAGTTGTTTGCGCAACGCGGCGCGTGCGCGGTGTACGCGGACCCCGGCGTTCGTTGCGGAGAGGCCATGCTGCCCGGCGAAGTCCTTCACGTTCTGCTCGCCAAGGTCGACGGCGCGCAGTATCTCGGAGTACTCCGTCTTGAGCCCGTCAACGATCCCATGCAGGCATCCGCAGACCTCGTTCTCGATCTCTGCCGTTGGCTGCTCCGCCGTCTCCAGCTCACGGGCCCAGGCCTCGAGGGCCTTCGTCTTCGTCGCCTGTCTGCGGTAGCTGTCGATGACGGCGTTGCGCAACAGGCGATAGAACCAGGCTACCGCCGATTCGTTCTGCTGGAAGTCGTCCTGGTGCTCGAAGGCGCGCAGGTACGCGGTCTGAAGAATGTCCTCTGCCAGCCCCGCGTCCGAGACACGCCGCTGCACGAAGGCGAGAAACTGCCTTCGCTGGGCAAGAAGCTGGTCGAGAGGCGCGCCGGACGTGTCTACAGTCATATCTATATAGATGATGCTGGGGGAGGGAGGTCTCAGCCTCGCACCGGGTTGAGGGGTATGCCACTTTGCCGTCATTCTGAGGCGTAGCCGAAGAATCTCAGCATTTTTCTGTGTCGCGCCACAAGATAAAACTACAGGGATTCTTCGCTGCGCTCAGAATGACGGGCCTCGGCTTCGACAACGGACAACATTGCCGGCAAATTCATGCCGACAGCTAGCTGCGCTTGCAGGCGCAGACGATGCACTCACAGTTGGAACCACACTGACAGTTCTGGCATTTCATGGCGTTCTCCTTTCAGGACGCGATGTGCGTCTGCCTTGTAAACGCACGGGCTGGCCGTTTCTTACACTTACGATCTAAATTTTTGCTCGAGCGACATCAAAAGCGGTGGCGACGGTTCAGGCAAGTGCGGTTAATCAGTAATAACGCCGATGCTGTGAAACCACCTCTCCACCAATATCGGCCATTCGGTTGCGGCATATTTCGTTCTTCGCAGGCCGAAAGCGTGACCTCCTTCTGCATAGGAGTGAAACTCCACCGGAACGTGCGCCTTCAAGAGCGCGGCATAGTAACTTACCGAGTCCCAGATCGTGTCCGAGTCGTCGTTCTCGTTCTGCAGCAGGAACGTCGGCGGAGTCTGTGCCGTGATCCGCGAAGCGATGTCCGGGTTCAGAGCGAGCGTTCCTTCCTTTCGCGAGAGATGCCCAGGATATAGTGCCACAGCGAAGTCAGGGCGGCAGCTCTGTTTATCGGCTGCGTCGACCTCCGTATATAGCCGCTTATCGAAGTGCACGCTTACCGCCGTCACCAGATGACCGCCGGCAGAGAATCCCATCACGCCGATCTTGTGTGGATCGATGCGCCACTCCGCGGCATGAGAGCGGACAAGACCGATCGTCCTCTGCGCGTCTTCCAGATGCAATGGGCGATTGAGGATACGCTCCCCAGTCCGGAGCCGAACGAGGAGCCGGAACGCGGTACTTCAGGAGCACACACGTTACGCCCCCGGCCGTCAGCCAGTCGCAGACCTCCGTGCCCTCAAGGTCGATCGCAAGAATCTCATAACCGCCACCCGGAAAGACGATGACTGCCGCTCCCGTGTTTTTGCCGGTAGGCGAATACACGGTCATCGTTGGCGTTGCCACCCGCTCAACAGAGAGCCAGGGCTTGCCTGCCACAAGTGAACTCGTTCCTGTGCTCTTCATGTTCTCCGGCCCCTTCATCGCGCGCGCATCGGGCACAACTCCCGGCCAGATAGGTATCTGCGTATGCCCCTGTGACGGCTGCCACAGAGTCTGCGCATGAAGAAGGCTTGCCGTGAATAAGACGCAGGCCGCAATCGAAAGCTTGAACATTGGAACCGCCTTGTGGAAACTGAGCCGCGATATTGCGAAGGCCGGAAATTGGAACGGCTTAGCTGAGGCGAGTCTAGTTGCCGGAATGAAAGTGCACTGCTGTGGATTCCTCGTCTTGAATCATCGAGGTAAACACAACATATTGAGGCCCGAGATCACCCACTGCTCCCAGATTGGCAAGCCGGACTCCGGCACCATAACAGACGTGCGATATCGTGGTGAGCAAGGCCCGAACAGCCCAGGAGAGAGCACGATGTTCTACAACCGCTACACCAATCGCCGCGCGATGATGAAGTCCACCATGGGGTTGTTTGCCGCCGGTCTGCTCGGTAAGGGCGTGCCGCAGGCGGAGGCGCAGAGCGCCATTCAAGGCGTGAACAAACACTCCAGCCCTTCGACGCTCAGGATCACCGACCTGCGCTACACCGTCGTGAAGAAGCCCGGGCCCAGCCCCTGCCCCATCATCCGCATCGACACCAACCAGGGCGTCTACGGCCTGGGCGAGGTGCGCGACGCGGCGAACTATCAGTACGCGATGGTGCTGAAGAGCCGCATCGTGGGCGAGAACCCGCTCAACGTCGACTACCTGTTTGAGAAGATTGCGCAGTTCGGCGGCGTCGCGCGACAGGCAGGTGGCGTCGCCGCCATCGAGATGGCCTTGTGGGACATCGCCGGCAAGGTCTACAATGCGCCCGTCTACCAGATGCTCGGCGGCAAGTGGCGCGACAAAATTCGCATCTACGCCGACACCCCCGAGGCCGACACGCCTGCGGCCTTCGCCGCAAAAGCAAAAGCGCGCAAAGAGATGGGCCTCACATGGATCAAGGTCGACATCGGCACCGACCTGCTCAAAGGCCGCCCCGGCACCCTCGTCTCGCCGCCCGACCAGCACAGCAACGAGTACGACAAGCGCCTGCCGCACATGTTCACCGGCAACGAGCTCACCGACAAGGGAATCGACGTCTACTGCGAGTATGTCTCCGCCATTCGCGAGGCCATCGGCTACGACATGCCGCTGTCGACAGACCATCTCGGACACATCGGCGTCAACTCCGTCATCCGCCTGGGCCGCGCCTATGAGAAGTACAACCTCGAGTGGATGGAGGACGTGATCCCCTGGTGGTACACCGACCTGCTGAAGCAGATCACCGACTCCACCACGACGCCGACCATCACCGGCGAAGACATCTACGAGATCGCCGACTTCGAGAAGCTGTGCAGCACGCACGCCGTCGACAAGATCCACCCCGACCTCGCCACCTCGGGCGGTATCCTGCGCACGCACAAGATCGGCGACATGGCCTACCGCTACGGCGTGCCCATGGCGATGCACTTCGCCGGAACGCCCGTCTCCTGCATGGCGAACGTGCACTGCGCTGCGGCGACGAGGAACTTCCTCGCGCTCGAAAACCACTCGCTCGACGTTCCCTGGTGGCAGGACCTGGTCAACGAGGTCGACAAGCCCATCATCAAGCACGGCTACATCCCCGTGCCGGACACACCCGGCCTCGGCGTCACGCTGAACGACGAGGTGGTGAAGCAGCACCTCGCGCCGGGCGCCGGCTACTTTGAACCCACGCCAATGTGGGACGAGAAGCAGTCCTTCGACGACCAGACCTTCAGCTAAAGAGAACGCAGCCCCGGCGACGTATAGTTTGTGATGTGACGACGACGTGGCCGCGCGTATGGCTGGCAAGCTGGCTTCGGAAGAGCGCGAAGCAGAAGGCGTTCTCCGCGCTGCTTGCGCTCGGCGTTGCGCTGGCGGCGATGTGGCTGCTGGCGGCGCTCACGCTTGTTGGCCTGCGCTGGATCGATCCGCCGACGACCATGGTGCACATCGAGCGGCGCGTGCAGTCGTGGTTCGGCCCCCAGCCCAACCCCAGGCCGTATGAGCTGCGCTACCACTTCGTTCCGTTGGAGCAGATCTCGCCCGACATGCAGCACGCCGTGATCGCGGCGGAAGATGGACGCTTCTATCAACACCACGGCTTCGACTGGCAGGAGATAAAGATCGCCGCGCAAGAAGACCGTGAGGGCGAGCGCGTGCGCGGCGCGTCCACACTGACGCAGCAGTTGGTGAAGAACCTCTTCTTCGGCACGGGCAGGTCGGTGCTGCGCAAGGCCGCCGAGGCGGGACTGGTGCCCGTGGCTGAGCTTGTGCTTGGCAAACGCAGAATTCTTGAACTGTATCTGAACGTCGTGGAGTGGGGTCCGGGAGTCTACGGCGCGGATGCGGCCTGCGAATACTACTACCGCGTTCCTGCACGTCGCGTGAGCAGACAACAGGCGGCGCGGCTGGCGGCGATCCTGCCCGCTCCGTTGCGTCGAAGGCCGGAGAGAATGAACAGCTACAGCGGAATCATCCTGAGACGCATGGCGCAGACGGGCTGGTGAAGGATTCCTCAGGTTGTTGAGTTCAGGCGGGCGAGTATTTGCGGCAGAGCTCGCGCGTTCGCGCGACCAGCTTGGGGATGCCGGTGGCCGCTGGTTCTCCCCTTTGTGGCGCCCAGTCGGGATCGTACTCGACCGACATGTACCCCTTGTAGTTGGCCTTCGCGAACATCTTCCAGACGCGGTCCATGTCGATGAGCGTCTTGTCGTCGAAGCGCTCGCGCACATGCGTGGTGCCGGTGGCGTAGGGCAGACAGGCCTCGATCTGCGCGTAGGCGTCCATGGTGGGCGTGGGGATGAAGTGGGTGATGTCGATGTTGATGCCTGCATAGGGCGAGTCGACGCCGTGCATGATTTCGAGGCAGACCTCGGCGCTCTCGGAGATGCCGGGGTGGTCCTCGATGCCGATCATGATGCCCTTCTTCGCGGAGTAGTCGCAGACGGCCTTCATGGCCTCGATGGAGACGTCGATGCCCTGCTGCATCGTCTCGCCGGCGCGCAGACGGCCGAGGAAGATGCGCAGATGCGAGGCGCCGAGACGATCGGTGACGTCGACCCAGTCCTTGATCTGCTGCAGCGTGGCCTTGCGTTTGGCATCGTCGCCCGTGAGAACGCTCGACCCGCAGGCGGCCCCGGAGAACGGCAAGGCGTAGCGGTATGCGAGGTGGCGAAGTCCTTCGAGGTACGCGGGGTCGGTGGACTTGAGGTAGTAGACCGTCATGTCGAGGGCGTCGACGCCGAGTTCGACGGCCTTCGCGAAGAGGCCGTCGAGCGACATGCCGCCCTTGGTGAGCTGTTCGCGGTAGGAGTAGGCGCAGAGTCCCACGCGCAGCCGCGCGGGTGGTGCCTGCGGCGTGAGCGCCTGTGCGGATGCTGTGGAGGAAGCGGGCCCCGAAGCGGCAAACGTCGCGGCGATAGCAGATTTTAGAAACTGGCGGCGCGGCATGGAGCTTTGCATGACGATTTACCTTTCAGTAGCAATTCACCGATTCTTTCTGGTGAGCAGTTTACATTCCCACCCTCGCAGAAATGGTAAGGGTGAAGCATTCGCTTCTGGAGTCTGTTATGAACTTAAAGGGAACGATTATGCGTTGTTCTAAGTCGTCATTCTGAGCGTAGCGAAGAATCTCGGCATTTTTTGCGCAGCGCCAGATGAAACTACAGGGATTCTTCGCCTCCCTGCCCCAGCCAGCAAGCTGGCCGGGGACCCCGTTCGGCTCAGAATGACGGCAAAGGAGCTTGATGCGGATGGATGAAGTTCATAACCGCCTCTAAGCCTTCCGAAAAATTCGGGTGCCCCATAACCTGCCCTGAGCGAAGTCGAAATGGTCGTCTTTGAGACATGGGTTTCACGATAAATCCACATCTCAAAATCGAGATGTGGGGCACCCGAGCGACAATGATGTTTCCTTAGCCTCTTTTGAAAAGAGGTTCCATGACAAGGAGGCCCGGAGATATCTCCGGGGCTCTTTGATTGATTGTCTGACTGCATTAAGGCATGCTGCGCTTGAAGCGGTAGACGAGTTCCAGATCGATCTTGTCGGCCACGCTCGCCAGACGTCCAATCTTTGGTTGGGTGAGGCCAAACTGGTCGAAGGTGAGCGAGGTCTTGGCCCGGCCTGCCACGGAGTTGGTGCGCGGGTTAAAGGTTGCGATGCCCTGGAAGGTCACTTCTTTGGTGACGCCGTGGATGGTGAGGTTGCCCGTGAGGGAGATGCCCGCCTGTCCGGTGGAGGGGATCATCTTGTCGAGGCCCGTGACCCTGGTGGGTACGAACTCAGCGTTCGGGAATTTTGCGGTCTCAAGGGTGCGGTTCTGGATGAAGCCGTCTCGCTGGTCCTGATCGCTCTTGAGTCCGCGAAGATCGACCGTCAGCTTGGAGCCGGGGGCAACGGTTCCGTCGGCGTTGATGGTCAGGGTGCCGCTGACAAGGTTCGTGGTGCCTTCGGCATCGTTCGTGAAGGCGACGCCAACAAACTGTTCTGTAACGCGGTAGGTTGCGGAGGAGCCGTCGGCGATCTCGAGCTTTGCGCCGGCTGTCGGTGGAGGCGGAGGTGGTGGCGGCCCACCCGGTCCCGGCCCTGGGTTCTGAGCGTTCATGGAGACACCGGCCAATGCGAGCACACTTGCCAGTACCAGCGAGGACGTACGAAACATGCAACCTCCCGAAAGTTACTGAAATCTCGTTGCGTAATGACGGTAGACGAATGTGCTTGCAAAAAAGCTGCAAGAGAGTTGCGGGCGCGTTTCGCCAGCCTGTCGTTCCCTGTTGCCTTTGGATCGGCCCTCCTGAGATTCCCCGTATTAATCCGAATCCCGGACCGTCTCTGCGTCATCGAATCGGGACGATAACCGAACCGTCCCTATGAGCACAGCTACTGCACGTCCGGCGGCACCGCCGATCGACCCTGAGCTTCCCGCGCCTCTGTCCATGTCGGAGG
The DNA here is from genome assembly GCA_018268775.1 of Acidobacteriota bacterium. Taxonomy (GTDB): domain Bacteria; phylum Acidobacteriota; class Terriglobia; order Terriglobales; family Acidobacteriaceae; genus Edaphobacter. The sequence continues at coordinate 6,588 of JAFDVV010000056.1, read as the reverse complement.
TGCTGCGCTTCCCCTTGCTGCGCCGCCTCTGGTATGCGCAGATCGTCTCCGTCTTCGGAGACTTTCTGGCGCTGTATGCCGTCATCGGCATCCTCACGTTCAAGCTGCACGCCACGGCGCAACAGGTGACGGGGGTCCAGATTGCCTACATGCTGCCGATCGCGGTGCTTGGCATCCTGGCCGGTGTGTTTGTCGACCGCTGGCCGTTGAAGCCGACGATGGTGTCGAGCGACTCGATCCGCGCCGGGCTGGTGCTGCTGCTGATCTTTGCAACGCGGCCGTGGCATTTTTACGCCATCCTTGCGGCCATCAGCATTGTGTCGAGCTTCTTCTCGCCGGCGCAGGGAGTGGCGATTCGCTCCGCCGTGCCGCTCCACGGGCTGCGCTCGGCCAATGCGCTGATGCAGCAGGTGATGTTCGGCATGCGCATCGTCGGGCCTGCCATTGCGTCGTTTATGGTGGCGTCCTTCGGCCCGGTGAGCTGCTATGTGCTCGATTCGGTGAGCTTCGTGGGATCGGCGGCGCTGATCGGTTCGGTGGCGTTTGTGCATACTTCAACGGCACGCAAGCCCGAAGGCCAGGTGGGAGAGGTCTCCGCCCTCGGCAAGATAGGGCTCGATATGAAGCAGGGTATCGACTTCATCATTCACCACGCGGCCCTGCTGTTCGTCATTCTTGCGATGGCTGCGGGCATGTTTGTGATCGGCTGCTTCGGCCCGCTAATAGCGGTGTACGTGCGCGACTCTCTGCACGCTTCGACGCGCGCCTTTGGCATCGTCGCGGCAATGATCGGCGTGGGGATGCTGGTGGGTATCAACGGCCTGAACAGCTTCGGCAAGAGGCTCTCGAACACGCTGCTGGTCTACTCCGGCCTGTGCGGTATCGCACTGGGCCTGGTGATCCTGACCACGCTGCCGCACATCTGGTCGACCGTATTGGGGAACCTGACCATCGGCTTCTCGGTCGCGGGCATCATCGTCCCTTCGCAGACGCTCTTCCAGCAGGCGACGCCGCCGGAGCTGATGGGCCGCGTCGGATCGACGTTCATGTCGATCGTCTTTGCGGCGCAGATCTCCGGCCTGGTGCTGAGTGGCGTGCTGACGCAGCACATCGGCGTGCGGCAGGTCTTCGGGCTGTGCGCGGCGATGATGATCGTCCTCACCGCCGTGGGCAAGCTGTGGATGGAGCCGAAGCCGGTTGCGGTTCCGGCTGTGTGATTGATCGGTGAGGGTTCGCGCTTCGCGCGAGTGGTCCCGCATCTGGCGATAAGACTGCCAGATATGGGGCACCCGGCGGTTGCTCCATTGGTGTCCTGCGAAACCCACATCTCGGTAGAGATGTGGGGCACCCGCGCGTCATTGGGTGGGTCAAAAAGCAGGTCCCTCCACTTCGCTCCGCTACGGTCGGGATGACAGGTTGGAAGCGGTGGCCGGGATGACTTGGGCGGATGGGGCAACTTCGGTTTCCTCCCTTCGATGTGTCATTCCGACCGGAGGTCCGAAGGGCCGCAGTGGAGGAACCCGCTTTTCTCATCGCGGCGACTATTTGACCGGCAGCCAGTAAGGTTGAACAGCAGTTCCCCCCGCTTCGCTACGGGATGACAAACAATGGCAGCCGGTTATTCTTAAACTGACATGCGCCGTTTGCTGACCGCACTGGTCGTCCTCGCTTCTCTCTTCGCCACACCTGCCCGCGCCACCGAGGTCGGCATCTCCGCGCAGGCGCTGGAGCGCACACTGAAGACGCAGCTCTTCAACGCCGCCGATGGACGCTACTACCTGCGCGGCGACCGAGGTTCAGCCTGTTACGTCTATGCGGAGAACCCGCGCGTCGGGTTTGAGCAGGACCGCGTGGTGGTGCACATTCACACCCGCGCCAGACTGGGGACGTCGCTGCGCGGGACCTGCCTCGGCGTCTCGATCACGCGCGATGTCGATGTCTCCGTGCTGCCCGACGCCGAGGGCGAGACGATCGGCTTTCGCGATGCGCGCATCGACCATCTGTCGGACTCGCGCGAGCTGAACTTTCTTCTGGTACCGTTCTTGAGCCGTCAGCTTCCGCAGCAGATGAAGGTGAACGCCGCCGACCTGATGCGGCAGCTACTCAGTCGCTCCGCCGAGACTACCGGCTACGCCATCACCCTGACGTCGCTCAAGATTCACTCCATGATCGTCCAGGGCGCCCTTCTTGTACTCGACGTCGACACCGGTCTGAGCGTTCACTGAGTCCGCCGTGAGGGCGCGCTCGTTCTGACGCGCAAGCGCCACGCGGGCGTCTTCGCCAGGGAGCATGACGATCTCGGCGTTCTTCGGCGGCGCATAGCGCCCCTGCGTCAGGTAGGCGACTCCCAGTACGCCGGTGAACTCCGGGTAGAAGAGCGCCAGCGGGACGACATACTTCTTCGACTTCAACAGCGACTCGGCGATGCCGTCGATGTGGTGGCTGCGCGCGATAGTGCCCTGGACCTGCGGGATGACGAAGACGGTGTACGGCAGGCCGGGGTTCTTCTTCGCGTACTTCTCAAGCGAGCGCGCTACCTGCTTGGGGGTCGTCAGGCCGAAGTCGGCAAGGAAGTTGCGCGTGACGGCGTGCGGGAAGTAAGTGTTCAGAGCCACGCGCGAGAAGTCGGCGCAGTTGCGGAATAAAAGGTTGAAGTGGCTGATGTTCTTGTGGTCGTTATACCGCGCGATGAAGCGCGCGTCCTCCTCGCGCGTCGTCTCGAACTGGAAGCCGTAGATCTTGCGGTCGTAAGAGGAGCCGACGAGCTGCGTCCACTCGCCCTTCGGCGTAAGTGGCGTACCGTCTTCGGCGATGTCGTCGGGTGCGATGGTCTCCAGATGGTCGCGGCGGTAGGCATCGCGCAGGCGGTCGCGCATGTCTGCGCCGGCGAGCAGCGGAATCTGGCTTCTGTCCTCGACGGCGTAGAGGTAAGGCAGCAGCGGGATGGCGATCCAGTCGTATCCCTTGATGTTGTGATAGCGGCTGACGACGGCGCCCAGCTCACCCTCGCGGCAGGCGCGCAGGCGCGTCGGGGTGTCGGCGCAGATGTGGTTGAAGTAGAGCGCACCATGTCCCGTGGGATTGACGCTGCCGAACCCTCCGTATGGCTCCTCCATCAGAAATGCCACGTCGGCGCGGGAGGGCATCGCCGAGGCAAAAAGAGCTGCCAGTATCAGCACGGCTGCGCCGATGCTCCAGCGCCAGCCGTTCCGGCGGTCATGTTTATGTCGTATTCTCATCACTCTTATAAAAACGGCAGTGGCCGTATTGTTGCGGCGGCGCATACCCTTGGAGGCCGCTAAGTCAACGTTTACCGCGAGATAATTCCATTACATCGCATATACATACGATGCTGGAACCGGCCCGGTTCATGGAACTCGTCCCAGATTGCCTGTGGATTTCCTGGGGAGGGATTTGCGGGTAAAACAGATAACCCGTCAAGATTTGGACGGCTTTTTAAAGACTTTGGTTAGCCGGAAGTGCTTGGATCGCAACGAGCCGAAAAGACGATCGAGCACATCTCTCCTGCAAAGGGTTCCGCATGCGAGGGGGCGTGACGCAGTAAGCTGGAGCCATGGGTCCTCTCGTCTCCGTCTCGTGGCTGGCCGAACATATCGCCGATCCCCAGTTGGTTGTTTTGGATGCAACTCTGCCTCCGGTGGGGGTGGTGCCAGTCGTCGATACGCGCGGCCGGTATGCCGAGCGGCATATTCCCGGCGCGGTGTTCTTCGATATCGATGCGTTGTCGGACCATGCGACGCCGCTGCCGCACATGTTGCAGGGCGATGAGGAGTTCTCGCGCAACCTGTCTGCGCTGGGCGTTGGCGACGGGATGACGATAGTGGTCTACGAGCAGGAGGGCGTCTTCTCCGCCCCCCGTGCGCGGTGGATGCTGAAGGCCTACGGCGCGAAGGATGTCTTTCTGCTCGACGGCGGATTGAAGGCGTGGGCCGAGGCCGGGCAGCCGGTGGAGCAGGGCGAGGTAAAGCGCGCGGCGTCACACTTTACGGCGAAGCTCGACCACGCGATGGTGAACGACTTTGCCGGGATCCAGCAGGCGATTACCGGACGCGGGCAGATATTGGATGCCCGCTCGGCGGGGCGCTTCGCGGGAACAGCACCCGAGCCGCGGGCGGGGTTGAGCTCCGGCCACATGCCGGGGGCGACCAGCGTTCCCTTCACCGAACTGGTGAACGCTGGCCGTCTGAAGCCGGCCGGCGAGTTGAAGCAGCTATTCATCGCGAAGGGCATACGGCTGGGAGAGCCGGTCACGACGAGCTGCGGCTCTGGAGTGACGGCGGCCGTCGTCGCGCTGGGGCTGGAGATTGCGGGCGCGGAGAAGATCCGGCTCTACGACGGGTCGTGGGCCGAATACGCGCAGAGGCCCGAAGCTGTGATCGAAAAGAATTCCTGAGATGTTGTTCGCGCGGTGGTAGACTTCCGGCCATGACAAGCGACCTCGAACGCGCCCGCGCCGCGGTTGCGAGGGAGATCGGCCCCGATGTGGCCGAGTTCACCCCCGCCGGTGAAAAACACTTTGTCGCCGAGGCCGCGCTGCTGGCCATGGGAGGAACGTTCCTCTACGCCTTCTTCAAGGGGGTCGTGGAGAAGACGGGGGAGGCGCTCGGCAAGAAGGTTGGCGAGCCGCTGGGCGCGGCGCTGGCGTCGTTCTTCGGCGGAATATTCAAAGGGCTGGGGAAGAAGGACAAGGCGGTGCCGGACAAGGACCTGGAGTCCGCGCAGAAGGAGGCGGCCGCTGCCCTGAAGCAGAGCGGGCTGACCCAGGAGCAGATCAACCAGATTGCGCAGGCGGTGGCGTTGTCGATGGCCGCCGTGCTGTCGAAAGACGCCGACGCCGGAGTGAGCGATCGCGTAGTGCAGAGGGTAAAGACCGAGGGCTTGAAGGCGATCACCGGCGGAGCGCAATAATCGTGGGCGCCTACGAGGAGTCGCCCGCGCACAGGTACCAGACGTTGCTGCGCCTCTACGTTGCCACAGCCACCGAAGAGGCCGAGCTGTCGTGGAAGCGGCAGGTGCTGATGGATCGCCTGCCTGCCGATCTGCTGGAGCCAGGGCACTGGTATCGCTTCTCCGGGTCGAAGGACCTGATTGAGGTGACGCCCGACCGCAGCGGTCAGTGGCATCCCGATGGAGCTCTTCCAGCCGATGTGGATCCGAAGCTCGTCGTCGATGTTCCGGGTGGCGAGACGGCAACGCTTCTCCGCCAGATGCTCGAGCTGCTCCACGCTATCCCGGTGAACGGTGACAATAAGTCAACGGTCGAGGAGCTGAAGTCGCAGGTCGCCGACGTCGGCACGGACGAGTGGGCTAGCTGGCTGGCGCAGGGCCTACAGACCGGACTGGCGCAGGTTCCCGACGTGGCGCAGGAGAGGGTGGGCTTCCTGCAACACGCCGCGCAGCATATGGTCGGCACGGAGCTCCTTGAGGGCAGGGCCACGGGGTACGATGCGGCCGGTGTCCTTATCGCGGAGGCGATCGCCGAACAGTTGCTGGACAACGATGCCGTCTGCCGGGCCGTGCTGGCCAAGGCCGCTGCGCGGCCTGCGCGCGCCACCGCCGAGATGGCGGCGATGATGATCGACGACTGCTGGTATCGCGGATTGGGCGACAGGATTACGGCTGCGCTCGATACGCTGCGGCAGCGCGGAGAGCAGGTGGTCGATGAGGCGCGGAAGGGCGCATACCCGGAGGGGCATCCCGAGATGACGCTGGACATCTACTATGGCGGCATTCTGCAGGCGGTGCCTTACCTGCTGGCGGTGAATGCCGGATATACCAAGCTGAGCCACGCCCCCGTCGGGCCCGAGGAGCGCGCGCGATACGAGAAGAAGGCAAACACGTCGGAGGAGAAGCTGGTGCGGCTGCGCACGGCGCTGCTGTATGCGGTGAGCGACGTCGACCTCTCGCAGCTCTACGACAAGCAGGCCAGGGTTGCCGCCGTGCTTCGCGCGGGCGACACGAACCACGCCGAGGACCTGGTCCACGAGATCATCGACCTCGAATACTTTTACCCTTCGACGTTTCGCACGGTCCTGCTGGGCCAGGCATCGTAGATCGCTCGCCTCGCGCGTTCAGCCGGGAATACCCCGGGACCAAATTCGTTTCCTGAATGAGAAGCGTTTTATTGTCATTCCGACCGGAGGCCTGGAAGGCCGGAGTGGAGGAACCTGCTGTTTGACTGCGGTACCGGGAAGAATCGCGGTAGAGAAGCGGGTTTCTCCGCTCCGGTCGAAATGACACCTCTTGACGAATCCGGCTGTGCAGGATCATACGGTTCGAGCTTCGCTCGAATGGCCCCACATCTGGCGATGAAGCCGCCAGATGTGGGGCACCTGTGATCTTTCAAGAGGTTGTCCATCCGACAGGAACCGGGGAAGCTGTTTGTGACGAGCAAATAGATTCTTTGGAGGAGCCGGATGTGGAGTGCCCGGCGAATTTTGTACCAGAGGGGATGAGACAGACTGGTATGGAAGGAGCCTGAGATGGGACGAGGGAAGAAGCATACGCCGGAGCAGATTGTAGGTTTGCTGCGGCAGATTGAAGTGGCGGTGGCCAACGGCAAGACGA
>JAFDVV010000055.1 GCA_018268775.1 Acidobacteriota bacterium | reverse complement strand
GGCCAACGGCCCGCAATATCCTAGCCTGGGCCGAAGGCCCAGGTATGCAATCAGAACGAACAGAGCGCTGAAAGCGCGACATAAAGGGCCGCATCACGCCGGTTGCAACGTGTGCACCGTAATCTCAGGCGGGCACGCAAACCGGAAGGGAAGTCCGACCGCTCCAATCCCTCGGTTCACATAGAGCTGCATCTCTCCAAAGCGGAAGTGGCCTTCGACATACTTCTGTCCCATCGGCGGAAGGATTAGCGGGCCGTAAAAGGGAATCCGTACCTGTCCTCCGTGTGAGTGGCCCGACAGCATCAGGTCGACCATCTTTGCCCGGGGATGCGCGACCACGGTGTCGGCGTAGTCCGGTTCGTGGGCCATCAGAATCACCGGAGCGTCTTTTTTTGCAGGAAGCGTAAGGTCCAGGTCGGGGTGGCCGTTGCCGATATCGTCGGTGCCGCACAGCCATATCCGTGAGCCTCCGCGCTCGATCGCCACATGCTGATTGACGAGCACGGGGAGCTTGAACGACCGCAGCGCCCCCGTCACCAGCGACGAGCTGACGGCAACATCGTGATTGCCAAGGATCGTGTACGTCTGCGGAGCTTTGATCTGGCTTAGAATCTCGGCTGCCCGGTACGCCTCATGGTGCTCGGCAATAAAGGTCAGCGAACCCCGCGTCACAAAGTCGCCCGTCACCAGGACCAGGTCGGCCTTGAGCGCGTTGATCCGGTTCACGACGTGTTCCAGAAATGCCGGCTCCGTGAACTCGTCCAGGTGGATGTCCGAGATCTGCGCGATGCGGAAGCCGTGAAACTCCGTGGGCAGGTTCGCGATCCGGATCGTCGTCTCGACCTTTTCGATCCAATGCCTGGCGATCTCGCCCGAGTAGAAGGCCAGTCCGGCGGCTGAAACGCCCGCTCCAACGATAAATGTGCGGCGGGAGAACCTGGCTGGTGACGTACTCGAATTCGTCGATTCTGGCGGTGAGCAAACGCCCTGGGGAGAGGACATAGCTCATGATAGCGGTTCCCCGTGAGTAAATCTCCCCCGGCACATGCCCCTTTGGTTGAGTAGAATCAGAGGGATGAACTTTCAGGCGCGGAAGAGACGGGCGGCGGCCGCGGCGAAGACCGCCGGGCTGGATGGCTTGCTGTTGACCCATCTCCCTGACGTGCGCTATCTCTGTGGATTTACAGGGTCTAATGCCGTCCTCGCCATGGCGGGCGGGCGCGCCGTCCTGTTTACCGATGGCCGCTACACCGCCCAGGCGAAGGCTGAGGCCGTTGGAACCCAGATCGTGATCGCCAACAAGCCGGCTCTCCCTCTGGCCTGCGAATGGCTTGTTGCCAAAGGGGTTGCTCGCTGCGGTTTTGATGCCGCCCACACCACCGTCGCCGCGCTCGAGGCCATGCGCAAAGCCGTCCCGGCGAAGCAGCGGCGCAGCATGTTTGTCGCGTCAGAGTCGTTTGTCGCCCGCCTGCGCGAGGTGAAGGACACAGACGAGATCGCGAAGATCCGGAAGGCTGCTCTGCTTGGGTGCCAGCTCTTTGACGAGATGCTCGGCTATCTTCGACCGGGACTGGCTGAGACGGCCGTCGCTGCCGAGTTGGAGTATGCGGCGCGACTGGCAGGCGCGGAAGCCATGTCGTTTGAGACGATTGTGGCCAGCGGTGAACGTAGCGCTTTACCTCACGGCCGAGCCAGTACAGCAAAGCTGCCTCGGCGCGGCTTCGTCACCATGGACTTCGGCGTCGTACTCGACGGCTACATGAGCGACATGACCCGCACCGTACACCTTGGCAAGGCGCTGCCGGGCGAGCGGGAAGTGTATGATGCGGTTCTGGAAGCGCAGGAAGCGGCAGTTGCGGCAGTCGCCCCGGGAGTGACGGCGGGCGATGTCGACGAGGCCGCGCGAAGCGTCCTGCGCCGGGTAGGGCTGGACAAGTTCTTTACCCACTCCACCGGCCACGGTGTAGGGTTGGAGATTCACGAGGGCCCAAGGCTCGCTGCAAAACAGACGCAGCCGCTGAAGGCAGGTATGGTGATTACGATCGAGCCGGGAGTCTATATGCCCGGAAAGTTCGGTCTGCGGATCGAGGACATGGTTTTGGTAACGGCGTCGGGCGGCGAAGTGCTCACGCCCAGCGTGAAGGCCTGGATAGAGCTGTAACAACGAAGCAAGTGCCCGAACAGGGCACGGGAGAGACGATGGACGGTACAAAGATGCAAGAGCTGCGCGAACTGGTCGAATTCCTCAAGGCGAATGAGATCGCCGAGTTCGACATGGAGCAGGCTGACCTGAAGGTGCGGATCAAGTTTGCGGGCGAACCTGCGGCAGCCCAGAGCAGCCTCGACCTGGCCCAACTCAGCAGGCTGATGGCCTCGGCCCCGGCTGCTGCTGCCCCTGTAGCTCATGCCCATGTTGCTGCCCCAGCCCCTGCGGCCGCTGCTCCCGCCGCTGCGGAAGAGAAGCTGCACGAGGTCAAGTCGCCCATCGTCGGCACCTTCTACGAGTCGCCCGCGCCCGGCGCCCCGGCCTTCGTCCAGATCGGCGACCAGGTCGAGGTCGGCCAGGTGCTCTGCATCGTCGAGGCCATGAAGCTCATGAACGAGATCGAATCCGACGTCGCCGGCGAGGTCGTCAAGCGCATCGGCGTCAGCGGTCAGCCGGTCGAGTACGGCCAGCCGCTGTTTGCAATCAGGCCGCGTTAGCAAGAGCAGTGACAGTGGAAACGAACTACTGAGATTCTTCGCTGCGCTCAGAATGACCCCTTGAAGTGGGTGAGAATTCGACGGAAGGCATCTGCATCTATGTTTCGTAAGGTATTGATTGCAAATCGTGGGGAGATTGCACTGCGCGTCATCAGCGCGTGCAAGGAGATGGGCATCCGCACGGTGGCGGTGTATAGCGAGCCCGACAGAAATTCGCTGCATGTAAAGTTTGCCGACGAGGCCATCTGTATCGGCCCGGCGCGCTCCGCCGAAAGCTACCTCAACGTTCCGGCGGTCATCTCCGCAGCCGAGATCGCCGACGTCGACGCGATTCACCCCGGCTACGGCCTGCTCAGCGAGAATGCAAACTTCGCCGAGGTCTGCCGCGCCTCGAACATCAAGTTCATCGGGCCGCCACCCGAGGTCACGCGCATGATGGGCGAAAAGTCCACCGCTCGTCAGACCATGAAGAAGGCCAAGGTTCCCATTCTGCCCGGCTCCGACGGCGTCATCGCCAACGAAGGCGAGGCGTTGGAGTGGGCGAAGAGCGTCGGCTATCCCGTCATTCTCAAGGCCGTCGCCGGTGGTGGCGGTCGCGGCATGCGTATCTGCCGCAACGCCGAGGAGCTTCCCGGCCTCTACAACCAGGCCTCCACCGAGGCGGCGAACGCCTTCGGCAACGGCGACCTCTACATGGAGAAGTTCATCGAGCGCCCGCGCCATATCGAGTTCCAGGTGCTCGCAGACGAGCACGGCAACGTGATGAGCCTCGGCGAGCGCGAGTGCTCCATCCAGCGCCGCCACCAGAAGCTCATCGAAGAGGCCCCCAGCCTTCAGGTCACACCCAAGCTGCGCGAAGAACTCGGCAAGACGATCAAGAAGTCGCTTGAGAACATCGGCTACTGGAACGCAGGCACCATCGAGTTCCTGATGGACGAAGACGGCAAAATCTACTTCATCGAGATGAACACCCGCATC
>JAFDVV010000054.1:41927-47978 GCA_018268775.1 Acidobacteriota bacterium | reverse complement strand
GGCAGAAGGCAGGAGCGGGTGGCTTTGCCGTCAAGCAGCACCGTACATGCTCCGCACATGCCGACACCGCAACCATACTTGGTGCCCTTCATGTCGAGGATGTCGCGCAGTACCCACAGCAACGGGGTGTCGTCTGCGGCATCCACAGTATGAGATTTCCGATTGACGTTGAGCTGGAATGGCATGGGTCTCACCTCGAGGGTACGCCTGCAAGACGATCTTTTCAGGATTCTTCGGCGAACCTATTATGCCTGTGAATTGCTACCGTTGACGAGTGCCGGCCCGCGATTCTGCGCTCCACATTGCTGAATCAGGCAGATGTGTGACTTGTGCCAGCAATTTGCTGGCATGAGTCGACTCCATCCCAAACGGGCTTTATCTGGACGACGTATCGAATGTTGCAGTTTGCGATAGGACAGTGCCGGGTAAAAATGCGAAGAAGAGTGCCGTTCGAGCAAATGATTGAAACATTCGATCTCCGGTGTCGCTAGCAAGAGTAGCAAATGCGGAGGTGGAGGAATTCCTCTTGGAAACTAGCACACGGTCGGTAACGACTGAGTGCTTGTTTATGCGAGCGATGCCGACGGTGCTTTTCCCTTCGAGATCGGCCGCAGAAGAAGATAGATCACGAAAGCCGCAGTGAAGGAATAGACGCTGGCGGGGTTATCCGCCCTGACCCAGCTTGCGGGAATGAATGCGATCTTATCGGCGATCCCGACCAGAAATCCGATGAGCCACGCGATGCAACCTGCCCAGTTGATTCCAGCAACTGGCCCATTCCACTTTCTTCCCGCAAGTAGATAGTCGGCCGCCATGGCACCACATATTGGCGCAAACGACGCCGCGACGATGCCGAAGAAGCCAACCAGGTCGCCGGCCACTCCCGTCACAGCCAGCACGACGCTTACGGTCAGGCCCACGAGCGTCGAGGTCTTTCTCGACACATGGGGGAGCATCGTTGCGAAGCTATTCGATGCGATGAAGGACGAGAAGCAGGTGGGAACGAAAGAGGCGAGCGCGAACAGCAGAAACATGAGCGGCGCAAGAGCGCCCACGCTGGCTACCGTTGCGGTGTAGTCGAAATTGATTGGACCTGCTCCGCTGCCGATGTAGCCGGCTATCGACAACAAGGGGAGTCCGCCGGCTATCACCGCTCCCAGCACGATGCCGAAGATTCCCCCCAAAGCAATATCTTTGCTGTTGCGATTGTTCATCCCAAAGTCTGCGCCCGCCGCTCCTGCTGTCGCAAAGTATCCAATGACGACGGTGAGCATGTTCGCAAATGCAACCGCCGGTTGGGAATCGACAGGCCGATAGTTCGATATCCCCGCTCTGTTGTGCAGGAATACGACGGCAATCATAATCAGCGGGACCCAGTTCAGTATCTTCGCTACCCGGGCAACATGATGAATGCCCTTGATCGCAATCCACCCGAGTCCGTAGATCCACACAATCGCGATTGCAATGAACAAGCCATGCGATGTCCGATGAACTCCTTTCAGAATGAAATCGGCCGCGACGGAGCCAATGACGGCAACCCATCCTAATTGCAGCAACCCCATCAAGATTCCTGGGATGAGATATCCGCCCGTTGTGCCGAAGGTCGATGTGGCGACGACGTAAAGAGGCAGCCCTGTTTTTTGTCCAAGCGAGGCGGGAGCGTAGTAGAAGAGCGCGAAGCAAAGCACTCCCGCAACGATCAACCCGGCAAGGCAAACTCCAATGCCGCCGAACCGAAGCGTCGTTCCTGCAATCTGGAGATAGAAGCCAACCCAGAGAAAGATACCCGCATAGGTGGGGAAGGTGCTCTTATACCAGGGAACGCGATCGCCCTGTGCTACTGGCGTAGCGCGCGTGACATAGTTTGGCAGTGCGGGTTTCATGCGGGGCACCGTATCTATTGGATGGAATGAAATGTACGCACCTTGTGGCCGGTGCAGCAGGCCTCGATTTGAGGCCAGAGTCGCTGGTGAAGCTCCGTCGCGACCCACTTTTGCTGGAGATCGCGATCTTGGAAGGCGATGGCGAGAAGGCAAGAGCTATCGTCATCGCAGGATTGCAGGAGGTCGACTGCCACAAATCCCGGCTGCGCCGAGATGGCATCGACAAATGTTTCTTTGAAGATGCTCTTAATGGAGGCCAGCGACTTGGGGTTGACCGTTAGGTCCACATGAACGATGAACATTGCTGGAGTCACCACCTCAGATTGAACACATCGATTGCGGTTTGGCCCATGACTCTGTCGTAGACCTCGGGCTCAAGATCGAGCGCTTTGTACTTTGCCACTTCAACGGGAACGTTGCTGGGAAGGTCGGCCCCCATCATCACACGTTCTGCTCCGATCGTGTTGATCATCCAACGAATGTCCTCGCCGATGCACCAAGATGTTTCAAGAAACATATTCCCGCAGACCGAGGCCGCGACCTGTGCCTCGGCGGAGAAGACGGCAAACCCCGCGTGCGCAAGGATGATGTTCAACCCGGGGTACTTTTTGGCTGCCGGAATGCAGAGCGACGGCAGCGCGAAGGGAACGCCAGGCCCGGTGTGCACCATAGCCGGCACTCCGAATTCGTGCGCGGCGGCGAATACGCGATCGCCATCTTCAGAGAGAGGGTTGACGCCGTGACCGATGGTGTGAAGTTTGACGCCAACGAAGTTGAGCTCTTTGACGCAACGCTCGACCTCGCGCTCATAAACGGCGGTTTCGTTGTGCGGACTCAAACTTGCCAGGCCGAAGAAGCGCCCCGGATGCCTTGCGCATAGATCGGCTATCTGGTCGTGGGTCTTTTTCGCCTCTTTAGCGCCGGGATACGGTTGCACGATCGTTGCGTCGATCTCGCACTCGTCCATGCGGCGAAGCATCTCTTCCTCTGTGCTCAACAAGCCGAATACGCAGCATTCGCCGAGGTGGGCGTGTGTATCGATCTTCTTTGTCATGCCATACTCCATCACGTTTGGTGGTTCGCTATTTAAACTTCAGCGCAGTTACCGCACGCTCGTGCCGAGTTCCGTATCGAGCGCATTCTTCTGTGTTGAAACTCCCACAATCATCAGTTCCAGATCGCCACTGCCGCTGGCGAGAAAGGAGTGCGGCTCGTTGTAGCGGACCGGAACGGCGTCGCCTTTGTGGATCGTCGCGGTCTCGTCGCCAACCTTTACCGTGCCGTCTCCATTCAGAACGTAGTAAATCTCCTCAACACCCCGATGGAAGTGCATCCCCTCCGAGGCACCGGCGGGGATCAGCAGATGGTCGACGTAGGCCCAGTTCGTCAGAAAGACGTCGGGAGTCAACGCGCGCCGGTACTGAACGGTCCCCGTACCGCCGCGGTAGTTCGCCACAGGTGCCAGCAACTTGCGGTCTAGATGCATCGTCATGAACGCCGGTATGGGGTCCTTCGCCACGCCAACCCGGGCATCGTCGAGATTGAAGGCATCGTAGTGCCCCTTGATCGACGCGACGTTGATATTCATGAATTCAACGGGTTTGTCGGAAGGATTGTAGATCGCATGGGAATGCCCCATACGGCATGGCGCGCCAACGGTTCCGCTAAGCACTGAAGTCCGGCCGTCGATAGTGAACTCTGCCTGGCCGTCGAAGACGATGAACATCTCTTCGGTCGAATTGTGAAAGTGGTGACCAACTCCGCCGCCAGGCATGATCTGGCACCGGTGCATAAAGTTGAGGTTGATGTCGAGGGCCGATGGGGGAACCAGCAGCTCGCAAGCCATGTCGCCCGCGCTGTTGTGCGAGCGGCTGCGCGTGTACTTGCTCGGATCGGTATGACCGATCCGCTGCTCGAGCTTGGCCTGGGCGTTCATGGGGACTGGCAAAACGATGGTTGAGGCGGCGAACGCAGCAAGAAGCAGGAGCGGTACATTTCGCATGGATGTCTGGTCCTTTGAAGCCGCATTTTCGAAAGCATAGCGGCGATGTTGGGCAGTTCAGTTTGGCGGGCCAAGCATAAGGCTCAGGTATTTTGAATGTCAATCATGAAAATGAAATAAAAATACAAATATGAAATTAATTTCCAAAAAACACTTTTCGTTCAGGCCAACGTACTATTCTGGCTGCGGAAGGCAGAGTCAGGTAAATGAGGAGGCAGGTGGATGAAAGGTCAGCTTGATGGACAGGTTGCGATTGTTACGGGGGCTGCAACGGGGATCGGAGAAGCGATCGCGCGCCGGCTCGCCAGCGAGGGGGCCGTCGTTGCGATCGCCGATAGAAACCCGTCCGGCGCGGAGCGCGTCGCTTCGATGATCGGTGGCGGTGCGTTTGCAGTGGAGGTGGATGTGTCCGATGCCGCGTCGATTCAGAGTGCTGTTGCGGCCGTCATGGCCCGCGCGGGAAGGATCGACATTCTCGTCAACAACGCCGGAATCTCAGGCCCTGCCGCGTCCATATGCGAGCAGACCTACGAGGACTGGCAGAGAAATATTGCCGTCAACCTGACAGGGGTCTTCGCGTTTTGCCGCACGGTCGTCCCTCATATGCTGGCGCGAAAGTATGGGCGGATCGTCAACATCGCCTCCATTGCTGGGAAAGAGGGCAATCCGAATATGATCCCCTATTCGGCGACGAAGGGCGGAGTCATTGCGCTGACAAAAGCGCTCGGCAAAGAGCTGGCTACAGAGGGGATATGCGTCAATGCAGTTGCTCCTGCTGTCGTAAAGACCGAGATACTCGATCAGCTTACGCCGCAGCAGGTTGCGTACATGACGGAAAAGATCCCAATGAAGCGTACCGGGCGCCCGGAAGAGGTCGCTGCTGTTGTCCATTTCCTCGCCAGCCCTGAATGTTCCTTCGTGACGGGGCAGTGCTATGACGTAAGCGGCGGGAGAGCGACCTACTAGAAGCCTGTCATGCGTTCAGAAGGTCCGCAGACAGTTGTTCCGAGGCCTCTCGCAAAGCCGCTATGATCTGCTCTTCATGCTCACGGTCGCGCAGGCGTGTCTTAGGCATCGACAGACTGATTGCGGCCGCTACATTGCCGTTCGTTCCAAATACCGGCACGCAGAAGCAGACACCGTCGTAGGCGCACTCTTCGCGGTCGACAGCGAATTTACTGAGCTGGATATGGTCGTACTCCTGGTTGAGGTCTCGCTGGTCGATGATCGTGTGCTTTGTGAAGCTGTAAGTGCCGAAGCTGCGCAGCAGCTTTTCGCGCATTGCCGGCGGTTGAAATGCCGTGATGGCCTTTCCCAGAGAGCTTGCATTGGGCGGCAGAATGTGGCCGATGACGTTGCTCATACGGATCACGTGCGTACTCTCGACCACGTCGATGACCTCAATGCGATTGTCGAACAGGGCCGCCAGACTGACCGTTTCGCCGAGCTCGCTGCTGAGTGAGCGCAGATGAGGATTGGCCGCGCGCAACAGCTTGCTGAGCCACTGCGTTGGCGTCACCGCATGGATTCCCGAGGCCAGCTTGTATTGTCCGCGACCGTCCATTGTGACCGATCCAAGCGCCTGAAGTGTCTTCAGCAGTCTGAAAGCCGAGGTCTTCGACAGTTGAATTCTCTGCGAGACTTCATTGATCGTCATCGTGCCGGATTCGGCTTGCAGCAGTTCGAGCACCTCCAGTGCCTTGCCCACTGCGCGCGAAAAATACTGGTCGCGTCCTTCGGTGTTCTTGTCGATGCCGGTCTTGGACTTCGCCGGACGGCCGGGTTTTCCAGTCCTGACGCGTGGGTCTTTCTGAGCTTCAGCCTTGAGCGAGGTGGTTCTGCGTTTTGCCATAAAGAATCGGTATTCCTCGACGGATCGCATTGACCGTGGTCTTGTTTATGATACCCGGCCATCCGCCAGCCCGGTCTCGTAGCCTAACGCTGTTTTTGAAATAAATAAATAAAAATGAAATTTATTTCAAAAATATATTGCACGACGTCATTTTACGGTGATATAGGTTTTGACCGACGGAATTGTCGGGGGTGACGAGTGTTCAATCGGATCGTGAAGCAAATCGTAAGATGGTCGACGCTAACGCTCTTTTGTGCGGCCTTGATACAAAGCTCTCCAGGCGCAATGGCCCAGGTCGCCTCCGCTGAGTTGAG
>JAFDVV010000054.1:30431-41858 GCA_018268775.1 Acidobacteriota bacterium | reverse complement strand
AACATCACGCGTACGGCCACGACGGGCAAAAGCGGTGACTATGTCATTACGGCGCTTGCCGCCGGAAACTACAGCGTCAGCGCCGACGCCGCAGGATTCAGAACACTGGTGCAAAGCGGCATCGTCCTCCAGGTCAATCAACAGGCCAAGCTCGACCTCACGCTCCAGGTGGGGCAGGCCACCGAGACGGTCGAGGTCACGGGGACGGCCCCATTGCTCGAGTCCGAATCCTCCTCGCTCGGAACGGTCGTCAACAGCAAGCTGGTCAATCAGCTCCCGCTCAACGGTCGTAACTTCGTTCAATTGGCGACGCTGACCCCAGGCGTGAACGGTCTCGGCTACTCGGCATCGGGCACGATCATGGGCGGCTCCCGCCCCGACGATCGCCGTCCCGGCTCGAACATCTTCTCCAACGGCAATCGCGAAGGAAGCAACAACTTTCTCTACGACGGCATCGACGACAACGAGCGTCTGACGCTATCGATCACTTTGCGTCCTGCTGTCGAAGCCGTGCAGGAGTTCAAGATCCAGACCAACCTCTATAGCGCCGATGTGGGGCGCAACTCCGGTGCCGTTGTCGATGTCATTACCAAGTCGGGAACCAACACTCTGCATGGAAGCCTCTTCGAGTTCATCCGCAATTCGGCGGTCGATGCGCGTTCTTACTTCAACAAGGCGGGAACGGCGTATCCGTCCTTCCGCCTCAATCAGTTTGGCGGATCGCTCGGCGGTCCGGTAGTCATTCCAAAGCTCTACAACGGCAAGAATCGCACCTTCTTCTTCATGGACTACGAAGGTTATCGCAATAGCAGCCAGATATTCATCCTTGGCAACGTACCTACTCTGAAGATGCGCCAGGGCGACTTCAGTGAGACTGCGACGATCTACGATCCGTTGACGACTCGTCCCGGACCGGCGGGAGGAACGACTCTGCAGCGTACGCCGTTCCTCAACAATCAGATTCCGTCCAGTCGTTGGGATCCCGTCGCCTACAAGATGATCAATGCGTATCCGCTGCCGACCAGCTCCGGACGCTTCAACAATTACTCCTCCAACCGCATCCAGACGCAGAGCTGGAACCAGGGGGACATTCGCATCGACGAACAGCTTACGCAGAAGGATGCGATCTTTGGACGTTATGCCATCCAGAACACGCAATCCATCTCGCCCAGCACCTATCCGACGACGACGATACCCGGCATATCGCAACCGGTAAATCTCAGCGACGAAGGATCGTTTGCGGGGACTTCCTCGCAACCGGTTCAACACTTTGTCGCAAGCTATACGCGCACGGTGACGTCGAACATCCTCAACGACTTCCGTATAGGGTTCAACCGCTATCGTTTGGATTATGTTCCTGTCGACTTCAAGACGAACGGTGCCCTCGGCAATCAGCTCGGTGTGCCCAACTCGAACGTCACGCCGCGCGAGCAAAATTTGCCGATCTTTTCGCCGTCAAGCTATCTAGGCATCGGTCAGACGCGCTCGTTGCCGATCTATCGTCGCGAGAATACGTTTCAAGAGCTGGACAATCTCACGATCACCCGTGGCGTGCACACCTTCAAGATGGGGATTGACTTCCGTCGCAGGCAGTTGACCATCTATCAGACGAACCTTGGCAATGGCCGCTTCAACTTTTCGCCTGCACTCACCGATTCGCGCAGTCCCGCCGGCACTGGCGGCGACAGCATGGCGAGCTTCCTGCTTGGATATCCAACACTGGCCGGGCACGATTACAACTTCGTCTTCCCCGGAATTCGGTTGAACGAGCTGGGAACTTACTTTGCCGACGACTGGCGTCTCAATCGCAAGCTCACGATCAACTACGGCATCCGCTGGGACTACTTCAGCCCGCCTAGCGAATCGCAGAACCGCTGGTCGAACTTCAACGCAACAACGGGAAAGATGGATATCTCCGGGCGTAACGGCGTCGACATCAATGCGGGCGTGCAGCGTCACTGGCCCAACTTCGGCCCTCGTCTGGGCTTTGCATTTCAGGCGGCGCCCCACACAGTCCTTCGCGGCGGATTCGGCATCTTCTATAACACCGCGGGCAGCGAAGCTGGAACGATGCGTCTCGCGCGCAACATTCCCTTCGGCTTGACGAACCAGATTACCCCCGGCGACATCAATCCCGGCCCCATTGTCAGCAATGGCTTTGCTCCGCTTCCTCCCGTCAATTTCACCTTGGCCGACAATCCAGGCGGAGTTGTCTATCAGGTCGATCACAAATTCCGTCCATCCTACGCGGAGCAGTTCAACCTCGTATTGGAGCAGGAGATCGCTCCCTTGCAGATGCTGGTCAAAGTGGCCGGGGTCGGCAACCTGGGCCGTCACCTTTACAACTCTTACAACAATAACCAGCCCATTCCCGGACCGGCCGCTCTCAACACGCGACGTCCGCTATACGCCATCAATCCGAACCTGAGCGATGTGAATTATTTCACCTCTAACGGCGTCAGTTCCTACACGGCGCTCCAGATTACGGCCGACAAGCGTTTTAGCCACGGCGTGAGCGTATTGCTTGGATACGCCTGGTCGCACGCGCTTGATAACGTGCCGCTGGAGTTCGGTGGCGGCGCTCTGGGGCCGTCTCCGCAGGACCCGCGCAACCTGAGCGCCGAATACAGCAACTCGGCGATCGACATGCGTCATCGTCTTACTCTCAGCTATCTCTGGGCGTTGCCATTCGGCAAGGGTAAGCCGTTCCTCAACTATGGGGGCTTCGCCAACCAGATCGTCGGCGGATGGCAACTCAACGGCATTCTTACAACGCAGAGCGGCCTATGGTTCTCTCCTGTGCTTCAGACCTCGACCACGAATGGGACATCGAGCCGGCCGAATAAGATTGGGGCGGTCTCGTATCCAAAGACGCTTGCTCGCTGGTTCGATCCGTCGGCGTTCGGCCCTCCTGCGCCGTATACCTATGGCAACGCCGGACGCGACTCGCTGCTTGGGCCGGGCAGGACCAACTGGGACTCATCGCTTTTCAAGGAATTCCCAATCCGCGAGCAGATGCTCATCCAGTTTCGCTTCGAGGCATATAACGCGCTCAATCATCCGCAGTTCGGCTATCCAAATGCGAGTATTGGCAACGCCCAGGCGGGACAGATCACAACCATCGTGGGCAATCCGCGCAACCTGCAGGCATCTCTCAGGTTCCAGTTCTAAGAGCGCTTGAGTAGAACAGGGCAATGCGAAGGAGAATGAGGTGCGAATGGTAACTCGGAAAAGCTGGCAGATGCGTTACAGGATGCGCCTCATCTCAAGCATTCTATTTTCTCTCGTCATATACATGGCAGCTCCTCGCGCATGGGCTGCTGAGGGCACACTCGATGTGTACTTTGTCGATGTGGAAGGCGGCCAGGCGACCTTGTTCGTCACGCCCGCGAAGCAGTCGTTGCTGATCGACACCGGCTGGCCTGACAATGCGGGGCGCGATGCCGATCGTATCGTTGCGGCGGCAAAACTTGCGGGACTGAAGAAGATCGACTTCGTTTTGTTGACCCATTATCACGACGACCATAGCGGAGGCGTTCCGCAACTGGTCGAGCGAATCCCGGTCGGGACCTTCATCGATCACGGTCCCAACACCGAGACCCGCCCAGGCAGCAAGAGTCAACAGATAGAAGCGGCTTACAAAAGCGTCCTTGCTACGGGGAAGTATAAGCATCTCGTTCCACATCCCGGCGACGAGTTGCCTATTCCCGGGATGAAGGTGACGGTCATCAGCAGCGACGGACATGTGATTGACCATCCTTTGCCCGGAGCTGGGCAAGCCAACGAGTATTGCGTAATTAAAGAAGACAAACCGATGGATCGCAGTGAGAATCCTCACTCGCTCGGCGTACTCATTGAGTTTGGCAAGACGAAGATTCTGGACCTTGGCGACCTGACCTGGGACAAGGAGCGCGACTTCATGTGCCCCAACAACCTGCTCGGCAACGTCGATGTTCTCGTCGTCTCGCATCATGGCTTCAGGCCAAGCTCCAGCCATGCGCTCGTTGACGCGATCCATTCGAAAGTGGCGATTATGGACAACGCACAAACCAAAGGCGGCGATGTGCAGGTGCTCGATGTTGTAAGAAAAGCGCCGGGGCTTGAGGCATTCTTTCAACTTCATTACTCTGAGGCTGGTGGCGCGGAACACAATACTCCGCTCGATTACATTGCGAATCCTCAGGGACCCGACCGGGGAAACTACTTTTTGCTAAAGGTTTCGCCGAAGGGAAGTCTCAGTGTCTTGAACTCCGGAAACAAGACTACGAAGAACTTTGCGATGAAATAGTGCAGTGCTTTTGAAGGCGAAACCTGTTTGCGCACCGTGAGTTCCGCGCAGAGATAAGAACATAGAATTAAACCGCAGGGAGCGTATGCCGTGATCGCCGTCGATTGGGGTACAAGTAATTTCCGGGCATTCCGGCTTGATGAAGAGGGAAGGATTTTAGACCGGCGGTCCTTTCCTTTGGGAATCCTCCGCATGGGCAGCGCGGGGTTTACCGAGACGTTGCGCTCTCAGGTTGCGCCATGGCTTCACTCTGGCGAAAAGCGAATCCTTTTGTGTGGCATGGTGGGCAGCAGGCAGGGGTGGGTCGAGGCACCGTATCTGCCGTGCCCTGTTGGTCTGGCGGACCTGGCATCGGCGGTCGTCAAGGTCCCCTTCGATGGCGCTGAGGTCCTGTTGGTTCCCGGAGTTGCAGGGGCAAATTCCAATGGTGTGCCAGAGGTGATGCGTGGAGAAGAGACAGAGGCCATGGGAATCATGGATATGTGCGACGGTGAAGGGCTGGTGTGTTTTCCGGGGACGCATACGAAGTGGATTCAACTGCACGATCGCAAGATCGCCAGTTTCATCACCTGCATGACCGGCGAGCTTTATGAAGCGCTCAGAACCAGTACGATTCTTAAGCGCACGATGTCTGCAAGTGCTCCGTTCAATGAGGGTGCATTTCTGCGGGGGATCGAGAGGTCGGGAAGTTCGGGTGGACTGCTGCATCACCTCTTCGGCGTCAGGACGCTTACGTTGATGAACCAGTTGGATGAGGAAGCGTCGCCTTCGTACCTCTCCGGTTTATTGATTGGCCACGAGGTGCGATCTGCCATGCCACAGCCGTCGCTGGTGCACCTGGTTGGAGCGGCCGGGCTGTGCTCGTACTATGAACTGGCCATCGAAGCATGCGGAGGATCGGCGACGGTGGAGGATGAAGATGCCGCCGCGCGCGGCCTCGCTGCGATTGGAAGGAGACTCGGATGAACTTGAGGATGTGGCTTGAGAGGTCTCCTCTAATCGCAATCCTTCGTGGCGTGAAACCATCGGAGGCGGAGACGATCTGCGCGGCGCTGGAAGAAGCGGGCATTGCGATCGTTGAAGTCCCACTGAACTCGCCTGAGCCGCTGAAGAGCATCGAAGCTCTCGCGTGCCGCTTTGGCGACCGCATGCTCATCGGCGCGGGAACTTTGACCAGCGTCTCCGATGTGGCCAGTGTAGCGTCGGCCGGCGGCAGGTTGATCGTAACGCCACATGCCGATGTCTCGATCGTCCGCGCCGCCAAAGCGGCGAGGTTGATCGCGGTACCAGGATTCTTCAACCCAACGGAGGCGTTCGCCCTGCTCCACGCAGGTGCGGACGCCATCAAGCTCTTTCCTGCCGATGTGCTTGGCCCAAACATGCTCAAGGCGATGCGCGCTGTTCTGCCGAAGGAAGCAATCGTCATACCCGTTGGCGGTGTAGGTGCGGCGCAGATTCCGGCGTGGCGCAACGCGGGCGCGCAGGGCTTCGGCCTGGGCTCGTCGTTGTATAAACCGGGCGACAGTCCAGCAGCGGTCAAGTCGAAGGCGCAGGCGTTGATAGCGGCACTTCGCCAAGATTAGGTTTTCTCTGGCATGACTTATATCCAACTCGATCCACAAGGAGTAGCTCCTCGATGAAAAGAAGAACCTTCCTCCGCAGCATGGCCGCCACGGCAGCTCTCGGTTCGACAAATGTTATGCGGGCCTTCGCTCCCTTGCCGAAGATGAAGATAACCCGTGTGCGCGCCTACGCTCCGCCCAATCCCAATCCGCTCTTCAATCAGAGCGACACGGTGGTAACGATCGAGACGGACGCAGGAATCACCGGCATTGGTGAGGGAGGGTTCAAGGACACGCTTTCGCAGTCTGCGGGAAGGCTGATTGGTCGCGACCCGCAGCACATCGAAGCTCTGTGGCAGGACATGAACCGCGCGTTCTTCTATCCGGCAGGCCGCGAGAAGACGGATGCAATCGGCGCGCTCGACCTGGCACTGTGGGACATCAAGGGCAAGGTACTCGGCATGCCCGTCCACCAGATACTCGGCGGTGCGGTGCGCAACTACTGCGAGTGTTACAACACGGCCGGAATTATTCCCGGCATCACTCCCGGTATGAGCATCAAGGACCGTGCAAGAATCACGATCGAGGCAGGCTATCGGGCCTTTCGTTTCGGAGCGGTGGACAAGCCCGCGAATACCACATTCAATACGCGCGAGCGGATATCGCACCTTCGCGAGGAGTGCGAGCAGGTACGCGAAGGCGTCGGCAAGGACGGCGACTGGTGCATCGACTTTCATCAGCGCTTCGATCTCTCGGACGCAATTCGCGGCTGCAACGAGATTGAGAGCCTTGCGCCGTTCTTTGTCGAAGATCCCGTCCGCACAGAGGCGTTTCTGCAGGACCTTCCGATTCTTCGCAACAAGGTAAATGTTCCTCTGGCCGCTGGCGAAGAGTGGGGGAACCGGTGGGACTTCAACAAACTTGTCGAAGACCACTCCATCGATTTTGTGCGAGCTACCTTGCCCAACGTCGGCGGCATCACCGAGATGATGAAGATCGCCGCCATCTGCGAGACGCACTTTGTCGGCATCGTTCCGCACTTCACTGGGCCGATCGCAACAGCGGCGCTGGTGAACTGTCTGAGCACGTTTCCAGGCCAGGTGCTTATGGAGTACAACTACCAAGGCCGCACGCTGGAGCACCTGCCAGTCTGCCTCGACTTCAAGAACGGCAAGCTGTATCCGAACGAACGTCCGGGACTTGGCGTTGAGCTCGACTACAAGAGGCTCACAAAGTTTGCCGAGATTACCGAGCCGGTCACGGCGCGCGCGCAGACCTACTTCCGCCCAGACGGTTCTATCACCAACTGGTAGATACGATCGTTTATCCGAACTGGTATAAAAATGTGGCGCGCAGAGCTAGTCAACCTCTGCGCGCTACGTGCAGCAGAAGGGAATAAGAGTTCTTGATGCCGTCTTCTTTCAGGTTGCCTGTCCGCGCGGTACTTATCTTCTGGATGTTTCTTCTAAGCGCGCTGGCCTATCTGGACAGAACGAACATCTCGATCGCAGGGCCCGAGATCAGCCGTGAGTTCGGCCTGGGCAATGTGAGGCTTGGATGGGTCTTCAGCGCCTTTCTCATCGGCTATGCGCTCGCGCAGGTCCCCGCCGGATGGCTTGCCGTGCGATATGGGCCGCGCTGGAGTCTGACCTTCGGCGTGGCGTGGTGGGGAGTCTTTACCGCACTGACGGCAGTGGTTCCTCCGCATATGCGGGGTGCCATGCTGCTCCTGATTGCCGTCCGTTTCTGCCTTGGAGCGGGCGAGGCGACAGTGTATCCAGCATCCAACCAGCTTGTTGCCCGCTGGATTCCTCTCGAAGAACGCGGCAAGGCAAATGGCTCGATCTTCGCGGGTGTCGGTGCGGGGGCTGGACTCACGCCTCCTGTGCTGGCGTGGATCATCGCGCACTATGGCTGGCGCATGTCGTTCTGGTTCAGCGCAGCAGTCGGCACGTTGGCTGGCGTTGTCTGGTTCTTCATCGCGCGCGATCAGCCGGAGGAGCACCCGCTGGTCTCTCCAGAGGAGCTACGGCATATCGAAGAGGGCACCAGTGAACCGCACGCCGCAAGCGGAACCCAGGAAGGGAAAGCAGCGGTGCCCTGGAAGGCGATGCTCACGAGCAGGACGCTGTATGCGCTGACGCTCAGCTACTTCAGCTTCGGTTATGTTGCGTGGGTATTCTTCGCATGGTTCTATATCTATCTTGCCGAGGCTAGAGGGCTCGACCTCAAGGCGAGCGCGATCTATTCCATGTTCCCGTTTCTTGCAATGACGATCTGCTCACCGCTCGGCGGTGTTGCCAACGACTGGATATCGCGACGGTTTGGGGTGCGGCCCGGACGATGCGGAGTTGGTGTTGCCGCTCTGGCTGCAGCGGCCATTTTGTTGTGGTTCGGCCCGGCGGTGTCGAGTACGCAACTGGCGAGCCTGATCCTGGCCGGTGGCGCCGGGGTGCTCTACTTTGCACAAAGCTCCTACTGGTCGGTGACGGTGGACATAGCAGGCAACGGCTCCGGCATCGTCTCGGGCGTGATGAATATGGGCGCGCAGATTGGGGGAGCGGTCACGGCTTCGCTGACGCCGGTAATTGCCGCACACTACGGCTGGAACGCGTCGTTTCGCCTGTCGGCTCTACTTGCGCTCGCAGGGGCATTCGCGTGGATGATGGTCGATCCAGCTAAAAAGCTGAACTCAAATTCCTGATTGATCAGGTGTCGTCCTGAGCGAGCACCGCGAGTCGAAGTATCTGCGGTTCCGGCACTATGGATCGCCCGCAATGATAGAACGAGCAGCTACCCGCTATGCACCATCACGCGGTTCTTGCCTGCGCGCTTGGCCGCGTACAGAGCTTCGTCGGCGAGCTCCACCAGTTGATAGCCGTTGACCAGCGACTCGTTCATCGCGGCCATGCCCATGCTGATGGTGACAGGCTCGTTCTCCCACTCTTCGGCTGCGACGCGCTGCATCACGCGGCGCGCAAGGCCCATCGCGCTCTCTTCACCGCTTTCGGGAAGAAGAACGACGAACTCTTCGCCGCCATAGCGGGCCGGAAGATCGGGCAGGCGAACGGTAGTCCGCAGGATCATGCCGAGGCGGCGCAGGACCTCGTCGCCCGCGGCGTGACCATACTTGTCGTTGGTCATCTTGAAGTTGTCGACGTCGATCAGCAGCACCGCCAACTCGCGCTTGCGTCTGCGCGCCATCGAGAACTCCATAACCAGGCGCTCTTCAAAGGCGCGGCGATTGCGCAGGCCTGTCAGCTCGTCCGTGACGGCCAGGCGGCGAAGCTGGTCGTTGGCCTCTTCCAGCTCGCGGTGATACCGCTCGAGCTCGGCTTTGTGTGCGACCTCTTCGGAGATGTCGACGGCCACGCCAGCCAGAAGTACATTGCCTGCCGAATCGTTGCAGGGAAACTTGAACGAGCGCAGTGAACTCAACGTCCCGTCCGTCCCACGAATGTGTTCTTCGGTCTCTACCATGCGCCCGCCGGCCATTACCTCAAGGTCGTGCGTGCGAACTGACTTCGACAGCTTGCGCGACCAGAGCTGTTCGTCGGTGCGTCCCAGCCAGGCATACTCGCTCACGCCAAACCTCTGCGCGAACGCCCGGTTGTAGAAGAGCAGACGGCCGGCGGCATCCTTGATGTAGCTGAGGAAAGGGCTGGCGTTCATGAAGGCGCGAAAGAGCTCTTCGCTTGCGCGCAGGGCGCCCGTGGCTTTTTCCTTGTCGGTCAGCGCCTGCTCCAGCGCGACGCGCTGCATGCGCAGCTCAAGCCTTGCGCTCACCTGACGTGAGAGAACCTCCAGGGCGTTCGACTGCTCCGCGCTCAAGATCCGTGGGGTCGTGTCCACCACGCACAGCGTTCCCAGAACATGGCCGTCGGGGGTGGTCAGGGCAGCTCCCGCGAAGAAGCGAAGTGGCGGATCGGCGGCGACAAGCGGATTGTTGACGAACCTGTTGTCGAGCAGGGAGTCTTTGACGACGAACAACCCCTGCTGGCGGACGGCATGGGCGCAGAAGGCGATCTCTCGCGGAGTATCGCCCAGCTTCAGCGTCTCGGAGGCGCGGAACCACTGCTGCCGCTCGTCAAGCAGCGTTACCAGGCCCAGCGAGGTTCCGCACAGCGAGGCGGCAAGCCGCGTCAGCTCCGCACAGTCCTGTTCCGGTTGGGAGTCCAGAAGGTCCCTCACCCACGACGCCCACAGCCGGGCGTTTTCGCTCTCAGCTCTTCTCAAAGTCATCAATCACCGTGGGGAGGTATTACGTAGAATACCCGCACGAAAGGCGCTAGACCATCGGTTTTTGCAATTTCTACAACTGCAGTTGTAGAAGGACGAGATTTGGCCCCAACCTTGCGTCATCCGTATCGCCTCAACGAAAGCTCCTTCGTCACCTATGAGGCACCGGGGAAGGGGGATGGGTCAATCACACAAAACGGCCATCGAGAGATGGCAGGAAACTCAAGCTGCTTCAGCGAGATGGCGTATATCGTGCGTTGGCCGAAGGCAGGTGCTTCAGTGCTTGATCAGCCACATCAGCCAGCTTGCGGCGATGGTTCCGCCGACGAACAGGGCAAAGCAGAATATCCCGAACCGAACCATCATGCGCGGCTCGGACCGTTGGGTGATCCCGAAGACGATCGAGGTGAACAGCGAAAACAGCAGGACAGCGCCGAAGTGCGTAATCGTCACGAGGCCTTCCTCCCGGTTGCAAGGGAGTGTGCATCGACGGCCGCGATGATGTTCAGCAGCCCGGCCACAACGATGAACTTGGTCCCATAGTCGGCGATGGCGACCTGCACGGCAGACTGCCCGAGATCGAAGGCGCGGGCAACTATATATAGAAGGCCTGCGCCGATGTCTCCCGCGAAGTTCAGCATGTCCAGCAGTTCAGCCGTATTCGGCGAGTAGACTTTGCCCTTCAGTGCCAGACCGATACCGAACATGGCGACGATGGAGATAAAAAGCAGAAGCCCGCGGGTCCACTTCTTAAGCAGAAGGTGTCCCGCGCCCGGAATGAGCCAGCCTGCAATCAAGATCAGCGCCGGCGGCAGAGAGGTAATCTTCTGCGCGGCCTGAGGCTGCGCCTGAACATTCGTCGTCATCTCGTATCCGATGATATCAGTTTGGCGTTCATATCCTGACCAACTCGGTCTGGATGCGTCCGGTGACCTCCGCTTTGCCTGGGAGAGTGATCATGTCGATCTCGCTGCGGACGCCGAACTCACCGGGGAAGTAGAGGCCCGGCTCGACGGAGAAGCAGGTCTTTGGCAGGATCAGGCGCTCGTCGTGGGTCTCGAGGTTGTCCAGGTTTGCCCCGTTGCCGTGCAGCTCCGCGCCGATGTTGTGTCCGGTGCGGTGCGTAAACCATTCTTTGAAGCCTGCGGCGGCGATCACGTTGCGCGAGGCGTCGTCGGCCTGCCAGCCGGCAATGGGAGTGTTGGAGGCGAAGGCCGCTTCGACGGTGCGGATGGCGGCGTCGCGGGCGTTTCGGACGGTCTCGAAGATGAGTTGTTCTTTGGCTGAAGGCTCGCGGCCTACGACGCCAGTCCAGGTGATGTCGTAGAAGCAGGCATC
>JAFDVV010000054.1:15449-30245 GCA_018268775.1 Acidobacteriota bacterium | reverse complement strand
ATCTCCTGCCAGGCGGCGGCGAGGATGGTGTCGATCTTCTCCTGCGCGACGTAGTGCGTGGCGATCTGATCGTCGGTGAGGACGGCTTCGAACTGGCTGACGAGATTGGCGGAGGTGACGACCTCTTTGCCGAGCGAGCGGATCAGCTCGACGGTGCCGGCATCGACGAGCGAAACGTACATGATCGCGTTGTTCGGCGAGTACTGCATCGCGATCTTCGTCGCGCCGTCGGTCAGAGCGGCGATCTGCGCGGCCAGCTCCTGCCAGGAGGAGTAGACGGCTTTTGTGCCGGGCAGCGGGTCGAGACGGCCGGACTCGATACGGTGGACGAGCTTCTTCGGCTCGCCGTTCGCCGGGATGAAGTAGAACCAGCGGCGGGTTACGTGAAGACCTTCTCCCAGGCTGAGGATGCGGTAGGCGAGCGGGTCGCGGTAGTGGTGATCGTAGAAGAGCCAGCCGTCGAGGCGCTGGTCGCGGAGGGCTGACTGGATGGCGGCAAGGTCCATGTCCGCCATCTTACCGCCATGAAAGCATAGAGGGTCTTGCTGCTTATTTTTGCTTGAAGACCAGGTAGGTGGTCGAGGTGCCGGGAGCCACTTTGACCCAGTGAGGCACACCGGCGGGGATGTGGACGATATCGCCCGGGTGAAGAGCGATCTCCTTGCCGCCCTCGATGGAGGGGCCGCGCGCCTCGTCGGGCTGGTTGGGTTGGGTGTGGCTGCTTTTGATGGTGCCTCCCGTGACCAGCACGGCGTTGCCTTTGAGGATGACCATCTGGTCGGCCCAGTTCTGGTGCAACTCGGCGTCGCCGGTGTGGACGCGGACGATGTAGAGAGTGCGGGAGGAGCCGAAGTCGTCGATGGTCTCCATGGCGAAGCCTGTGGGGCTGGCCTTGGCGGTGGGGGTGAGCTTCGTTTCGAGCTTTGCGAGGTCAGCGGAGGAGTGGAGGGTTGGCCCGGACTGTGCGAGCAGGGGAGTAGCGGCGAGGAGTAGGAGTGAGAGTTTGAGAGAGCGCATGGTTCCTCTTTTGGAAGTGAGGGAATTGTACTGCGCCGGGCTCTGACAACGGTTCGCGCCTTCGCGCGAATGTTCCCACATCTGACGATGAAACCGCCAGATATGGGGCACCCGGTACCCGGCGAGAACTGCCAGATATCGGCACCCAACTTCATCGTCTTGACCCGTAGTAGCGAAGGCTAAAATCCTCATCATGTTCTTCACATGGCCTGATCCCATCAGCTTGGTAGCCGATGCTGTAACCATTGTCGGCGTTCCTATTCTTTGGTTCACATTCCGAGGGTGGTTCAAAGAATGGAAGTACGAGCGCGAACACAACACCGTCAGCATGGGCTGTATGGAGTTCAATAACGTTGACGATAGATGCGGGGTAAATCTTGTACCACTGGAAGATATCAACGCCGTGCCTCGTATCGGCGACCAAGTGTACTTGCCAGGGGAGACACACGACAGGAAGCATTACGGGACCGGACTCTACGAAGTCCTCAACGTGGTTTTCTGTTATGGAGAAGCCCCGGAGATTAACCAAGCTTGCCCGGCGCGGCCAGTAAAGATCATTGTGGACGTGCGGAAAATCGAGTAATCACGAGGTTGGCATCTCAGTCCAAAAATCGCTTCGCGATGCCTTCGTAGGCGTCGATTCTCCGGTCGCGGAGGAAGGGCCAGTGTTGGCGGGTGATCTCGATGAGTTTGGGGTCGAGGTCGGCTATGAGGATCTCTTCCTTGTCGTGGGAGGCCTGGGCGAGGATGCGGCCGAAGGGGTCGGCGATGAAGCTTCCGCCCCAGAACTCGAGTCCTGATTGCGGAGTGTGGTCGCCGGGGCCGTGGAGCTCTACCGTAGCGGGGTTGCCGTCGGCGGCGGTGGTCTTGAACTTGACGTCGCCGTGCTCGTGGCCGGTGCGGTTGACGGCGCAGACGAAGACTCCGTTGGCGATGGCGTGGGCGCGCTGTGCGGTCTGCCAGGCGTCGTACTGGGCGGTACCGAACTCCTCTTTTTCAGAGGGGTGCCAGCCGATGGCGGTGGGGAAGAAGAGTATCTCGGCTCCGCGGAGTGCGGTAAGGCGGGCGCCTTCGGGGTACCACTGGTCCCAGCAGACCAGGGTTCCGATCTTTCCGGCAGTTGTAGAGGTGGCCTTGAAGCCGAGGTCGCCGGGGGTGAAGTAGAACTTCTCGTAGTAGAGCGGATCGTCGGGGATGTGCATCTTGCGGTAGACGTCGGCGATGCGGCCATCCTTTTCGATGGTGACGGCGGTGTTGTGGTACAGGCCGGGGGCGCGGCGCTCAAAGAGGGAGGCGACGAGGACGACGCCGGTCTCCTGGCAGACGCGGGTGAGCGTGCCGGTGGAGAGGCCGGGGATGGGCTCGGCGATGTCGAAGAGGGCGTGATCCTCGCGCTGGCAGAAGTACTGGGCGCGGAAGAGCTCAGGCAGGCAGACGAGGGAGGCTCCCTGGCGCGCGGCCTCGTAGACGCGCTCGGCGGCTTTGTCGAGGTTAATGCGGGTGTCGGGATCCATGGACATCTGGATGAGCGCGACGCGCTTGATTCCGTTGGGGGCGCTGGATTTGCTGGCGTTTTTCGTCATGGCAGTCGTTCTCTATTTTATAGGCAGAAGAAAGCGCAGGTTTTTGCATGGCTTTTGGGCCTGAATGCCTGTTGCGGCGCGTGAATTTTCTGTTAGGTTTGAGGTACAGGGATTTCTGCCCACGCCGCCAGAAGGTCCTCATCCACTTTCAATTCATTGCTAGTCGACCACGCCAGTCGTGTATCTCATTGCTGAAGGAGCAAGACGTTGAGCGAATTTCGTGAGTTTCTGGAACTTTCCTACTCTGAACTAGAAGACCTGAACCTGGCCGCAAAAGAGCAGCGCAAGAAGCGCGTTCCCGCCGACGTGATCCAGGAAGAGCGGCTGAAGTACCTGACCGATGAGCGCCGCATCAAGGCGGTGACGGTCCTGTTCAGCGACCTCGAAGGCCGTCTGCACATGCTGGACTACGACAAGAAGTTTCTGGTGAAGAGCTACGACAACCTGACGTTCGACGGCTCGTCGATCCGCGGCTTTACGGCGCAGCGCGAGAGCGACCTTCGCCTGGGCATCGACTGGAGCGCGTTCTACTGGGCGCCGGCGGATGTCTTCGGAGCGGGCAAGGTCCTGGTCTTCGGCGAGGTGATCGACAAGAACGGCGGCACGTACTCTGCCGACCTGCGCGGCGTGCTGAAGAAGTTTGCCGATGAGCAGTATGCGAAGAACGGCTACACGCTGAATGCGGCAAACGAGATTGAAGGCTTCCTGTTCGAGGGCATCGATGCGGAGCGCAGCTACCACGAGACGGGCAGGTTCGATTACGTCAACAAGGGCGGCTACTACCACTCTCTGCCGGGCGATCCGCTGCGTGAGTTTATCGACACGACGGCTGAGGTTCAGCGCGCAATGGGCTTCGAGAACGAGAAGGACCATCCCGAGGTTGCGCCTTCGCAGTTCGAGATCAACTACACCTACGGCGACGTTGTGGCCGCCGCCGACCAGATTCAGTTGTACAAGCTGATCTGCCGGCAGGTTGCGACGCAGATGGGCATGACGGCGAGCTTCCTTCCGAAGCCGGTGGTCGGCGTCAACGGTTCGGGTATGCACACCAACGTGTCGATCACGAAGGGTGGCAAGAACCTGTTCTGGGATCCGAAGGGCGAGGAGAAGATCTCCAAGCTGGCATGGCAGTTTACGGATCGCATTCTGACGCACGGCAACGACATCTGCCTGTTGCTGAATGCGAGCGTGAATGCCTATCGCCGTCTCGATCCGCACTTTGAGGCCCCGAACCAGATCAAGGCTTCGGCGACGGACCGCGGCTCGATGGTGCGCATCCCGATCGGCAACGAGAAGTCGGCGCGCGTCGAGGTTCGTTCGGTCGGCCCGGATGCGAACCCCTACATGGTGCTGTACTCGATCTTCAAGAGTGGCCTGGACGGCGATCTGGCGAAGATCAAGAACCTTCGCCAGGCGGAGCGCTACCTGCCGGACAACGTCTACACCGCGATCGAGAACTTCCGCAACGCGGAGTGGACGACGAAGCTGCTGGGCGCCGACGTGAAGGGCCGCTACGCCGACCTGAAGCAGGCCTCGGCCGACCGCTGCCCGCGCCTGTTGGGCACGATCGTGAAGGCCCCAGAGGTTCAGTTCCACCACGATGTCTACAACCAGTTGCTCTGGAACATCTTCTAAATAGCAATCTGGAAGCGGAATTGCAAGGGCCGGCGAGAGATCGCCGGCTTTTGTTTTTTTATATGATGCAAAGCCAGTGCATGTTACATTCTTGTCTCGATGAAGACTGTTGCCCTGTGCTTTGTGGTTTTTGGAACCTTATTCCTGCTTGATGGATGTGGGAGCAGCACGTCGCCATCATCAAAGGCACTCGACACGAGTTTGCTTGCCGGGAATTGGCTGCTGACGGAGTCGATGCCCTCCGAGGCGTTCACTCCCGGGCAGGCGCCTACATTCCGGCTAGCCATGAATGTTGATGTGAGCGGGAACGTGGTTGCCGCTACTGGCTCCGGCAACGATATCTGTGGCAAAACATTTCTGTCGTTCGGACTTGGGCTTCCTACATCCGGAACGATTGCTCCTGATGGAAGCTTTACGGTTCAATCGTCAAGTATTCTGCCGGAAACGGTATTGATTCAGGGTCATGTTCCTCAGGCACCAGGAGGCCCGTGGTCAGGTACATATTCCACGTCGATAACTGTTAGCAGCCCAGCTCTCGGAGGATGCCAGTCGAGCAGCTCAGGATCGTTTACGGCGACATATTTCCCGTTGCTCAATGGAACGTATTCAGGAAATGTAACGGGGGCTGCATTGACCAACGGTGGGCTCTTTCAGGGGCCGTTGCCCACAAGTATTCAAATCACTCTGAAGCAAGGTGGCGACGCGATTCCTGTTTTTCCTACCAGGTTGCCAACTGGTTCCATCTTGACAGGAAGCATTCGAGTGCAGGGTTCGACCTGTTTCAGCTCGGGAACGACAGATCTCTTTGGCGTGAGCAATCTTCAGGGAAACCGGATATTCGCGTTCTTTTCGATGGATGATGGTTCTGAGCTAACGCTGTCGGGGTCAATTACGGATATCAGCGAATCGCGAATCGGGCAGACTTTCGTTACGGTAAGAGGAGGACGGTGCAGTGGGGCGACTCCTACCGGATTTGTTCTGTCAGGACTTGACCGTCAGAACTAGGCGGAACCAATTCGTTGACAGGTGAGGATATGTGCTGCATTCTGCTCCTGTCGATATGGAGGCTGGTTTGGTGGAAGATCGCTTGGTGCGTCCGGCTGGGATTCTCGGTGGCTGCCTCTTGTTTGGATTGATTGCCGGCGGATGGCTGCTGGGCAGGCAGATCAAGGAGACGCGCCTTGCCGACCGCTACGTAACGGTGAAGGGGCTGGTGGAGCGGACGGTGAAGTCCGACAGCGCGATCTGGCCGGTGACGTTCAAGGAGACGGGCAACGAGTTGCAGCAGGTCTATGCGAAGAGCGAAGAGGACCGCGCGGCGGTGCTGAAGTTCTTCAAAGAGCAGGGAATTGCCGATGCTGAAATTACCGTTGGCCAGATACAGGTGACGGACAAGCAGGCGAATGAGTATGGCAACAACCAGGGCGGGCCGCGCTATATCGTGCAGCAGACCGTGACGGTGAGTTCGAACGACGTCGACAAGATTGCGAAAGCGGGGCAGAAGACGGCGCAGTTGCTGCAGGCCGGAATCATTGTGGTGGGCGGTTATGGGCAGGGCATCCGGTATGTCTTCAATGGACTGAATGCGCTGAAGCCCGACATGATTACGGAAGCGACGAAGAATGCTCGCGCCTCGGCGGACAGATTTGCGGCAGACTCCGGCAGCGAGGTGGGTTCGATCCGATCAGCCAATCAGGGCGTGTTTTCGATCTCGGCTGCGGATGGCGGGAGCGGTGTGGCTCCCGGGGAAGATGGCGGAGGCGGCGGGTCGAGTCCGGATGCCAGCATCATGAAGAAGGTCCGCGTGGTGGCGACGGTGGATTACTACCTTGTGAAGTGAGGTGGTGTCGATAGCGAACCGCAGGTCCTTCGACTGCGCGGCTTCGCCGCTCCGCTCAGGATGACACTTCTATTCTGTGCTGCTCTATCCGTCGCCGCTCTCAGGACGACAAAAATTCACAGTCGATTCAGAAGCTTGCGTGGTCGTAGCGAAGGTCCGAAATGTGCGATTATCGCTAATATCGTGCGGTTATTGCCAGACGTTTCAATCGGATGTTAGCTTGTTTCTCACCAAATCTTTTGCGTTTGTTTCTCTAAAAACTTTCAGTGGAGACGATGGCGTATGCAGGATAGCTACAACGGTATTGCGGTGCCCAAGGATGGCGCGCCGATTCAGTATGTCGACGGCAAGTTCAAGATTCCTGACAACCCGATCATTCCGTTCATCGAGGGCGATGGCACGGGGCGCGATATCTGGAAGGCCTCGCAGCGTGTATTCGACGCGGCTGTCGAGAAAGCCTACGGCGGCAAGCGGGCTGTTAAGTGGTACGAAGTTCTAGCCGGAGAAAAAGCGTATCGCCAGACACAGAACTGGCTGCCTGACGACACAGTTAAAGCGACAGTGGACTACCGCGTGTCAATCAAAGGGCCGCTGACGACGCCGGTGGGCGGAGGTATCCGCTCGCTGAACGTGGCGCTGCGGCAGTTGATGGACCTGTACCAGTGTGTGCGTCCGGTGAAGTACTACGCGGGCGTGCCGAGCCCGGTCAAAGCACCGGAGAAGCTCGACGTTGTGATCTTCCGCGAGAACACGGAAGACATCTACGCCGGCATCGAGTTCCGCGAGGGAACGCCCGAGGCGGCGAAGTTCATCAGCTTTGTGAACGACGAGATGCTGAAGGGCGGCAAGAAGAAGGTCCGCACGGACTCAGGCGTGGGAGTGAAGCCGATCTCGATCACAGGCTCGAAGCGGCTTGTGCGTGCGGCGATTCAGTATGCGCTGGACAACAACCGCAAGGTTGTCACGCTGGTGCACAAGGGCAACATCCAGAAGTTCACCGAAGGCGCGTTCCGCGAGTGGGGCTATGAGGTTGCTTCGCAGGAGTTCCGCGACCAGACGGTGACGGAGCGCGAGAGCTGGATTCTCGGCAATCTTGAAGCGAACCCCAACCTTACGCCTGAGCAGAACGCAGCGTTGATCGAGCCGGGTATCGAGTTTGCGCCGAAGCAGTTTGTCGATGATGTGGTCGCCGAGGTGAAGTCGGTGATCGCGGCGATCGGAAAGTCGCACGGCAATGGAGCGTGGAAGAAGAAGATACTGGTGAACGACCGCATTGCCGACTCGATCTTCCAGCAGATCATTCTGCGTCCAGAGGACTATAGCGTTCTCGCGACGACGAACCTGAACGGCGACTACATCTCCGATGCAGCAGCAGCGCAGGTCGGCGGACTCGGAATCGCTCCCGGCGGAAACATCGGCGACGGTTATGCGGTCTTCGAGGCGACGCACGGTACGGCCCCGAAGTACGCGGACAAGGATGTGATCAATCCGGGTTCGGTGATGCTGTCGGGCGTGATGTTGTTCGACTTTATCGGCTGGCCCGAGGCGGCACGGCTGATCGAGTCGTCGATGGAGAAGACGATCGGGCAGAAGTTCGTGACCTACGACTTCGAGCGTGGAATGCAGGGTGCGACGAAGGCGAAGACGAGCGAATTTGCTACTCGCATGATTGAGAACATGGGGTAAGAGCTTTGCTGAAGGCGAGCCGGCGGTTGCGCGTGCAACCGCCGGTTTTGTTTACGGGCATCGATATCCGCACGGAAATAGTGGATATCGTGCCAGTCATAGTCTTAGAGACGTATCATTATCTGCAAAGACGCGTGGTCTTCGTATCGCGTTCCAGGCGCTTGGCGCCAATCTTCTGGAGAGTTCACACATCATGCGTAAGAAAGTCACTATCGTCGGTGCCGGCAACGTCGGCGCTACTGCTGCACACTGGATTGCTTCGAAGGAACTGGCGGACGTTGTGTTGATCGACGTTGTCGAAGGCGTGCCGCAGGGCAAAGGGCTGGATCTGCTTGAAGCGCTGCCGATCGAGAAGCGCGATGTGTCCGTAATTGGTACGAACGACTATGCGGATACGGCGAACTCGGACATCGTTGTGATCACGGCGGGCATCGCGCGTAAGCCGGGCATGAGCCGCGACGACTTGTTGAATACGAACTTCAACATCATGAGCGATGTTGCGGGCAAGGCGCTGGCAGCCTCGCCGAACGCGATCTTCATCATCGTGTCGAACCCGCTGGATGCGATGGCGCAGACCGCGTTCAAGAAGCTTGGTCTGCCACGCGAGCGCGTGATCGGCATGGCCGGCGTGCTGGACTCGGCCCGCTTCCGCACATTCATTGCGGAGGAGCTGAAGGTCTCGGTCGAGAACGTTACGGCGTTTGTTTTGGGCGGTCACGGCGACACGATGGTTCCGCTGTCGCGCTACTCGACGGTTGCTGGTATTCCGATCACCGAGTTGATTCCGGCAGACCGCCTGAAGGAGCTTGAGACGCGCACAGCCAATGGCGGCGCGGAGATTGTGAAGCACCTGAAGACTGGCTCGGCTTACTATGCTCCTTCGGCCGCTGCGGTGGAGATGGTTGAGGCGATTCTGAAGGACAAGAAGAAGATTCTTCCGTGCGCAGCGTATTTGCAGGGCGAGTACGGCATCAAGGGACTCTACGTGGGCGTGCCTTGCAAGCTGGGTTCGAAGGGGTTGGAGCAGATCATCGAGATCAAGCTGACTGCCGATGAGCAGGCTGCTTTGAACAAGAGTGCGGATGCGGTGAAGGAGCTTTGCACCGTGATCGGCGTGGCTTAGTTGCAAGGTAGAGAAGCAGGTCTCTCCGCTTCGCGGCTGCGCCGCTTCGGTCGAGATGACAATGATTGTGGTAGGAAATAGAAAAGCCCGCATTACGCGGGCTTTTTTATTGAT
This sequence comes from Acidobacteriota bacterium, assembly GCA_018268775.1. Lineage (GTDB taxonomy): Bacteria > Acidobacteriota > Terriglobia > Terriglobales > Acidobacteriaceae > Edaphobacter. Next base: position 21,247 of record JAFDVV010000054.1, on the reverse strand, counting down.
AGATGGCTACGTGGTTTTCTTCTTGTTTCTCGCCTTGATCTTGAACCAGATCGGCGAGCCGATGAATCCGAAGCTTTCGCGAATCTGGTTTGCGAGGAAGCGTTCGAAGCTGAAGTGCAGCTTGACGTCTTTGTCGGTGAAGAGGACGAAGGTTGGAGGCGCGACCGCGGCCTGAGTCATGTAGTAAATCTTGATGCGCTTCGACATGGGCACAGAGGCCTTTTGGAAGTCGACGCGCTCAATGAAGCGGTTCATGTTTCCTGTTGTGATGCGTTTGCGCCGCTCACGCGCGACGAGCTCTACCTTCTTGAAGACCTGGTCGACGCCCTTGCCCTCGGCAGCGGAGATAAACAGTAGCGGAGCGTAGTCGAGGTACTTTAGTGCGTCGCGCACCTGCTGTTCGTAGACCTTTTTGTCGGCGGGAGGTTTGCCGTCAGCCCGTCCGGTGGTGACGGCGTCCCACTTGTTGACGACGATGATCACGCTTCGGCCGCTCTCGTGCGCGTAACCGCCGATGTTGGCATCGAGCGCGGCGACGCCTTCGACTGCGTCGATCACCAGAAGGCTGACGTCGGCGGCCTCGAGATGCTTGCGCGCCATGATGACGGACAGCTTCTCGGCCATCAACTTTGTCTTGCCCTTGCGCCGGATTCCGGCGGTATCGACGAAGCGGAAGCTGTGCCCGTCGCGTTCGACGACCTCATCGACCGCATCGCGCGTTGTTCCTGCGATGGGCGAGACGATTGCGCGCTTCGTTCCTGTGAGGGCGTTCAGCAGCGTGCTTTTGCCTACGTTTGGACGGCCGATGATGGCGATCTTCGTCTCGGTCTGTTCGAACTCGCCGTGCGAGCGCAGACGGCGGATTGGCGCAGGGCCATCTTCGTCCTCGGCCATCTCGTCTTCGGCGGTGAGCATGACTTCGGTGGGTTCCTCGACGACGTTCTCAGGGGGAAGCGCGGCGTAGACTTCGTCGAGCAGATCGCCGACGCCAGTGCCGTGCTCGGCGGAGATGGGCAGAACGTTGCGAAAGCCGAGGCTGCGAAAGTTTTCCGCGCCGGCCAGCAACTCGGCGGAGTCCATCTTGTTTACGGCGAGGAAGAGAGGTTTGCCGCCGCGCAGCAGCAGACGCGCGAGCTCCATGTCGGGTGAGGCGAGCTCGGTGCGTCCGTCGACGACCATCACGATGGCATCGGCCTCTTCGAGTGCGACCTGAGCCTGGCGGAAGATCTCGCTCGGGATCAGCGCCTCGTCATCGGGGATGACGCCGCCGGTGTCAACGATACGAACCATGCGTCCGGCCCAGTCGATCTCGCCGTAGATGCGGTCGCGGGTGATGCCGGGTTCGTCGCCGACGATGGAGCGTCGCGAGCCCGTGATGCGGTTGAAGAGCGTCGATTTGCCGACGTTGGGCCGTCCGCAGATGGCGATCAGGGGGGGCGGCGCGTCTGGTGCTACGTGCTTCGCGCCATCAGTGCCGGTGCTGTAGCGCGTTGCCTCGAGCTCAGCCTCGCGCCAGTCGCGCTGCTCGTTTGCCTCTTCGTCTGCAACGGTAGGACGGGCAACGGGGCGCACGCTTGAAGGTGGCCGCCGCGCATCACCGCGCAGGGTGACGCGGGCCTCGCGATCGGGAGAGCGCTTTGGAATCCGCTTCAGCTTTTCTGCGAGAGCCTTCCTGGCAGACAGTTGCTTGCGCTTGCGCGGATCGACGGCACCGGTGGTTGGGGTGGTCTTGGGTGCACGGCCTTTCTTGGGCCGGGTGCTTGCCTGCCGGTGCTTCTTGCCTAGTCGCTTCTTATTGTCTTTCGCCACCGGAGGGATCCAGCTTTCTTGATCGAGATAGCTGCAGAACCGCCATTTGTCCCGGCGGCGTAACGCAACCTGTCTATTATAGAAACGAGCGGGTTTTTGCCGCTTCTTCGCCCTTGCCAGCCACGACTCCCATTTCGGTTTTACCTCGGGCCCTGGAGCCCGGAGAGCGGCTGCCGTCGCTGCATGATTTTTTTGCGCCGGGCGGCATGCTGTCGCAATCGTCGCTGGCCTTTGAGCACCGCAAAGGACAGTATGAGATGGCCCGCGCAGTGGAGAAGGCGTTCCACGACAAGCGTCACCTGATCGTGGAGGCGGGCACCGGCACCGGGAAGACACTTGCGTATCTTCTGCCCGCGCTGCGCAAGGCGCGCGAGCATCAGCAGCGCATTATTATTTCGACCGGCACGAAGAACCTGCAAGAGCAGCTCTACTTCAAGGACATTCCGTTTCTGGAGTCGCTGCTGGGGCCGCTGAAGGTCTGCTACATGAAAGGGCGTGGCAACTACCTTTGCCGTCACAAGCTCTATGCGCTGCGCGATAACCCGCTGCTCAACGGCCTTGAGGAGATTGAGCAGTATCACCACATTGCTGCGTGGGAGAAGACGACGGAGACGGGCGACCGCGCGGAGATCGACGCGTTGCCGGAGACATCGGCGCTGTGGTCGAAGCTCGATGCGCGCACCGAGGCGTGTCTGGGGCAGAGCTGCCCCGACTTCGAGCGCTGCTTCATCACGGCGATGCGGCGCAAGGCGCTTGAGAGCGAGATCGTAATTGTGAATCACCATCTCTTCTTCGCCGACCTGAGCATCAAGCAGCAGGCTGGCAATGCACCGGACGCAGGCATTCTGCCGGAGGCCGCCGCTGTGGTCTTCGACGAGGCGCATGAACTGGAGGAGGTGGCGTCGAACTACTTCGGCATTGGCTTGAGCGCGTCGCGTGTGGATGAGCTGGTACGCGACGTGGAGATCATGCTGCGGGCGAAGCAGGCTTCGACATCGGCGATCGAAAGCGCGTGCGGTACTCTGCAAAACCGTTCGAGGATGTTCTTTTCTGTCTTGCCCGAAAACGGGAACGGTGTGGGGCGTATGCCGTTTCTGCACCGTGCGGATTTTCTTGAAGAGAGCGGTGACTACTACACGGCCACGATGAACGCTCTGACGCGACTGGAAGGCGAGCTGGAGCGCGTGAAGAATGTCGATGAGGCGCCGGGGCTGCGAAAGCGCGCCGCTGACATCCGCTCGCATCTGCACTTTCTGCTGGAGTCGACGGACCACAACACGGTCTTCTGGATTGAGCGTCGTGCAACTGGCGGCGTTCGTGGAATGGCGCGGGGGCATGGTCTCGCGGCGTTCCATACACACTTGCAGGCGACGCCTATCGATGTGTCGGAGCTGCTGTCGACGGCGCTGTTCGACAGCTACTCCAGCGTGGTGCTGACGTCTGCAACGTTGACTGTCTCGGGAGGCTTCGAGCATATCCGTAAGCGGCTCGGGCTGGTCTCGGCGCGGGAGCTGATCGTTCCATCACACTTTCAGTACGAGAGGCAGGCCCTGCTGTATCTGCCGCCGACGATGCCCGACCCTCGCGAGCCGGACTTTACGGAGCGCGCAGCGGAACGCATACGCCGCGTGCTGGAGATCACCCAGGGACGCGCCTTCTGTCTCTTCACCAGCTACGCGCAGATGCGGACAATATACGAGCGCATGCTGGCGGAGCTTCCGTACCCGTTGCTGCTGCATGGCACGGCGCCGAGGCATGTGCTGATCCAGCAGTTCCGCGAGACGCCAAACGCGGTGCTCTTCGGTACGTCGAGCTTCTGGCAGGGTGTCGATGTGCAGGGCGAACAGTTGAGCTGCGTCATCATCGACCGGCTGCCGTTTGCCGTACCGACCGACCCCGTGGTGGAGGCGCGCATGAAGGCCATCGAGGAGAGCGGTGGCAAGCCCTTCTTCGACTATCAGATTCCAAGCGCGGTGATTACGCTGAAACAGGGTTTTGGCAGACTGATCCGTTCTCTAAGCGACCGAGGCGTGTTGATGCTACTTGATCCGCGTGTGCGGCGTCAGCGTTACGGCCGCATCTTTCTTGAGAGTCTGCCGCCGTACCGCTTGACAGAAGAGATCGACGATGTGGAAGCATTCTTTCGTGCGGACGACATAAAATAGATCCACCGATGGGCCGTAATCTTTACATCCTTTCCGCTACGCTGCTGGTGCTCGCTTTGGTCTCGTGCGGACTGGCTTATACCAACATCGCGCAGCAGCCCGGCTCTCCGGGAGACGTTTCGCTATGGCGAACGACGGGGCTGGCGCTGTTTGTGGTGGCACTGGTGGTGGCGCTGGCGGGGATACTGTCGTCGTTGTTCGAACAGGCGGAACGGCGTGCCGAAGAGGAGCGCCGCCGCCGTCGCGGCCAGTAAACGGTACAATAGAAAGAGGCGCGCCGCCCCCTGACAAACGAGAGATCGGAACCCCTGCGGCCAGCCGAAAGGTATTGGAAACCCATGTTTGAAGTCACTGTAGAAGCCGGATTCTCCTCTGGCCACTACCTTCGAAACTATCGCGGCAAGTGCGAGAATCCGCACGGCCATAACTACAAGGTCTTTGTCACGTTGATTGGCAAGGAGCTTGACGAGGCCGGTCTGCTGCTGGACTTCAAGCTGCTGAAGCAGGTGATGCGTCCCGTGGTCGACTATCTCGACCACCAGATGATCAACGACCTGGAGCCATTTACGACGGTCAACCCTTCGGCTGAGAACCTTGCGCGCTATTTCTACCAGGAGACGGAGAAGCAGCTTCGCGAGATGACCGCCGGCCGCGTGAAGGTGAAGGACTGCACGCTGTACGAGACGGACACGAGCTTCGCCCGCTACTACGAATAAGCATCGCCATGCACCTGATTGAGCTTTACAAATCCGTACAGGGCGAGTCGTCGTTCGCCGGGCTGCCGTGCATCTTTGTGCGGCTGGCAGGCTGCAACCTGCGCTGCGCGTGGTGCGATTCGGAGTACACGTTCTCCGGTGGCAAGCCGTTTACCGAAGATGAGATCGTTGCGCAGATCGAGGCGCTGGCCCCGTGCAGGCTGGTGGAGTTTACCGGTGGAGAGCCTATGTTGCAGGCGCGCGAGCTTTTGCCGCTGATGCAGCGTCTGCTGAACGAAGGTTACACGTTGATGATTGAGACCTCGGGTGAGCGTCCTCTTGCCGATGTTCCGAAGGCAGTGCACAAGATCGTCGATGTGAAATGTCCGGGTGCGGGTGCCGCGGCGAATTCGTTTCGTATGGAGAACCTCGATGCGCTTAGCAGCGCCGACGAGGTGAAGTTTGTCATAGGCGATCGCGCCGACTACGAGTTTGCCCACGAGTTTATCCGCGAGCACGCATTGGAGAAAAAAGCGGGGCAGATTCTGCTGTCGCCTGCATTTCAGAAGACGCCGAGCCCGCAGCGCACGGCCGACAACATGGCGCTCGATCCGCGCAAACTGGTGGACTGGATGCTTGAGGACGGTCTGCCTGCACGGCTTTCACTGCAAATTCACAAGTTCATCTGGGAGCCGCAGAAGAAGGGCGTCTAGGTATGCGGCCCGGGTTCAAGCTGCGATAATCAGATATGCGCCTCCTTACAGGTTCTGCTCTGCTGCTTGCAGCTTCGTGTGTCTTTGCCCAGACTGCGCCGAAGCCGATTGAAGTCAAAGTTGTTGTTGTCAACATGTTCGAGGTCGGCAACGACACCGGCGATGTTCCAGGCGAGTATCAGTACTGGGTTGAGCGCGAGCATCTGGACACGGTACTGCCATTCCCCGAGGGCTATCACGATCTCCGGATGAACAAGGATGGCGTGCTTGGCGTGCTGACGGGCGTAGGCACGGCGCGTGCTGCGGCGACGATGATGGCGCTGGGCCGCGATCCGCGATTCGACTTGACGCATGCGTATTTTGTTGTCGCCGGTATCGCTGGCATTGACCCAGCGGTGGGTTCGCTCGGGTCTGCT
>JAFDVV010000054.1:316-15428 GCA_018268775.1 Acidobacteriota bacterium | reverse complement strand
ATTCCGAAGGACTGGCCGACGGGATACGTTCCGCTGGGCAAGTCCACGCCGTACGAACAGCCGCGTGCGGCGCGCTTTGGCGACGATGGAGTTGTCTATCGCCTGAACCCGTCGCTGGTGAACTGGGCCTTCGCATTGACAAAGGACACGAAGCTCGAAGACACGCCGGGTATGGCGGAACGGCGAAGCCAGTTTGATGGCGAGGCCGCTCGACGGCCACCGTTTGTGATGGTGGGCGGCAACCTGTCGGCCTCGACGTTCTGGCACGGCAAGCTGATGAACCAGTGGGCGCACGACTGGGTGAAGTATCAGACCGACGGCAAGAGCACGTATGCCGTCTGCGGTATGGAGGACACCGGCACCATGCAGTCGCTGACGTGGCTGGCGAAGGCGGGCAGGGTCGATATCAAACGTGTACTGGTGCTGCGGACAGCCTCAAACTACGACCAGCAGCGCCCAGGCAAGACAGCGGCCGAGAGCCTTGCCGAGACAAAGATCAGCCAGTACAGCGCGTATATGCCGTCGCTCGATTCTGCGTACCGCGTAGGCCACATTGTGGTGGATGACCTGGTCGCACACTGGGCGAAGACGCGCGACACGATTCCTTCGCGCTGAAGCGGTTACTCGATCAGCCTGCGGACGACCCGGCGTACCGTCTCGGTGACGACGCCGAAGACGACGAAAGAGACAAGTTCGCTGGTGTGCTCGCGCTTTGTCTGAGGTTCGGCCTTGGCGAAGCGTCCGAGAATAGGCAGTGTGTGGTCCTGGTTGATCGCGATCAGTGCCATGCCAAAGCTGGCACCCTGTTTCGATGTGGCGGCGGGATAGACCTCGACGGCTGCACCGTAAGCTGCTCCGGCGGCGGCCCCAAGGCCAAAATGCAACGTCTGCTGTGCTGGGCTTTTTCCTTTGATCGCAAGGCCCGTACCGGCGCCTTTGCGTGCGACGAGAGTTGGAGGCTGCGATTCGCGTTTGGAACGCGGAGGGTATAGCCTCTCGGCTGCGTTCTTGGCGGCTACGGCGACGATTCCGCCGACCAGTCCGGCGACTGCGCCTTTGGCGAAGGACCTCTTTCTCGGTTTGCTCACGCGGTTCACCTCAAAAATGCAGTACAGACTTTGTAGGATGCGATATTGATGGTCGAGGACAGTGCAACGAAGATGGGAAGAGTTTAGTGGCTGAATCCCTGTAGTGCTCATCTGGCGAAGCGGAAAAATACTGAGATTCTTCGCTACGCTCAGAATGACGACTGTAACAACGTACGATCTTTCCCCTTCAGGTTCATAACAGAGTCTACCCAACATAGACCGATGCGTCCGTTGTATCTTCTCCACCGCCGAATCCGATGGACCGGAAGACAAGAGTCAGTGCGCCTGCGATCGCGAAGTTCAACAGGAGCGCCGGAACCGCTGCATACATGGCCCACGTGCCTCCCAGCCACGCGGGAAGGTGTAGCGGATAGACCGAGCTCTTCAGGCTAAGTGAGACCGCCATTGCCGTTCCTGAAGCCATGCCGGCGGCCCAGCCCGCTACCAACGCCCAGGGATGAAACCAGCGCGTGAAGACGCCAACGACGACGGACGGGACCATCTGGCAGATCCATATACCGCCGAGCAACTGCATCTCGATGGCGTAGGGCGTCGGAAGCCACAGGACAAAAGCCAATGCGCCGAACTTGATCACCAGCGAGACGAGCTTCGCCATGTTCGACTCCTGATGGGGAAGCATCTTCGTCTTACTGAACAGGCCGTAGACATTGCGGGTGAAGAGATTTGACGCGGCGATGGACATGATGGCCGCGGGAACCAGCGCGCCGATGGCGACGGCCGCCAGGCAGAAGCCCGCAAACCACTCCGGAAACGACTGGAGGAACAACAGAGGCACAGCGGAGCTGGTATCGCCCTTTGCGTCGATTCCCGCCGCGAGTGCAAGGTATCCGAGCAACGCGACCAGGCCGAGCAGAAAGCTGTACGCGGGCATCATGGCGGCGTTGCGGCGGACGACGTTCGGGTTCTGCGCCGAGAGCACTGCCGTGGCCGTGTGCGGATACAGCATCAGCGCCAGCGCGGAGCCGATGGCAAGCGTCGAGTAGCCGAGGAACTGCCCCGGCTTGAGGTTGATACCTGCCGCCGGGGTATGGGTGGCCAATGCCTGGCTGGCGACGTGGAAGACGTGGGCGTAGCCGCCGAGTTTGATCGGGATGACGACGATCGCCGCGATCACCATGATGTAAAGCATCACGTCTTTGACGATGGCAATGACTGCCGGTGCGCGAAGGCCGCTTGAGTACGTGTAGGCGGCGAGGATGATGAATGCGGCAGCCAGCGGCCATTCGCCGTGCAGGCCCATTGCCGAGAGCACAACCCGCATGCCTACGAGTTGCAGAGCGATGTACGGCATCAGGGCCAGGATTCCGGTCAGCGCAATCGCCAGCGTGAGCCAGCGATTGCCGTAGCGTCCGCCGATAAAGTCGGCGAATGTGACATAGCCGTGGCGATGGCAGACGCGCCATAGACGCGGAAGAACCAGCATCATGTACGGGTAGGTGATGATCGCGTAGGGCAACGCAAAGAAGCCCATGGCACCTGCTCCGTAAAGAGCCGCAGGCACAGCGATGACAGTATATGCGGTGTAGAGGTCGCCTCCGACGAGGAACCAGGTGATCCATGTGCCGAAGCTGCGACCAGCCAGCCCCCACTCCTCAAGCGATGCGATGCCTTCTTTGGGTCTTCGCCAGCGCGCCGCCCAAAAACCAGCAAGGGTGACAAGGAGGAAGAAAAGGCAGAACACGGCCAGCGCAACGGTATGCAATCACAAGGCTCCCAGGTGGATTGAAACCAATGGTACAGGGGACAGGGAGCAGGGGATAGGGCGGAAACGGAGGGGCGAGGTATACGGCTGTGGGCTTTCTATTTCCTACACCCTGCTTTTACAGTCCTCGGCCGCTGTCGTTCCACTCATACGCGACAACGCCGAGGTCTCCCAGGGTCTTGAGAACCGATTCGACGTTGCGACGGACTTCGGCGCGAGCGCTGACTGGAACTTCGTGGGCCTCTTCGACGGCCACAACGCGGCCGTAGGGCCATGCGCTCTCAGGAATGGCGTTGAGGGCGGCAGGCAGGTCGCCGACGCGAACGTCCAGGTTACGTCGCCGCGCGCCTACGGGGCGCAAAAGACCGCCCTGCCCCAGCGTACTTGTATTGGCATCGGCGATCAGGACGTGCAGCGTGACCATGCTGCCCTGCACCGTCAGGTACGGGTTCTCCCACGTATTGAGGTTGCGCACCGCCATGTAACGGGTCTTCGACGGAGGAGGTATCAGCTCCAGTTGCTGCCGTGCCGACTCGAGTGCCAGTTGCTGTGCCTGGCTAAGCGTTGCCGAAGGAGCGTTCGCTGAGGGAGTTGTCCGGTTGCAGCCGGCGAAACCGAGAGTGCAGGAGAGGACGATCGCGAGGAAAGACCGTCCGGCAGGAGTATACATATTGATTCAAGGATATCAAGACTCCCGCTGACATCGCCTGTTTTTCTGGGCAGCGCACGAGGCTCCGTTCAACGGCCTGTCCACGATGGGGGCCGCTTCTCCAGAAAGGCCTTTGTTCCCTCGGCTTTGTCGGCGGTACCGCAGAGTCTGCCGAAGATCCCGGTTTCGATGTTGAGGGCGGCGTCGAGGCTGCGATCGGCTCCCTTGTAAACGGCCTCAAGACAACCTGCCACGGCGAGTGGGGCCATTGCGGCGATAGCGCTGGCCAGTTCGCGTCCGCGTTCCAGCAGCCGGCCGGGGGCCACGACCTCGTCAACCAGGCCCAGGCGCAGGGCGTCCGCGGCGGAGACCATCTCGCCGGTCAGTATCAACTTGAGGGCAGCAGATTGCCCGATAAGGCGAGGCAGGCGCTGCGTTCCTCCATATCCGGGGACAAGGCCCAGCTTGACCTCGGGCTGTCCGAGTTTTGCGGTCTCAGAGGCGATGCGCATGGTGCAGGCCATGGCCAGCTCGCATCCACCTCCCAGCGCAAATCCATTGACCAGGGCGATGACGGGTTTGCCGCAGGTCTCGATCTTGCGAAAGATGGAGTTGCCACGGCGGGAAAGGGCGCGTCCGGTAACGCGATTGGTTGTGGTCAGCTCGCCGATATCGGCCCCGGCGACGAAGGACTTTTCGCCTGCGCCGGTCAGGAGAATGACGCGAACCGTATCGTCCTTGGCCAGCATGGCGAAGAGGCTGCGAAGGGTTTCAAAGACCTCCGCATTCAACGCATTGAGGACGCGGGGACGGTTGATTGTGACTGTGGCGATCCGATCGCCGATCTCGCAAAGTACCGGTTCTGATTTCTGCGTCTCTTCCATGAATGTCTTCTCCCCCGGGGACAATTCTCTCTCCCATGTGATGCACTCGATTGCAGTAACGATGAAGATACAATCGTACCTATGATCAAAGGAATGACGCTGGTCCGCGAGATTGGCTCCGCGGATGCATTCGACCGCCTGAACCGTCTGCTGCTTTCGCTTGGGTTCGAGCAGGGCAGGGGATGGGACGACGGAACTGGCCGCGGTGCGGCATTGCTTGCGCCTCTGGGCAATCTTGAGTTGATGACGGGCCGCGCTCCCGCTGTGCCCGCCATTCTGATCGAAGTAAACGGGCTCGACGCGATTCATACCGCCGTGCACCAGTGGATGATGGCAAACCTTCGCAGCGAAGAGGTGGAGTCGTTGCTGGGCGCGCCCGAACTCACGCATTGGAACAGCCGACTGTTCACGGTGAAGTTTCCCGATGGCACGCCTGAGGGGCTGCGTCTGGGGTTCTGGCAGTCGGAAAACCCTCTGCATGGCAAGCCTGTGGCGATCGAAGGCGATCTCTCGGCTGCGGGGATGCGCTTCGGTATCGTGACCGCGCGATGGAACGCCGTGATTACGGACAGACTGCTGCAAGGCGCGCTGGACGCGATCTACCGCAGCGGCGGCGCAAAGGCCGATGTCGAGATCGTCCGCGTTCCCGGCGCGTGGGAGGTCCCTTCTGCCGCGCGCTCACTGGCCGAGACGAAGCGCTTCGACGCAATCGTAACCTTGGCTTGCCTGATTCGCGGCGAGACGGCCCACTACGAGGCGATCTACAACGAGGTCGCGCGTGGCATCGGGCAGTCGCAGCAGGACACGGGCATCCCCCACGCCTTTGGCGTGCTGACCTGCGAGACGCTGGAGCAGGCACTGGACCGCGCCGGCATCAAGGCGGGGAACAAGGGATTCGAGGCGGCAATTGCAGCCATCGAGATGGTCTCGATTCAACGCAAGATCAAAGCACAAGAGGGCGGGAAGTAATGGGAACACGGAGAAAATCCCGCGAGCTGGCGATGCAGATGCTCTTTCAGGGAGACCTGGGCAAGCAAACGCCCGAGCAGGTGGACAAGCTCTTCTGGGCATCGCGTGACGACGTCGACGACGATACGCGCGCCTTTGCCGAGGACATCTATCGCGTGGCTACGACGCGTCAGCCGGAGATCGACAAGCTGATTGAAGCGCACGCGCAGAACTGGCGCCTGGAGCGCATGGCCGTCGTCGACCGCAACCTTATCCGCGCGGCTGTGGCGGAGATGCTGGGAAGCCCGAACACTCCGGCGGCAATCATCATCAACGAGTCGCTGGAGGTCGCCCGCCGTTATGCTGCGCCGGAGTCGGTGCAGTTCCTCAACGGCGTTCTGGACGCTATCGCCCGGGATCTGATGAAACAGCGGCTGGGATGATGTTCCGCCAAGGATGGAAATAAGAAAGCCCCCTCCACGAGAGGGCTTTCTTATTTGGGTGGAATGCTTTCGGGAAAACTACGAGGTCGCCTTGCGCACATGCTGGACGATCAGGTTTGGGGTAACGAAGACGGCCGGATTGTCCGTACCGTTGATGTACTGCGGCAGCTTCGGGTTGATTGTCTTTGTCGCGTCGTCGGTGAGCGTCGAACGGTTGATCAGGTGGACCAGGTTGTCGCCTGAGGTACCGACGTAGACGGTTGTGTTGTCAGAGCTGATGGCTCCTGCAACCGGTGCCGTAGCGCCGCCGGTCAAGGCCACCTGCGTCAGCGTGCCCGTTGCAGGAGCGTAGGCCGGAAGCGATCCAGATCCGGTGTAGGTGATGAATGCTGTGCCCGAATCGGACGTTGGCAGGACGCCCGTGATGGCGGTTGCCGTTACGCCAAGGGGAAGCGTGTTCTGCGCGGCGCGGTTGTTTGTGAAGTAGGTTGGAGCGACCGTCGTCGGGCAGGCAGCGATGGGAAGTCCGCCTGCGTTGAATACGAGATCGACGATGGAAGGAGCTCCCGCCACCGTGGCCCCGAGGATGTGCAGACCATCGTTGGTCGCGGCCACGCGATCGGTTGCAACCGTGGCTGAGTCGGCCAGCGGATAGTACTGGTTGGTGATGGATGTCGTGTTCGGCGGCGTCCCCACGATGGTTGTGCTGGCGCAATAGCTTCGTGCAGTGGTTGCGGCGCCTGCGAGGTATGCTCCTACTCCCGGCACCGTAATGGCAACGTCGGAGGCAGATGCTCCCAGCGTGACCTGGCTCCAGCCCGTAAAGGTCGAGTGCACCAGAAGCTGGTTGTTAGGCGTCACGTTAAAGTTCGCGTCCACGTTACCCATGGTGATGTAGACCGTCTGGTTGTCCTGGGTGAACTGCGCGTGTGTGGCGACTCCGCCATAGGTCGACGTAACCGTTCCTCCCGAAGCGTACAGGTAGGTCAGTTGCTTGCGGGGATCGGTGATGATGAGTGACGTCCCGTCGGGCGAGATGGCCAGCACCTGGCCGGCGACCAGAGTGTCTTCGCGCGTCAGACTGTTGGTGGTGGAGTTGAACACCATGATCTCGGTAGGCGTTCCCATGTAGATCGTCGAGCCATCGTTGGACTGCACCATCGAGTTCGGTGCGTAGGGCAGGCGCACCGGAGCGCTGGCCGTAAGGTTCGTAAAGTCGACCGGATAGATGTAGCGCGACTGCGTGCTGCCGATCCAGAGCTGTGAGCTGTTGGTCCCCGGCGTCGTCACCTTGACGGGGTTGGAGGCGATGGGCTTTCCATTGTTGAACAGCCCGACCTGGTTGATCGGAGAAGGATTGCAGGTGGGCGGCTGGCAGACGGCCGTGATCGAGGCCACGCCCGGGAAGCTGGGTGTGACGATGCCGGTCGAGGCTACGGGAATCGTAATCGGCGTCGTCGATACGAAGTCGAGCGCCAAGCCTGTCAATATCTTGCCGTTGATGTCGGTTGCGACGGCCGACAGCGGCTGAGGAGTGTTCTGGTTGACGACCACAGCCTTGTTGTTGCCGCCGATTGTGTTCGGCACAGTGAGGGAGATGCTCACGGGCGGGCACGTGGAAAAGAAGCCCGCGGAAGAGCCGGCCTGCGTCAGGTTCGCGCTGATGACGGTCGAGCCTGGTTGTTGCGCCGTCGCCACGCCGTTCTCGTCGATGGTGACGACCGATGAGGTCTGTGCGGCAAAGGTAAGATGACCGATGCGGCAGGTAACGTTGTTGCCGTTGGCGTCATAGGCGCGCGCCGCGAGCTGCGCCGTATTGCCCTGCGAGACGCACGCATTCCCGACGTATGGCGGTGCCGTTACCGTCGCCTGCCGCGCGAGCTGGCAGCAGTTCGAGGACTGGTTTCCGGCCTCCACTCCGGCATCGGTGGCCGCGCATGCGGCGGATGCCGTAGGGTTGCCCAGAACAACGCTCGTGACCTTGGGATGAATGAAGATCGGCAACGGATTGCTGTTGGCGCCGCCGCCCGAGGCCACGACGTAGACCTGACCGGAGTTCCCGGTCTCGTTGCAGGTGGTGTAGTCGGGAATGCCGCCGCCCGTATTGCGGTTCCACGTACCTGCGCAGAGCTTGCCGGCATTGGCCCCCGACGGGACGACGTCTGCAACGGTCAACGTCGCCTTACCGCTGGCATCGAAGACCCCATAGGTGTACGAGTTGACAGTGACCGAATTGCCCTTGCAGTCCGTCGCCGACGGCGCGGAGACCTGGCCAATCTGGCCCTGGTTAAGCGAGATGCCATAAATCCTGGGCAGCAGCGTGATATTGGTGACCTGGCCGACGATCGGACCCGTGTCGCCGCCGTTGCAATAGACGACAGGGGTCTTCTTCGAGCAGCCTGAGATCGAGACGCCGAATGGAAGAGTGAAAAGAAGCAGTACTGCTAGAGTGACAAACCGACGCATTGAACCTCCCCGTTCAACCGGAACGCTAGCTGAACGGTTTCACCGCATACGCTGAATTCCCGAGGCTTCAGTGTATAAAGCCAAAGTCTCCGAAGCAAATGCCGGAACTGTAATTTTGACTCTGAGAGAGGGAATATGTCGTCGCCAACGGTCGGAGATATCAACTCCTCTTAAATGCACTCGTTGAATGGCACTCGTAATAGAGTGTCATCCTGAGCGGAGCGGCGCAGCCGCGAAGTCGAAGGACCTGCGGTTTCTCGGTGTCCAGCCGACTCCCTCTGCCCTAGGCCCTACTCGCTGCTTTTCGGCATCTCCGTCTCGAACCAGTTCAACGCGCGTTCGAGCACGTCGCGCCGATGCTCGGGCGAGCGAAAGGCATGGCCCTCGTTCGGATAGACGACCAACTGCGTCTTCACGCCCTGCGCCCGAAGCGCATGCCAGAACTCGAAGCTCTGCGGCGCAGGACACTCCCCGTCGCGGTCGCCGACGACCACCAGCGTCGGCGTCTTCACATTTTTGACGTACTCGATCGCCGAACTCTTCGCATACACCGCAGGATCGTCGTAAACGCTGGCGCCAAAGAAGGGAATCATCCACTGGTCGATGGAGTTCTCGCCGTAGTAGCTCTTCCAGTCGCTGATGCCCGCCCCGGCGACGGCCGCACGGAAGCGCGTCGTCTGCGTGACGGCAAACATCGTCATAAATCCGCCGTAGCTCCAGCCGGTCAGGCCCTCGCGCGCCTTGTCGATGGGAAGCCGCGCCTCGATGGTGTCCATGCCGCTCGTGATGTCGCGCAGGTCGCCGTAGCCGAAGTCCCTGATGTTGGCCTGCGTAAACTTTTCGCCCTGCCCATAGCTGCCGCGTGGGTTCGGCATAAAGACGAAGTAGCCCAGCGCGGAGAAGGGAACTCCGCCGTAGCCCACGCCAGGCCAGCGCGGCGAGACGGCCGACGACGGCCCACCATGCACGCTGACGATCAGCGGATATTTCTTTGCAGGATCATAGTTGGCCGGATACAGCAGCCAGCCCTGCACGTGGAAGCCCTCGTTCGTCCACTCGACGTTCTCGGTCTTGCCCCATAGAGGCTTCAGGCCATCGTTCAGATGGGTGATCTGCTTGAGGTGTGTATCTGACCCAGCCCAGACCTCAGGCCCGCGCTCAAACGAACTGCGAATCAGCGCGATGTCGCCGTTCTTCGCCAGCGACACACTCATCGCCGACGTTCCCGATCCAATCGACTCCGGGAACGTAATATCCACGCCAGTGTTCTTTCCGGTCTTCAGGTCGAAATCCGTCAGATGACTCGACCCGCCGACATGCTCCGCAATCCCCAGCGTGTTGTCGTCAAGCCATACAAAGTACGCTGGCGTTGCCTTGCGCTCCGGTGTCAGGTTCTTAGGCTCGCCACCTGTTGCTGGAACCGCCCAAATATCGCCGCCGGTCGAACCCTGATCGCTCATCAGCCCGCCGATAAAGGCGATTCTCTTGCCGTCAGGTGAAAACCGAGGAAGCGCGATTTGCAGTCCATGTAGCGGGCCGGAGAGCTTCGTTGGGTTGAGGATTGGTCTAGGAGACAAACCACCCTGCGGTGCCTGGGTAACGGCTCGATCGAATCTCAAATGTTGGGTGAAAATCTGTGCAACCCACCAATTGTTTTCACCCGGAGGGTTGGCAGCGATATATGCGAGCCACTCAGAATCGGGCGACCAGGTGAATTCATAGACATGTAGCCAGGTTGGTGAGAGATGTCGGAATGTCCCGTCCAAACCGACAGCACCGATTCGCTGCACCTCAACCCCATCCTCACCAATCACGCCAGCCCACGGCTTCATCGCGGCCAGAGCCCCGGCGGCGCGAGTCGCGTTCTCTACAAACAAAAACGCAACCGTCTTTCCATCCGGCGACCATGCAGGAGAAGTCATCGCTCCGGTCAGGTGTGTGAGCTGCTTCGTCTGCCCGGTCTTCTTCGTCCACAGAAAGACCTGTTCCTGCCCCTTCACTTCCGTCCCGCATGTGGAGAAGTAAGCGAGGGACTCTCCGTTTGGAGACCACGTGGGCGAGGAGCTACTGCAAGCGTCCGCCGATCCAGTCTCAAGCGGTTTGTCCGCTCCACTTGCAAGATCGGTGAGGTGAATCTCGTCCCCTTTGGCTCCGCGAACCGACCACGCTACGGTCTTCCCATCGGGAGAGATCGCCGCCGCAGTCGGTGTACGTGTCTTGCTCAGCAGTTCGAGCACCTGCCCGATGCGTGGATCTCTCGATGCCGAACTTTGAGCGTAGGAGAAGGAGAAAGTGGAAGTGACAACGAATGCGGCGAGAAGCAGGTCTGTCCGGCGGGTTCGAGCAAACATCATGCGGACAAGGCTAGCATCCCGCTGCATAGCTCCAACTCCTTTGGTGGCGTCATTCCGAGCGAAGCCCCGAAGTCGAGGAATCCCCGCATTTTGTCAGGAACGCAGCGGGGTTCTCCCTCGCTCGAAGTCCAGACCCCATCCCGAAAACGGCGCAATAAGCATAAAAATTGACTCCAAAAACAAAAATTGCTATTTTTATATAGTTCCGTGAGTATCTGGACTGGGCTGTAGCGATAGCGAAGCCCGGTGGGCAGAGAAAAGCCCGGCAAATTGCAGGATTCTCGGTCTTCAACCGGCTGAGAATCGCAAACTTGCGCTATACTGGATACAAGTGAAAGAGAACCGCAGGGCAACCTGAGCAATCAGGAAGCGGAAGTCTGCGGCCCATCGAATACGAGCCTGCGACACCCTCCACCTTGGATGGGCTATGCGGGCCGGAACAGCGAAACGGAGTTGGGCGGGTTGGAGCGTGAGCGTTCCAGGAACCCACGAGACTCAGCCACCGTCGACTGTTTTCGTCTGGTTGTACAGGGTTCTACAGACGCGAAGCAGGTTTGATCTTCGCAAAGGGATGCATATGCGTCCTCAGATTTGCGCGTGTACCGGCAAAGCGAAGCTCAATGTCCTTCTGCGCGCCTGACAAAAGTTAGGTTTAGCAATACCAAGGAGTTCGAGTGCCTACGTTCCATCAGCTCGTCAAGCAGGGCCGCACGCCCACTCGCTACAAGACCGCCTCGCCCGCTCTGCAGGGTTCGCCCCAGCGCCGTGGCGTCTGCACCCGCGTCTACACCCAGACGCCGAAGAAGCCGAACTCGGCGCTCCGCAAGGTTGCCCGCGTTCGCCTCACCAACGGGATCGAAGTCACGACCTACATCCCGGGCATCGGCCACAACCTGCAGGAGCACTCGATCGTGCTGATCCGCGGTGGCCGTGTGAAGGACCTTCCGGGTGTCCGTTATCACGTGGTTCGCGGCACGCTCGACTCGGTCGGCGTTGCCAACCGCAAGCAGAGCCGCTCGAAGTACGGCGCGAAGCGTCCGAAGGCTGCTGCTAAGTAAACGAGTTCTAGCAATCAAGCCCAGCGCGTGAGAAGTCCCGGGCTGGGGGAAGAAGAGAGAAGAGGCAATGCCGAGAAAAGGTTATATCGCTAAGCGTGAAGTTGCAGCGGATCCGGTCTATGGTTCGACCCTGGTGACGAAGTTCGTCAACTCGATGATGTGGGGCGGCAAGAAGTCGACCGCGCAGGGAATCTTCTACGAGTCGATGAAGAACCTCGAGCAGAAGGGCGGCGACGAGGCCCTCAAGCTCTTCAAGAAGGCCGT
Organism: Acidobacteriota bacterium; assembly: GCA_018268775.1. Taxonomy (GTDB): domain Bacteria; phylum Acidobacteriota; class Terriglobia; order Terriglobales; family Acidobacteriaceae; genus Edaphobacter. The sequence goes on along the minus strand of JAFDVV010000054.1, from coordinate 3,551 downwards.
CGAGAACGTGAAGCCTCTGCTCGAAGTGAAGAGCCGCCGCGTCGGCGGTGCGAACTACCAGGTGCCTATCGAAGTCAACCCCGAGCGTCGGACTTCGCTTGCGATCCGCTGGCTTGTGACCTACGGCCGCGCTCGTGGCGAGAAGGGCATGGTTGAAAAGTTGACCGCCGAGCTGCTGGATGCGGCGAACGGCCGTGGCGCTGCGATGAAGAAGAAGGAAGACGTTCACCGCATGGCCGAGGCGAACAAGGCCTTTGCGCACTACCGCTGGTAATCGCTTCTTCGCTGAAGTTTGAGTTTCAACGTAGTTTGAACCGCGGGTACTCCCGCAGATGAGAGACGGATCGTGGCACGCACTACACCTCTGAATCGTTGCCGGAACATCGGAATTATGGCGCACATCGACGCCGGCAAGACGACGACGACCGAGCGCATCCTCTTCTATACGGGCATCACGCACCGTATCGGCGAGGTGCACGAGGGCACTGCCACCATGGACTGGATGGAGCAGGAGCAGGAGCGCGGCATCACGATCACCTCCGCTGCGACCACCTGCACCTGGAAGAACCACCGCATCAACATCATCGACACTCCCGGCCACGTAGACTTTACGGCTGAGGTGGAGCGATCGCTCCGCGTGCTCGATGGCGCGGTCGCCTGCTTCGACGCGGTTGCCGGCGTGCAGCCCCAGTCGGAGACCGTCTGGCGTCAGGCCACCAAGTACAAGGTTCCCCGTATCTGCTTCATCAATAAGATGGACAAGGCCGGTGCGGATGCCGTTTACGCGACCTCGACTATTGTCGACCGCCTTGGCGCTCGCGCTGTGCCGATCAACATCCAGATTGGCGCAGAGTCGAAGTTCGCCGGAGTTGTTGATCTCGTCATCATGAAGGCGATCCTGTGGCATGACGAGACGATGGGCGCGCAGTACTCGGTCGAAGAGATTCCTGCCGACCTGGTCGAGAAGGCCACCGAAGCCCGCCACTTCCTGATCGAGGCGGTCTCCGAGCATGACGACGAGTTGATGCACATGTATCTCGAAGGCCAGGAGCCGACGGTTGAGCAGCTCAAGGCTGGCATCCGCAAGGCGACTATCGGGATGCACATTTTCCCGGTGCTCTGCGGCTCATCGTTCAAGAACAAGGGCGTTCAGACGCTGCTCGACGCTGTGGTGGATTACCTACCCAGCCCGATCGACATTCCTCCGATTGTCGGTTCCAATCCGGACAACATGGAAGAGAAGATCGTCCGCAAGACCGATGACAACGAGCCCTTCGCGGCGCTCGGATTCAAGATCATGACCGACCCGTTCGTAGGCCAGTTGATCTTCATCCGTGTCTACTCGGGAACGCTGAAGACCGGTGACTCGGTGCTCAATCCTCGCACGGGCAAGACCGAACGCATCGGCCGCCTGCTGAAGATGCACGCCAACAAGCGCGAAGAAATTACCGAGATCCTCGCGGGCGACATCTGCGCTGCGGTTGGCCTGAAGAACCTGATCACCGGCGACACGATCTGCACGGAGAAGGCCCCGGTCGTTCTCGAGTCGATCGACTTTCCAGCGCCTGTTATCGAGCTCGCTGTCGAGCCGAAGACCAAGGCCGACCAGGAGAAGATGGGCATGGCGCTGGCCAAGCTCGCGCAGGAAGATCCAACCTTCCGTGTGCACACCGATCCTGATTCGGGCCAGACGATCATCGCCGGCATGGGCGAACTTCACCTCGAGATCATCGTCGATCGCATGATGCGCGAGTACAAGGTCGAAGCGAACGTCGGTAAGCCGCAGGTGGCTTATCGCGAGACCATTCGCTCGAACGCCGAGGCCGAGGGCAAGTACATCCGTCAGACCGGCGGTTCGGGTAACTACGGTCATGCGAAGATTCGCATCTCGCCCAATGAGCCGGGTAAGGGTTACGAGTTCTCGAACGACATCAAGGGCGGCGTGATTCCCAAGGAGTACATCAAGCCGATCGACCAGGGCATTCAGGACGCGATGACGCGCGGCGTGCTTGCCGGCTACGAGATGGTCGATATCAAGGTCTCGCTGTACGACGGAAGCTATCACGACGTCGACTCGAACGAAATGGCATTCAAGATCGCCGGTTCAATGGCCTTCAAGGAAGCTGCCCGCAAGGCAAAGCCGGTTCTGCTCGAGCCTGTAATGGACGTTGAAGTGACCGTCCCCGAAGAGTTCATGGGAACGATCATCGGCGACCTCAACTCCCGCCGTGGACGGATTGAGGGCATGGAGATGGTCGGCGGAACCCAGGCGATCAAGGCCATTGTGCCGCTATCGACGATGTTCGGTTACGCGACGCACATGCGCTCGTCGACGCAGGGGCGCGCGAACTACTCGATGCAGTTCAAGCAGTACGAAGAGGCGCCGAAGTCGGTCTCGGAAGAGATCATCGCCAAGGTGCAGGGCAAGGAATAGTTAGTTCTTTGACTAACGCAGTTTTGAAGAAGTTCAAGGAAGACGGAGAGAGCAATGGCGAAGGAAAAATTTGACCGGTCCAAACCGCACGTGAACATCGGCACGATTGGTCACATTGACCACGGCAAGACGACGTTGACGGCGGCGATCACGAAGGTATTGTCGAAGCACAACCCGAAGAACAGCTTCCGTTCGTTCGACACGATCGACAACGCCCCCGAGGAGCGCGAGCGCGGCATTACGATTGCGACCTCGCACGTGGAGTACGAGACGGCGAACCGNNGGCCACGCCGACTACATCAAGAACATGATCACGGGCGCGGCGCAGATGGACGGCGCGATTCTGGTGGTGGCAGCGACCGACGGCCCGATGCCGCAGACCAAGGAGCACGTTCTGCTGGCCCGCCAGGTTGGCGTGCCGTACATCGTGGTGTTCCTGAACAAGTGCGACGCGGTTGAGGACTCGGAGCTGGTCGACCTGGTGGAGATGGAGGTTCGCGAGCTTCTGTCGAAGTACGACTTCCCCGGCGACGACGTTCCTGTGATTCGTGGCTCCGCGCTTGGCGCGCTGAACGGCGAGAAGCAGTGGGAGGACAAGATCGACGAGCTGATGGAGGCGGTGGACAAGAACGTGCCGCAGCCTGACCGCATGGTCGACCTTCCGTTCCTGATGCCGATCGAAGACATCTTCTCGATCTCTGGCCGCGGCACGGTGGTGACGGGCCGTATCGAGCGTGGCAAGGTGAAGGTTGGCGAGGCGGTTCAGATCGTCGGCTTCCGCGACACGCAGAACACGACCGT
>JAFDVV010000054.1:0-302 GCA_018268775.1 Acidobacteriota bacterium | reverse complement strand
GGTCTTCTTCTGCGCGGCACGGCGAAGGAAGACGTGGAGCGCGGCATGGTGCTGGCGAAGCCCGCATCGATCACCCCGCACACGGTGTTCAAGGGCGAGGTTTATGTGTTGTCGAAGGAAGAAGGCGGACGCCACACACCGTTCTTCAACGGCTACCGTCCCCAGTTCTACTTCCGCACGACGGACGTGACGGGTTCGGCGAAGCTGCCGGAAGGCACCGAGATGGTGATGCCGGGCGACAACATTCAGTTGGAGATCACGCTGCACACCCCGGTGGCCATGGAGAAGGGCCTCCGCTTCGC
>JAFDVV010000053.1 GCA_018268775.1 Acidobacteriota bacterium | reverse complement strand
TCGCCGCGTGAATCCGTCGCTGGCCCTTGGAGCAACCACCGAGGAGGTTACCGTCTCGGCGGGCGCGGCCGTCATCTCCACCGAATCGCCGACGCTCACCGGCCTGTTTACGGCGAAGCAGCACGACGACTCGCCGCAGGTCACGATCTATCCGTCGACGTACTCCATGTTGACGACGCTCTCCGGTGTACAGGGCGGCAAGGGAGCTCCCATTGCGAACGGGCAGACGCAGCAGCAGCAGTCGCAGACCTTCGACGGCATCGCCAACGACCTGCAGGGCAACCAGAGCAACAACGCCAACTTCTTCGAGCAGGTCTCGGCCTCGCTCTTCAATGCTCCTGCCGAGAGCGCCGTTCCCGTACAGATCAACCTGGTCACCAAGCGCGGCACCAACACCTTCCACGGCAGCGCCAGCTATCGCATCTACGACTCGGTGCTGAACGCGCGCGGCTACTTCGACACCAGAAAGGTCCCCTACCTGCAACACGAGTGGAACCTCGAAGGCGGGGGCTACATCTGGCGCAACCGCACCTTCTTCTACGGCCAGTGGTTCGCGCAGAAGATCCCCCTGGGCTACCAGACGCGCGCCAGCGTTCCCACCATGGCGTGGCGCTCGGGTGTGTTTTCGTCCCCCATCATCGACCCGCAGACCGGACTGCCCTTCCTCAACAACACCATCCCGGCCTCGCGCATCAGCCCGGTGGCCAAGGCCTTCCAGGACAACTACATTCCGGCCCCGAACGTCAGCACCGCAACCGGCGCCGTCAACAACTATGCGTTCCAGTTCCCCTTCAACAGCGACCTCTATCGCGGCGACTGGCCGCTGTTCCGTATCGACCATCAGTTGACGAAGAACAACTCCTTCTTCGTTCGCTGGCTGATGCGCCAGACGCCCTACGTGCTGAACAACGGCCTTCCCATCCTGGTGTGGACCCGCAACCGGCGTCATCAGCAGTGGGCGGCCGGCGATACGCACCTGTTCTCGCCGCAGATGATCAATGAGTTCCGCTTCGGTTATTCGACCGACTACATGATCGACGGTCAGAGCAACGCCGGACAGACTCCTCCCGACGGAGCGCAGGTGCTCGCCACGACTGGTCTGCAGGGATCGAACCCCAGCAACAGCAAGGGACAGGGATTCCCGGGTATCTCCTTCGGCAGTTCAGGTCTTACCGCTATGACGAATGTCGCCGGAGGCGTAAAAGCGAACAACCACATGACCACGTTCGTCGATACCTTCACCTGGCAGAAAGGACGCCATGTGCTGAAGTTCGGCGGCTCCCTGGTCCGCTTCAGCAACTTCTACGGATTTGTGAACGACTACGGCACGTTCAGCTTCGACGGCTCCATCACGAAGTCCGGAGCGGCGACTCCCGAATCGGCCTACGCGGACTTTCTGCTTGGCCTGCCGCGAGTGAGCCAGCGCACCAATCCGCTGGGCAACCGCGAACAGACGTTGACGGAGTATGGCTTCTTCGCCCAGGACTCCTTCAAGGTGACGCCCAAGCTGAACATCGACTACGGCGTGCGCTGGGACATCTACGGCACGCCCACCGCGGCCGATCACCTGATGTACAACTTCGACCCGTCGACGGGTAACGTCATCGTCGATCCGGCCGGCATCGGGAAGGTGAGCCAGTTCTATCCCAAGACCATCACGGTGCAGTCGGGCGAGGTGCGCGCCCTGGTCGACAAGAGCAACATCGCTCCTCGCGTTGGAGCGGCCTATCAACTGACCAGCCACTCCGTGTTGCGTGGAGGTTACGGACTCTATACCTCGCGCCTGGGTTCGGGCAGCTTCAACAACTTCCTTCCCATCAATCCCCAGCTCGGATCGACCGGGCCGTTCTCGATCAGCGAGATATACAACAACGCCGCGAACGGGAGCACCTTCTCGTTCCCGAACCCCTATCCTGTCAACGGCACGACGACCGCGCCCAGCCAGAGCATCCTCGGTTACCCGCATCAGACCGAGCACGGTCACATCCATCAGTTCAGCGCAACCTACGAGATCGAGCTGAAGAACACCGGCTACCGCGTATCGTATGTCGGCTCCAGGAGCACGGGCCTCAACTACTCCGTCAACATCAATAAGCCCCAGCCGAGCACCACCGCCTGGACGGCGGCGCGCAATCCCTATCCGCAGTTCGTGTCGGCCACGATGGTCCGCTACAACGGCAGCGCCAACTACAACAGCGTGCAGTTCGATGTGCGCCGCCGTATCGGAGCGCTCACCTTCTCCGCCAACTATGCCCTGTCGAGCAGCCAGGCCAACTACCTGAACACGGAGAACCCCTACAACCTGCTGGCCCGTTATGCCAACGATGGCCTGACGCGCCGGCACTACAGCTCGGGCACCCTCACCTACGCGCTTCCTTTCGGTCACGGACGCAAGTACCTGAACGGCGCGGGAGGAATGACGGACCGCGCCGTGGGCGGCTGGTCGACCAACGTGATGACGTACCTGGCATCCGGCACCTGGTTTTCGCCAGCGTACTCCGGCTCCGACCCCTCAGGCACCAACACCCTGAGCGGCCTGCCAGACCTGGTCGGCGATCCGAACAGCGTGTCGGGGGGCAAGTCGAAGACAAACTGGTTCAACAAGGCTGCCTTCGCCGTTCCGCAGCCGGGGAACTTCGGCAATGCTTTGCCAAACAGCCTGACCGGGCAGAACCTGTATCAGACACACGTCTCGATCATCAAGAGCACTCCCATCACCGAGCGCGTGAAGTTCAACTTCACCACTCAGATCTCCAACCTCTTCAACCATGCGCAGTTCCTCAACCCCAGCGGAAGTATCAGCTCCGCCAGCGGCAACCAGTTCACCAGCCAGATCGGAACCTTCGATGCGTACGAGGTGGCCAAACCGAGAAACATCACCTTCCAGGGATCGTTCGTCTTCTAGTTGTGTGACGGCAAGACAGAAGGGGCCTCGCATTTTTGCGAGGCCCCTTCTGTTTACCCATCTCTGCTTGTGCTGAGGGAGCGGCTATGTAGGTCGAATAGGGGCGAAACGGATTGCTCCCTTATTGCTCGCACGGAAGTGTAATGCTCCCGGACTACGCTCTCTAGACTAAGTTATTGAAATGAATTGGTGGACCTGATCGGGATCGAACCGATGACCTCTTCCATGCCATGGAAGCGCGCTCCCAGCTGCGCCACAGGCCCACATTTCGGAAGGACTGCTTCTATTTTCGTTCACCTCGAACGATTCGTCAAACATGGCGGGAACATCGTTGAAGCCATTGGTGTCTAAGCATGTAGAGTGAAGCGAGCACTCGGCCTCCGGAGGCGCTGTTTTGCGGTGCACACTTTGCGGTGCACGTGTTTGCCACACGTTACACAAACGTCGTAGTGTAGAGGTCACCCGGTATGCAGGCGGGCATGTTCGTGGGAAATCTGGCAAGCGCGATCGGTATTACAACGGAGGAAGCGGCGCTCGTCGCCGACCTTAAGGCCGGCAGCGAAGACGCCTTCGCCATTCTCATCGCGCAATATCATCAGCCACTCTACTCGCTGATTGCGCGCAGCCTTACCGATCCATCCGACGCCGCCGACATCACTCAGGAAGTCTTCATCAAGGTCTTTCGCAGCATTCGCGGCTTCCATGGCGAAGCCAGTCTGCGGACCTGGCTGTACCGTATCGCCCTGCATGAGGCTTCGAACCAGCGCCGCTGGTGGTCGCGGCATAAGAGGCAGGAGCTCACCATCGACTCCTCGGTGGAGTCGACGGACTCAGGCGACGAAGGCATGACCCTGATGGCCACTCTTGCGGACTCAGGCGACTCGCCATTCGATCACGCCGCCCAATCGGAGCTGCGCCATCGCGTCGAAGAGGCGCTCAGACAGATTCCCGAAGCCTTTCGTACCGTTGTTGTCCTTCGCGAGCTGGAAGGTTTTACCTACGAAGAGATCGCAGAGATCCTCAACGTCAATATAGGTACGGTGAAGTCGAGACTCACCCGCGGGCGCTCGGCCCTGCGCGCCTTGCTGGTCGCCGTGCCGCTGTCGAAAAATTCCGCTTCCTTCACAGCAACGGTTCCATCCAACCATAGGTCCGGTGTGCAGTTCGACCCGGAGACGGTGACGCGATGACATCTGGCTGCGACAAGGTTCGTAACTCCTTTTCGGCTTATCTCGACGGTGCCGTCGACGGCGGACAGATGCAGGAGATCGCGCGCCACCTCGATGGTTGCGAGAGTTGCAGGGAGGAGTTCGGCGCTCTGCGACAGATGCAGCGCTCCCTGGCGATGCTCGGCCCGGCGAAGGCCCCGGAAGACATGAGCAGGCGTCTTCGCGTTGCGATCTCGCATGAGGTCGCGGCGACGAAGGCCAGTTGGCGTGACTCGCTGGCGGTCAAATGGGACAACGCCTTTCGTCCTCTGCTCGTTCAGGCATCGGCTGGTTTTGCCAGCTCGATCGCGCTGGTGGGCGGGATCGTACTTCTGCTTGGCGGGTTGGCCGCCCCCGCGCCGGTGATGGCAAACGACGAACCCCTGATGGGGGCCATGACCGCGCCGCACTATCTGTATTCCGCGGTTGCTCCCCGCCCGATTGTCACCGGCGGCGATTCGGTGATCGTTGTGGAAGCGATGGTCAACGACCAGGGGCGCGTCTACGACTACAACATCGTCTCCGGCCCTACGGATACGGCAGTCAAGTCCCAGGTGACGGACCAGCTCATGCTCAGCGTCTTCGAGCCGGCCCGCGTCTTCGGCACGCCGGTTCGCGGACGGGTGGTACTAACGTTTTCAGGCATCTCGGTCCAGGGATAGTACCCCGATCCCCTGAATTTGTCCTCCTGAGTGGAGGGTTCGCTCTCCGCGAACCCGTATCGTCGAAGATCTGCGCTTCTTAGCACCCTTTTTTGTCATCCCGCAGCGCAGCGGAGGGATCTGCTTTCTGTCTCAGACCCTGACAACAAACCGTTCTATCGCGGCTTTCGCGTCTTCACCGCGGCCGTCGTTTGACGCTGCGAGGTGTCCTGCCAGACCCGCGGCGACTGGTCTCCCCACGAGTGCGCCGACGTAAGGTCAACCCTGACTGAGGCCGTCTCCGTCACAGCGTTGGTCACAGTGTCGAGCCCGCTTCCCAGACAAGGCAGAGCCGTCTCCAATTCCTTCAGCCGCTCGACGGTCGCCGGTCCAGCCAGATGCAAGACGTATCCGCCTCCATCGAGATGTCCGTCGACGACGGCCGGATCGTGTCCGCCCAGTGCAAGCGTCGTCGATGACAGGACAAACCCTTCAGGGAGAGGGGGGAGATTCTTCACGGGACGCCGATGGACATCGGCAACAACCCCATTGACCTTCGATAAGGAGATATCTCCTTTAATTAAGGAGGTCGAGTTGTCGCCCCCCGACCTAACGTCGGCATCGTGGACGGTCAGATGACCGAACCATTGGTGGTCTGCGGCTTCGTTGTAGGAGACGCTTCCCGTCAGCGTGCCTGCTGCGGTAACGCCATCGGCGATGCCCGGTGTCAGCACACGCAGCCAGCCAAGAAGCGTCGATGCGGGGACGCCCGAGGTGCCTATCTGTATCTGCGCGTCTTTAATCTGCCGTATGTTGGGGATCTCTCCCGTTGCCGCGACCGTTGGTGTGCCGGAGGAGGTGCCCGGTGGCAATGAGCAGCGCAGGTCCTGAAAGCCATGGAAGACCGAGGTCGCCGTTGCAAAGCACTCAGCTTCGGCCGTCAGCGGCTGCTGGGGAACGAAGTCGGCCCTGCGCGCACCGATCAGGCGAAGCCGCGCCGTCACCGCGCTCTCGCCGATCGTGCCGCGAATGTTTGTCGTGAGCGCAAAGTTTCCGCGCCATCCCGCATCGTGACCGGTAAACATCCGGCTGGCCTCGCCCATGGGAGCGTCGCGCCACTGTCCTGTCAGGTTCAGCGGAATATGCGCCAACGAGTCGCCGCGCCCGAGCGTGGCCTCCAGTTCCACCGTACCGGCGTTCGAGATGCTGGTGTCCGTCCGCGTGGGGTGCGCTCGCAGCCGCAGCCGCCACTGGTCGGGGTCCGGCGACCACAGCGCAAACTCCGAGTCGACCAGCGAGAAGGGCAGCTTCTCCTGTTCCAATTTGAAGTTCAGGCGCGCCCCGGTGGCTTCAATGTAGGGGAACCGCGGCGCGGGGCCGGCCTTCCGCTGCGTGGTCGGCGCGGCCTCAACCCGCGAGGCCTGCATTAGTACCTCTTCGATGTTCCACTTTCCCGCCGAGGTGTGCACCAGGTTCACGCTCGGCTCGGTGAAGCTGATCGTTGAAAACTCAACCCGTCTGCGCCACAAAGATGAGAGCCGCAGCGTTGCGCGCACCGTGTTGGCGCGGATGATGGGTTCGGAGCCGAACGCCGGATCTTCGTCGACCACGAGGTTCTGGATCACGAAGCCGGGGAGCGGAAATACGCTCATCGATATGTTGTCCAGATGTACCGGCCGCCCCAGGCTTCCGCCGATGCTGGTTGCGATCCGGCGCTGGAAGCGGTTCACATTGACCAGCGGCGGCAGCACCGCCAGCCCCAGCAGAAGCGCGACCAGGGCATAGCCGATCCAGAAGCGGCGCAGATGAGCGGCCACGCGACGCCGCGCTCTCGGGCGGGCATCGTGGTTTTCGTGGCCTTCGGCGTGAATGGGGTCCATCTGCTGCATCGAAAAAATTATCTACATAAAAGAAGCTGCGGCGGCGGATGTCCTATCGCACAATGTGGAGCGTCCGCTTCCACCGCGTCTGGTCGAAGATGTGGATCAGGATATGGCCCATGAACGAGAGCCTCTCGCCGACGGTCTGCTTGTTGATCTGGTCGGCCGGCGTCTCGAACGACCAGTAGACAAACATCGGGCGACCCACGATATTTTCGCGCGGCACAAATCCCCAGAAGCGCCCATCGAGCGAGTCGGGGCGATTGTCGCCCATGGCAAAGACCTTCCCCGGCGGGACCACCAGATCGTCGCCCTGAATATGCGTGGGAAGCTCATACTGCCAGCTCGCGGTCACCTGGTACATCGGGTCTGGCGGAATGCTCGGAAAATCGTCGCGATACGGCACATACTCGTGCTGCGGATTGCCGTCGGAGGTGGGCATGGCGGCATAAGGCTCGTTCTGTGCGACCCCGTTCAGGTACACCACGCCGTTGCGCAGGTGAATCCGGTCGCCTGGTATCCCAATAGCGCGCTTGACCAGGTACAGATCCGGCTCGCCCGGCTTCAGGAAGACGATGATGTCGCCCCGGCGCACGTCCCGGTAGTAGGTAAAAGGCGCCCACTTCGTCGGAGGAGCCAGAGCGATGCGGTCGACCAGCACGTGGTCGCCGATCAGCAGCGTCTTCTCCATCGAGGCCGAGGGAATCTCGAAGTTCTGGAAGACGAAGGTCATGACGAACAGGCCCACTGCAAGGACGCTGGCGATCGACGACAGCGATTCAAGAGGGGTCTCTGCCCTCTCTGCCTCCGCCGGTTTCGTTGCCTCTTCTTCGTTCTGAACCGAGTCCATCGTCTTCATCGATACATCTCTCCGCAGGTGCCTCTCGTCAGTGTATCGCCTGGAGCGGCCCAACCTCCAGATTCAGCTACCGGATCACCCGCATGACCCTGTTCCAGCGGGCGAACCCGGAAAGCCCGGCGGCCAGCGCGCCGCTTTGGGGCAGGGCGGCCGTACTGTCGTCGTCGTCCTGTCGAAGCGAGAAATAGATCACCAGCGGGCGGCCAACGATATTGCTCTGCGGGACGAACCCCCAGTACCGGCTGTCCTCGCTGTCGTTCCGGTTGTCCCCCAGCACAAAGTAATTTCCTGCGGGAACGATCAGTTCGCCGTTGTCGACCAGCTTGCGCATCCGTATCCACCAGCGCGAGTCGATCTCCGGGTCGGCGCTCTCCAGTCGGGGAAAGTTGTCGCGGAAGTTGTCCGGCCCGGCAGGGCGGTAGACGGCGTATGGCTCGTCGATGCCGCGTCCATTGATCAGCACACGGCCCCCGCGCAGGCGGACATGGTCGCCCGGAACCCCGACCACCCGCTTTACCAGGTGCATTCCCGGATCGACGGGGAAGTGAAAGACAATCACGTCTCCGCGATGAATCTTTGGAGCGGGAAGGAAGAAGTTCGACCCGCCCGGATCGATCTCGACCTGCTTATCGACCAGCAGGAAGTCCCCGACCATCAGCGTCGGCTCCATCGACCCCGAGGGGATGCGGAACGGCTGCACGGTGAACGTCACAATGAAGACCGCCACGACGATAATCGTCGTCAACGACTGAACCGCCGGTAGAAACCCATGACGTTGATAGCGGATATGCACTCTGTTGTGCGGCGGCTTTTGTGTCTGAGCCGCCGTTTGAGGCGGGGTTACAGATTTCTGGGGCGTTGCGGAAGCGGTCGCAGCCGGGGAGACGGGGCCGCTCATTGCACTACCTCCATCGTGCCGTGCCCACCGTCGCGGGCGACTGCGCGTTTTGCCTTGCGTGCAGTCTTTTCCTGGACCAACTCATGCGGGGCTGCGGCGGACTCCTCGGCCATCAGCCGCTCCACTGCAATGCACGCGGCCTGCTGCTGTGCCTGCTTCTTGGTCGTCGCCTCCGACTCGCCCAGCGCGCGCGTGCCGCCGTGTCCGTCTGGAATCCGCACCTCGACGCGGAACAGCTTCTTGTGGTCGGGGCCGCTCTGCGCCGTCAAAACATACTGTGGCTGTCCCGCGCCGATGGCTTGCAGATGTTCCTGAAGCGCCGACTTATGGTCGCCGATCGCCCCGCTGAAGGTCTCTCCCGCGCTCAGCGCGCCGCGCAGATCGGGCAGCGACGGCTCGACGATGTGGCGCTCGATAAAGGCCCGCGCCGCCTCCAGCCCACCATCGAGATAGAGCGCCGCAATCACGGCTTCGAGCGCGTTGGCCAGAAGCGCGGGCTTCTGCCGCCCTCCGCTCTGCTCCTCGCCCCGGCCCAGCAACAGCATCTCGCCAAGCCCTATGCGTGCGGCTACCGCACCCAGGTGGCGGCGGCTTACCAGCGAGGCGCGCAGCCGCGTCAACTCTCCTTCGCGCGAGTGCGGAAAGCGATGAAACAGGCCATCGGCCACCGCAAGACCCAGCACGGCATCGCCCACAAACTCAAGCTGCTCGTTGTCCGAGCGCGGATCGGGCAGCGTCTCCGGCCCGGTCTCGTAGGCCAGGGAGCGGTGCGTCAGCGCCCACGTCAGCAGCTCCGGGCGCTTGAACTCGTGGCCGAAGAGGGCCGAAGACGTCCCGCTCGATCGTTCGCGTGTGGACTTCTTTCGGCGCGTCATCACGTAGGGGCCCTCTCGGCAAATACTCTACTACCGGAATGAATGGACGAACCAACCGTCCCATTCGTCTCTTACCGAGGCGAATCTGGACGGTAAGCCTCTTTCTCTTTCTTGCCGCTGGGATCCAGCGGTTCGTCGTCTTCGTTGGGGTTCTGCGTTCTCTTCGGTAGGAGGAAGGGCTCCTTGAGCCCCTTTTCCGCCGCGGCCCGGGTGTCGGGCTGTGCGTCGCGGACTGCCAGCGCGGCTTTATACTCTGCCAGCGCCTTCGGACGCTCCGGGTGCTCCACATCCGGGCGGTCCGGGTCGCGGGCGATGTCGTACAGGCGGCCTATATAGATGTGGGTCCAGGCCAGCGTTCGCGGATCTTTGGCCACGGTCAGCGTCTTGTTGAAGTGCTCCATCGCCGCGCCGGGGTCGCCGCGCATCAGCTCGATGCGCCCTGCCAGGTAGTTGGCCTGTGGGTCGTTCGGATTGGCCTTCAGCGCCTCGTCGGCCATCTGCTCCGCCCCGGTGGCATCGCCCTTGATCAGCTTCATCTCCGCCAGGTCCATCCCCTTCAGCACGCGGGGAGCGCGCTTCACAAAGTCGTTGCTGCCCTCGGGCAGAAAGTCGATGTGCTGTATCGCGCGCCGCTGGCTGTCGATGTCCATGCCGTAGACCATCGGCGCGATCTGCTCGCGCAGGCTCACGCCGTCCCTGGCCATCTCGCCGATGCGGTCGAAGAAGTAGTCGGTCAGCACCCAGCCCTGCCGCATGTCCAGGTCGATCTGCTTGCGGCGAACGATCTGTGCCTCGTGCTCCCACGCCGACAGGTTGGCGTCGTAGCTGACCAGGTCTGCGCGCTGGCGCACCTGGGTCGGCTTCTGCGGTTTCGGCACGCCCACGTCCATCGTCTGCGCCTCGACCGCCTTGATCATGCACTCCGTAATCAGCGCGGCTGCATCCGACCGGTAGGCGAAGTCCAGCGGGGCCTCCTGTACCGACTTCATCAGCGGCTGAAAACGCTCCATCGCGCTGGCGCGCGCATACACGAGCGGCTCAATCACGTAGTGCAGATACGTGTGCCGTATCTGGTCCATGTGTACCTTGCCTTCGGCCGTAGGCGAGGAGACGACGATGTAGTCGCTGCCGTAGATGCGAGCGTTGGTCGTCGAGGGGGCCAGCATCGGCTCCAGCAGCACCAGAAACCGGCGTCCGTCGTAGCTCGATACCGGCATTCTCAGATAGACGTTGGTGTCCAGGATCGCCTTCGTCATGGGATCGTGCACCAGCCGCACGAGTTCCTCGTACTCGGGGCGATGCTCTACCCACAGCGCGTGAAGATTCACATCCTCGGCGAAGGAACGCAGGAGCGGAAGGATGTTGACGATCTGCGTCGAATCCGGGGGAAGCTCGTTCTCCCCGACCGACGGCGTGAGCTGCGGCGGCGGGTTGAGGTACAGCGAGAGCGAGATGTACTGCGCCAGGTTCAGGCCGGGGTCGGTGAGTGTGTGCACGCGAATGTACTGGCACAGCGCATCGCGATGGTCCCGCGCCTCGGGTGTGCCGTTCGCCAGCGCCTCATTGATCTGCTCGCGCACCTTGCGGCGGACGGGGGCCGAGGCGTCGAGGTCGGCATCGTAACCGCAGGCGTTCAACGCCACGGCAAGATCGAAGAGCGGCTCGCTGGTCTCAAGCGTGACCGCCGCGCCACCGGCCTCGGGCTGCGCAACCCGCGGCCGCGCCGGAAGGGCCTGCCTGTTCTCCATCGTCGAGTCGGTTGCGGACGACGGGTTGGAGCTGGAGCTCGATGACGACTGCGCCGCGACCGGGGTCGTCAGGCAGAGCGGGGCCAAGGTAAGCGCGAGGGTAAATGCCGATTTACGTAGAAAGGACACGATATTTGACTCTTCCTGTGGAGTTTAGGAGAGCGATGGAGGTTGTAGCAACCCGCCCGTGCCTTCGCCGCGCCTATTCGATAGAAGTTAGTTATTTTGTTGGTAATAAAAGCATAGTCGCTTTCCTGGACATCCCAATACTGTCATCCTGAGCGAGCGGAGCGAGTCGAAGGACCTGCATTTTCTTTGCTAGGCAACGGGCCTGTGAAACATACCCTCACTTTGTATCGTCTCCCGGCAGGTTAATCCGGAAGAGGTGCATCGGAGCAGTGGTCTCCGGAACGGTGCCGTCGTTGACGAGCACCTCCTGCGGCACGCCTTCAAAGACGACGCGCGTGGAGGTCGCCGCCTTCGGTGGAACACTCACCCGCACGGTCGAGGTCAGCGCGCCGGAACGCACCGTGACTGGAACGTCGGCAGTCACCGATCCGGCATTGCGCACCTCGACCGCAACCAGCCAGCTTGTCCCTTTGCCGCGCGTCGACAAGCTGCGGGGGGTGACACTCACAATCGAGAGATCGGCAAGCCCGCGGTCGTTGTAGACCCAGTCGTCGAAGAGCACCGAGAGGTCTTTGTGCGATGCCTGCTCCAGTACGCGCTGGAACCCGTGGGGGTCTTCGTGCTCCGCGTGCCGCGCCTGGTCGCGATAGGTCTTGAACGCCTGCTTCAGGGCGGCGTCGCCGACGATGGAGCGCAGCATCACCAGAACTGCGGCGGCCTTGGCCCGGTAGTAGACCTCGTCGTGGGCATCGATCAGGCTCTGCCCGGGCTGGCCCGCCGGGGGTGTCAGAGCCGAAGGCAGCACTGGCGGCGGTTCGCTGGAAGATTCTCTTGATGTCAAGATATCTGGCTTGTCGCTGCTGGAGGAGCTTGAAGAAGAGGAGTAGCTCTCGGGCGGCCCGGGGAGGATCCCGCGCAGCTTCGCCTGAAGGGCCTCCTGAAGGCTGCGGCCCGAGTCTTCGGCGGTGCGGTCGGTGGTGGGAGCGGTATTGGTGGCGGTCGCGTTCTGCCGGGCCGGTGCGGTAGGGGCGTTCTCCGGCTCGACAAGCGTGAGCGGTGTGATGAGCTGGTGCAGCTCGGCCAGCATCTTGTCGCGCCCGTCGATGTTCTCATTGGCCACCAGCGACATGAACTGCGGCACCCCTTCGTCGAGCCAGGGCAGCGACGAGCGGAACCACGCGTGGGTGAGGGAGTGCACCAGCGACGGAGCAATCTGCCGGGCGTCCGTCAGGGTCAGCGGAAGGGCGAGGAAGGCATCGTCCTCGAAGGGCTGGCCCGCGTGGTCGAGCAGCGTCAGCGGAGTGAGCGGCGCGGGGCCGAGCCAGTCCTCGAGCAACGGCGCAACATTGCCGGCCGCGACCGCGTAAGGCGTCACGGCCTCGGGTCTTTCGGTAATCACTGATAGAAGCTGGTTCTCCGTCGGCTTTGCGGGGTTCCATGTGACGAAGAGGCTGGGGGCACGAAAGCCGATGGGCGCTGCGGGAAAGTCTGCGGTTGCGACGCCGTGCGACTCCGCGACCAGCGCGTTCGGCTCCTCGACGATGCGCTCCAGCGGGAGACGCTGCCCGTTGAGGAAGGCGTCGGCGGGCGGCTCGCCTGTGTAGTCGATGGTGAGCCGGACGCAGAGCGTAGAAGCTGCCTGCTGACGACGCGAGCGGCCGATGGCCTGAAAGAGCTTTGCGCCGTCTCCAAGGAAGAGCGGAGGCGAGCAGACCGGGTACCAGAGGACGTTGCCGAAGCCGCGTAGTGCGATCGATTCCGGGGCGATCCTGTCCCAGTCGGCGCGGACGGCCTGGTCCGGCGGAGCGCCGATGCGGACAAGCCTCTGCCCCGAGGAGGGAACGTCGCCGGAGTAGAGAGCGGTCAGCGTCAGGGTCTCGCCCGGTGCCAGGGGATGGGGAAGCGCGACGACGGCCTCGCTGGCCTCTCCGGTGTGGTCGGCGTCGGTGGCCAGGGTGTGCTGCGTGAACGGCAGGGGAGTGGGAGCGCCGATGCTCTCGAAACTCAGCGCGGAAGAGAGCTGAAGAATCAATCGCTTAAGCGGTTCGGAGGAGGTGTTGCGGACAGTGATGCGGGCGCGGGCGGCGAGGTGCGAGGTCGCCGGAGCGATGTGCAGGTCGAGGTCCCAGGCCGTGAAGAGCAGAGAGGTGCGCTCGGCTTCGGTGATGGAGGCGACGACCGTCTCGGGCGTTCGCGTCGGCTTTTGGGCGGAGGCTCTCGGTTCTGTTTCTTCGTTGCGGTGAAAGAGGACTTGCCCGTGAGGCTGAGGAGAGGATTCTGCTGCGGAAGGAGCCTGCGAACCCACCTTAGTCTCGTGCCGGCTATCGCCGTCCCGAGCCGAAGATGGGGCACCCGGCTGCTGTGCTGGAGCAGATGCAGCGATGGCCAGGACGGCCACAAAGGTTTGGAGACGAGTCATTTAGATACTGCCCAGGCCCTTTGGCTTCTTTACGGGCTTCGGGGCGGGTCTTTGTTGGACGGACGAGTAGCGGTTTTGGGCACGGCGCTGGCGCATGGCCTCGTACATGACCACGGCCCCGGCGACCGAGACGTTGAGCGAGGAGACCTGTCCGGCCATGGGGATACGGAGCAGGTGGTCGCAGGTCTTTTTGACGAGGTCGTGGAGGCCGGCCCCCTCCCTGCCAAGGACGAGGACGCAGTCGGTGGAGGCGAAGTCGAAGCCGGTGTAGTCGGGGGTTCCGCGCTCGTCTAGGCCGACGACCCAGACGTTGGCCTTCTTCATCTGTTCCAGCGAGCGGACGAGGTTGGTGACGCGGGCGATGCGGACGTGTTCGGAGGCCCCGGCTGAAGTCTTTGCCACGGTTGCAGTTATGGGTGCGCTGCGGCGTTCGGGCAGGATGATGCCATCAACCCCTGCGCCATCGGCCGTGCGAAGGAGAGCGCCGAGATTGTGGGGATCTTCGACGCCGTCGAGGGCGAGGAAGAAGCGGTGTCCTGCGGGGTTGGGGCCGGACTCAAGCAGGTCTTCGACGGTAAGAAACTGACGTTCGCGCAGGAAGGCGACGACCCCCTGATGGGCGTCGGTCTTTGCCAGCCGGGTGAGCTGGTCGCGGGGCTCGAGTGAGAGGCGGACGCCCGCAGCCCGGGCGAGGGAGGCGAGCTGCTCGAGCTTGCGGTCGCTGCGCTCGCGGGCCAGAGAGATGCGGTCGAGCCGTCCGGAGCCGGAGCGCAGGGCCTCTTCGACAGGGTGCAGCCCGTAGAGAACTTCCATCTGGTCAGTTTACCCGCTGAAAATACTGGCGGCGGGGTCTCCAGAACCATAAAATAAGTGGGTACGGGCCAAGGCAGGCAAAAGAAGGATTCAAAGGTGGGCAGTTTTATGCCGGGACGAGGTTTTTTCCGCAGAAATGCCGTAGGCAGAGACTTTTTAAACGGCAACAGCGTCTCTACCTCTGTGAACGCCGCCGCCACAGTTGCTGCCGCCCAGACCGCCATCTCGCAGAGCGAGAACGCCGCAATCGCTCAGGGTCTGAAGCGCCAGGATCCGGAGCTTCTGGACCATCTGATTGAGCAGTACCAGCATCGGCTGTTGCGCTATCTTTTGTTCCTCACTGGCCGTCGCGATGTCGCCGAAGACCTCTTCCAGGAGACGTGGATGCGTGTGCTGGTTCGCGGCGCGCAGTACAACGGTAAGGCCCGCTTCGATACATGGCTGTTCACGATTGCGCGCAACCTGGTGATCGACCTTTCGCGCAAGCGCACGATGGCGAGTCTGGACGAGATGAACGAGCAGAACGAGGACGACCGCCCGTTCGAGATATCCGCGGACGGTCCTTCGCCGCTGGAACAGTTCCAGACCAGGGAAGATTCGGCGGAGGTTGGCGAGGTCCTGTTGACGCTTGAGCCGTCGCACCGTGAGGTGTTGGTCCTGCGGTTCTACGAAGAGCTTTCGCTCGAAGAGATTGCAACGATGACGCAGGCCCCGCTATCGACGGTGAAGTCGCGGCTGTATCGCGGGCTGGCCTCGCTGAAGCCGGAGCTTGCGAAGCTGAGAGGCCATCGGCCAGCGGAGGCGCGCGGATGAAAGACGTCTCCGAAAAGCTCCTTCACGAAAACCGCACGAGAGTTCCGCTCGATCTCGATCTGGGGCCGCTGAATGTTTCGGCCCATGCCACGCTGGTCAACCGCACGCATCGAGTGGTGCGGGAGCGCGCCAGCCAGATGTCGTCGCGCCGCAGCCGGGTTCGCAGCCTGGTGGCCCCGCTGGCGGTAAGCGCGTCGATGCTTGCGATCCTGATCTCGGCGGTATGGATGGTGCTTGACGCCTACGATCTGAACCCAACGGGGGTCGCGGATTCGAGCTACCGGTTCCTGGTTCTGGCGTTCTGGTTCCTCCCGGTCACTGGCATTCTGCTGGGGATGGTGTGGTTCACGCGTATGCAGGGCCGGCGTGTTGGAAATGAGATTGCGAGATGACGATGCCATGGCTACAAGGCGGCCGTAACGAGTCGCGGAGCGCACAGGCCGATGGCGAAGACCAGTTGAGCCTGATTCCGGCGTGGTCCGTGGCGCTCGCGATCGTCGTCTTTGTGGCGGTGCAGTACCTCTTCCACGGATTTATGCCGCATCACCGGCACGACATGTTGCCGATGCGGTTGCTGATGAGCTACTCGTGGGGCACGGCGTTCGCCAGCTATGTGCTGATCGTCGGCTACGTGAGCCGCGATGTGAAGCGGCGCAGAATGCCTGCGGCACTGTGGATGCTGATCGTTGTGCTGATGCCGGGCGGCATCGGCGCGGTGGTGTACTTCCTGCTGCGGCAGCCACTGCTGCGTCCGTGCCCACATTGCAGGACCGAGATCCCTTCAAGCTGCCACTTCTGCCCGCAGTGTCAGTTCCAGATGGCCCCGGTGTGTGGACGCTGCTACCGCGGCGTGCAGATCACCGATGTCTACTGCACGCAGTGCGGCCACGACCTGGCCGAAGACAACGCTCCCGCCCGCCTGCGCGCGTATAGTGACTAGTGATAAGGCTTAACGCCGATTGTCACCGATAGCACCGATTTAAAACTTAAAACGCGACCACGGATTTAACGGATTAGAAGCGGATACATCCGAAGCGTAAGCCAAAGAGGACTGGATCTGTTTGCGGGTTACTCCTTTAAGGTCGTTTTGATCGGTGGTATCGGTGCAGATCGGTGTTGAGCTTTTTACAGGATGATGTCACTCACGGCACTGATCATTGACGACGAACCCCTGGCGCGGCAGGAGCTTCAGTATTTGCTGGAGCACGCCGGAGGGGTCAGCGTGCTTGCACTGGGCACGAACGGTATCGAGGCGGTCGACCTTATACGGACGCACAAGCCCGACGTGGTCTTTCTCGATGTACAGATGCCGGGTCTGGATGGGTTCGGCGTTCTGAAGAAGCTGCTGGACCGCAAGGTCCCGATGCCGCAGGTGGTCTTTGCGACGGCGTTCAACCAGTATGCGGTGCGCGCCTTCGAGGTGAATGCGGTCGACTATCTGCTGAAGCCGTTCGACCGCAAGCGCGTGATGCAGACGATCGAGAAGGCGCAGAAGAGGCTTGTGTCGCAGAGCGAGTTGCCGTCGGTGACGGAGGCCTCGGTCAATGAAGCTACGGCCAAGCTGGATGCGCTGCTGAAGCTGGTGGAGGAGCAGTCGCAGACGCCCGCGACAAAGGCAACGACGGGCAAGGTGGTAGTGCGGGCGCAGAACCGCCTGCTGCTGGTGGACCAGAAGGAGATATGCTTCGCCTCGATCGAAGAGGGCACGATCACGGTGGTGACGCCGACGGTGGAGGGTCATTCGAACTGCCGCACCATCGAAGAGCTGCAAAGCCAGCTCGACGCGGAGATGTTCTGGCGGGCACATCGCTCGTATCTGGTGAACATTCAGCACATCCGCGAGGTGGTGCCGTGGTTCAAGTCGAGCTACCAGATCAGAATGGACGACCCGAAGAAGACCGAGATTCCTGTGAGCCGGGCGCAGACGAAGCGGCTGCGCGAACTGTTCAACCTGTAGTGATGTTTGATGCGTGATGTAAAATGCTCCGAGGAGCATTGCCTTATGCGGACGACCCTGACTATCGAC
Source organism: Acidobacteriota bacterium (assembly GCA_018268775.1). Classification (GTDB taxonomy): domain Bacteria; phylum Acidobacteriota; class Terriglobia; order Terriglobales; family Acidobacteriaceae; genus Edaphobacter. Next base: position 4,197 of record JAFDVV010000053.1, on the reverse strand, counting down.
GACGATGTGCTCGCGGCGGCTAAAGATCTTGCGTCTCATCAGCATAAGAGCATTGGCGAGGTCATCTCTGCGCTCTCTCGTCAGGCATTGCAACCCGAGCAGCCCGGAAGGCGCTCGCGCAACGGCGTTCCATTGCTGGTTCATACAGGCGACACCACTCCGGTATCTCTGGAGTTGGTGAACCAGCTCCGCGATGAATTCCCGGGATGACCTATCTCCTCGACGTCAACGTATTGATTGCGCTGATCGATCCCTCACACATTCAGCACAACGCGGCGCATGCGTGGTTCGCGAGCGAAGGCCGGAAGAACTGGGCAACCTGCCCATTGACGGAGAATGGCGTACTGCGCGTTCTCGGTCATGCACGCTATCCGAATTCGCCGGGTACTCCGGCTGCGATCGCTCCGCTCATTGCAAGGCTGCGGTCTCTTCCGGGCCATGTGTTCTGGGCGGACGATATCAGTCCACTCGACGAGAATTTGTTCGATACAAGCCGCCTGCTGGCCGCAAGCCAGGTGACGGACAGTTATCTGCTGGCGCTTGCCCGCTTTCATCGCGGGAAGCTTGCCACATTTGACCGCCGCCTTGTCGTCGATGCCGTTTTACACGGTTCAAGAAGCCTTCGCCTGATCGGCTGATTTTTTTTCAGATAGATATTGTGGAACCGATTTGCAGTGGCCTGCGTAGTGATGCCTTGACTATCTACAATTTAATTGTGTAGATAATCATAGTATGGGACGGCCAAACGATCTTGTGCAGGGAACGCTGGGTCTGCTGATCCTCAAGACGCTCTCGCTGGAGCCGAAGCACGGCTGGGCGATTGCGAAGAGGATCGAGCAGATCTCAAACGATGTGTTGCAGGTGCAGCAGGGCTCGCTTTATCCGGCGCTGCAGCGGCTGGAGCAGCAGGGATGGATTCGCTCGAAGTGGGGCGAGACGGAGACGGGCCGGCAGGCGCGCTTTTACTCGCTGACGGCGGCGGGCAAGGCGCAGCTTGGTAAAGAGCGCGAGATGTGGACGCGGCTCTCGGCGGCGATCGATCTGGTTGTCGAGAGTTAGCGCGAGGCAACGGAGGTTTCGCGATGCGTTGGATGAACAGGTTGCAGAAGACGCTGTCGACGATCGTTCGCCGCGGCAGTGAGACGGCGCGGCTGGACGAGGAGATGCGCTTCCACGTGGAACAGGAGATCGCGGAGCGCGTTGCTCGTGGGGCATCGCCTGAGGAGGCGCGGCGCGAGGCGGTGCGGAGGTTCGGCAACCGGGCGCTGTTGCGCGACGAGGTCCGCCGCGGATGGGGCTGGGGATGGCTCGAGACGCTGGGGCGCGACCTGCGCTTCAGCATACGCGCTTTAATGCGCTCGCCGGGCTTCACCATCACAGCAGTGGCGGTGATGGCGCTGTGCATCGGCGCGACGGCGTGTCTGTTTACCGTGGTGCGCTCTGTACTGCTGGAGCCGCTGCCGTTTCACGATCCCGGCAACCTGGTGATGGTGTACGAGCACTGGCGTGCGAACACCTCGGGCAATCCATATAACCCCGTTTCACCGGGCGATTTTTATGAATGGCGCGAACAGACGCACGGGTTTGCGGACATGGCCTCGTATTACAACTCAAGCCTGACGGTTACGGGAGACCATGGTGAGATGCCGGAGATGGTGGCGGCGCAGAAGGGGACGTGGAACCTCTTTCCGCTGCTGGGAGTGACGCCCGCGCTTGGACGGACGTTTCGCGAAGATGAGGACCAGGTAGGCGATCACCATGTTGCCATCCTCACGTGGAGCTTCTTTCAGCGGCGTTTTGGGGGCGATCCCTCGATTGTGGGGAAGACGTTCCGTATGGCGGCGAGGCCCTACACGGTGGTCGGTGTGCTGCCGGAGTGGTTTGCCTATCCCGATGCCCGCACGCAGGTGTGGGTTCCTTACGCCGACGGCGTGACGGCGGAGCGGCTTCACGAGCACGACAATCACTATCCGTACGTGGTCGCGCGGATGAAGCCGGGCGTGAGTCTGAAGACGGCAACCGATGAGGTGAGCGCGCTGCAGTACCGGATGCACATGCGGTACGCCGGTAGTCCGGTGGCAGAGGATGTCATGTCGCGACCGATGATCGACGACGTTGTGAAGGATGTGAAGACGCCCCTGTTGATGATGATGGCGGCGGTGGCGTGCATGCTGTTGATCGGGTGTCTGAATGTATCGAATCTGCTTGTTGCTCGCGGTGCGGCGCGGCAGAAGGAGATGGCGATCCGGGGCGCTCTTGGCGCTGGCCGGTTTGCTTTGCTGCGAGAGCAGATGACGGAGACGGTGATTCTGTGCGGCTGCGGAGGAGCGATTGGTCTGCTTCTGGCGCTCGCGGGAACGGCGTGGCTGAAGCTGCATTGGCGCGGCCTGCCTCGCGCTTCGTCCATTCACGTCGATCTGACGATCGTGTTGTTCACCTTTGGCGTCGTTGGCCTGACGGCGGTCCTTGCGGGGGTGCTGCCTGCGCTGTCGTCGACACAGCGAGGAGTTCTGGAAGGACTGAAAGACTCCTCTCGCGGCGCGGGAGTTGGCGTGTCGAGAGTGCGGCTGCGGAAGACGCTGCTCAGCGTCGAGATTGCTCTGACCGTTGTGCTGCTGCTCTCAGCGGGATTGTTGCTGAAGAGCTTTGTCCAGTTGAAGACGACGGACCTTGGTATCTCCGGCGACCACCTGTTGACGCTGCGATACAACCTGCCGAAGGAGATCTATACCAGACCGGAGCAGAGCGTAGCGTTCTCGCAGTCGCTGCTGGAGCGCGTGAGGCGCATCCCGGGGATCGAATCGGCAGGGCTGGGTTCGACGGTGCCGGGCGCTGGCTGGGATGGTGATGAGGTCTTTATTGTTCCCGAGCGCCCGAAGTATGAGTCGAACAAACAACCGGACGCGATGACCCGTCATGCGGACCCGGCGTACTTTACCACGCTTGGAGTTCCGCTGATTGCGGGACGGTTCTTCGATGAACACGATCGGTTGGACCAATCGAACAAGGTGGTCGTCTCCGAAGAGCTTGTGAAGCGGTACTATCCTGGCGAGAACGTGATTGGCCGCACGGTTGTCATGGGGATCGACATTACGAACAAGAAGCGGACCTACGAGATTGTGGGCGTTGTCGGCGATACTCTGTGGCGTGTCGGGCAGCGAACGAAGGCAACGATCTACTTCCCGGTCCTCTCCGGCGACACAGGCTACAGGGCGACGCTGGTTGTTCGCACATCCGGCGATCCTCTAAGCTATGCAATTCCTATCCAGAAAGAGATTGCTGCGCTCGATCCTCAACTGCCGGTCGTCGATGTGCTGACGATCCCCGAGATCGTGGGCGAGTCGACGGTGAACCAGAGCCTCTCTGCATCGCTGGTGCTGATCTTTGCGGGGCTTTCGCTGCTTCTGGCGGGAGTGGGACTGTATGGTGTGCTGTCGTATGTGGTGACACAGCGTGTTCCCGAGATCGGCATACGCATTGCGTTGGGAGCCCGGCGAGGACAGGTGCTGGGCCTGGTGCTGCGCGATGGCCTGCGGCCCGTTGTCTTAGGACTGCTGGTGGGAATAGGCGGAGGTGTCGCCGTTGGGTATGTGATCCGTTCGTTGCTGTATCAGACGAAGCCTCTGGACCCGATGGTCTTCGCCATGATGGCGACTCTGTTGCTGGCGGTGGCTGCGCTTGCAAGTGCAGCGCCTGCGTGGCGGGCCTCAAGCGTCGACCCGATGCAGGCGCTGCGGACTGAATGACGCGCGCGTCTTATTTAGGAGCGCTGCCGGGCGTGGAGCCCTGGACGACGAGGTCGTTGTCGACGGAGAAGACCCCCGGGGCCTGGTTGGCCTGGATATAGGCGATCGACGCATCGCTCTGGTTGAGGACGGCCCCGTAAAGCGTGACGCGGCCATTGTTCACGATGATGTGAATGGCGTGATAGCCGATGGGAGGGTTCTGGGTGATGCCGCCGGCCATCATGCCGAAGCTGCGGCCGCCCGGTCCCAGTGCGCGAGCGAGCGAGCCCTGGTTGGCATTGTATTTTCGCAGCGAGGCCTGCGTGTAGATGCGGTTGTAGACTGACGCGCGAATGCGGTCGTCGAAGTTGGAGAGGGGCAGCACCTCGATCTCGTTGTCGACCTTGTCGACGCCGGGAATGGTTTTGACGGCGTTGGCGGCGTCACTCTTGAGCGTTGGACGCGAGGCATA
>JAFDVV010000052.1 GCA_018268775.1 Acidobacteriota bacterium | reverse complement strand
CAACGATGCAGAGACGTGGACGCTCGCCGTTGCGGAAGGCTCACGCTATCTCATCAATCCCGGCTCCATCGGACAGCCGCGCGACAACGACTGGCGCGCGGGGTTCGCGATCTACGACACCGATGCGGACGAGGTCGTCTTTCATCGCATTCCATACGACCTCACAGCGGCGCAGGGACGGATTCTAATGGCCGGACTGCCCGAGAAGCTGGCGGCACGGTTGCGCGAGGGCCGGTAGTCCTGTTACGGATTGCGCGCTGATATCGTTAGAGGCAGCTCTCATTTCAGATCAAGGCCGGAATGCGATATCTTTCCCCTCTTTACATTCTTGTTTTATTCCTGGCGACTTGTGTTGGTAGCCCGGCGCAGACAAATGGCTGTGCCGACAGGTTAGTGATCGAAAGCCAGTTCGTCTCCCCACTGGGATCCACCTACGTTCCACTCGATAGCTGGATCTATCCCGCCATCGACCGCCTGCATGGTCTTGGCTATGCCGACATGGCCTATCTCGGAATACGTCCATGGACGCGCATGAGCATCGTGCATATGCTTGCCGGGACGGTCGACGAGATTGCGGAGTCAAACGACAGCGAGGCCTGCGCGATCGTTCACAGCCTGCAACGGGAGTTGGAACCGGATGTAGAGAACTGGAACGGACAGCATAAGCCGAACACGAAATTTGAGAGCGCCTATACGCGGCTGTCCGGCGTCTCGGGGACACCATTGCGCGACAGCTTCCATCTTGGACAAACCTTTGTCAACGACTACGGCCGTCCGTATCAGGAGGGGTTCAACAACATCACCGGTTTCAGCACACGCAGCGTGGCCGGGCGGTTTGCTCTTTACTTTCGCGGGGAGTATCAACGCGCCCCGGCAGCTCCGGGCTATGGCAACGTGCTTAGCACTCTGTTGTCGAACAACGACTTGATCTCATTTGCCGGTCATCCTCGACAAGCCACGATTCCTTCCGGGCCAATTCCGGCGGCAAACGACTTTCGCGTCGTTGAAGCAAATGTTTCGTATCTTCTGCTGGACCACCAGTTTTCCTTTGGCAAGAACGACCGGTGGCTTGGGCCCGCGCAAGGCGGCAGCCTAGGGTGGAGCAACAATGCAGAGAACATCTACGCGTTTCAGATCGACCGCGTCGAGCCCTTGTACATCCCACTTCTCTCGCGCCTCACGGGACCGTTCCGGTACCAATTTTCGGTCGGGAGCCTGAAGGGCCATTCGGTCCCAAACGCTCCCTGGATACATGCCGAAAAAATAAACTTCAAACCGACAGAGAACCTGGAGCTCGGCTTTGGAAGGACTGTGATCTGGGGTGGGAAGGGCCATGTGCCGATCACCTTCGGCAGCTTCTTCAGGAGCTTCGTCCACATGACGAATGTCACCGAGGAAGAGAAGAACTCCAGGAACGACCCAGGAGCCCGTTTCAGCTTTTTCGATTTTTCCTATCGTTTGCCCTTTGTGCGCAACTGGCTGACGGTATACAGCGACTCCTTCGCGCACGATGATGTGAGTCCAGCCAGCGCCCCTCGCCGTGCCGCGATTCGGCCTGGAATCTACCTCTCGCACTTTCCGGGAGTAAAGCAGTTGGACTTCCGCGCCGAAGCGGTAAGCACCGACCCGCCTACGAGCCGCAGCACGGCCGGTGGCTTCATTTACACAGAAGGCATTCAGCTACAGGGTTATACCAACAAGGGAGCCATCCTGGGCGACTGGATCGGCCGTGAATCCAAGGGTGGGCAGGCTTGGCTGACCTATCATCTTTCGCCTGAGGAACAGGTGCAGTTCTCCTGGCGTGGCGCAAAGGCCGCGAAAGATTTTATTCCGGGGGGCACAACGCAGAACGTCTTTCAGGTCTCCGCGGTCAAGAGAATTCACAAAGAGGTCGAGGTGCGCGGCTGGCTGCAATACGAGCGGTGGAAGGCGCCTGTGTACAAACAGGCAGGCCAGAGCGACACCAGCGTGTCCGTGCAGATCACCTGGTTTCCGGAATCCGTGAAGTGACGGAAGGATGAGGCACTACTTCGGCATGGGCATCGATTCGGCCTTGCCGATGGCGCGCTCGGTGAACCAGAGCGCATCGCCTGCGGGTTCGATTCCGGTAGGAGTCTTCAGCCCTTCTTTGAGGACTGTAACGCTTGCCTTCTCTCCGCTGACGGTGATGGCAAGGATTCTGCCGCCGCCGTTTTCGGCGACAAAGAGTTTGCCGTCGGCTGCTCGCATGCCATCGGGTCCCTTGACGGGTTGGTCCATCCAGATATCGACTGGCGCACCAGGCTTGCCCGCCGAATCCACCGGAATGCGATAGAGCTTATTGAAGACCACGTTGTTGACGTAGAGCGTGCCATTGAGGAACGTGATGCCGTCGATGCCGTTCAGCGTCCGGTGTTCGAGATAGAGCTCTGCGTTTGAGGATCCCGCCGGCAACCGGAAGATGCGGCCCATTGCGGTGTCGGTGATGTAGAGCGCCTTGTCCGGCCCGACAGCAAAGTCGTTGCACATGGTGTTGTCGCCCGGCAGGTTCCAGCGCACCTTGGGCGCTCCAGTCGCGAGGTCGAAGCCCCTCAACGCAGTGTGTCTTTGCACGGGAGTAGTTCCCGGCACAGGGGTCAACTGACACGTCCACAGGGTATTGTTCGCGCCATCGGCCAACATGCCGAAGAAGAACGTCCCTGGGCCCTCGGAGCTGGCATCGATGAACTTCTCTGCCGTCGATGAACCCGGACGCACCTTATACACAAAGGGCGAGCTGGCGCTGCCGACGAACAGCACTCCTCCCGGCGCTACCGTCAGGCTCTCGGGCTGCGACTTCGCATCGCCGACCAGAATGTCGGCGGCGGAAGCGGCCTGCGCAAGCCCTATGGTCATAACGGCAAAGGCGGCGAGCAGGCGTGCATTCAAAGTGACCATCGTCAAATCTCCTCGGTAATGCCTATACGTCGAATCATACGGCAGCCTCTCTCAAAAGAAGATTGCCCTTGTAAGTCGCCGCCCTGCGTCTCCTTTCGCTTAAACTGGAGATGGGAAGCGTATGCCCGCCGAGATCATCCTCCAGCAGAGCCCGGACGCCGCCGCGCTTGCCGATAAGCGAGAGCAGCTTGCAGGCGTTCGCACGACGCTTGCCGAGCGCGAATCGGAGCTTGCCCAGCTACGCGCGCAACTCAAAACCTTTGAGGGCAGATACCTTCGGCAGGTCGGCGTCCTCTATGCGGAGCTGGACGACATCGAAGCGCGCATCGCCGAGCGCGAGGTCGACCTCTACGGCTCCGACTCTGCGCGCCACCGCGCCGAGGAGGCCAGGCGTCAGGCGCAGGAGACCCACGACGCCGCATTCGGCGAAGCGCATGAAGCCGAGGAGTTCGATCCGCCGCCCAGCCTGAAGACGCTCTTTCGCGAGGTCGCCAAACGTATTCACCCCGACTTCGCGCGCGACGATGCCGAGCAGAGGCACTTTACGCTGCTGATGGCGCGCGCCAACCAGGCCTACAGCCGCGGCGACACGGAGACGCTCGAACGCATGCTCGACGACCACCGCGAGATTGCTTCTTCCGTCGCGGGCGAAGGGGCCGCCGCAGAGTTGATGCGCATCGCGCGCCAGATACTCCACGCCGAGCGCGACATCGCCAATCTCGATGCGGAGCGGCACACGCTGCTTGCAAGCGAGATCGCGCATCTCTATCTCGACACGGAGGCCGCCGCGCGTGAGCACCGCGACCTGCTGACGGAGCTTGCCGCCGGTTTGCGCGAGCAGATCGCCGACGCGAAGTACCGCTTCGAGTTCGTCAACCGACAGGTGAACGCGCAGCGATGAACGACAAGGCCAAAGGCGGGCTGCAACACATCCCCACGGGGGCGGCGCTGTCCTTGCACTCCACGCGCGCGAGCATCGTCGCGCGGGGACGCCGCGACGCCGCCAATGCGGCCTCGAACCCGCACTACAGACAGGCGGTCGCCGACTACAACGCAGGCAGGCATACGGAGGCCGCGACTGGCTTTCGGCTCGCCGCCGAGCAGGGGCACGCGGAGTCGCAGTACATGCTCAGCACCATGTACGACGAAGGCCGGGGCGTTCCGCGGGATGCCACGGAGGCCGCGAACTGGGAGCGCAAGGCCGCCGAGCAGGGCCACGCCTACGCGCAGGCCAATCTCAGCTTTCGCTGCTACATGGTCAACGACTTCGCCGAGGCCTTTGCTTGGTGTCAGCGCGCCGCCTACAGCAAGCTCGCCTGGGCGGAGTACAACCTTGGCCTGATGTATCGCAAGGGCGAAGGCGTGCAGCAGAACAACACCGAGGCCGCCTACTGGTATCGGCTGGCCGCCACGCAGAACTTCGCGGAGGCCCAACAGAAGCTGGCCGACCTGTACTACACGGGCCAGGGGGTGCCGTTGAACTACGCCAAGGCGGCAGAGTGGTATCGCCGCGCCGCCGAACAGGGCAACGCAGAGGCGCAGTTTCAGCTCAGCCACCTGTACGCCACCGGGCAAGGGGTCGAACACGACTACACGCAGTCACGCCACTGGATACGCAAGGCCGCCGAGCAGGGCCACGAACAGGCCCGGCGCGAGCTGAAGCGCCGCGAGTACCGCGATCCGTAGCAGGAGTGTATCGGTTGCCGTAAACCGGCAGGTGTGCCCTGAAGCCCGTCATTCTGAGGCGTAGCCGAAGAATCTCAGCATTTTTCCCGAGCCACGCCGAGGATGAAAACTACAGGGATTCTTCGGCTACGCCTCAGAATGACGGCTCGATGGCTTCGGACTGGTGAATAGTCTCAAACCGGCCAATGGCCTCAACCCGGCCCACTGATTCCTTCGATTCGCTGGACGATCCTGCGCTGCCGGGCGCGGGCAAAAGCCCCGGAACCCCTGTTACGCTAAAAGAGCCAATGTTTCATTCAACCAACAATCTCAGAATCAAGTCCTCCAAGGTCGTCCTTCCGCCCGTCTTCCTCGAAGAGGAGATGCCAGTGACGGAGGAGAGCTCGAACACCGTCTTTGAGGCGCGGCGCCAGATCGGCAACATCCTCGAAGGCACGGATGACCGCCTCGTGGTGGTCGTCGGCCCCTGTTCGATTCACGACGTCGACGCCGCGCGCGAGTACGCCGCGCGGTTGAAGAAGGTCAGCGACGCGCTCACCAACGAGCTGCTGACCGTGATGCGCGTGTACTTCGAGAAGCCGCGCACGACGCTGGGCTGGAAGGGCCTGATCAACGATCCCTACTTCGACGAGTCGTTCCGCATCAACGACGGCCTGCGCATCGCGCGCCATCTGCTGCTCGATCTCGCGAACATGGGTGTGCCGGCAGGCACGGAGTTTCTGGACATGATTACGCCGCAGTACATCGCCGACCTGGTGAGTTGGGGCGCGATCGGTGCGCGCACGACGGAGAGCCAGGTGCATCGTCAACTGGTCTCGGGTCTGTCGTGCCCGGTGGGCTTCAAGAACGGGACGTCGGGAAATATCCAGATGGCGATTGAAGCGATCGTGTCCGCGAACCATCCGCATACGTTTCTGGGAACGTCGGAGACGGGACAGTCGGCGATCCTGTTTACGGCCGGGAACCCGGAGTGCCACATCATCCTGCGCGGCGGCCGCCAGGTAACGAACTTCGACGCAGCGTCGGTCGAGACCACTGCCGCGCAGATGGAGAAGGCCGGCGTGAAACCGCGCATCATGATCGATTGCAGCCACGCCAACAGCGGCAAGGACTTTCGCAAACAGGGCGCGGTCTGCCGCAACGTGGAGGAACAGATCGCGGGCGGAGACAGACGCATCATGGGCATGATGATCGAGAGCAACCTGGTCGAAGGCGCGCAGTCGCTGGTGAACGGCAAGGCCGGAGTCTATGGACAGAGCATTACCGATGCGTGCATCGGCTGGGCGGAGACGGAGACGCTGCTCGACGAGCTTGCGGAGTCGGTGGCTAAACGCAGACAGATGCGGGACGGTAGCCGCTCGTAACGGCCCACTTCTTTGACGTGTCATCCTGATCGGAGCGACTGAGGGGAGCGCAGCCGAGTCTTAGCGCGGCTTACGATCATGCACGCAGCCGTGCTAGAGAAGCAGGTTCCTCCACTACGCTTCGCTCCGGTCGGAATGACAATCCTGTTGTCCGAAACGAGCATTGGCCTGACGTTTATACCCGCTGTTCTTCGAGAGCCATCGCGAGTTCTTCCCACTCTGCCGTGATATCGGCTTTTTCACTGCGCAGGCGATCCAACTCGGCGGCGTCTTTCTGCGATTGCTCGGCGGAGACGAAGTTGCCCAGGCGCTCTTCGGCGGCGGCGATCTCACCTTCGAGGCGTGGGATCGCTTCCTCGGCGAACTTGAGGCGGTCTTCCATCTGCTTCAGCTTAATGGGGTTCAGCTTTTTGATGGGGGGGGCGGGTGTGGATTGCGGTAGAGAAGCGGGTCCCTCCACTGCGCCGCTTTGCGCCTCCGGTCGGGATGACACGGGTGTTGGTGTGGGGGGGGTGAGGTCGGCGGTGAGCGATTGCTTCACCTTTTCCGGGCCGCCCTGTTTACGCCAGAGGTAGTCCTCGTAGTTGCCGGGGTAGATGTGCACGCGCTTGTCTTCGACCTCGAAGACGCGCGTGGCGAGGCCGTCGATGAAGTAGCGGTCGTGCGAGACGAAGAGCACCGTGCCGGTGAAGTTGCGAATCGCATCGAGCAGCACGTCCTTGGCGCGCAGGTCGAGGTGGTTGGTCGGCTCGTCGAGCAGCAGCATGTTCGACGGCGAGACCAGCATCTTGGCCATCGCGTAGCGGTTGCGTTCGCCGCCGGAGAGTACGCCGAGTTTCTTGAAGACGTCGTCGCCGGAGAACATGAAGCAGCCGAGAAGCGAGCGCAGTTCGACGACGGGAACCTTGGGCGCGGCAGCGGCGATATCGTCGAGCATCTCGTTGTTGGGGTCGAGGACTTTGTACTGGTCCTGCGCGAAGAAGTCGACGAGCGCATTGTGTCCGTAGCGGATGGAGCCAGCGGTTGGCGGCTCCTGCTCGCTGAGCAGACGGATAAGCGTCGATTTGCCCGCGCCGTTTGCGCCGACGAGCGCGATGCGGTCGCCGCGCTCGATGTTGAAGCTGACGTTGTCGAGGATGGTCTTCTGGCCGCCGTCGGGCGTGGGGTAGACCTTGGTGAGGTTGTTGACCTCGATGACGGTGCGGCCCGAGGCAGGCGGCTGCGGGATGGTGAAGTGGATGGTCGCCTCTTCCTCCGGCACCTCGATGCGCTCGATCTTTTCGAGTTCTTTAATTCTTGACTGCACCTGCTTGGCCTTCGTCGCCTGATAGCGGAAGCGATTGATAAACGCTTCGAGGGCCTCGATGCGGTCCTTCTGGTTCTTATAGGCCGCCATCAACGTTGTGCGACGCTCTTCCTTCTGCGTCACGTACTTTTCGTAGTTGCCGTGGTAGACGTGCATCCGCTTGTTCCACACTTCGACGATCTTGTTGACCGTGACGTCAAGGAAGTAGCGATCGTGCGAGATGAGGATGAAGGCGTTGGGGTAGTCGTGCAGGTACTCTTCGAGCCAGTTGCGGCTCTCGATGTCGAGATGGTTCGTCGGCTCGTCGAGCAGCAGCAGCGAAGGCTTCTGCAATAGCAGCTTGGCGAGCGCGATGCGCATCTGCCAGCCGCCGGAGAACTCCTCCGTCCTGCGCTCCCAGTCTTCCTTCGAGAAACCGAGTCCGCCGAGCACTGCGCCTACCTGCGCATCGAGCGTGTAGATGTCGTGCACGTGGAGCTGGTCGGCGATCTCGGAGTAGCGATCCGCCGCGGCGATATACTCCTTCGACTTCGGGTCCTTCTCCGAGAGCGTGTGCGTCAGCTCGATGGATTCGGCCTCGAGCGCATAGAGGTGGTCGAAGACGGAGTGGCACTCCTCGAAGACGGTCTTGCCGCGCATGGCGAGGCCGTCTTGCGGCAGATAGCCGATGGTGGTGCCTTTGACGCGCGTGATCTCGCCGTAGTCGAGCGACTCGATGCCGCCGATGACCTTCAGCAGCGTCGACTTGCCGGTGCCGTTTCCGCCGACGAGGCCGGTGCGCTCGTTGGGGGTAATCAGCCAGTTCACATCGTCAAACAGGAGTTTTTGGCCGAAGCGTTTGCCGGCCTGGATCAGTTGCAGCATGCTCTTCTATTTTCGCATCCTGGGGGAAGAAACAGAGACCGTCCACTGTTCGAGCAGTAAGTGAGTCCTCACGGCGTGTGCTTGCCGGCACGAGTGAAAACTACCGGGATCCTTCGCCTCCCTGCCCCAGCCAGCAAGCTGGCCGGGGACCCCGTTCGGCTCAGAATGACGGCCTGAAAGGAATCGGCCCGGTCAGCGACCAAACGAAGAGACGCGGGGGTGAGCCTGTCGAACCAGGACAGAGACAAGCGCAAAGCCGCTCCGCTACACTCAACTGTGAGAGCTTGATGCCAGGTCAGCCCCAACTGTTTCCGGACCGCGAACCGACCGTGCTGTCTCCGCCACCCGCTTCCAGTGCAGACTCGAAGCGAGCTGCCGCGCCGGTGTGGTTGCAGCGGCTGTCGCTCTTTGTGCTGGTGCTGTTCTGCGTCTACCTCGGCGTGCTGGTGATGATCCTGCCCTGGTGGACGCGCATCTGGGACAACAACATGTTCATCCAGTCGCGCCCGGCGTTGGCCGCTTTTCTACATAACGGCGCCGTGCGCGGTATCATCTCCGGGCTCGGGCTGCTGGACATCTGGATCGGCATCTCCGAGGCGGTACACTACCGCGATTACAAATAAATGGACGAATCGAGAAACAACGCGATGGACAAGCCAGAGATTCCGCCACAGCCCGAACCGCTTGCCGAAGCGCCGCTTGCGTACGAGAACCCGAAGTTCCTCAACTCGCCCGACGCGCGCATCCTGCGCATCATGGCCGAGTACCAGGAGCCGCTGTCGCGCTTTCGCCGCGAGCGCATCCAGGACACCGTCGTCTTCTTTGGCTCCGCGCGCTTCCGCGCGCTCGACGTAGCCGCCGCGAACTTCGAACTGCTGGCCAACACGGGGTCGAAGGAACGCGCGCCCGAGCAGCCCGCCACTCTCGAAGAGGTGGAGCACGGACAGGCCAAGGGTGCACGCCTGCGGCTCGCAGGCGCGGCGATCGAGATGGCGTCGTACTACGAGGACGCGCGCATCCTCGCCAACATGCTGGCCACGTGGGCCAAATCGCTGCCCGGTCCGCGCCATCGCTTCGTCGTCACATCAGGCGGCGGCCCCGGCATCATGGAGGCCGCCAATCGCGGCGCGTATGAGGCCGGAGCGAAGACCATCGGCCTGAACATCAAGCTGCCCTTCGAGCAGCAGCCGAACCCCTACATTACGCCGTCGCTCAACTTCGACTTCCACTACTTCTTCATGCGCAAGTACTGGTTCGCCTATCTGGCGAAGGCGCTGGTCATCTTTCCCGGAGGCTTCGGCACGCTGGACGAGATGTTCGAGCTGCTGACGCTGGCGCAGACCCACAAGCTGGCCAAGAAGATCACCACGGTCATCTACGGCTCGGCCTACTGGAAGAGCGTGATCAATCTCGATGTTCTCGCAGAAAAAGGCGCGATCGCACCGGGAGACCTAAGCCTGTTCCGCTTCGCGGACACGCCGGAAGAGGCCTTCGAGATTCTGAAGGACGACCTCACGAAGAACCACCTCAACTCCGACTACGAGCGCTCGCTGCAGGAGCGCGCCCGCGCCGCGGCAGGCGCTAAGGACATTCCGCACGACCCCGCGCCGACAGCGCAGGAGATCCTCGGCCCGGATATCGCGTCGACACGATAATCTTGCGACCGCGAATCGCCACGGATTGGCGCGGATTGTGTATTTCTCGATCCGTGTCCTCCGTGGTTCTCCGTGGTCGTCGCTGTAACCAACACAGTTACCGGCTCCTACGGATTTTGAAGCCCCATTCTCGGTGCAGTCATCGGAACTTCATATTCTCCCTGGATACTGCACCCGAGCAAGCACGCTCCACTTGGAGGGCCAATGAGTCAGTCCACCATCTCTTATTTATGGCGTGAACCCGAGGCCGCCAAGGGCTTTGTTACCGGCGTCTCGCTACACAGCCACACCAACCAGTCGCAAGAGGCGCTGAACTTTATCGCCGAGCTCTCGCACGACTGGGGCCTTTTGCAGCCGATCATTCGCTGGGCTGAGAGCCGCTCGCAGCGCGCATCGGGCATCACGCCGGACTACGCCCGCAGCTACTGGACCCCGCCGCTGACCCCGCGCCTCGCCTTCGATCTCGAGCGCTCGCAGATTGAGAACCGTCTGCAACTGCCCGCGCTCGTCTCGCTCACTGACCACGACGACATCAACGCGCCGTTGCTTCTGCGCTCCGTCGATTCGGCTCGCCACATCCCCATCTCCGTCGAGTGGACAGTTCCCTTCTACGAGACCGCCTTTCACATCGGCGTGCACAACATCCCGTCGGCGCGGGGCATTGCATGGATGGAGCGGCTTCGCGCCTTCACGGCTATCCCCGTCGCGCAGCGCGCGCCAACCATGCTGCGCGAGGTGCTCGCCGATCTGCATGAGATTCCGCAGGTGCTCATCGTCTTCAACCACCCGATGTGGGACCTCTACCGCGTGGGCCGCGAACGCCACATGGTGCTCGTCAACGAGTTTCTCGCCGTCTACGGACAGTACGTTCACGCCCTGGAGCTGAACGGCCTGCGCGACTGGAAGGAGAACCGCGAGGCTGCGACGCTCGCAGGCAAGTGGAACCAGCTCGTCATCTCGGGCGGCGACCGCCACGGCGTCGAGCCCAACGCGAACGTCAACCTGACCCGCGCCGCCAGCTTCACGGAGTTCGTGCACGAGGTGCGCCGCGAACGCCAGAGCCACGTGCTCTACATGCCGCAGTACGCCGAGCCGTGGAAGCACCGCATCCTGCAATCGACGCTCGATGCAATCCGCGACTATCCGCACTTCCCCGAGGGCGCGCGCCGCTGGGACCAGCGCGTCTTCCACCCCGACGCGAACGGCCAGATGCGGCCACTCTCCGAGATATGGACCGGCGATGCGCACGCTGCGCCTCGCTGGATCGAGACGATCCTGGCGGCGGTACGGCTCATGGGGGCGGCGCCGCTCTCCGGCACGCTGCGTTATGCGTGGGACGACTCGGCGAAGATGCGTGCAGCGCTGGCCAAGCAGGAAGGCTGAATCCGCAGCTCGAACCGCCCCTCTTGGTTTGTCATTCCGTAACGCAGTGAAGGAATCTGCTTCTTGCAGAAATCCCGAGGCGCCCCGTGTCTGGCGGCCTCATCGCCAGATGTGGGCATTCGCGCGAGCGCGCGAACGTTCCCTCCGCAGCCGCTTGACATAGTTTAGCTATGCCAGTTATCGTCTCCTGACATAGACAGACTATGTCAAGAGACGGATTGAGGTGCGGTAAATGAAACGCGACGAGATTCCACCGGGAACGCTCTACCTGCTGATACTGAAGACTCTCTCGCTGCACGGTCCGCTGCACGGGTACGAGATGGCGAACTCGATCCAGCAGAGCTCCGACGACGTGCTTCAGGTTGAGGAGGGCTCGCTCTATCCCGCACTGCAGCGGATGCTCATCAAGGGCTGGGTGACGGCCGAGTGGGGCGTCACGGCGGGCAATCGCCGCGCGCGCTACTACCGGCTTACCGCAGCGGGCCGCAAGCAGCTTGCGCTTGAGCTGTCGCAGTTCCAACGCGTCTTCGGCGCCATCAGCCGCGTTGTCCAGATCGCCTGAGGAGGTTGGCCATGTTTCTCGATGAAGCGCTTCGCCGCGTACGAATGCTCTTTCAGGGCAGCAGGTTCCAGGACGATCTCGACGAAGAGATGCGCACGCACAAGGAGCTGCGCGAGCAGGAGTATCGGGACCGCGGCCTCTCTCCCGAAGCTGCCCACAGCGCGGCATCGCGCAGGTTTGGCAACACGGCCTCTATCCGCGAGAGGAGCTTTCGCGCATGGGGTTGGAGCTGGCTCGAAGGTCTTTTGCAGGATGCGCGCTACGGCGTGCGCTCGATGTTTCGCAGCCCGGTGCTGACGCTCGTTGCGCTGCTCTCGCTCGCGCTGGGCATCGGCGCGAACACCGCCATCTTCAGCTTTCTCGACGCCATCATGCTGCGCTCGCTGCCGGTAAAGGAGCCAGCACAGCTTGTGCAACTGGGCGAGGGCGACGAAGCCGGCGTCACCGACCGCTACGGCTCGGATACGCTTTATTCCTACCCCTTCTTCCGCGAATTCCGTCAGAAGAACACTGCCTTCTCCGATGTCGCTGCCGTCTTCAGCTTTGGCAGCAGCGTTCACGGCACACTTGATCGCCGCGACCAGATGCAGGGCCTTACGCCGGACATCGTCTCCGGCACCTTCTTCTCGACGCTCGGCGTGCAGCCCGTCCTTGGACGTCTCTTCACTCCCGGCGACGATGCCGTCGAAGGCGCGCATCCCGTCGCCGTCATCAGCTACGCCTTCTGGCAGAGCGGCTTTGCCGGAGCGCCAGACATCCTCAACCACACGGTCAAGCTCGGCGACGCCACCTTCAGCATCGTCGGCGTCGCCCCGCCCGGCTTCTTCGGTATTGAAGTCGGCCATGCGCCCGATCTCTGGGTCCCCATGGCGATGATGCGATCGCTTCCCTCTCACTTCACCGGCTACAACGACAACTTCTTCCAGTCCAACTACATCTTCGGCCGCCTCAAGCCCGGCGTTACCGGCGCCCAGGCTGAGGCCGAGGTCAACGTCCTGTACCAGCAGATCGTGCGCGGGTTCCCCGATGCAAAGCTCAACGCCTATAACCTCTCGCACCTCGAGCGCACCCACATTCCGCTCACCTCGCTCAGCAACGGCCGCTCGTACCTGCGCCGCAACTTCTCCGACCCGCTCAAGATCCTCATGGGCATCACGGCGCTGGTGCTGCTGATCGCCTGCGCCAACATCGCGAACCTTCTTCTCGCACGCTCGACTGTACGAGCACGTGAGTTCGCAGTGCGACAGGCGCTCGGCGCACAGCGCGTCCGCCTTGTGCGGCAGCTACTCACCGAAAGCCTGCTGCTCGCCATTGCGGGCGGTATCCTTGGCGTCGCCTTCGCGGTCGTTGCCGACCGTCTGCTGCTGCGCATGATCTCCGGCGGAGCGGACGCAGACCTGATTCCGCTCGACGTCTCGCTCAACCTGCGCCTGCTTCTCTTCAGCCTCGCCGCCACCCTGACGACTGCGATCGTCTTCGGCATCGTACCGGCTCTGCGCGGCACGCGCGTTCAGGTCACGGATGCTTTGAAGGATGGCCGAGGCCCATCGTCAGGAACATCACGCAGCCCTCTGGGCAAGACGCTCATCGTTGCGCAGGTCGCCGTCTCGCTGGTGCTTGCCGTTGCCGCTGTCTTGTTCGTTCGCAGCCTCGTCAACCTCACTCGCATCGACCCCGGCTTCAACCGCAACGGCGTCCTCCGTCTCGACATCGACTCCAATGTCACCGGCCTCAAGGGCGACGATCCACGTCTGATGGCCATGTTCGGCGAGATCGAGCAGCGCGTCTCCGCTTTGCCCGGGGTGAAGGCTGCGAGCTTCGGCTCCTTCTTCTTCGCGCAGGGTAGCTGGAACGGCGTCATCAACGTTCCAGGGGCGGGTTACAACGATCGCATCGACGTCAAACACAACGTCATCGACGGCGACTTCTTCAAGACCATGCAGATTCCCCTCCTGGCAGGCCGCACCTTCGGGCCGCAGGACACCGCCACCTCGCACAAGGTCGCCATCATCAGCGAGGCCACCGCCCGCGACCTCTTCCCCACGGGCGTCAATCCCATCGGGCGTCACTACTTTCTGGGGCGCGATCCCAATCCAAAGAGCGATGTCGAAGTCGTCGGCATCGTCAAGGACGTCAAGTTCCTCAGCCTTCAGGAGGCGCAGCAGTATATCGACTACATCCCAAACCCGCAGCATCCATGGGGGTATGGCGGTCTGGCCGTGCGTTACTCCGGCGACTTCAATGCCGTCTCCACCGCCGTGCAGCAAGCCATTCACTCGGTCGACCGCACCCTGCCAATCAGTCACGTCACCACGCTCGATTCCATTGTCGATCGCACAATCACCAATCAGCGGCTCGTGGCACAGCTCTCCGCCTTCTTCGGGCTGCTTGCCGTCTTCCTCTCTTCGATCGGCATCTACGGACTGATGTCGTACATGGTGGGTAAGCGAACCAACGAGATTGGCATCCGCATTGCCGTCGGCGCTTCACGCGCAAGCGTTCGCTGGCTGGTCATGCGCGAGATACTGCTGCTCGTCGCAATCGGCATCGCTATTGGAGTGCCAGTCACATTCTTCGGAAGCCGCATCGTAACCAGCATGTTGTTCGGACTGAGAGGGACAGATGCCGTAAGCCTTGCCGCATCCATCGCGGGACTGCTGCTCATCGCCGTTCTGGCGGGATACCTGCCCGCGCGCCGGGCGGCTCGCGTCGACCCGGTGGTTGCCCTTCGATACGAGTAGGCTTCGCCCGCACGACCCCAGTTTGCACTTAGTATGAAAGTGTGGCGACTCGGCGACAGATACTCAAGTTGTCTGCGATGACAGGGGCGTCGCTGCTGACGACGGGGCGCGCTCGCGGGTTGGCCACGCCGGACTACTCGCTTGCAATCGGCCCCTGCGCCCTTGAGGTTTCGCGGCGAAGGTTCATCAAGACGACGGCCTACAACGGCGAGGCCCCCGGCCCGCTGCTGCGCCTGCGCGAGGGCGTGCCGGTCACGATCGAGGTGACGAACCGCACCACGGCGAACGAGAACGTCCACTGGCACGGGCTGTTTCTTCCTGCTGAGGTCGACGGCGCGATGGAAGAAGGGACGCCGCATATCGCTCCTGGAGCGACAGCGAGCTACACCTTTACGCCGGAGCCAGCGGGATTGCGCTGGTATCACACGCATGTGATGGCGAGCCGCGACACGAGGCGCGGACTCTACAACGGGCAGCACGGCGCGATGTGGGTTGAGCCGCGCGAGAACCCCGCGCGCTACGACCAGGAGTTCTTTCTCGTGCTGCACGACTGGGACCCGACGATGGTGGGAAGCGACGATGGATCGATGAGCCCTATCTACAACGTGTCCACGATCAACGGACGTGTGCTTGGTTTTGGCGAGCCGCTGCGGGTGAAGCAGGGTGAGCGCGCGATGGTGCATGTGGTGAACACGAGCGCGACCGAGCCGCACTGGCTTGCGTTTGCAGGACACAGGTTTCGCGTGGTGGCGCTCGATGGCAACGCCGTGCCGTCGCCTCAAACGGTGACGATGCTGCACCTTTCGCCAGCGGAGCGCGTCTCCGCCGAGGTGGTGATGGACTCGCCCGGCGTGTGGGTGCTGGGTGAGGTGCGCAGGAGCGTACGCGCGGCAGGCATGGGCGTCGTCGTGGAGTATGCGGGCAGCGCCGGAAAGCCGGCGTGGGTGCAGCCGCAGACGCTCGACTGGGACTATTTGCGGTTCGGCTCGAACCGGCAGGGAGAGTCTTCAGCGGAGGTTAATGTCACCGAGGTTCCATTGGTCTTTGAGTCGAAGTTCGCAGGGCACGGTGCGATGGACCGTTGGACGATCAACGGCAAGTCGTTCCCCGACACGGAGACAGTGGCGCTGAAGCACGGCGGACGCTATCGTCTGGCGTTGAAGAACAAGAGCATGGACGACCACCCGGTGCATCTGCACCGGCATATGTTCGAGTTGCGGCGCATCAATGGCCGCGGAACGCGCGGCATCATGAAGGACACGGTATTGGTGAAGGCAGGGACGGAGGCGGAGATTGAGTTTACGGCGAACCGTTTGGGGCTGTCGCTCTTTCACTGCCACCAGCAGGACCACATGGACATGGGATTTATGATGCTGTTTCGGTGTTCGTGAAAATTTGGCGGCGGTACGATCGAAATGCGGGGATTCCTCGACTCCGCTGCGCTTCGCTCGGAATGACACTTCAGGAGAGAGGCACGGATTTTGAGAGGTCGCATGAGATTGCTTTACGTGCCGATGCTGTTCGCGCTTCTGGGCGCGGGGACGCTCCGTGCGCGGGCGCAGGGCAACTACGAGATTCAGGTGTACGGGTCGGACACGGTTGCGCCTCGGAGCACGATGGTGGAGCTGCACTCGAACTTCACGCCCAAGGGCTCGCTCAGGACCGACGACGGCACGTATCCGACGAACCACCAGCAGCACGAGACGGTGGAGATTACGCAGGGGATCAACAACTGGGCCGAGGTCGGCTTCTACCTCTTCACAAGCTGGCAGAACGGTCACGGCGTGCAGTGGGTCGGAGACCACATCCGCCCGCGCGTTCGCGTGCCGGACCAGTGGCACTGGCCGGTGGGCGTGAGCCTCTCGACGGAGATCGGCTATCAGCGGTCGCAGTACTCGCCCGATACGTGGACGTGGGAGATCAGGCCCATCGTGGACAAGTCGATCGGCCGCTGGTACCTGGCGGTAAACCCGGCGCTGGAGCGGACGTGGCACGGCCCGGACGTGAACCAGGGGGTGGGCTTCGCGCCCGCCGCAAAGGTGGGGTACGACTTTACCCGCAAGGTCTCGGGCGGCGTGGAGTACTACGGCAACTTCGGTCGCGTATGGTCCTTCAGCGCGCTGCACGACCAGCAGCAGCAACTCTTCGCCGTGACCGACCTGAACGTTTCGCCGAAGTGGGAGCTGAACTTTGGCGTCGGCATGGGCGCGACCGCCTCGACCGACCACCTGATGATCAAGGCCATCGTGGGACGGCGGTTCAACTGGGGCAGGCAGTCGCCGGTTAATTAGGCAGTGAGTGCCCAAGAATCGTGGCGCGGCAAGCAAGCCGCAGGTCCTTCCCATTCGACTTCGCTCAGGGCAGGCTCTGCGCTCCCTACGGTCGCTTCGCTCAGGATGACACCTTCCGGCAAAAATAAATTCTGACGTGACCCCACTTGGCGATGGGGTTTCGTGCGATTCTTCTTGCACGTCGCTGAGGGTCTCCCGATGCGTGCTGGAGAGGTTCCGACAAGCTCTGAGCTGGTTGACGATGGCGCAGCCGCGCAGCAGATGCCGGCCTGGCCGATGGCGCTGAGCATCGTGATTGCCGCCTGGGTGCTGGATTTTCTGGTGTCGTGGCTGCCGCGCGGGTCGATGAGCCGCATTGGACTGGTGGTTCTGGCAGCGATACTCCTGTTTTCAGCCGTGATGGTTTGTGGCTTCGTCGCGCGCATGATTTACGGACGCCTTCTGCCGAACGGCAAGGCTGTTGCGACACCGGTTGTGCGCGCGGCTTGCCTGACAGCGTTGTGGGTTCCGGCATGGGTACTGTTTGTGGAAACGTCGTCGCTGCTGATGATCGCTGCGAGCATGTTGTGTCTGCTGACTCTGGGCTATTTCATGAAGCGGTGTCAGATTGAGTATGTGCACGCCGGAGCTGAAACTGCGCCGCATCAGCCTGGGACGCCGTTCCTGTTCGATCGCGCTCCGCTGGCGCGGGTCCTGCTGCCGTCGTTGCTGCTGGTGCTGCTGTTCGACGCGGCGATCGCACTGGCGGCGAACTACTGGTTTGTGTCTTCATCGCTGGCGGCCGGCGTGTTTGCAGGTGTGCTGGCGTGGCGGGCCGCGACGCGCCGCATGGTGGCTGCGAGGGCTTCAACAGTGCAGTCGAGGTCTGCCGTTTCAAGAGGCGAGCAGGCGGGCATCCTGATAACCGCGTTTGTGCTGACGCTCGCGGCGCTGGTGCCGTTCCTGCGTGCGGGTCAGAGGACCTTTGGGGTGAAGGGGCCGAAGATGGCGAAGAACGCCGCCGATGCGCCGAAGGACACGTCGGCCTCGGCAGACGGATACTCGGGCATCATTCTTCTGCCGCTTGCGGAAGCACAGAAGAGAATTGAAGCCCCGGTGAAGCGCGATCTTGTGCCGCACTTCGGCGTAAAGATCTCCGAGCCGATGGAGATACCGTTCGACGGGCAGTACTGGTACTTCAAGGCGCCGGAGAAGCGTCCGAGGCCGTCGGCGCGGGTTGTGCGGGGTAGCTCGATCAAGGCGCAGGTACGCTCCACGGACAGCTATCCCCTGTTGATGGAGGCTCACCAAAAGCTGGCCGAACCGATCGACCTGGGCTGCTGCTCCGCGATGAACCTCGTCGTCGAGAATGCGGACAAGCTGGAGGGCGCGATCGCTCTTGAGCTGTGGGTAAAGAAGCTGCCGGATGCCAGGGCCGCGGTCAGGCAGAGGGTGAATGCTGTTGCTCCGGAGATCGCTCCTCATTATCTAGGCACGATGGTGATCCCCAGCAGCGAGATGCCGATGGCGAGCCGTCCCAATGTGTCGGGCAAATTGACGGATGAGACACTGCGGTTTCCGATTCCGGCTGCGATGGATGGCACGCAGTTCGACGAGATTACTGTGGTGGTGCGGCCTGCTCCCGAAAGGGCAAAGGCGGGGGCACAGATTGCCATCAAGAAGTTTGTGCTGGAACCGTGAAGGTTGACCAAAATGCGGCAGTGGGTCAGCCTGAATCTCTCCGGCTACTGAGCCACGCCGTCATTCTGAGCCGCAGGCGAAGAATCTCTGTAGTTTCATCTGGCGCTGCGCAAAAAAATGCTGAGATTCTTCGCTACGCTCAGAATGACGGCTCAACAACCAAACTGATCCATTACCCAAAATGCAAATAACTTGCGGCCATGCAGGGCCCGGTGTATGCTTGGAGGCAAGATGACCGCGAACTTCAGCCGCATTATCAGCTTTATTGACCGCTACTGGTATCCGGTAGCGGCATCGGCGGAGTAGGGTCTTCTGACGGATTAGCTCAAGAAGCAAGCTGAAAGTTCAGACAAGATTCGAAATCCACACGAGCCGCGACCGACACAGGTTGCGGCTTTTGTTTTGCTCTGAAGGGAGCGCGAAGAGATGGGCGGGGCGATAGACGGAAAGACGTCAGCATTGGTGAGTCCGGCGGGGCCAGTAAGGTCCGCTTTGGGGCGGTTCGGCGTGTACGGCGGGCGGTATGTGCCGGAGACGCTGATGGCCGCGCTCGAAGAGCTTGAGGCGGCTTACAACGCGGCCAAGGAAGACGCGGCGTTCCAGGCCGAGCTGGCCGGCCTGCTCCACAACTACTGCGGGCGTCCGACGCCGCTGTATTATGCGAAGCGGCTGAGCGAGCAGCTTGGCGGCGCGAAGATTTATCTCAAGCGCGAAGACCTGCTGCACACCGGCGCGCACAAGATCAACAACGCTCTGGGGCAGGGGCTGCTTGCCAGGCGCATGGGCAAGCAGCGCATCATCGCCGAGACCGGGGCCGGGCAGCATGGCGTGGCGACGGCCACGGTTTGCGCGCTGCTGGGCATGGAGTGCGTGGTCTACATGGGCGAGGAGGACATGCGCCGGCAGGAGCTGAACGTCTACCGCATGCGCCTGCTGGGCGCGGAGGTGCGCGGTGTGAGCGCGGGTTCGGCCACGCTGAAGGACGCGATCTCGGAGGCGATGCGCGACTGGGTCACCAACGTGCGCACGACGTTCTACATCCTGGGCTCGGCGCTGGGGGCGCATCCGTACCCGACGATGGTGCGCGACTTCCACCGCGTCATCAGCATTGAGGCGAAACAGCAGATTCTGGAGCAGGAGGGCAAGCTACCGACGGCGATCGTTGCGTGTGTGGGCGGCGGCTCGAATGCGATTGGCGCGTTCTACGAGTTTCTGAACGACAAGAACGTGCAGCTTATCGGCGTCGAAGCTGGCGGGCGTGGCTCGGCGATTGGAGATCATGCGGCCCGGTTTGCGAAGGTCGGCGGCGGCGTTCCCGGCGTGTTGCAGGGGACTTACAGCTACGTGCTTCAGGACGATGCGGGGCAGATTGCGCTGACGCACTCGGTGTCTGCGGGCCTCGACTACGCGAGCGTGGGGCCGGAGCATGCGATGCTGCATGATTCGGGTCGTGCGACGTACACCGCGGCGACGGATGATGAGGCGCTGAAGGCCGTGGTGACGCTGGCGCGGACGGAGGGAATTCTCCCGGCGCTGGAGAGCGCGCACGCGGTTGCTGAGGCAATCATACTGGCCCCCACAATGAAGAAGGATGATGTGCTGATGGTGAATCTTTCGGGGCGCGGCGATAAGGACATGGGGATCTTGTCGAAGGAGCTGCATGTGAGCGGAGCGAAGGCGGAGGTCAAGGCTTAGTTATGGCGATCAAGTTCGATAAGAAGCCCGGCCTGGTTATTTACCTCACTGCTGGCGATCCCGATCTTGCAACGACGCGGGACATTGCGATTGCCGCGATTGATAACGGTGCGGATGTGATTGAGCTGGGTGTGCCGTTCAGCGATCCGCTGGCCGATGGGCCGGTGATTCAACGGGCTAGTGAGCGTGCGGTGGCGAAGGGCACGCGGCTTACCGATGTGCTCGGGATTGCGAAGGAGATTCGCGCGGCGCGGCCCGAGGCTGGGTTGATCCTGTTCAGCTATCTGAACCCGGTCGTGCGGATGGGCATGAAGGAGTTTGCGGCGAAGGCGGCGGAGGCTGGTGCCGACGGCGTGCTGCTGACCGACATGATCGTCGAAGAGGCTGGGGAGTATCTCGAGGCGATGCAGGCGAACAAACTGGCCCCGGTGTTTCTGGCGGCGCCGACCTCGCCGGATGTGCGGTTGAAGGCGATTGCGGAGAACTCAAAGGGGTTTGTGTATGCGATTTCGCGGGTGGGCATTACGGGCACGCAGTCGAGTCTGACGAGTGACGCTTCGGAGATTGTTGGGCGATTGAAGAGGTTCACGACGCTGCCGATTGCCGTGGGGTTTGGCGTCTCGAACGCCGAGCATGTGAAGGCCGTGGGTGAGTTTGCGGATGCCGCGGTGATTGGTTCGGCGATTGTGCAGTTGATTGAGAAGACGGAGCCGAAGGAGGCCGCGGCGGCAGTCGGAAGGTTCGTCGCGGGGTTGAGGGCATGACAGTGACATGCGGAGAACGGACGGTCTTCATTCCCACTCATGCGCACAAAACGCGCATGAATGGGGCACCCAAGCGTTCTGCAAATCCCACCTTAGCCGCTGCGCGGCGAAGATGGGGCACCCATCTTTCCGGTTTGAACAAGCATCCTGCGAGCCCACATCTCGCAAGCGAGATATGGGGCACCCGGATTTGTGGCGGGGAGGAGAGAAGCAGGTTCCTCCACTCCGGCCTCCGGCCTCCGGTCGGAATGACACAGGTTAGAGGCGAGGGAGAGGATCGTAATCCCGGCGTTTATCATGGCATGTACGTCAAAACACCGCAGCCTGCGCCGGTTCGTGATGCCTGGCTGCTTCATGAGGACATTCGATGGAGATCGCAGATTGGCGGAACAAGATCGACGCACTCGACGAGCAGATCGTTCGCCTTATCAACCAGCGCGCCGAGGCGGCGCAGGCGATTGGAACGCTCAAGCACAGTGCGGGTCTGCCAGTGTACGAACCCAAGCGCGAAGAGGCGGTCTTTGAACGTGTGCGCAAGGCGAACGCGGGGCCGCTCTCCGACACTGAAGTGGTGGACATCTATCAACGCATTATCGATGTGATGCGGGCGCTGCAGAAGAAGGACTGAAGGTCGATGGAATTCAAAAGCGAGAAGCAGATTCCTCCGCTGCGCTACGGAATGACAAAACGAGCTGCGCGGAATGACAAAACGAGCTGCGCTGCGGAACGACAAACAGTTTCTTCCGTATGCGGCAACTACTGAGAAAGCGAAGAAGACGATGATCGTAGCCATGTTGGGCGAAGCAACTGAAGAAAACATTCAAGCCGTGATCGAGCGGATGGTCGAGCTTGGATTCAACGTTCACCGCACCACCGGCGAGGCGCAGACGATTCTTGCCGGCGTAGGCAAACCCGACCACTTCGACGTGGCCGAGTTCAAGGTGCTCCCCGGCGTGCACGATGCGTATCGCATCTCGTCGCCGTACAAGCTGGCGGGCAGGAACTTCCGGCCCGAGGGCACGAAGATCAGGTTCAAGAACGGTGTCGTGATCGGCGGCGATGAGATTGTCGTGATGGCGGGGCCGTGCTCTGTCGAATCGCGCGCGCAGATTCTCGACAGCGCGAAGAAGGTCGCCGCCGCGGGCTGCCAGTTTCTGCGTGGTGGAGCGTACAAGCCGCGCAGCTCGCCGTACAGCTTCCAGGGCATGGGCGTCGAGGGCCTGAAGCTGCTGCGCGAAGTAGCGGATGAGACCGGCCTGCTCGTCATCACCGAGGTGATGGAGATCTCGCAGATCGAAACCATGCTGCCGTATATCGACGTCTTCCAGATCGGCGCGCGCAACATGCAGAACTTCAACCTGTTGCGCGAGCTTGGCCATGTGCGCAAACCGTGCCTGCTGAAGCGCGGCATCGCGGCGACGATCGAAGAGGTCCTGCTGTCGGCCGAATACATCCTCTCCGGCGGCAACTACGACCTGATGCTGTGCGAGCGCGGAATCCGCACCTACGAGACGGCGACACGCAACACGATGGACATCTCCGCGATCCCGGTGCTCAAGAAGCTGACGCACCTTCCCGTGCTGGGCGATCCGTCGCACGGCGTGGGCATCCGCGAGTTCGTTCCTCCCATGGCGCTGGCGGCCGTGGCTGCGGGAGCCGATGGCCTGCTGATGGAGATGCATCCCAACCCTGACAAGGCGATGAGCGACGGCGCGCAGAGCATGTATCCGGAACAGCTCGAGAAGCTGGTGAAGCAGCTCGGTCAGCTTGCGCCTGTCGTGGGGCGAAGCGTTGCCAGCGCGGTTGCAGTGGCATAGGACGGACGTGTGATCGAGCGAGTCCTCATCATCGGAACGGGGTTGATCGGTGCATCGGTCGGCCTCGCCCTGCGCGCGGCAGGCTTTGTGGGCCGCATCGACGGCTGGGACGTCAACTCGCTTGAGCTACGCGCCGCGGTTGCGGTTGGGGCGCTCGACGGCGCGGCGGGCAACGACTGGGGCGCGCTCGAGCTGGCGCGGCAGGCCGATGTCATCGTGCTCGCCGTGCCCGTGCTCGCTATCAAGGACTGGATGCAGCGGCTTGCGCCTGTCACCGCCACGGGCCAGCTCATCACCGATGTAGGCAGTACGAAGCTCGAGATCGCGGAGCTTGCCGCAAAGCTCTTTGGCGGCAAGGACCAGGCCGTCTTTCTGCCCGGCCATCCGATGGCGGGTAAGGAGAGCGGCGGAGCCATGCTGGCCGAGGGCACGCTGTTCAACAACGCCATGTGGCTCTTCACGCCATGCTCCGATCTGCCGGCGCCGATCGAGAAGGACTGGCGCATGTGGGTCGGCCTCATGGGCACGCGCTCGCTCGACATGGACGCCGCACGGCACGACGAGATGTGCGCCTGGGTCAGCCATCTGCCGCAGATGCTTTCAACGGCGCTCGCCGCGCTGCTGGAAGAACGATTCGGCGACGCGCCGGAGATCGCAGCCATCGGCGGCCGTGCCCTGCGCGAGACAACGCGGCTTGGCGCGAGTCCGTACAGCATGTGGCGCGACGTGGCGATGACGAACACGACGCCGATTGCGGATACATTGCTTGCCTTGGAGCAGCGGTTGACGCATGTTCGCGAGAACCTGCGCACGCCCGGGCTGCGCGAAGAGTTCGACCTGGCGAACAAGTTTCGGATGCGGCGACAGTAGTCGCAGTAGAGAAGCAGATCCCTTCGCTTCGCTACGGGATGACAAACTTAGGGATTGAAGGAGTGTGCGAGTGTCTGCAACCGAAACGAAGAGCCAAGTAAGCATCAGTCTTGCCGATGTGATGGCAGCGCGCGAGCGGCTGCGCGGCGCGATCTATTACTCGCCCTGCGCGCACTCGCAGATGCTCTCGGCCATCACCGGGCAACAGATTTACCTGAAGCTCGAAAACCTCCAGATGACCGGCGCATTCAAGGAGCGCGGCGCGTTGAACCGCCTTGCGCTGCTGACGCCGGAGCAGGCCGCGCGCGGGGTTGTAGCGGCGAGCGCAGGAAATCACGCACAGGGCGTTGCCTACCACGCCACCAAGCGCGGCATCCGCTCCATCATCGTGATGCCGCTGCAGACGCCGCTGGTCAAGGTCACGGCGACGCGCGGCTTCGGGGCAGAGGTGGTACTGCACGGCGCCAACTACGACGACGCCTACGAAGAGGCGCGCCGTATCTGCGCAGCAGAGGACATGACCTTCATCCATCCCTTCGACGACCCGGCGGTGATGGCCGGCCAGGGCACCATCGGTTTGGAGTTGATCGAGCAGGTGCCGCAGCTTGAGGCGGTCGTCGTGCCCATCGGCGGCGGCGGACTGATCGGCGGCATCGCCTGCGCCGTGAAGGAGACGAATCCCAACATCAAGGTCGTCGGCGTGCAGACATCGAGGCTGCCTTCGATGGCCGTCGCCGTAAAAGAGCACCAGCCGGTGACGATTCCCGCGGCCACCACCATCGCCGACGGTATCGCGGTGCGCCGCTCGGGCGAGGTGACACTGCCCGTGATCGAACGCTACGTCGACGAGATCGTCACCGTAGACGAAGACGAGATCGCCTCAGCCATCCTCATGCTGCTCGAACGCGAGAAGACGCTGGCCGAAGGCGCGGGAGCTGTCGGCCTCGCCGCGCTGTTGCAAAAACGCACATCGCTGAACGGCGCACGAACGGCGGTCGTCGTGGGCGGAGGCAACATCGACGTCACCCTGCTCAGCCGCATCATCGAGCGCGGCCTGGTGCAGGACGGCCGCATGATCCGCCTGCGCATCACGCTGCTCGACAAGCCCGGCGCTCTGTCGGAGCTGACAAAGCTGATCGCCGAGCATCGCGTAAACATCGTCGACACGCTCTACAACCGCGCCTACTACGGCGTGAACCTGGGCAACACCACCATCGACATCACGCTGGAGACACGCGGGCGCGAACAGGTCGAAGAGTTGCTCGCCGCGCTGAACGAAGGCGGCTTCGAGCACAGCCGGGTGGTGTAATCGCCGACCGCGGATTTTCGCGGACAACACGGATGAGAGGCAACTGCAGCGAAGCTTCTCTTGTTGTCATTCCGTAGCAGAGCGGAGGAATCTGCTTTTTCTACATCTTCGACTTATCTTTGGAACTTCAGGAATTGCACACGCAAAGACCGTCATTCTGAGCCGAACGGGGTCCCCGGCCAGCTTGCTGGCTGGGGCAGGAAGGCGAAGAATCCCTGTAGTTTTCTTTGGCGGATCGATCCCAACCTTCATCCGTGCTGTCCGCGAGAATCCGCGGTCGTCGTCATCGCGTGAAGCTGGTCTGCTGCTTTTCTTTATGGCGTTCGATTGCGAGTTGGATGAGCCGGTCGATCAGCTTCTTGTATGGCAGGCCGCTTGCGGCCCAGAGCTTGGGGTACATGCTGATGCTGGTGAAGCCCGGCAGCGTGTTGATCTCGTTCAGGTAGACGCGCGGTTTTTTCCTGCTTCCTTTTTTTGCCGGTTCCATCAGGAAGTCGACGCGGGCAAGACCAGCGCAGTCGCAGGCCTTGAATGCCTCGATGGCCATGCGGCGAATCTCGTTCGACTCGGCCTTCGTGAGCTTTGCCGGAATGATCGGGACGGATGAGTCGGAGAGGTACTTCGCCTCGTAGTCGTAGAACTCTGCCCCTGGGACGATCTCGCCGACGACGCTTGCCTCGGCCGCGTCGTTGCCGAGGACGGCGACCTCGAGCTCGCGCGGCTTTGCTCCCGGACCGCCGACGCCCTGTTCGATGATGAGCTTGCGGTCGAAGCCGGCGGCGAGGTCCATGGCGGCAGCGAGCTCGCCGCGGTCGTGCACCTTGCTGATGCCGACCGACGAGCCAAGGTTTGCGGGCTTCACAAACAGCGGATACTTGAGCGAGGCTTCGATCTTCTTCGTCGCCTTCTTCGCATCGGCGCGCCACTCCGAACGCAGCATGGCGAGATACGGTGTCTGCGGAATGCCGTTGGCGGCAAAGGCCTGTTTCATGGCGATCTTGTCCATGCCCACCGCCGACCCGAGGACGCCAGAGCCTACGTAGGCGATGTCGGCCAGCTCAAACAGACCCTGGATCGTGCCGTCCTCGCCGAAGGTGCCGTGCAGCACGGGGAAGACGACGTCGATGTCGAGCGCTGGCCGGTGCAGCGCGAACTCGGCAGAGGCCGACAGCTCCAGCGGCTGCAGCGACTCAGCCGGGGCAGGAGGCACGATGATCGCCTCGCCCCGCCGGATGACGGCGGCGGTTGGCGTCGCCTGCGGGTCGCCTGCCAGACGCGGATTCTCAGGCGCGGACTTGCCCGCGAGCAGCGCCTGTGCGTCGTGCGATGTGACCCAGCGCCCTTCGCGCGTGATGCCGATGGGCACGACGTCGTACTTCGTGCGGTCGATGGCCTTGAGGATAGAGGCGGCGGAGAGCAGCGAGACCTCATGCTCGCCCGAACGGCCGCCAAAGAGAATCCCGATGCGTAACTTTTTCTTCTTCATGGGTGGTACTTCCAGTGTGCGGCAGGAGGCGGTGGATTGTGGAGGTGAGAACCCTCGTGGATACCTCCAAAGAGGCTGTTATGAACTTTCACCCATCCGCAGCAAGCTCCTCTGCCGTCATTCTGAGGCGTAGCCGAAGAATCCCTGTAGTTTCATCTGGCGCAGCGCAAAAATACTGAGATTCTTCGCTGCGCCCAGAATGACGACTTAGGACAACGCTTAGTTGTTCCCTCTAACTTCACAACAAACGCAGCAGTAGCGAGAGGAGAACCGCAGGTCCTTCGACTCCGCGGCTGCGGCGCTTCGCTCAGCGATGACGCTTTACGAAGGACCAACATATCCATCGATTGAGCCAATGCATGCCTGTCAACGACCTGGCGCAGTGAATCCCCGTGTTGGCAGGGACTCGATGTATCCCTCGTAGACGCGGGTGAAGACCGCGTCCCAGCTACAGGTGAGCGCATACTCCCGCGCTGCGGCGCGCATCTGCGTGAGCCGCGCGCGGTCGTTGGCGAGCGTGGCGATGGCGGCTGCAAAGTCCGCGTCAGTCGCGACGAAGCCGGTCTGTCGGTCGCGGACGATGTACTTCGGCCCGCCTCCCGTCGTTACAACTGCGGGTACGCCGCTTGAGAGCGCTTCGAGCACGACGTTGCCGAAGGTGTCCGTGTGCGAGGGAAAGACGAGGACGTCCATGTCGGCATAGGCACGCGACAGGTCCGCCCCGCGCAGCACTCCAGGAAAGTCGGCCTGCTTGAGCGAGCCGCGCAGCGAAGCCTCTTCAGCGCCGTGCCCCACGATCACGAAGCGAAACTTCGCAATTCCCATCGCGATCAGCTCTCGCTCGATCTGCGCGAGCAGGGCGACGTTCTTTTCTACCGACAGGCGCCCGACGTAGCCGAGGACGATTGTGCCGTCATCGGCAGGCCGCGTGCGATGCGCAGGCGAGAACTGCGCGGTATCGACTCCACGCTGCATCAGGCGACAGGGGCGATGCGTCGTCTGCTCCAACATGCGGCACAACTCGCCGTTCGGCGCGTAGAGCACGCGGGCGAGCGAATAAAAACGCGAGACGAGCCAGAGCGAGCCGTCCTCGACGTTGCGCGAGACCGCATCGCCATAGCGGCGCGCGAGGCGGTCTGTGATCCAGCCCATGCGGCGCGCGGCATACTCATGCACATTGGTGTGCCACGACGCGGCAAGTGGAACGCCGAGCTCCCATGCAAAATATGCGCCGAGGATGCCAAGCTCGCTGGGGCCGGTGATGTGAATGATGTCGGGACGAAAGCGCTTCAACTCGCGGCGAATGGAACGCACGTGCCGCCAGAAGAGCGGGTCGAAGTCGAGGTCCTTCTCCATGCGCACCGAGACGCGCGAGCGGCGAAGCTCCAGCGTGCGCAGCTCGCCCGCCTGCTCAAACGGCACGGAACGCGTGCCCGCGCGAATGCAGAGAAAGGGAAGGTCGTGCCGCGCGGCGTAAGCGACGAAGTTGCGCGAGGTGTGCGCAACGCCATTGACCTCGTGGAAGGAGTCGGGCAGATACGCGACACGCGGCACGGTCATGCGACTACTGTATCCGAAGATTGTTACGCAGCGTCGCTTTGGGCGACTCTATATCTTCTGCACGCGATGGACCTCGCGCACGCCGTGGACGCGTCGCAGCCGCTCCACCAGCCGGTTCAGGTGCCGCACGTCCATCGTCTCAATCACAAAGTCGACCTCGGCCGAGCCGTCCGGCTCTCCCCTTGTGTCCATGCTGCGTATGTTCGTGCCATCGTCCGAGATGATCGCCGTGAACTCCTTCAGCATTCCCGCGCGGTCGTCGCAGACGATCGTCAGCTTTACCGGATACGTCTGCGCCTTCACCGCGCCAGGCTCCGTGGGCATCGGCGCCCACTCCACCTGGATGCGGCGGTCCGACTCGTACAGCAGGTTCTGCACATTGGGACAGCTCCGCGCATGCACCGCCACACCCTTGCCCCGCGTGACGTAGCCGATGATCTCCTCGCCGCGAATCGGATTGCAACATCGCGCGCGATAGACCAGCAGATCGTCCTGCCCTTCCACCTGCAACGAGTCCGAACCCTTGCCGAAGAAGACGCGCTTCACCGCCTCCGACATCTGCCCGATCGTATTGCCTACAACACCGTGCTCAGCGGGCGCAGGCTCGGCGGCCATCGTCGAGCCGGGCTCCAGCTTGTTGAGTACCTGCCGCGACGAGTACTTGCCGAAGCCGATCCCCGCCAGCAGCTCCGCCTCGCTCGTCAGGCCATACTCCTGCGCCACCTTGTCGTAGTCCGCCGTCGCAAACCTGTTCAGCGACAGCTTGTACTTGCGCGCCTCGCGGTCCAACAGCTTCCTGCCGATCTCCAACGCGCGCTGACGCTGATGCTCGTTCAGCCAGTGCTTGATCTTGTTGCGCGCCTTCGAACTCTTGGTGAAGCTCAGCCAGTCGCGGCTCGGCGTGTGCCCCGCCTGCGTTGTGATCTCGACGATGTCGCCGTTCTTCAGCCGCGTCCGCAGCGGCACGATGCGCCCATTCACCTTCGCGCCCGTTGTCGTGTTGCCAACCTCCGTGTGGATCGCATACGCAAAATCCACCGGGCTCGCATCCTTCGGCAGAACGACGACCTTGCCTTTTGGCGTGAAGGTATAGACCTCCTCCGGGTACAGGTCGATCTTCAGGGTCGACATGAACTCGTTGGGATCGGTCATCTCCCTCTGCCACTCCATCAACTGCCGCACCCACGCGAGACGTTGTTCGTCCTTGGCGCTGACGTTGTCGCTCGCCTTGTACTTCCAGTGCGCAGCGATGCCCTCTTCGGCCACGCGGTGCATGTCCTCGGTGCGAATCTGCACCTCGAACTGGTGCCCGCCCTCGGCTATCAGCGTCGTGTGCAGCGACTGGTACATATTCGGCCGCGGCATCGCAATAAAGTCCTTGATGCGCCCCGGAACCGGCCGCCATATCGAGTGCAGCAGACCAAGCAGCGCATAGCAGTCCTGCAGCGTGTGCGTAATCACGCGAATCGCCAGAAGGTCAAAGACCTGGTCGAGCGGAATCTTCTGGTCCTGAAGTTTTTGCTGGATCGAGTAGAGCCGCTTGATGCGCCACTCCACGCGTCCCTCGATCTTGAACTCCCTGAGCTTCTCTTCGAGCTTCGTGACGATCGTCTTCAGGAACGACTCGCCCGCGCCGCGCAGCGCATCCACCTCGTTCGACACCTGCTCGTAGGCGAACGGATCGGTGTAGCGGAAGGCCAGGTCTTCCAGCTCGCCGCGCAGCTTGCCCATGCCCAGCCGGTGCGCAAGCGGAGCGTAGATCTCCAGCGTCTCGCGCGCGATCTTCTGCTGCTTCTCCGGCTTCAGGTGTTCCAGCGTGCGCATGTTGTGCAGCCGGTCGGCCAGCTTGATGATCACCACGCGAACGTCCGTCACCATGGCCAGCAGCATCTTGCGGATGTTCTCCGCCTGATGGTCTTCGCGGTTGGCGAACTTGATCTTGTCCAGCTTGGTCACGCCCTCGACGATGTGCGCCACCTGCTCGCCAAAGCGCCTGGCAATTTCATCGGAGGTGACGTCCGTGTCCTCCACCGCATCATGCAGCAGACCGGCGGCGATGGCGGTCGAGTCCATCTTCAGCTCCGCCAGCACCTGCCCCACCTCCAGCGGGTGGATCACATACGGCTCGCCGCTCGCGCGCTTCTGCCCCTCGTGCTGCTCGAGACAAAACACCCACGCCTTGCGGATGATCTCAAGATCGTCCCCAGGCCGGTTCTCGTGCACCGTCTCCAACAGCCGCTGAAATTTTTCGTCGATGATCTGGACGTCGCCCGGTGCATATCCGCTCAGGTGCGCCGCCGAAGAGCTTGCGGCTGCGCTCATCCCACCCGCATCGCTACCCTCAGACGCGCCCATACCCGTGCCCGCCGAAGCGGCAGGGTCTCCCGCTGTCTTTGGCTGCGAGGAGGCTGGCTGAGCGATTGCCATAGCTCATTATAGGCGCACCCCTTACCGGCAATATCAGGCAGCCAAATCGGGTGCCCCATCCTTCGCATCGCGAAGGGTGGGATGAGCGAACCTCCCACATCCGGCCAAATCGGGTGCCCCATTCATGACGCGGCCTCATCGCGGCATGGGTGGGTCATTCGAGCGAAGCTCGAACCCCCACACTTCGGCGGAAACAAAACTTTTCCGCTAACCGCCGACCGAAGTAAACATACGCCCCAAACCATATGCCAAGAGCATCTACTCCCTCACTCAGCCATTGAAAATCATTGACTTATCGCCCTTCTCTGCCAATAATCGGCACTGCTCCAACTCGGCCCCGATCATCCTCCCCACGCTGCACAGAACAAAAATCACGACGCATGAGGAGACTTGCGATGAAACATTCCGGTATCGCCCTTGGTGCGGCAGCCCTTGCGCTGTTCGCCGCTTACACCACCTGTTCCGCCCAATCCAACCCCTGGAACGGCTCCTGGAAGATGGACGCCTCGTCCATCAAATACGACGGCTACACCTCTACCTTCACCGTCGACCCCGACGGCTACACCATGGACAAGAACCCGAAGATCGTCTGCGACGGCAAGCCGCACCAGATGAAGAACGGCATGACCACCTGCAACAAGACCCCCACCGGCTATCACGTCGTCGTCACCGACAAGGGCAAGAAGACACGCGACAACACACTGTCCGTCTCCGCCGACGGCAAAGACGTCACCGTCAAATCCGAGCGCGTCCCAGCCGAAGGCGAACCCTACACCATCACCGCCGGGTGGAAGCGCGTCTCCGGCGGACCTGGACTGGCAGGCACCTGGAAACAGACCTACTTCAAGGAGACTCGCGACAACGGCATCATGAAGGTCCACGTCTCGGGCGACACTATCTCCTTCCAGGAGACCGACACCCCGAAGCCCATGGTCTGCAAGCTCGACGGCACTCCCACCAAGATCGACGGCGGCGAAGTCTCCATCAAGCTGGCCGACCCCCATACGCTGAAGGTGACTTACAGCTCCGACGGCGAAGTGCGGCGCGAAAATACCTTCGTGCTGAGCGCTGACGGCAAGACGGTCCACGAGACCGACGTGACGCCGCCGCCGGCCACCTCCACCATGAACGCAACCCTGCACAAGATGTAGCCACAAACAGCCACCACACCGGGTGCAAATCGGGTGCCCCACATCTGGCGGTCTCATCGCCAGATGTGGGTTCATTCGAGCGAAGCTCGAACTGCTTCCCAGGTACGCCAAGGCTTCAGCCTTGGCCCTCTCGTCATACCTCTACCAGAAAAGGGGCTTCAGCCCCTGGGGTGAGATGCGCAGCGGCATTTCCTCGTAACGGCAACACAAAATTTACGGCCTATGCGGCAACGCCACCACATACCGGAACATCCCC
Organism: Acidobacteriota bacterium; assembly: GCA_018268775.1. Classification (GTDB taxonomy): domain Bacteria; phylum Acidobacteriota; class Terriglobia; order Terriglobales; family Acidobacteriaceae; genus Edaphobacter. The sequence goes on along the minus strand of JAFDVV010000052.1, from coordinate 4,033 downwards.
TTCACGGGAGGTTCCACCGGACCATTCGTCGCGAAGATCGCCACGCCGTGAAACGACTCCATACGCTGCAGCAGATACGAGACCTCGATGTTCGCGTACCTGTCGTGGCTGTCCTTCACCTCGCTCCGCTTGCCGAAGAGCGCATCCGCCTCATCGAAGAACAGCACCCACTGGTCCGAGTCCGCCTGCTGGAAGAGCGCGTTCAGGTTCTTCTCCGTCTCGCCGATGTACTTCGACGTCACGGCGTTCAGGCCCACGCGATGGAGCTGGCGGCCCAAATCGTTGGCCACAGCCTGCGCGGCGGCAGCCGTGTCCGCAGAGTTACCCATCAAGTGCAACGTTGTCGCAGCCGCAGATGGAGCAGCATGCTTCATCGCGCTTGCCACGCTCGTAAGCTGCTGCCGAATCGCGGGCGAAACACTCACAACCTTGCTGAAGTTCATAGGCACCTCTTGAATCATTGGAGTGGAAATGCGCAACATCCTCGTCTCCCGACTCGCGTTCTAACCTACGCCTTTCTGGTGTCATCCTGAGCGGAGTTTGGCGCGCTTTTGCGCCAAACGGAGTCGAAGGACCTGCGGTTCAGGATTCCATTTCACGAGATGAACCTCAGAGCATTTCCACTAAGATGTGGTGCGGCATTTGTGTCGCGCTTTCAGCGCTTCGTTGCGTTTGCGACTATACCTGGGCCTTCGGCCCAGGCTAGATTATTGCGGGCCGTTGGCCCTGGGCTCTTCTACTGTCCACCATCCTCACGACAACATCTATAGGGGCAGGGTACTCGAGATCCCCAAAACGACAAGGGCCCCGCGCGCGGCAGGGCCCTTGTCTGTGTAACTCTGCAACGGCGAAATTCTACCCCTTTGCCGCCAACTGGCGCAGCACATACTGCAAAATGCCGCCGTTCTGGTAGTAGAGGACCTCCTGCGGCGTGTCGATACGCACCGTCGCCGTGAACTCCGTCGTCTTGCCAAGGTCGCTCTCGGCAAACACCGAGATCGTTCTGCCGTTGGCGAACTTCGCGTCCAGCATCGCCTTCAGCTCGCCCGGCTCGCCCACGCGGTAGACCTCCTCGCCCGTCAGGCCCAGCGACTCGGCGTTCTGCCCGTCCACAAACTGCAACGGCAGAATCCCCATGCCAACCAGGTTCGAGCGATGGATGCGCTCGTAGCTCTCGGCAATGACGAAGCGGATGCCCAGCAGGCGCGGCCCCTTCGCCGCCCAGTCGCGCGACGAGCCAGAGCCGTACTCCTTGCCCGCAAGAATCGCCAGCGGAGTCCCGCGTCGCGCATACTCCACGCTCGCGTCGTAGATCGACATGCCTGTGCCCTCTGGCAGCAGACGCGTCACGCCGCCCTCGGTCCCGGGGGCCAGCTTGTTGCGCAGACGAACGTTGGCGAACGTGCCGCGCACCATCACCTCGTGGTTGCCGCGACGGCTTCCGTAGCTGTTGAAGTCCGCGGGCTTCACGCCGTGGTCGGTCAGGTACTTGCCCGCCGGGCCGTTCAGCTTGATCGATCCCGCCGGCGAGATGTGGTCCGTCGTCACCGAATCGCCCAGAACCGCCAGCACCCGCGCTCCGTGGATGTCCTCCACCGCGTCGGGCTGCGCCTTCATGCCGTCGAAGTAAGGCGCCTTGCGGATGTAGGTCGAGTCCCCCTCCCACCCATAGGTCTTGCCCTCGGGGAACTTCAGGTTCTGCCAGTTCTGGTCGCCGTCGGAGACCGTCGAGTACTCCTTGTGGAACATCCCCGAGTCGATCGACCTGGCCACCGTCTCCGCCACCTCTGCCTGCGTCGGCCAGATATCGCGCAGAAAGACCGGCTGGCCGTCCTTGCCCTTGCCCAGCGGATCGTTGTCAAAGTTATGCTCGATGTGCCCGGCCAGCGCATACGCCACCACCAGCGGAGGCGACATCAGATAGTTCGCCCGCACCTCAGGCGAGATGCGGCCTTCAAAGTTTCTGTTACCCGAAAGAACCGAGACCGCCACCAGGCCGTGGTCTTCGATCGCCTTCGACACGTCCGTCGGCAGCGGGCCCGAGTTGCCGATGCAGGTCGTGCAGCCATAGCCCACCGTCTGGAAGCGCAGCGCGTCGAGGTACTGTGTCAAACCCGACTTCTCGTAGTAGTCCGTCACCACGCGCGAGCCGGGAGCCAGCGAGGTCTTCACCCACGGCGGAGTCTTCAGCCCCTTCTCGACGGCCTTCTTCGCCAGCAGTCCGGCGGCAATCATCACGTAGGGGTTCGACGTGTTGGTGCATGAGGTTATCGCCGCGATCACGATCGAACCATGATTCAAATACGGATCGGGATCGACTCCAAACCGCGCCTTGATCGAGACCGGAGGAGCGTCCAGCACTGGAATCCTGCCGCTGTCCGACTTCAGCGACGACACCGGAACTCCCGGCGAAACCACCACCGGCGAAGGAGCGCCCACGGCGCTGTTCAGGTCGCCGTTCAGCGAAGCATGACCGCCCTCGCCCTCCCAGCGCACCATCTGACGCACCGTGTTGCCGTTCGCGTTCGGCCCCAGCAGCGAAGGCAACTGCTGCTTGAAGCTCGCACCCGCCTCCGACAGCAGCACCTTGTCCTGCGGCCGCTTCGGTCCCGCCACGCTCGGCTGCACCGTGCTCAGGTCCAGCGCAATCGTCGCCGAGTACTCCGCCTCCGCCGCGTCCGCCGTGTGGAACATGCCCTGTTCCTTGTAGTACGCCTCCACCAGAGCAATCTGCTCTTCGCTACGGCCCGTCAGGCGCAGGTAGTTCAGCGTCTCCTTGTCGACCGGGAAGATGCCGCACGTCGCTCCGTACTCAGGAGCCATGTTCGCGATCGTCGCGCGATCGGCCAGCGGAAGCTCCGCAATGCCCGGCCCGTAGAACTCGACGAACTTGCCCACCACGCCCAGCTTGCGCAGCATCTGCGTCACCGTCAGCACCAGGTCCGTGGCGGTCGTGCCTTCCTTCAGCTTGCCCGTCAGCTTGAAGCCCACGACCTGCGGCACCAGCATGCTCACCGGCTGGCCAAGCATCGCAGCCTCTGCCTCGATGCCGCCCACGCCCCAGCCCAGAACGCCCAGACCATTAATCATCGTCGTGTGCGAGTCCGTGCCCACCAGCGTGTCCGGATACGCGAACACGTTGCCCTGCGCATCGGCCTCGGTCGTGAACACCACCCGCGCCAGATACTCCAGGTTCACCTGGTGACAGATACCCATCCCCGGAGGCACAGCCGAAAAGTTCCGGAACGCCGTCTGGCCCCACTTCAGGAAGGCGTAGCGCTCGCGGTTGCGCTGAAACTCCAGCGCCGCATTCAGGTCATAGGCCTGTGGCGAACCAAACTCGTCCACCTGCACCGAGTGGTCGATCACCAGCTCCGCCGGCTGCAGCGGATTGATCCGCTCCGGATTGCCGCCCAGCATCTTCATCGCATCGCGCATCGCCGCCAGGTCGACGACGGCGGGAACGCCGGTGAAGTCCTGCATCAGCACGCGCGCAGGCATATAGGCGATCTCGCGCGAGGGCTCGGCCTTCGGGTCCCAGTTCGCCAGAAACCTGATGTCGTCCGCCGTCACGCTGGTGGCGTCTTCATGCCGCAGCAGGTTCTCGAGCAGAATACGGAGCGAAAACGGCAGACGCGAAAGGTTCACGCCGCTCGACTTCAGCGCGTCGAGGCGAAAGATGTTGTAGTTCTTTGAACCGGACTTGAGGGTGGCTTTGCTCTTGAAGGAATCGGGATTGTTCTTGGAAGTCGACATCGTATTCTCCATGGGTGCGCCTCCGAGGCGCGATCTGGAAAGGCCCAAGGCCTGAAAGCTCAGGGGCCGGAAAACAAACTCTATTACGTTATGCCAGCGAATGAGAAGAGAAGCGCTTCAGCGTCCGCGGTCGGGACGACCGTGACGATAGCGCTTGAGAAATGGACACCGTGCTGCCATCGCCATCCATTCTACGACCAGATTTCAACCACCCTCAACTTTTCCTCCCTTCGCCCCGTAGCGCCACAACCCGCGGGTGGCTGTAGAAGGTCAAGAG
>JAFDVV010000051.1 GCA_018268775.1 Acidobacteriota bacterium | reverse complement strand
CAGAGAACTGCTGTTTCGTCGCGACGAAGATTGAGGACTGTGCGAATGCGGTGCTCGTACTTGGGAACGCGGGAGTCGTGCAGCGTCGAGACGAGGTCCTCGTCTTCAAGCGCGTGCAGCGCCTGACGCACCTCATCTTCGGAGAGATCGAGGACGGGATCGCGGCTCGACTTCTGGTTGCAGGCGTTGACCAGCGCGTTTAGAGAGAGAGGATAGTTCTCCGGGGTGACAATCTCTTTTTCAATAAGGCAGCCGAGTACGCGTGTCTGAATGGGATCGAGCACCATGCCATCAAGTCTATAGCCAGACTCCGCAGTGAAATATGAATGTCCATCTGGCGCAACTGATTGACTCCGCGTAGGCCATTACACAAAAGTTACAGGTCGCGGCGGCATTTCACCGCACTTTGTCCGCATGGTTCGGTAGACTTGAAGAAGTAAATGGCAAATGCCGAATCGCATTTGCCATTATCAATTTGTACAGATTCGACCCCGGGGTTTTGGATGCGGACAGGTATCAGGCTGAGCTTTGCTCTGGCGATCGCAGCATTAATAGGACTGAGTGGTTTCGCCAGTGCGAAGGATGCGGATACCAGTGCCAGCGTCCGGCCGGACGACGCGTACCGCCTGCGCCTTCATCATCTGCATACGGGCGAGAGCATCGATGTGGTCTACCGCGTCGGCGATACCTATCTTCCCGATGGAATCGCGAAACTGAACTACTTTCTGCGCGACCACCGTACACAGACTGAGAGCCGCTACGACCCCAAGGAGTTCGACCTGCTGCATTCGCTGCTGGCGAAGCTGGGCAGGCCAAACGGCGAGATCGACATCGTATGCGGATACAGGACGCCGTGGAGCAACAAGCTGCTACGCTCGCGGTCGGCCAACTCCGGTGTGGCCGAGCACAGCCAGCACATGCAGGCCAGGGCGATCGACATCCGCGTTCCGGGTGTGACGACGGCGAGGTTGCGCGATGCCGCGCTAAGTCTTCGTGCGGGTGGCGTCGGCTACTATCCCGTCAACCAGTTTGTGCACGTCGATGTTGGCCCTGTGCGGGAGTGGAGCTACGGCCAAGCTGGCCGCCGCCGCGCTCAATCGCATTCGATTGCGCGCGCAAGACGCCGTACGCCGCATCATGCGCCGGCAACGGCCACCGGCGAATAAAATCGCTGGCTCACAAACAGTGTGCGGACAACTTGTCGCGTAAACTGCGGTGGGTATATCTATGAGCCGCGAATACTTTTCAAGCAATCCTGCAATGCCCTTTTCGGATGCCGTGTTGGTCGACGGCAAGACGCTCTACCTCTCGGGCCGCATCGGTCTGATTGCGGGTACGACAAAGGTTCCAGACACAGCGGAAGAAGAGGCACACCTGGTGTTGCGGGAGATTCAGCGAGTGCTGGCGATGGCCGGCATGACGATGGACAACCTGGTGTCCGTGCAGATTTTTTGCAGCGACGTCTCGCTGTTCGAGCGCTTCAATGCGGTGTATCGCACCTACTTCACAGGCAAGCTGCCGGCGCGGGCGTTTCTTGGCTCAGGAACGCTGCTGTTCAACGCGCGGTTTGAGCTGATGGGCATCGCCGTAAAGGACTAACGCGCGTGGCCATCGATTCTGTGCGCTCGCTGACGACGGGCCGGTGGTGTCTCGATCATGCGCGGCAGGTGGCGTCTGCGGTTGCGGGCGACCGCGCAGCGGTGAAGACGCTGGTTGCCGCGATGTTCGGCGACGGGCCGGAGCTTCGCAAGCGTGCCGCCGACGTTGCACGCAGAATCACAGATTCAGATGCCGCTCCACTGATGCGCTACGCGGACGAGCTTGCAGGGCTGCTGGCGGAGCTTGCGCCCGAGGAGTCGCGGACGAAGTGGCACCTGGGGCTGGTGGTCGCGCGCGTGGCGCATACGCGAGAGCAGAGACTGCGAGCGGCGAGGCTGATGCAACTGCTGAGCGAGGAGGAGAGCAACGTGGCCCGCTGCTCGGCCATCGAAGGGATCGGCTTGCTCGCCTGCGGAGAGGCTTCGCTGATGCGAACCGCCGAGGAGATGATTGAACAGGCGCTGCGAACCGGGACACCGGCGATGAAGGCGCGAGCGCGTCACGCAAAGCGGCGATTGGAGAGGGCAGCGAAGTTGGGCGGAAATCTGGGATGAATGACGGTTGCCACGCAGCCGATTCAGGCTAAACTCGCTCCCATGTCAAAACGGCTGCTTGCTGTGGGGCGCTCCTTCTTTGCGATTGGGCTGGGCTCGATCGGTCTGATGCACTTCTACTTCAAAAACTTCCCCGGCGTTACCGTTCCGGAGTTTCCGGCGTGGCTGCCGCTGCGGCTGCTATGGGTGTTTGCGCTTGGCGCTGTGCTGGCGGCCGCTGGCCTGTGCATTCTCTTCAACCTGAAGGGACGGAAGGTTGCGGCATGGACTGGTGTGCTGCTGCTTGCGCTGGTGTTTGTGGCGCATGTGCCGGACCAACTCCGGGGCCCTTATGTGGCAGTCCTCGGAGCATGGACGAACGCTCTGAAGGAGATGGCGCTGGCGGGAGGGGCCTGGCTTGCGGCGATGTCGTTTACCGGGGATGTCGATGAGCTTCCCGGTTCGCTTGAGAAGGCCCTGCCGATGGGACGGTATCTGTTTGGAGCAATGCTGGCGCTCTTCGGATTGGAGCACTTCCTCTATTCGAAGTTTGTCGCCGCGCTGATACCGGCATGGGCTGGGCCGCAGATGTTCTGGACGTACTTCGCCGGGGCCGCGTTGATCGCGGGAGGTCTTGGAATCATGGTGAAGCCCGTCGCGCGTCTGGCATCGCTACTGACCGGAGCGATGCTCTTCGTGTGGGTGGTGACGCTGCACCTTCCGCGAGCGATCGCCGACCCTTACCGGAACGTTGGCAACGAGTGGGCGAGCGTATTTGAAGCGTTGGCCTTCAGCGGGATGGCCTTTATGCTGGCCGCTCTGTCCGGTCCTCGCTACCGCTCTGAATGACCAAGGTCCAGTCGCCGGCTATTTTCGAACTGACCCGATACGGAATGGATTGCAGCCTTGCTTCCTCAATCGATTCATAACTTGACAATTGATGCGATCAGCTTCGTTAATGATGAATCTCTTTTTGCGAAGCTGTTGCCGTTGTTCGTGTGATCGATCGTTCAGTCCGAAAGATGCTGCGAATATGCAGGTCTTACAGGACATAGTTCATGGATGAAACAAATTTGGGAGGGTTCCTATGCGATACAACTTCTGGCGTTTGCCCAGCACGTTCGTGCTGGCGATTGTTCTCATCTTCTCTCATCTGCCGGCCCACGCGCAGAGCAGCTTCGGGCAGATTTCCGGTGTCATCGACGATCCGACCGGCGCGGCCATCCCCGACGCGACGGTCGCGATCACCAATATCAGCACTCAGGCCAGGCGCACGGTGGCCTCCGACGGCAATGGAAACTTCATCGCCACCAACCTGCCTATCGGTACGTATTCCATCAGTGTTGCCAAGACGGGATTTCGCACCGCGCAGCAGTCCGGTGTCACCATCACTGCCGATGCCAAAGTGACGTCGAACTTCGTCCTTCCGCTCGGCCAGGCGACTGAGGTGGTAGAGGTCCAGGGCGGAGCCATCGAGACTGTCAACACCACGTCAGGTGAGCTCGCGCGCGTCATCGACTCCAAGCAGGTCGAGAACCTTGCGCTCAACGGACGCAACTACACTCAGCTCCTCACGCTGGTTCCAGGCGCGGTCGTCACCAATCCCGACATCTTTTCCGTCACCACATCGCTGGCGGCGAGCAACCAGACCATCAACGGAAATCGCAGCGACACGAACAACCTCACCGTCGACGGCGCCTTCAACATGGTCGCCGGTTCCAACGGCTCGCTGATGAACAACGTCGGGGCCGACTTTATCGGCGAAGTCAAGATCGATACATCCAACGCCTCGGCCGAGTATGGCCGCACCTCCGGCCCGACCTTCAACATCGTCACCAAGAGCGGCACGAACTCCTTCCATGGCGGCGCCTTCGAGTACCTCCGCAACAACTACCTCGACGCTACCAACTACATCGCCCGCAAGAAGACCCAGCTCATCTACAACGACTTCGGCTTCTACGTCGGCGGCCCCATCATCAAGGACAAGCTCTTCTTCTTTGTGGGCGAGGAGTGGAAGCGCCTTCGCCAGCAGGCCGTCGCAACCACCTATACCGTTCCAACGACGGCCATGCTGAATGGCGATTTCTCGGCGCTGCTCACCGGAGCAAGCCCCGTTCAGCTCTACTATCCCGGAACCTCCACACCGATCCTCAATAACAACATTGCATCGTTGATGACCGCCGACGGTAAAGCCATCGCGAAGGTATACAAGACGATCTCTGCGGCGGCCCTGAGCTTCCGCGATGGCGGAATTCCCACCAATAACCTGACGTTGGCACCATCCAATCCGCTGAACTTCCACCAGGACCTGGTCCGGTTCGACTACGTCCTCAATCAGAAGCACTCCGTCTACGGTCGTTGGATACACGACCAAAACACGCTGATCGACCCCTTCGGGACCTTCTCCAACGGCGGCATTCTGAATACCACGCCGACCACGCGCAACCGCCCCGGCCAGAGCTATCTCGTCGCGTGGACATGGGCGATCCATCCCAACCTCATCAATCAGGCGCAGGCCAATACAAGCTGGGCGGCGCAGCGCATCCCACCCTACGGCAACAACTGGAAGCGAGAGACCTACGGCTTCACGTACAACAAGCTCTACCCCGGTGTTGGCCCCTATCCCAACGGCATACCCATTGTGAATATCACGAACTTCGCCGGCTTCCAGGGGCCGAACTTCGCTCTGCTGTCGCCTTCGACCGACATTCAGATTGCCGACAACATGACATGGATCAAGGGCAACCACAACATTAAATTCGGCGCTGCCTATATCCGCGATCGCGTGGACCAGAACGGACGTTCGAACTACACGGGAACGGCAAGCTTCAGTGTGGTGCCAACTTCCAGCCTATGCAAGAACGCGACGTCCAACACCACCTGCTACTCGCTCGCCGACGCCTTTCTCGGAAACTTCCAGAGCTACTCCGAGGCAAGCGCCGACCCGATGGGTCACTTCCGCTTCAACCAGATCGAAGGTTTCGTCCAGGACAATTGGAAGGTCACTCGTCGTTTGAGCCTCGACCTCGGGCTGCGCTACCAGTGGATTCAGCCCATGTACCTGCAGGGCAACAACGCCTCGAACTTCGACAAATCCGTTTATAACTCCGCGAATGCCGTTACGGTTACGACCTCCGGGCGCATCGTTCCCGGTTCCGGCAATCCATACAACGGCCTGGTCCGCGCCGGCGGTGGCGTACCATCCGACCAGCAGATTCGCGTTCCAAACGTCAACACGGCACTCTTCCCGTTGATTCCAGCCGGAGCCCCTCGCGGCTTCTACAAGATGGGCGGGGCGGTCGGCCCGCGCTTCGGCTTTGCCTATGCAGCAGACGACAAGACCGCCATCCGCGGCGGTATCGGTCTGTTCTTCTACCGCGCGCAGGGCAACCTGATCTTCTCGCAGCTCAACCTCGCTCCGTTCCTTCAAAACACGCAGTTCGATACTGGCAATCTGGCGACGGTCGGTTCGCTTGCTGCGAACAACAGCGGACTGCAGGCTGGCATCAGCGCGATCGATCCTCTCAACAAGAACCCTTACACATGGCAGTACAGCTTTGGCGTTCAGCGTCAGGTAACGCGCACGGTGCTGTTTGAAATGAACTATGTCGGCAGCGTCTCTCATCATCAACTGCGTCAGCCAAACGTCAACTTCGCCGACCTCAACGCGGTCGTCGCAAACGCAAACAGCGCGACGCCGTATTCTTCGACCGCAATCTTCAGCCCCTATAAGGGGTTCGCGGCGATCAACTCCAACCGCTTCGATTCGAACTACAACTACAACGCTTTGCAGGTCTTCGCCTCGAAGCGCGCCGGGTTTGTCACTTCGACTCTGGCCTACACCTGGTCGAAGGCCCTGGGCGACTCCAACGGCAACAACCAGACGCTCGAGAACTGGAGCAACAACGGTTACAACTACGGCTATCTGTCGAATGATCGCCGCCACGCTTTTGTGGCCACCTTCGTCGTTCAGGCGCCTGATTTCAAGGGGCACAACTTCCTCATTCGCGAGGCAGCAGGCGGCTGGCAGGTGAGCGGCGTTGCCCGTCTGCAGAGCGGCGCTTATTACAACGTGCAGGTCAACTCGCTGGTCAACCTGGGCAATATGCGTCCCGACTATGTTCAGGGCGCGCGCATCTACAACCCGCACGCGGGAAGCTGCGGCTATCTGAACAACGGCAACGGCACCGGCTGCAACGACTCAACCAAACCGTTTGTCGCGGTTCCCAAGACGCAGGCGCGTTTCGGCAACGCTCCTTACGGGGCAATTCAGGGGCCCGGGTTGGCGCAGACGGACGCAACGCTGTCGAAGTTCTTCCCCATCACCGAGCGCGTCAGGGTCAAGGTCCAGGCAGACGCGTTCAACATCCTCAACCGCACCAACTTCAATGGTCTCAACCTTACGGCCAGCAACAGCAACTTCGGCACGATCTCATCGGCATTTCCGCCCCGCCAGCTTCAGTTGGGCGTGAAGATCCTGTTCTAGCCGAACTCGCCTGGACAAGCCAAAGAGAGGGCCAATGCGGCCCTCTCTTTGTTCAGATGTAAGATGGCACATGCGTTGTGAATCTCGCATGCCACAGTTGCGTACCTTCGCGTGAGGTCGCGGCGAACGGCAAGCCTCGAAAGCAAGGAGAAAAACTTCATGAGCAATCTCAGCAGGCGGCGCTTCATCCAGACATCCTCGGCTGCCGCCGCATTTTCAGGGACTCTTAGCGCGCTCGCGGCGCAGCAGGGCGGGGCGAGAACCCTCGGGCCTAACGACCAGATCAACATCGCCCTGATCGGCGCAGGCATTCGCGGTCAGAGTATTACGTCGACCGCGCTTCAGGTCCCCAACGTCAAACTGCTTGCCGTCGCCGACTGCTACGATGGCCGTCTCACCCATGCCAAGGAGCTATGGGGTGCCAATGTCGCCACCACGCGCGACTACAAGGAGATTCTGGCCCGCCCGGACATCGACGCCGTCATCGTTGCGACCCCGGACCACTGGCACATGCAGGCCGCCTGCGACGCCATGAATGCGGGCAAGGACGTCTACTGCGAAAAGCCGATGATCCACACCTACGATGACGGCCCCAAGTTCATCGCTACGGCAAAGAAGACCAATCGCATCCTTCAGGTGGGCAGCCAGCGCGTCAGCTCCATTCTCTATGCGAAGGCAAAGGAGCTTCTCGCGTCCGGTGCCATCGGCAAGCTGAACATGGTCTCTGCGCACTGGGACCGCAGCACGGCGCAGGGAGCCTGGGACTACACCGTTCCCCCCGACGCCAACACCACCACCTGCGACTGGCCGCGCTTCCTTGGCAGCGCGCCGAAGATTCCGTGGAACGGCGAACGCTTCTTCCAGTGGCGCAAGTGGAGCGACTACGGCTCGGGCGTGGCCGGCGATCTCTTTGTCCATCTCTTCAGCGGAACGCACTTTATCACCGGCGCCAACGGCCCCAACCGCGCCATGGCCACTGGCGGGTTGCGTTACTGGAAGGACGGCCGCAACGCCCCCGACGTCCTGCTGGCGCTCTTCGATTATCCGCAGGAGTTCAATCTCAGCCTGAGAGTCAACTTCGTTGCAGGCGCCGACGACAACGAGGGCTTCCTCTTCACTGGTTCCGACGGACTCATCGAGATCGCGGGCAACTCCGTCATCCTCACGCGCAAGCCCATGTCCAAGGATCCCGGCTACAACGTCAACACCTTTGCCAACGCCATGCAGAAAGAGGCGCTCGCCGACTACCGCAAGAAGTACCCAAGCACAACGCAGACCGCCGGCGTCTCTCCGTACATCGAACGTTTCGACGCGCCGAAGGGATACAGCGACACTTACGACCACTTCAATAACTTCTTCAATTCAGTGCGTACGCGCCGTCAGCCCATCGAGGACGCCACCTTCGGCTTCCGGGCCGCCGGTGCCGCTCTGCTAAGCAACCTGAGCATGGAGAAGGGCAAGGTCGTCGAGTGGAACCCTGAGACGATGAAGATCGTCTGACGGCTTTGCTCACCCAAAAACAAAACGGCCATGTCCCGCAAAGGATATGGCCGTTTCTCTCTTCAGCGCCTATACCTTCAGCGCCTTCAGATAGTCCGCATCCACCTTCAGCGATTCCTTCCAGGGAATATCGAAGGCTTCCTGCTCGACGAAGGCATGCGTAATCTTCTGGTTCTTCGCCGCCTGCGCAAAGATGGGCCTGTAGTCGATCGAGCCACGGCCCAACTCAGTCACCTTGGCCTCTTCGTGGTTCGCTGGCGAAGGATTCGAAGGCAAGTGGAAATCCTTCACGTGGAACATCGAGAACCGGTGAGGATACTTCTTCATCAGCTCGACTGGATCCTTACCCGCAACCTTTGCCCATCCGCAGTCCAGTTCGAAAGTGACTTTGTCGGGCTCGCAGATGCGCAGCAGCTCGGCATACGGCTCCTTGCCATCGACCGGCGCGAACTCGACGTAGTGATTGTGATAACCGAATGTGATTCCAGCGGCCTTCAGCTTCGCGCCGATCTTGTTGAACTCCTCGGCGTTGTACTGCCAGTCGTCGATCGTCGGAGCGCCGGGCCTGGTTCCCGGTGCGGGAGGATTTCTGCGCCCCGGCCCCGGGCAGATGATATAGCTCACGCCAATTGTCTTCTCAAACGCGATGACCTCGTCCAGCTTCGACGTCAAATCGCCAAACGACCGGTGGGAACTCACGCACTTCAATCCAGCTTTATCGAGCGATGCGCGAATCTCGGCCGCCGTCTTCGTCTTCGGCAGCGCCGCCGATTCGACCTCAAGGAAGCCTGCGGCGCGGACCGCCGTCAGAGCGCCGTCAAAGTCTTCCGCCATCTGCTGCCGCACGCTGAAGAGCTGTATTCCGGGGGGAAGTCCCAAAGGTAGGCCGTATGAGATTCGTGTTGTAAAGCCGGCGGCCACTGCTGCGGCACCGCCCAGAAAACTCCTGCGCGAGACTTCCATGTAAATCCTCCTGATGTGGTCTTCCGATTGCCAACGACGCATTGAAACGTTTTACTTGCCGAAGAAAGTCTACTGCACCATGCACATCTCTTGTCCAGACTGCGCTCTTCCAGATAGTTCCGTTTGCTTGGGGTGAACCGTCATTCTGAGCCGCAGGCGAAGAATCTCAGTATTTGCTTCGCGCAGGAAATACAAACAGCCCTACAACTTTCGAGTAGCTGAGAGTCGTCGCCAAAGCCACTAATCTCGACTCTGGATAATCTGTATCTCTTTTCTGCCGCCTGATCCAATCAAATGCAGCGTCGACTCGGCGTTGTACGGACGAATGCAGGTGTTCATGTCACAAGCGAAGTACTCTCGACCTTCCGCGGCGCTCATTGCGCTCTTCGCCTGTCTGCTGGGCGCGATCGCGGGATGCGGTTCAGGCGTCAACCCTGATCTCGCCGCCTATATTTCGTCAGACCAGAACACGCTGCGCGCAGGTGAGACTGCTCAGATTGGCCGGCTGCCGGCAAGTGTCACGGGAACGGCGCTGGTCTACTCCGTCAACGGCGTGCAGGGTGGAAGCGCGAAGTTCGGCACGGTCGACGGCAACGGTCTCTACACGGCCCCCGCCATCGTGCCCAGTCCCAGCAATGTCGTTACGGTAACAAGCGTTGCCACGAACTTCCCCAATGGCAAGCCGGGCTCTGTCGCGTTCACCATTCTCAATCCCATCCCCGTAGTCGCGTCTGTCACTCCGTCAACCTTTCCGGAAGGCACCGCAACTGTCACCGTCACTGGATCGCAGTTTGTCTATGGAGCGCAGATCTACTGGAATGGCGCACCGGTCTCCACGACATACGTCTCTTCCACTCAGTTGGCCGCTTCCATATCGGCCCCTCTCCCCGGCAACTATTCCCTCTATGTACGCAACCCGGAGCCTGGTGCCGCAAACTCGGCTGCTACTTCCATCGCTGTCACGCCGGGCAAAGTCATGCTCAAGGTGCTTACCAACGATGGCACCAGCGTAAGAGTCAACAACAGCCTGCGGATCGGCCTGACCGTTACCGGCACGCTCAACACCGGTGTGGTGTGGCAGGTCAATGGAGTCAACGGTGGCAACGCGCAGTTGGGAACTGTCGTGGCCAATCAGGATGGCAGCGCGACCTATACCGCGCCTCCAGTCGTGCCAGCTCCAAACATTGTTCTGTTGACGGCAACCAGCGTCGACGACCCAACGGTCTCGATTGGTCAGAACATCGCCGTGATGAATCCCATTCCGATTCTCACCTCCGCCTCTCCCATGACATTCAGCGTCGGCTCGGCCACGGTTGTCGTAACCGGCGACCGCTTCATCAATGGGGCCACCGTGCTAATGAACGGTGTTGCCGCACCGACGACCTTCAACAGCGCCACTCAGCTTACGGCCACGCTCACACTCACCGACCCTGGGAACCTCGATCTCCAGGTGCTCAACCCCGCGCCCGGCCCTGCAACCTCCGTCAACCTCATCGCGCAGGTTTCGGGCAATCCTCCGGTTCCGCTGGTTACTCCAGAGGACGCCTCGCGGTTCCTTGCGCAGTCGACCTTCGGCGCAACCGATGGCGACATACGTCACCTCTCGAAGATTGGATATGCGGACTGGTTCACGGAGCAGTTCAATCAGCCGCCTGTTCCTCACAAGCCTTATGTGGAGCAGCAACTCATCATCAACAATCCGCCCTGCGCGTCCGGCGATCTCAAGTGCAACGCAGCGCTGTTCGTACAGAACGACACAAACGAGGGCTTCGTTCAGCAGTCGTTCTGGCAACAGGCCATCGCCGGCAACGATCAACTGCGTCAGCGAGTGGTCTATGCGTTGACACAAATCATGGTGATCTCCAGCACCAACCCGGACGTCGAAAACATGCCGCGCGGCATGGCCAACTACTACGACGTGCTCGGCGCCGATGCCTTCGGCAACTTCCGTCAGCTCATCGAAGACGTCACCCTGAGTCCCATGATGGGCAAGTTTCTCTCGCACCTGGGCAACGACAAGGGCGATGCCAACCGCGATCCCGACGAGAACTACGCCCGCGAAGTCATGCAACTGTTTACCATTGGCCTCTACCAGCTCAACGCCGATGGCACACGAAAGCTCGACACCACAGGACAGCCGATTCCCACCTATAACAACAACGATGTGATGGGGCTGGCCAAGGTGTTGACCGGCTTCAGTTGGAACATCCCGGGCAACAAGAGCGAAGATGCCTGGTCCGATTGCTGTGCCTATGTCGGCCCAGGCTTCGGCGAAGACATTCTGCCCATGCAGAGCTTCCCCAATCACCACTCCATCGCCGAAAAAAGATTCCTTGGCGTGACGATTCCCGCTTCCGCGAACCCCGACCCTGAAGGCGACCTCAAGATCGCGCTCGATACCATCTTCAATCATCCAAACCTTCCGCCGTTCTTCGCCAAACAGATGATCCAGCACATGGTCACCAGCAACCCCAGTCCGGCATATGTCGGCAGGGTCGCGGCGGTCTTCCAGAACAACGGCTTCGGCGTGCGCGGCGACATGAAGGCGGTCATCACGGCCATTCTGATGGACCCGGAGGCGCGCGACTCCGCCACTGCCGCCACCGACGTGCAGTACGGCAAGATTCGCGAGGCACTCATTCGCTACACCGAGTGGGCGCGCGCCTTTACCGCGCAGTCGCGCAACGGCTCGTACAACCTGGGCAGCACAGAGAACCCCATCTACGGTCTCGGCGAGATGTCGCTCCGTTCGCCCAGCGTCTTCAACTGGTTCGCCCCCGGGTACACGCCCCCCGGCACCAGTATTGAAAAGGCCGGTCTGCTTGCGCCCGAGATGCAGATGACCGACGTCTCCACTGTCGTCGGCTATCTCAACTACATGCAGAACGCCATCGACGGCGGCGCGGTCTACGGCCCCGACGTCTTCTCCAGTTATTCGACGGAGAAGGGACTTGCCGCAACGCCCGATCAGCTTGTCGATCGCATCAATCTCCTGCTGATGGCCGGACGTATGGACAACACCCTGCGCAGTCAGATCGTCTCCGCGGTCAATGCGATCGCCATACCTGCCACAGGCCCCGACGCAATCGACACCGCGCTCTCAAACCGCGTAAAGACGGCGATCTATCTCACCATGGCTGCGCCTTCCTACAGCGCGCAATTTTAGGAGTAAGAAAAATGTACGTCATTCTGAGCGAAGTGAAGAATCCCGGTATTTCGTCTTTGCCTTTACTCGTGCTGGCTGAATGCGAAGACCGCTCGAATAAGGAAGGCGCACGATGAGCAACTCCAATTCAACGCGCAGACAGTTTCTCCGCAACGCCGCGATGGCTTCGATGGCCGGCATGTCCGTCAGTCCGTTTCTTGTCGAGATGAACTCCGTCGCGGCCCTGGCGCAGCAGAACAATGCCTCGGGCTACAAAGCTCTTGTGTGCATCTTTCTCTCAGGCGGCAACGACGGACACGGCACTGTCATCGCGACTGACTCCACCTCGTTCAACGCCTTTACCCAGGCCCGTTCGGGAGCGCCCGGTCTTGCCTACAGCATGGGGCAACTCTTGCCCATTACCCTCAAGACGCCGCAGAGCGGGCGCAGCTTCGCCCTCAACCCTTACCTCGGCGGTGTTCAAAATCTGTTCAATGCCGGACGCGCGGCCGTTGTCGCCAACACCGGAACGCTGATCGCTCCTGTAAGCAAGGCGCAGATACAGAACAACTCCGTTCCTCTGCCCGCGTCGCTCTACTCTCACTTCGACCAGACAGCGGCGTGGCAGGGCATCCTCGCCAACAGCGGCAGCGGAGTCCACACCGGCTGGGGCGGAGCCATGGCCGACATCATCGCCAGCATGAACTCCAACTCTGCCTTTACCTGTATCTCCACGGCAGGCGTGGCTCTCTTTCTCTCGGGCCAGACGTCGTACCAGCTCAACGTCACCTCTGCGGGCCCCATTCCAATCGGTGGACTTGCGAATCCTCTCTTCGGCAGTCAGGCCGGCAGCAACGCGCTCTCTTCCATCCTCTCGGCCGACGAGAACAATCTCTTCGCAAAGGAGTACGAGGTTGTCGTGCAGCGCTCCATCGCGGCGCAGGCCCTTCTTGCCAGCTCCATGCTGCCTGCGGGGCCGACGGGCGTCGCGAATCCTCCACAGTACCTCAATCCCGTCACCGGCAAGCTGACCAACAATTCGCTGGCAACATCGCTGCAAACCGTCGCGCGCATCATCGGCGGCAGAAGCTCCCTCGGCGTCAGCCGCCAGATTTTCTTCGTGCAGTTCGGGGGCTTCGACACCCACGACAATCAGGCGCCACAACACGCAAAGCTCCTCACCCAGCTTGGGTCCGCGCTTGAGTACTTCGACTCCGCGATGACCACCATGGGAATGGGCAACAGCGTGACCGCCTTTACCGCATCCGACTTCGGCCGCACCCTCACGGCAAACAGCGATGGCACCGACCACGGGTGGGGGAGCCATCACATCGTCACAGGAGGAGCCGTGCAGGGCGGCGACATGTACGGCACTTACCCTGTCATAGGTTCCAACCAGGCCAACGACATGGGTGCCGGCCGCCTCATTCCAACCACGTCGGTCGAACAATATGCAGGTACGCTGGCCCGCTGGATGGGCCTCTCCGACGGCCAGATAAAGACTGTCTTCCCGAACTTCATCAACTTCGGCAGCAGCCCCTACCTCGGCCTTATGGGGTAACGATGGCACTCCATCCGCGAGAGTCCTATGGAGACTCTGACTAAGTCCCGTTTTGTTAAGGGCACGGCTTCAGCCGTGCCGTAAGGTCCGCAAAATCAAAGGGGCTTTAGCCCCTGAGGTACACAGTTCTTACTTAATCAGAGGCTCCCTATAGCTGCTTCCTGTCGCAGAGCGGAAGAAACAGGGCCAACGGCCCGCAATAACCTAGCCTGGGCCGAAGGCCCAGGTCTGGATGCCTGAATATACGAAGCGCTGAAAGCGCGACACAAAAATGCCGCATCGCACCAGAACGGACAGCCCTCAAGCCTGCGCCAGCTTCGCCAGCGTGTGGGCAAGCACACGCGCTCCGTTGGCAATGTCCTCCGGCTTGGCGTACTCATCCGGCCGATGGCTGACACCGTCGCGGCAGGGGATGAAGATCATCGCCATCGGGGCGATCCTCGCCATGAATAGCGAATCGTGATACGCCCTGCTCACCATCTTCTTCCACGGCAAACCAAGCTCGTCTGCCGACTGCGAGATTGCATCGACGATCGTTCGCGATGACTCCGCCGGTGCATCGGCATTCACAACTTCGATCTCCACTTTCACGCCGCGTCGCGCCGCGACATCCGCACAGGCCTCTCTGATCCTGGCGAGCACGCCGTCCCGGCGCGCTTCGTCCGTGTCGCGAACGTCCACCTCCATCTGCACTCTGCTCGGCACGCTGTTTACCGCGCCGGGATGAATCGAGCACTTGCCCACCGTGCCGCAAGTATCGATTGCGCCCGTACTCTTCGCGCTGCGCTCCACGGCCAGCACAATCTCCGCCGCCGCGCAAAAGGCATCTTTGCGGTACGGCATCAACAGCGCGCCCGCATGACCGCCCTCGCCTTCAATCGTGATGCGAAGCCCCGAAGGCGCGGCAATATTGGTGACAATCCCAATGGGGATACCCTCGCGCTCCAGCAGAGGCCCTTGCTCAATATGCAGCTCGACGAAGCCCGCATAGTGATCCTTTGGCAAACGAACACTCTCTACCGTGCCCTTGTACCCCGCCGCGGCGCGAAGCTCATTCAGCGTCGCCCCATCGGGATCGTTCAACCTTTCGCCTGCGCCGCTATCCAGCGTACCCGCAAGCAGTCGACTCCCAAAGCATCCAATACCAAATCGAGTAGGCTCCTCGGCAGTGAACAGCAGCAGCTCGATGGGCCGGCGCAGCTTCATGCCGCTTTCTTGCAGTGCGCGAATTGCTTCCAGTCCGCCCAGCACCCCAACCGTGCCGTCATACGCCCCCGCATGAGGAATCGCATCGATGTGCGAACCCGTTCCGATCGCAGCAAGCTCCGGCTCCGAACCCTCCCATCGCACAAAGACGTTGCCGATGGCGTCCACGCGAACGGAGAGTCCCGCTTCATCGCACAGCCCGCGAAACCACTCTCTCGCTCGGCGGTCGGCATCGCTGTACACGATGCGCGTAATCGCAGGCGGCTCAAGCTCCGAGATAGCAGCCAGCGCCTCAAGCTCGGATATCAGTCTCGTCTCATTGATCGTTATCTGCATTGCACTACACCTCGCCTAGCGGGTGTCGATTCGAATCTTTGTAGATCAGATACCTTGCGCGGGTCTTCCCGATCGCGCCAAACCACTGCGGACAATATGGAGCCATCCATATAAAGTCTCCCGCCGTCACCGGATACCAGCAGTCATCGAGCCTGTAGATGCCGCCGCCCTCCAGCATCAGCAGTCCATGTTCCATCACATGAATCTCAACCATCGACAGCGCGGCTCCCGGCTCGTAGCTCATCAAATTCACCGCGAAGTCGTACTCCACGCTCTCCGGCAGCAGCGTCTGCACCTGCAAGTCCGCATCGCCCATCAGCGAAGTGGAAGCGACGCTGGCGGCATCTCCATAGATTGCAGCGCCACATGCAACACCCGTCAGCGCGGCGTACTTCTTCTCAATCACCACGGCCTTGCTCTTTTCCGTAGCCGTAATCGTATGGACGGCTCCCTGCGGAATATAGCCGTAGCCGTGTTGTGCAAGCACACGCGATCCGCCGTTGCCCTCGACCTTCAAGGCCCCTTCCAGCACGTAGACAAACCTCTGCGCTGGCGTTGGCCCAAGAACGCCTGCGCTCTCAAACTCCACGGTGTATTCGGTAAACGCCGCGCCAAGTTGCGGAGCTGTGTGAACGATTGCGTTCGCTCCCTTCATGCCCGGCATGGTCGTACGAATAAATGTGTCAGGTGTTTGCAGCAGATGCGTCCGTTGATAGCTGCTACGTGTCATGCCGAGGTTATGCATCAATTCATCACCGCCGTTGTGTCGAATTTTCTCAGAAATGCCAAACCGGCGGCCAGCGCGCATGCGACATCCTCCTGCCGCACCGCTTCGTCGGGATGATGACTCAACCCGCCGGGGCTGCGAAGAAAGATCATCGCCGACGGAAGCCGCTCCGCGATCACCATCGCATCGTGTCCCGCGCCGCTCATCATCCTGAACGGAGCGGCCTCCGCATCGATAACGGCAGCCTCCGCCATCTTCGTCAGGTGCGCATCCATCGCAACGGCCCGTTGTTCCATTAGAATCCGCCACTCCGCTGAGAGGCCGCGGCCGTGTGCAATCCTTTCCGCTTCTGCAGCAAGGTGGTAGACAGAAGATGTGCGAATAGCATCGTTGGCATGTCTTACATCGAGGCTGGCCGTCACCTCTCCAGCAATCACATTGCCCGCCCCGGGCAGAACGCCAAGACGGCCCACTGTCGCCACCAGCCCCTTCGTCTCGAGCGCATAACGTTCAACCTCGCCGATCCACTGCGCTGCCGCCGCCAGTGCATCGTGTCTCAAGTGCATCGGCGTCGTCCCGGCATGATTCGCCGAGCCTACAAACCGCATCTCGCCGCGCGTCTGCCCAACGATCGCTTCGACGATGCCCAGCGCAAGTCCTTCGCTCTCGAGTACCGGCCCTTGTTCGATATGAAACTCAAGATAGGCCTTCGCCTGTTCATCCAAGGCTGCCGATGAAAGCTCCGCGCTGATTCCAAAGTTCGCAATCGCCTGATGTACTGACGTGCCCTCCGCGTCTGTCGTTGACAGCAGTTGATCGTCGATTCGTCCTACAAGCGCGCGGCTTCCAATAAATGGCGTGCCGAACCGCACGCCCTCTTCCTCAGAGAACCCCACGAGCTCGATCGCATACGGCAACCTCTTGCCATCAAGCATCTCAATCAGTGCCAGGCCAAGCATCACTCCCAGAACTCCATCGAATGCGCCTGCATTTGGAACAGTGTCCAGGTGCGATCCGATCATCAGCCGGGGGGCTCCTGTTTGCGTAGCTTCATATAGCCCGCGAAGATTTCCCACGGCGTCTATATAAACTACAAGCCCCGCCGCTTCCATCCACGACTTCACGGTCTCCATGCACTGCCGCGCCGCAGGCGAAAGAAATGTCCGCGTCGTCTCACCTGCAACGTCGGTGATGCGCGCAAGTTGACGGCATCGCTCAATCACGCGGTTCGCATGAAAGCCAACGTCACTCGAAGGGCTTTTCAGCTCAGTCCTCCCGCCGTATCGTCGCCTCGATATATCCATACGGCTCCTCGATAGGCACAAAGATCTCGTTGGGATTCGTCTTGCCGAACTTCGTAAGATCGACCAGAATGCAATGCTTGTTCGGCATCGTCAACTCAATCTCCTTGATCTCCGGGACATCCTCCAGCGCAGCCTTTCCCATTGCATACAGAGTATGCTGCACGGACCTGCTTTCATGCTCCGCAAACTTCTTCAACAGCGCATTGCGAACTGTGCAGCGTGCTTCGGCAAATGGCAGGCCGCCGGCCGCATAGATCCAGCGCGCGCGTACGGCGGTTCCGAACAATCTGTCCGCAGTCTCCGGCAACGTTGTATGCGCATCGCGAATGAACCCTTCAAACCCTGAATTGGCAGTCTTGATGATGACAAGGTTCTCGATCCCCGAGGTCACGGTTGGCGCTCCGTCTCTCTGCCTCGTGACCTCCGACGTCTCTACCTCACCGCCACCCTTGATGAACGCGGAAGGCGCGGCAATGTTATCGACCGTGATGTGCCCCCACGGCACGTTTTTAATCGACGCGCTCGCCGAATCGATCTGCGGATTGGTCTTCACCAGGTGGTCCGTCAGCTCCAGTCCAAAATCTTCGATTGTGCCCGCGCCCGTGTCCCGCGCCAGCGAGTACACCGTGTTCTTCATTGAATCCGTCGCCATGATCAGCGAGTTGTCGCCGCTCTCAAAGCATTCGGTAAACTTGCCGGTCAGCAGCACCTCAACTGTCCATTCGGTAAACTCATGCACTGGCCGGTCGCGCTTTATGCGAACCACGCGTACCCGGCACTTTCCGTATCTGTTCTCCGCCAGCTTGATCATCTCGGTTACGTTCCTCGATAGGTGGTGTATCCGTTGGCCGTTAGCAGCAGCGGTATATGCAGGTGACGGTCACTCTCTCGAACCGTAAACGTGATCTCGACAAATGGATACAACCCTTGCAACGCCTGCGCGGCATAGTATGAGCCTGTATCGAACCGAAGCCGATACTGTCCTGCCGCCAGTTCCATGCCGTCGGGCAGCATCTGGCGGCAACGGCCATCGCCATCCGTGTGTTGTGCCGATAGCGGCTGCCATCCATCGCCTCCATCCGCACGCAACAGAGAGACGGCCACTCCCGCTGCGGGTCTGCCCAGTGCGGTGTCGAGGATATGTGTCGATATCCCGATCAAGCTCCCTCCTGCTTCAGCCACTTCTTCAAACGCAGTTGAAGAATCTTCTCCTGCTCGCTCGCCGATTCCTGGAGCTCTGTCTCGTCATCGTTGCGAAGACGACGGCTCAGTATTTCCAGAATCTCCGCCGGCCGCTTCCCCGTGGCGCACACAATATAGATTCTTCCGAAGCGCTCTTCATAGAGCCTGTTGCCGTCGGCGATCGCCTGTTTGATTGCTTCTTCAGCATTCTGAACATCGTGTTGTTCGCCTTCAGACCATTCAGCCGAGACTGCGGTCGTCGCCTTCTCCGCGTGCCGTTCGCCAATACGGGGATGACTGCGAAACGCCTCCATCCAGTCGTCGGCGCCAAGCCCGCGCCAAACCTCGCTCGCACGATCAAGCAGTTCTTGCACATCGCTGTAAGGCCGCGCGCTGGCCATGGAGCGCGCCCACGCGCTCGAGCCGCAGCACGAGAGCGCCTCAGATGCCGCATCCACATCGCTCAGCGAATTCCATCGCTCCAGCACGGCGTTCGGCGGCTTCGAGAACAGCCCCCGCAAAAACTCTTCCAGCAGATTTCCCGCAACGGCAATGCGATACTCCCGCGTCGACCGAATGTCGTCGATAGGCGAGACTTCCGTTTGTAGCGTGGCCCGTGCAGCTCGAAGCGTCGCTTCACTCCAGGTGCTCCCATTCAGAACACTCTCCGTCTTGCTCAGTCGCAAGGGGACAGGGGCCATACTGCCAAACGCAATTCGTATCTCATCGACGCGGTTGCTTGAAGTCTTCGCCAACGCCGCCATGCACAGCTTCGAGATTGCCTGCGCATTGCGCGGCCCAACCTTGCGCGCGCAGCATACGTAGTCCCTGTACCTCCGCGGCAAAACGATGGTGCGAATCAACTCGTCGGGCAATATCCGCATCTGCTTGTAGCCAGTGTGAAAATCGACATACGGCACGCGCCGTTCGCCGCGCGTCGAGACCAGAACAAGCTCCGCCTCATACACCAGCAAGGCGGGCAGGGAATCGGCCGCCGGCGACGCGTTCACAATGTTTCCGCCGATCGTGCCGCGATTCTGATTGGCAATGCTTCCCGTCCACGAGGCCGCAGCGCTCAGCATCGAGAATTCGCTGGCGACAACAGGGTTTCTCCGCAGATCGGCATAAGTGATTCCGGCCCCGACGTGCAGTTCATCTCCTCGTTCCGTAATCGTCCTCAGCTCAGCCAGTCCGCCAATATCGACCAGCCGTCGCGCGGCCAGCTTCCCCGCGCCAAACTGCACCATCACCTCCGTGCCGCCCGCCACGGGGGTCCACGTCCCCGGCTCCTCCGCCATAAGCGCGAGCACATGCTCAAGCGAGTGTGGCGCTACCAGCTCGTAGCTCGATGGAAGCGACCTCATCGCACCTTCTCCGGCACGCAACTTAGCTGCTTCAGGTCATCGGAGGTCATCGACTCCGCCGCGCTCTGTACCGCTTCAAATATCCGCGTGTAACCGGTGCAGCGGCACAGATTTCCGTTCAGCCCTTCGCGAATCTCTTCCATCGTGGGCTTCGGCTTCGAGCTAAGCAGGTGGACTGTTGCAACGATCATCCCCGGCGTACAGATTCCGCACTGCGCGCCGCCGCACTCCAGAAATGCCTTCTGCACCGGATGAAGTGCCTCTGTCGCCAACCCTTCGATCGTGCGTATATCCTTGCCTTCCGCCTGGAGAACCGGCACAAGACAGCTATTTACCAACTCACCGTTCAGCAACACCGAACACGATCCGCACTCGCCCTCGCCGCAGCCTTCCTTCGTTCCTGTCAGGCCCAGCTCATTGCGCAACACATCCAGCAGACGCTCCATCGGATATGCCGACACTGCGCGCTCCGTGCCGTTGACCGTCAAACGAATCTCCGTGCGCGCGCCCATTAAGCCGTTACCTCATCTGAAATCTTTGTGCTGGCATTCACATACATCGTCGAGAAGATGTCCTCAGGCATCAGTGGTATCGAACGAAACTCCTCGCCAGTCGCCGCCACCACGGCGTTGACGATCGCCGGCGCAGGCCCATCCATCGGCAGTTCGCCGATACCCTTCGCGCCGTAGGGCCCGTACTGGTAGGGCACCTCTTCGAAGTAAACCCGTATCGGCGGAAGGTCCTGCGAGGTCGGCATAATGTAGTTCGTCATCTGGTTGTTCAGCATCCGCCCCTGCTTCCACTCGACCTTCTCATACAGCGCATAGCCGATGGCCTGCGCCACGCCACCCTCGATCTGTCCCGCGGCGAGCACCGGATGCAGCACTCTGCCCACCTCCTGCAGCGCAACGAAGTCATCCACGGTAACGCTGTATGTCGCCGTATCTACCGTCACCTCGGCGACATATACCGCCCACCCAAACGCGGGATACGCCTCGCCCCTATACTTCGTGTCGTCCCAGTACACATCCGGCGGGGCCTGATATCTGCTGTACGCCTTCAGCTCGCCGCGCGTACGCACGTACTCTCCGCATGCGCGGCGAAACGCATCGCGTCGCGCATCCGCACCAGGCAGTCCCGCCGCAACCAGTTTCTCTTTCAGATCCGTTGCCGCTCTCTGCACCAGCTTGCCGATAATCATCGCCGTGCGAGAGGCCACAGTTGGGCCGCTGTTCGGAACGACGCGCGTATCCGGCGGGGCCATGCTGACGTCGTCATACTCCAACCCCAGCGCCTCAGCCGCAATCTGGCACAGGATCGTGTTCGTGCCCTGTCCAAACTCAGTGCTCGAAACCAGCACCCGCACGTCGCCACGCTCATCGGCATCCACGCCTACCAGCGCGTTCAAATAGCGTTCGCCCGACCCTGTAAATCCAGCGCCATGAAAGAACGCGGCGATACCCATCCCCTTCTTCTTTGTGGCGAGAACGTTCTGCTTCGAAAAGCGCGCCATCTTTGCGTGATAGTCGCTAAGCTCCAGCGCGCGGTCTAGCAGGTGCTGCAGATCGATCGGTTCGCGAATCACCTGTTGCGTCGCGGTGCTCTCGCCGCTTCGCAGCAGGTTCTTCCGACGGAACTCGTCCGGGGCCATGCCGATCGCACGCGCCACAACGTCCATGTGCCGCTCCAGCGCAAACAGACTCTGTGGCGCGCCAAAGCCGCGAAACGCGCCGTGCGGCGGAGTGTTCGTCGCCACCGCCGTTGCCTTCACTCGAATGCTTGGCCAGCAGTAAGGTCCGGCAGCGTGAATCGTGCCGCGCGAAAGGACGACCGGCGACAGCGTTACGTACGCGCCGCCATCGATAACAAATTCAATCTCGCCGCCCAGCAGCTTGCCGTCCTTGTCGATTGCCGTCCTGTGCCGCGTGCGCGAAGGATGCCGCTTCGTCGTCGCGGCCATGTCCTCCATGCGGTCGTAAACGATCTTCACCGGACGCCCCGACTTCTTCGCCAGCAGCACCGCGTGTCCTGCAATGATCGACGGGTAGTCTTCCTTACCGCCAAACGCCCCGCCTGTCTCCGTCTGAATCACGCGGACTTTATCTTCAGGCAATCCAGTCAACGCCATCAGCGCCTTGTGCACATAGAACGGACACTGCATCGAGCCCCAGACCGTCACGCCATCGGCGTCGTTCACCTGCGCAATCACGCCGTTGTTCTCGATGTAGAGCTGTTCCTGCGCGCCCGTCGTGTATTCGCCCTCAACAATCCAGGCCGCATCCTTCCACACTTCATCGATGTTGCCCTTGTCGATCGTGTAGGTCTTGAACGTGTTGTCCTCGCCCCAGACAATTTCTTTGCAGCACTCACTCTCTTCAATCGAATGGACCGAAGGCATCGCCTCGTACTCGATGCGCACAGCGGCCACGGCCAATGGGAGCAGATGCCGGTCGGCGTGCGCCAGCAACAGAATCGGTTCTTCTGGATGGTTGATCTGTTTGTCCGCCAGCAGCGGCTGGTCTTCCACGATCAGCGAGACGACATTCTTGCCAGGCACATCCTTTGCCGTAACAACGACAAACTCGTCCCAGTCAATTCCTTCGCCAAAGTGAATACCTTTGATCGTTCCCCGAGCGATCGTGCTGCGTACCGTCGCTCCGTACAGCATTCCGTCGAGCCGGATGTCGTCGACATACTTCGCCGTTCCGGTGACTTTGGCCGCACCTTCTTTCCTCGGAACCGCGACTCCAACAACGCGCTCGCTCAAACGGTCCTTTCACGAACAGCATTCCATCGATCGATGGAATCCAAGTAGCATACACAAAAACAGCCGCCAAACGAGCATTGGGTGCCCCATATCTGGCGGCGTCATCGCCAGATGTGGGCCATCGCGCGAAAGCGCGACCGCGTCTTCATTCCGCGATCCTTGCGGCAGCGAGGAGTGGGAATCAACGCACTCAAGCAACCTCCCTTCCGATCGCGTCCCCTCCAGCCGCGACCTCGTTCCCACGCAGGTAAGTCCCTCTTACCACGCCATAAAGCTCCTCGCCTGCATAGGCCGATACTGGATGCCGATACAAAAGCCGCGAGGACGTTACGCAAAACGGAGCATCCGGATCGAACACCACAATGTCCGCATCCATCCCCGGCGCAATCTTCCCCTTGCGGCCTTGCAGCCCAGCCAGCCGCGCTGGAGCGGTAGACATCCACTCCGTCAGTTTTTCAAGCGGCAGCCCACGGCGCCGCATCCCCGTCCACACAACCGATGCGGCGATGGATAGGCTCGCAATGCCGCCCCAGGCCTTCCCGAAGTCGCCCTCTGCAAGTCGCTTCATCTCCGGCGGACAAGGAGAGTGGTCCGTAGCAATCAGGTCGATCGTCCCTCGTTGAAGACCGCCCCACAGCCCCTCGCGATTGGCGCGACCGCGTATCGGCGGAGCGCACTTCTTCAGCGTCTCTCCGCGACCGATCTCCTCCGCAGCGAAGTGCAGATAGTGCGGGCACGTCTCCACCGTGATTGGCAGCCCCTCGGCCTTCGCTGCATCCAGTTCATCGAGCGCAAGCATCGTGGCGAGGTGCACCACGTGCACGCGGAACCTGTATCGGCGGCATAGACGTATCAGCAGCCGGATTGCCTCAAGCTCAGCCTCGTCCGGCCGCGAACGCATGTACGTCGCATACTCATGCCAGTCGGCACCTTCGAGAGCGGTGGTTGCTGCATCAACAGGCCCCTGCACCTCAGCGTGAACCAGCAAAGGCAGCCCTGTGCGCGCAAGAATCGGCGCGGCCTTCTCCAGACCTTGCTCGCTGAGCATCGTCAGGCCTTCAATTCCCGGATCGACGAGAAAGCATTTGTATCCCTTCACTCCGGCGTGAGCTAGCGCTTCGATATGCTCTCGGTTGTCGTCTGTCACGCCACCCCACGCTGCCCAGTCCACATGACATTTTCCTGCGGCGGCCTCGCGCTTCGCCTTCAGCGCATCCACCGTCGTCGTCGGAGGAAG
>JAFDVV010000050.1 GCA_018268775.1 Acidobacteriota bacterium | reverse complement strand
CACGGACTCCCGGTCTCCGGCAAAAGGCGTGGAGGGGTGCAGTTGACTTTATCCCAAGGGGTCTCGCCACACACGAAGAAACCACAACCGGGCACTGACCGCCGCGTGAACGCTTCCCCTTCCGGGAGCGCACCGGCGGAGGCGCTCCCTCACCACCCGGGACGAGTCGCTCCGACCGCTGACTGACAAGACTCGCCGGGAGAAAAATGGGCCTCCCAATGACGGACATGAACTCTTTTCGATTGGACCTGAAGGTATGTGAAGGCTGCGGCACATTATGGCTCCGCAGAAAAACCGCCGTCGGCTTGAGCGCCGAGGGCGTCTACTGCCGGCAGTGCATCGCACGGCTGGTCGACTTTCCCGCTCCTCGCGGCAGACATGCCGGTGGACGCAAGCCACGGCTTGCGCGCGCCGTTCACTGTCACCAACCCGTAGCAGCCTCAGGAGGTGCGCGATGAGTGCAGCTCATGCCATCCTCCCCGTCGTCTGGGCGACTGCCGCTCCCAGGCGTAAACCCACACCGAAGGCGTCGAAGCCGAAGAAGCAAAGACCTGTCGTTCCGGAGCTTGCGTTCTACCGCAAGTACACCGAGGCGCTGCTGCGCCGCTACCTCAAGCTCTCGATGGAGTCGGGCCGCGCGCCTTCGCTCCTCGGGCGCGAGATGTTTCGCGGCAACGTCACGCATTACAAGGTGGAGTGCTTCGACGACGCCGTAAACTTCGTCCTCGACGTTACGCGCTGCCTCGATCTGCTCGACCGCACCGAGGCCTTCCTCATCAACCGCATTGCCATCCAGCAGTACACCCAGCTTGAGGTTGCGTTGATGATCGACCTCCCCATCCGCAGCGTCATGCGCCGCTACGACAGGTCGCTCGACGTTCTCACCAGGCTGTTTCTCGATCGCCGTTTGCTCGTACCGCTGAAGCCCTGAAAATGTTGTCAAGATGTGGAAAACCGGAATTGGCCTGTAATACCTTGCAACACTTGAAGTTATCGCTGCCTTGAAAAGTGCCGATTAGTTTCGTGCCACTTGCTATTCTGGAAAGGTAATCGAGAAATGAGACGGGAGAGCGCCAATTGGCCGCTCTCCCGTTCTGCTTTAACGAACCCCAACAAAATTGTCATCCCGACCGAAGGCCGAAAGGCCGCAGCGGAGGGACCTGCTTTCTCGAGCTCACCACAAGATCAGGTGCCCCATATCTGGCGCGGCTTTATCGCGGCAGATGTGGGCTTGCAGGATGCGGGTGCTCCCACTCATGCGGCTTCATCGCATGGGTGGGACATTCGAGCGAAGTTCGAACCGCCTTTAGCAAACGTTAAGAAGACCCACAAACATTACGGGAGGGAACATGCACCACACACCGCGCCATCGCTGCACCACAACCGCCACACCCATGGAGCTTCACGCGATGGCCGTCGAGTTTCCCGTCGTCCACGGCCACCCCAACCGGCTGCCCTTCGAAGGCGTGCTCACCCTCGTCGACACTCCGAGCGACAAGGCCCCCAACGGCTCGCGCGGCCACCGCGTCATTCTCACGCGTGCCGCCGCCGAGGCTGCTCTGCCATCGCTGCTCGGCATGGCCGTCGACTACAAGGCCGGGTGGGACGGCCACGACGCGCGCCAGAAGTGCGGCATCATCACCGCCGCCGAGATCGCCGGCGACCGCATCGAGGTCGCAGGCTACCTCTACGCGCGCGACTATCCAGAGATGGAAGATAAGATTCAGGCTTCCACCACGCGCATGGGCATGAGCTACGAGTTGGCCGACGCGCACGTCGCCGACATGCGCGCCTCCATCTGGACGCTCACCCAGGCCACCTTTACCGGGGCCGCCATCCTGCTGCGCGATAAGGCCGCCTACCGCCGCACCAGCTTCAGGCTTACGCGGAACACACGCGGCCGCACGCAACACGCTACGGCTTCAAACGCGCGACGCACCGCACGCGCTATCTAGATCCACACGAACTATTTTCGTTGTCATTCCGAGCGAAGCGCAGCGAAGTCGAGGAACCTGCTTTCTTGCAGGATGCCTGAGTAAGCCTAACAAACGGGTGCCCCATATCTGGCGCGGCTTCATCGCGTCAGATGTTGGTTTTGCAGGATGCCCAAGCGTGCATTCGAGCGAAGCTCGAACCATTTCACAAACAAAGACACACAAGGAGAACCAAATGTCCTTCATCAGCGTCCTCGAAGCCATCGGCAAGGGCTTCGAGAAGGGCCTCAAGTGGGCCGTCACCTATGCCATCCCCGTCGAGCGCCTCGCCGCGCTGCTCTTCCCTTCGGCTGCGCCCGCCGCCAACGAGCTCGCCGACGCCGCCACGCTCATCCAGAACGCCGTGCTGCTGGTCGAGCAGAAGTATGCCGCCAGCGGAGTGCAGTCCGGCACCGGCGCGCAGAAGCTGGCCGAGGTCCTCGTCCTCACCGAACAGGCCGTCACCGCGCTGCTTGCCAAGGCCAATATCACCGCCGACACCGGCTACATCGCCAACATCGTCTCCGCCGTCGTCGCGATCCTCAACGTCCAGACCGCCGCAAAGGCCTAGTTGTCTGCCACTCAATCGGGTGCCCCATTCATGCGGCCTTATCGCATGGGTGGGACATTCGAGCGAAGCTCGAACCGCATAAACACGAAAGGACCACACACTATGGAAATCCAAATGGAGATCAACGCCGCGGAGGCAACCTTCGAGGCCCGGCTCGCGGCCATCGAAGCAACGCTGGCGGAGCTCGAATCCGCAATCGCAACAAACGTATCCGCATCGGTTACAAATACGCGCAAGACGCTGCCTCCGGGCATGGCAACGCTGCTCAGCAAGCAGGGCGTGGCGGTCGACGCAATGGCCTCGCTGGACGCAGGCTCGCTCGACAGCGCGCTCCAAAGCCTCTCCATCGAGCAGCGCATCGCGGTCAAGGCGCAGCTTCTCCGCAGCGGCATGATCGGCTAGACACCTGCAGGGCGTCGGCATGTTTTGTTTAAGGGCACGGCTTCGGCCGTGCCGCGAACGACATCCCGAGATGCGGCTTTAAGCCGCTGGGGTACATCTTCGACCACGAAGAACGCGAGTACCCCAGGGGCTGAAGCCCCTTTGCTCGGCGCCACGACAGGCGGCACGGCTAAAGCCGTGCCCTTAAGCACGACCCCAGTCGCGGCCCCACCGTGCTCGGATCGAAACAACTTCACACCAAAACGGCGCGGCCACAAACCGCGCCTTCTCCATTCGAAAGGAACACCATGAACGCGAACTTCACCGAGATCCACGCCGCAGCCGACTTCCTCGGGCCGGGAGCCATCGAGGTCCCCGCCTACCAGACCGAGATCACCGACCTCGTTCAGCGGCGCGGCATCTTCGGACGCCGCATCAAGCAGGTCCCAGCCACCGGCCACCCCTCGCGCTTCTTCGAAGAGACGGCGATTCCCTCGCCCTCCGCCTCTTCGGGCTTCGTCGACCCGCGCAACATCGTCGCTCCTCTGGTTGCGCCAACGCGCGTCGAGCGCAGCGTGCCGCTGAAGGCACTGGTCGCGCAGATCAACTACAACCTCTTCGACATGGAGCTTGGGGCGCAGCAGTCGCAGTTCGCCTACCTGCAGGCCAAGGACCTGACCGACACCGTCGACGGCGTTCTGCGCACGCATGACATCGCGCTGTGGAACGGCACCGACACCTCGCTCAGCTCGCCCACCACGGCGCAGTACTACGGCGCGGGCGCGCAGATCGCAGCGGGCGGCAATACCACCACCATCGGCACCACCGCGTCCATCGTCGACGGTCTCAAGTCCACCATCGCGCAGATGCTGTCGAACACCTCGTTCGGTGTGCGCCCCACGGCCATCTACGCCAACCCCGTACTGCTCGATTTGATCGACCGCGAGGCCAAGCAGGAGTTCAACGCTGTGCTCGACACCAAGGAGATCGCCGCCGGATTCACGGTCAAGACGCTCTCCACGCAGGCCGGCGACATCCCGCTCATCCCCGAGTGGACGCTGCCCTACACCGGCACTCCAGGGTCGGGCTCCGCCGTGCTGCCCGCCTACATCGTTACCGAAGACATGATCGAGTACCACTGGCTCTCCGACCCGAACCCGCGCATCTTCCAGCTCGGTGTCCCTGGCTCGCTGGCTTCGCAGTATGTCGTTGTGAAGTTTGGCGGCGTCGTGGTCAAGGGCGCGAACTACGCGCACTACCAGGTGCTGGTCAACCGCTAAAGGCTTGCATCTCTCTGGGCCTGTCATTCCGTAGCGAAGCGAAGGAATCTGCTTTTGCGCACGGGTGCCACGCATCTCCACAACCGGAGGCAGTCGCCACTATTTGTGACTGCCTCCGTTGCTTTTTATGAAACAGGAGGCGATCCGAACGTGCCCTACCTTTCACCAACCGAATACGTCCAGTACGGCCTGAGCGCAGACACAGCCGATAGCTGGGTCGCCGCGGCCTCGGCGCTGATCGACGCGCACTGCCGACGCTCCTCGCTCGCCGTCACGCAGTACGTCGAGAACGTGCGCCTCACCGCGGGCTCGCAGAGTGTGCGGCTGAGCAACCGTCCGCTTGCACCAGCCGCCGGCGCGGCCTCGCCGCTGGTCCAGGTCCGCGTCCGCTATGGACGCCCGCGGCGCGGCGAGCTGAACGACCCATTTTTCGCGCACGTTGCATGGGCCTTCAGCCTGCCCGGCAGTTGGAGCATTCTCGATATAGCCGCCATCGACGTCAACCTCTCGGCGGGCGAGATCACGCTGCCCGTGAACATCTTCGGCATGAGCGCCAACGAGGCCGAGATCACCTACACCGCAGGCTGCGCCGAGATTCCGCCAGCGGTCAAGATCGCCTGCGCTCAGATCGTCAGGAATGCGCAGGCCACGCCCGCGCTCAACGTCAAGAGCAACCGCATCGACACGCTGAAGATGGACTACTTCGCGGGCGTGCTGGTCGACGCCGAGGTGCAGACGCTGCTTCGCCCCTATGTGGCAGAGAGGCTGGGCTGAGATGATTGACCCGCAAAATAGTGCCGAAGCCGCGCGCCGCGCGCTCGACGCGCTGCTGCGCAACGCGCGCCCTCGCAGCGTGATGCTGCGCACACCCGCGCCCGCCATGGCAGGCGACAACACCGAGCAGCTAGGCCTCGCCACGCCGCAGTTCCAGGACATCGAGCTGGCCCCCGCCGTCTTTCGCAAAGGACCGGGCAGGGCGGCAAAGGACGGAACGCTACAGCGCGAGCTGCTGCTCTCCGCAACCGCAGTCGAAGCGCTCACCGGCTCCGGCGGCTTCGCCGCGGCCAACGCGCTCTTCGCCACGGCCTTCGGCGTACTCGTCGACAACACACTGCTCGCGATAGCAGCCTTCGAGGAGATTGAGGCAGGAGGCAGTGTCTGCGGCTATCGACTCACGCTGAGCGAAGCGGCTGCTTCAGCCTGACGTGCATTGCTTAAGGGCACGGCTTCAGCCGTGCCGCACTCGTGTCCGCGTGGAAGCAGCTTTAGCTGCTGAGGTCATCACCAGGATTCAGAACAGGCCTCAGGGGCTAAAGCCCAAGATTTCATGTGCCGTTATGGCACGGCTGAAGCCGTGCCCTTAACAAACCGAAAGGGTTACAAATAGATGCAGAACGCCAAAGACACCTTCTACATCACGCTGCGCGACCGCATCGCCGCGCTCAACCCCGCGCGAACGGTGCTTGTGCGCGGACAGTTGCGGCCCGCGCTGCTGGTCGAAGAGAACGAGCTTTCCTCAACCTTCAGCCACGACGACACCTTCGTCCTGCGCTGGGCCGACACAAAGATCGACGCGCAGCAGGACGCGTTGCCGCTGGTCGCGCAGCGATGCGAGATCCGCTATGCGACCCAGGGAAGCTCCGGCAATGGAGGCATGGACCGCGGGCGCCTGCTCTCCGCCATGGACTCGGAGTTGGCAGCCGCGCTGAACGCCGCGCCGCAGCGAGCTACGAAGATAAGTTACGCCGGCGCGGCAACGCCGATGCAGACCAGCATCTTCTGGGGCGACATCGCCCTCAGTCCAATGCAGACCGCGGAAGGAAGGCCAGGCCGCATGGCCACGGTCAACGTCTTCAGCTATCAGGAAGCAGGTGAGCGATGAGCGCAAACACCACGCCGACAACGCGTCGCGTACGCGCGTACTTTGCGCCGGTCGACCGCGCGTCTGGCACGCCAACCGCATTCGACGCGGCGCAGAACGGGCGCTTCGCGCTCGACACGCCGCCAGCGCCGTGGACCGATCTCGGCTGGTGCACAGGTTTTCGACGCAGCAACGTCGAAGGAACGAAGACCGGCGTTATTGCCCTGCGCACGGGAGCGCCCGCGCTCGCCGCAACACAGGCGCGCGCGGCGGCAGACGCTACGGTGGAGATCCAGTTCTCCACATGGGGCAAGCTCCAGCTAGCGCTGAGCTGCGGAACGCAGCAGATGAACCTGCTGGCATCGACAACGGCGATCGCGTTGCAATTCGGCTCAACCGCTACATCGCTCAACGTTGGCAGTGCAACCTCGCAGTTCAATCCCGGCGACATCGTCGTCGTCGACGCGGATTACACGGGCCAGACCGGCTTCATCGGCAGCGGCATCAGCGGGGCCTATGTGCGCAATGCGGCCGACACCGGTGGCGACGTCAATTTCATTCGCCGCATCTCACTCAACGTGGCCCGCGTGGCTTCGGTCAATGCGGCAGGCGGAACGCTGCAGCTTCAAGTGCCGCTGCCTGCGGGCGTTCCAGCAGGCGGCATGCAACTGAATCGCGTGGCGGGTTTTGTCGATCGCGAAGGGTCGAGCTTCTTCCAGGAGTGGTCGGGGCTCTTCGTGATGGATGGCGAACAGGGCGACCGCATCCTCTTCCATTATCCGCGCCTTCAGGCCATGCAAGGCGCGGCAGAGGCCGCAGAGACGCTCGCAGCGCCGCTTGAACGAATTCGCCTCGCCGGTGTCTTTCGCGCTTTGGCCACACGCGACGCCACCGATGGCGAGAGCGTGCTGTGCTATCGCAGCTATCTGCCCGGTTAGGGAGGTTTCCCTTTCGGCGTGATGCAGCATCGTGTGTCGCGCCTTCAGCGCTCTGCTTGTTCGCCGTTATTTACTGGGCCCTCGACGCAGGCTGGTTTGTTTCGGGCCGTTGGCCCTTTGGAGTTGCGATCGATTCCTCTTGGAGTCGCCGTTCGATTCCTCTTGAGAACAGCCCTGGCAACGCGCCATCACTGAACTTTTTCGACCTACCCAAACAGAAAGAAGGACCGCCCATGCATCGGATACGACGACGAGGGACAGTGGTGAGCATTCTGCTCGCGGCGCCTCTCACACTTCTTGCATTCGCAGTCGGCGCGCTGGCGCAGATTGCAACCACCTCGGTTACAGATACGATCTACCGCGCCGACGGCACGCCCGCTGGCGGCACCGTCATCGTAAGCTGGCCCACTTTCACCACGCCTTCGGGCCAGTCGGTTGGCGCGGGCAGCAGCGCGGCGGTCATCGGCGCCGGTGGCGCACTCAGCATACAGTTGACGCCGAACGCGGGCGCGATGCCGCTGGGCACGTACTATACCGCCGTCTACCATCTCGACGACGGCAGTGTGAACCGCGAGTACTGGGTGGTCCCGGCAAGCGCGTCGCCCGTGCACATCGGCACTATCCGCAGCACGGTGCTGCCTGCGTCGGTCGCCATGCAGACGGTCTCGAAGAGCTACGTCGACACGGCCATCGCGGCGGCGGTTGCAGGGCATCCGCTCGATGTATCGAACCCCTACGTGCTCAAGGCAGGCGATACGATGAGCGGCCCGCTCGTTCTCTCCGGCGATCCCACGGCCGCGCCCCAGGCGGCGACGAAGAACTACGTGGACACCTCGATCAACGCGGTCGCCGGTGGCATCTCGCAGAAGGTCTCCACGCTGCCGTCGGCAACGCAGACGGTGGCGCAGCCGCCGGCGACCGAGCTTCAGGTGAATCGCATGAACGGCGTCAAGTACGCCAGCCAGTTTCAGGGCGGGCGCGGCGGCAACGGCATCGCCAATGCTGCCACGAGCGCCGAGTGCGCCACAGGTTGCGACATCGTCGCCGAACACAGCTACAGCTCCGGCGAGAACTATGCGCCCTCGCAGTGGAACGACCAGACGCACCTCGAAGACCGTCGCCTTGGCGGCAGGCGCGACAGCTACCTGAACCCGGAGAACGTGCTCACTCCGGGCACCGAGACCGGGCAGACCGTTAATGTCACCTCCACGCGCGGAGGCGCGACCGTCTATCAGCTCAGCGGCAATCAGATTCCCGCTTCCATCGGTCTGGCCATCGACCATACCGCCCTTGCCGGGGGGCAGAACCAGTTTCCGGAGGGGATTGGCGCCGTTCCGTACTTCAAGACGAACTACAGCGCGATGACGGTCAACGGCACGTACAACACGCAGGGACAGCATGTGCTCGCGCCCATGGCAACCAACTGCTATGGCGTCGGCGACTGTCTTATCGGCAGCCAGTTCATCCTGTCCTCGGGCGGCCTGCGCGACTCCGCCGACGAAGGCGCGCACCCCTTCGACCTTCAGATCCGCGAGGATCCGCGCGTCTTCACCGGTACCTGTGCCAGCTCCTGCACCACTGGCTCGCCGTCGGTGACGGTGAACGCAACCGCCAATGCGGGCACTCAGGGTGACGGCCGCTTTCTGATCGACACCAATCCCGCCAAGGTGCTGACCGCGGGCTCGCTGGTCGGTCCCGGCGTAAGTGGGCCGAATGCGTCCGTGTCTTTCTCGGGGAGCAGCTTCCCCATCAGCACATTCTTCAGCCTTGCCTCGGCGGTGCCGTCGCAGACGAACAATCTTGCGCCCGGCACGGTTGCCGTGGCGATCGCCACCACCGGACTGCCCTCGGGCTTTGCCTCCAACACGGCGGCCGCGCCCGCATCGAGCGGCGTCGCCTGCATCTCCGACCCCTCCACGGCGGCAAACGGAGTCGAAGACTTCGAGACGGCGAACTACACCGTGGTCGATGGAACGCACATTCAATTCACCTTCAACAAGGCGCACTTCGCCAATGCGACCGTCGCCATCGGCGGCCTGTGCGGCTATGGGCTGGAGCAGACGGTGGACACCGTGGGCGGCATCCGGCAGGTCTTTCCCGTCATCGGCTCCTACTCCGCTACCGGCCTCTTCTACTCCGGTGGAGCGACGGAGATCGCAGGCAGGATGGACAAGTCCACTGCTTACGCCAACATCTCGCTTCCCGTGACCTCGGCGGTGCGCAACGGCAATGTGGTTACGCTTACGACGGCGGGCAACATGAACTACGACCTCAACGGGCTTACGGTCAACGTGGCCGGCATGACCGACCCCAGTTACAACGGCAGCTTTGCCGTTACGACGACGGGGCCGAACACGCTCACCTACGCGCAGACGGGGGCCAACAGCACCAGCGCTGGCGGCACTCTGTCGCTGCTCACGGGAGGCTATGCGCTCTATCCGATGGCCGAAGTCCTCAGCGTGATGAACCCCGCCACCAGGCTGGTGGACGGGACCATGCAGCTTGCTCCCAACACCGTTGCATGGGCCGCGGGCGATACCGTGGAACAGCCGCACTACCACCAGCAGAAGGTGGCCGCCGACCTGGAGTTCGTCTCGCAGGTTGTGCCGCGCCCCGACAACTATCAGCAGGCAGGCATTCAGTACGAGGGCAACAACGGCCCCGGACTGCACGGCTGGGTGATACGCAACGCCACGCCTGCCTCAAACTACTTCGGCAACGGAGGGACCCACACCGCTCCCGACATGGCCTACTTTGCCGACGGCATCTGGAAGCGGACCATGGTGGCGCAGGCCGGTGAGCAGAGCGTCTTTACGATCCACTGCAACTCGCGCGGCTGCGGCAGATGGAACTCCGGCTACAACCTCTTCGAGCTGGACTCGAGTGTGGGAGTGGACACACTGAACTTCCAGCCGCAGACCAGCACGCTGAACCTCGGCCTGCGCGGCACCGGCTACAGCTTTACGCCGCAGGCGTTCACAGCGGGGACCATCAACGTGGGAACGTTGAATGCGACCACCATCAATGGCGCTGTCGCCGCATCGCAGCTTCCGGTCTTTCAAGCATCGGGCGCCTCCCATGCTCGTGGCGCAGTGCCCGACCCTGGAGCGACGGCAGGCACAACACGCTATCTGCGCGAAGACGGCACCTGGGCCACTCCCGTGGGCGGGGGCACAACCGGCGCCAGCGTAAACCTGCCGCAGGGAGCGACGGCGGACTACAACTTCATGCAGGGCTCGGGCTCCGTGCTGACCGACAAGAGCGGCAACGGCAACAACGGCACGCTGGGCACAGGCAGCAATGCGCCAGCGTGGTCGTCTCTCGGCCTGTCCTTTCAGCCGGGGCAGGGCGTCGCTTTGCCCGCCGCGCTCAACGGGACGCAGACGTTCCTCTTTGCCGTCTACAACCAGCCGCTTTCGGCAGGGACGCAGACGTCCAACAACTACCCTGTATTGGTTACAAGTTCTCTGGGCAACTCCGGCGCAAACCTTGTGTTGACTTCGATGGGCTCAAGCGTCAACAACCTGAACTCAACGCCAACGATCGGCGTGTTCACAAACTCAGTCACATCGATGTGCAATACGTCGGCTGCGGGCTTTCATGTCATCGCCTATCAGCTTGGTGTCCCGGGGACGAGCGTCGACCGCGAGTTCGTCGACGGTGTCGAGTGCGCTTACACAGCGCAGAACGCCACCGGGCTTGTGCAGACATCCGGCAACTTCACGCTCGGTTCATCCGGCAGCGGTCCTTTCGCGTCGTCCGGGCTGCTGGGGACGATGTATCGCGCGGTCTTCTACCCGGGCATGCTGGATGCGGCGACGGTAACGCAGGTCAGCAAACTGATCGAGGCCGAGGTAAAGAGCAGGGGAGTACAGACCTCTCCCGCGCGTTCCTTTGCGGCGACCCCCGTCATCCACTTCATCGGAGACTCGATCACGGCGGGGCAAGGCGCATCGACGCCGTATCCCACGCTGGTGTCTCCGGCGAACTATCCGCCGTTTGCCGCCGTCAACTGGGGCATCGGCTGGACGACGACGCTGGCCCTTGCGGGATCTGAGCCATGGCGCGTTGCGCCGCGATGCGAGACCCTGTCCGGCCCGGCGGTCGCTACGGTATTTGCCGGAACGAACGATTTCGCAAGCGGCGTTTCAACGGGCGGCTATTCGACGGTTACTTCGCTGGCGCACGAGGTGCAGATACTGAAGTCGGCGGGTTGCCGCGTCTTCGTTGTGACGATGCTGTCTCGAACGGGACTCGACGCGAGCAAAGATACATACAACGCCCAGATACTCAACATGGCGAAGTCGTTTGGCGCGGATGGAATCATCGATACAGCCGCCGATCCTCTTATCGGAGCGGACGGTGCGTATTCAAACACAACCTACTTTCAGGGAGACGGGACGCATCCCACCAATGCGGGGCATGCGCGTATTGCGAATGCGTTCAACAATGCCCTGAGCTATTACTTCGGCTACAAACCTGCGAACCCGAACGTCGTAACCGCGAACACCTATCAGATGGCCCCGGGCGACGGCGCGGTGACGGCCGCGCCCACGGCCAATGCCGCCTACACACTGCCCGACTGTACAGGCCCGAGCGGAGAGACGTACACCATCTCGAACCCGCAGTCGGTCTTCACACTGACGATCGCCGGACAGGCCAACCAGCCTATCAACGGACTCGCGACCCCGGTCACGATTCCGGCGAATGCGACAGTGACGCTTCGCGACGTGGCAAACCCGAAGAACGTCTCTGGTTGCCACTGGGCGATGTAGAAGCAGGGCACGTGCCCGGAGCGGAAGTCTCTCTTCGGGCGCGCGGATGTTCGGGTGCCCCATATCTGGCGGCCGTATCGCCAGATGTGGGCATTCGGGCGAAGCTCAAACACGATTCCTCAAAGCTCTCCCCGGTGAACCGATGAAAGACGTAGAAGCACTGCTGTCTCTGGGGCGCGAGATCGCGCGCGGCCCGGAGTCGATGACTCGCGCGATCGAACGGCACATCAAGGTCCGCAACCGTAACGGCGAGATTGTCGCGCTTGCCGCCAACCCGGCGCAGTTTGCCTTCGAGCAGGCACGCGGCAACAAGAACATCGTGCTGAAGGCGCGGCAGATGGGCATCACCACCTGGGCGGCGGCGCGCTTCTTTATGAAGACCATCACTGCGCGCGGTGTGCTGACGGTGCAGGTGGCGCACACGCGCGAGGCCGCCGAAGGCATCTTCCGCATGGTGCAGCGCTTCTGGGAGCACCTGCCCGAGGAGTGGCGCGAAGGCCCGAATGCTCCGCTGCGACGCGGCCGCGCCAACGTGGGGCAGATGAGCTTTCCCGAACTGGACAGCGAGTTTCGCATCGTGAGCGCTGGCGACCCCGGCGCGGGACGCGGGCTCTCGATCCAGAACCTGCACCTGAGCGAGGTCAGCCGCTGGCCAGGCGACGCGGCGGAGACGCTCGCCGGTCTGCGCGCCGCGCTCTCGCCCGCGGGCGAGATGGTGATCGAGTCGACGCCCAACGGTGCGGGCGGCTGCTTCTACGACGAGTGGAGCCGCGCCAACGTCACCGATACAGTCCAGCACTTTTTTCCCTGGTGGTTGGAGCCGGCATATGTATCCGCATCGGTTACAGAAAACGAATACACCGAGGAGGAGCGCGCTCTGGCGGAGAAACACGCGCTTTCGCCGCAACAGATCGGCTTCCGCCGCACGCTTGAGTCGAGCTTTCACGGGCTGCGCGCGCAGGAGTATGCAGAGGACGCGGTCTCCTGCTTCAGGGCCAGCGGCAACTGCTGCTTCGCGGTGGAGGCGGTCTTCAAGCGGCTCGAAGAGCTTTTGCCACCGGTTGCTCGACAGGGTGAGACGCTTTACTGGTTTCCTCCGCTTGCGAACAAGCGGTACATCGTCGCGGTCGATTCGGCTGGCGGCGGCGCGGACGGCGACTTCGCGGCCGTACAGGTGGTCGATCGCGAGACGGGTTTGCAGTGCGCCGAGTTGCAGAAGAGGCTGAACCCGCTTGAGCTGGCCCAGGCCGCCGCGCTGCTTGCGCGCGAGTACAACGGCGCGCTGGTCGCCGTGGAGCGCAACAACCACGGCGCGGCGGTGCTGGCGTATCTCGAAAGCAGGGAGCGGTACGCGAACCTGTACGCGCAGGAAGGCGTTGCAGGCTGGCTGACGAGTCCGGCGAGCAAGCCCAGAATGATTGCGCTGCTGAACTCGCTATTGGTGGAGTCGCCGGAGATGTTCTACTCGCGCAGACTGCTGGAGGAGTGCCGCACGTACAACACCTTACCCAACGGCGGCACGGGCGCGGCCCCGGGCTCGCACGACGACTGCGTGATGGCGATGGCGGTGGCGCAGGCGGTGAGGGCGGAGATGCTGGTGAAGGGGTGAGGGTTCGGCGTTCCCGGTTGTCTGTTCTCCGCTCAGTTGTCAGCGCTCTTCGGGAAGCTCTCCTTCGTTGTCATCCCGCAGCGTAGCGGAGGGATCTGCTTCACCTCAACAGTGGCCAGTTAAAGCAGATTCCTTCGCTGCGCTGCGGAATGACAAAAAAGCGAGGCCGCTCCTTCGCTATCAGTTGTCAGCGTTCTTCGGGATGCCCTCTTTTTGTTGTCATCCCGCAGCGCAGCGGAGGGATCTGCTTTTTGACTTCTCTGCCGGTATGGGTAATGCAGATTCCTCCGTTTCACTGCGGAATGACAAAAAGCGAGGCAGATTCCTCCGCTGCGCTGCGGAATGACAAGCGTAAAGAATGTATCCTGCACTAACGGACGCGGAGGAGTTCACCGGCTTGGCAGTGCTTGCAGTACAGGCGATTCGAAGGATGCGCGGCGGAGCGCAGAGCCAGTTGATGCTGGGCGCGGACGGCAAGCTGTGGGTCGTCAAGTTCCAGAACAATCCGCAGCACCTGCGCGTGCTGGCCAATGAGTTGATCGCCACGCGACTTGCCGCCGCCATTGGGCTGAGCGTGCCGCACAGCGACGTCGTTGAAGTGACCGAGTGGCTGATCGCCAACACACCGGCGATGCGCGTTGAAGGGCTTCGCGAAGAGAGCCGTCCATACACGGCGGGCTTGCAGTTCGGGTCGCAGTTTGCCGGCGGCCTGATGCCGGGGCAGGTGCTGGACTACCTGCCCGAACCGCAGCTTGAAGAGGTGCGCAACCTGCGCGAGTTCGCGGGGATGCTGTGCATCGACAAGTGGACCGGCAACTCGAACGGGCGTCAGGCGGTCTTCGAGCGCAGGCCGCGCGAGCGAAGATATCGCGCCAGCTTCATCGACCAGGGCTTCTGCTTCAACGGGGGCGAGTGGAACTTCCTGGACTCGCCGCTGCGCGGGGTCTACCAGCGCAACCTGGTCTACCGGCATGTGGCCGGGTGGGAGAGCTTCGAGCCATGGCTGACGCGCGTGGAGGAGATGCGTCCCGAAGTGCTGTGGCGCGTCGCGGAGCAGGTCCCGCCGGAGTGGTACGCGTACGATACGCCGGCGCTGGAGCAGTTGATGGAACAGATGATCGTGCGCCGGTCGCGCGTGCGTGAGCTGGTCGCGGCCTTCCGCGACTCGGACCGCAATCCGTTCCCATTGTGGAACCGGGGCGCATCGGTGACGGTGCCACGGCAGTTCGCGGAGATAAACGGCAGCGAAGGATTTGTAATGTAGTAAGAGGAGTTCGATTGGCAGAGCGTATCCCATGCGAGTTCTTCCTCATCCGCTATGTGCCGGATGTGGTGAAGGGCGAGTTCGTGAACATCGGTGTTGTGCTGCGCGAGGCTGGCGCGGCGGCGACGGAGACCGTCGTGCGCTTTACGCGCGACTGGGCGCGTGTGCGCTGCATGGACGCCGAGGCCGACACAACGCTGTTCGAGGCGCTCGAAGGCGAGATCGCCGAGCGGCTTCGTCTTGGCACGGCGGACACCAAGCCGGTGATGCAGTTGCTGGAGGACACGCTCTCGAACTCGTTGCAAATCTCGGAGCCGCGCGCGTCGCTGGCGGAGAGCGTTCCCGCCGAGCTTGCGCAGTTGATGCGCATGTATGTCGAACCGCTGAAGGTGAAGCAGGAGCGCAGGCGAACAGGCCGCGCCGCAATCCAGGGCGCGATGCGCACGGAGTTCGAGCGCGCCGGAGTGTGGGCCATGATGCGCAAGCGCATCGCGGCGTCCACGTACACGCGGCCGGGAGATCCGCTGAAGCTCGACTGCGGCTATCGCGCGGATGCGAATGCGAACGGCATCATCCGGATGTTTCAGGCAGTCTCGCTTGAAGGAGATGTAGACGGAGCGAAGGGGCTGGCGTGGGCCGCGCCGCAGTTGCGCGAGGGCGTGCGCCGCGTGGAGGGCACCGATCTCGAACTGACGGCGATCGTCGAGCCGCTGCGCGCAGTCTCTGCTTCAGACGATGAGACAGAGGCCTCGGACCGCTATCGCTTTGGCGTGGAGGCGATGGAGCGCGAGGCGATTCGCGTAGTGACGCTGAGCGACCTTGCCCGCGTGGCGGAGACGGCGCGGCTGGAGTTGAGGGCCTGAAGCCAGGTAGAGTCTGGGTACTGCTTTCATCGGTAGTTTGTAAAACAACGTGGCATGGCTTTCGAAGCCATGCCTTTTCTTTTTTGACAACGACATCGGCAAGCGAGGTGAGCGACATGG
The DNA here is from genome assembly GCA_018268775.1 of Acidobacteriota bacterium. Classification (GTDB taxonomy): domain Bacteria; phylum Acidobacteriota; class Terriglobia; order Terriglobales; family Acidobacteriaceae; genus Edaphobacter. The sequence continues at coordinate 44,961 of JAFDVV010000050.1, read as the reverse complement.
GAGTTCAAGGAGCAGTGAAGAACATATGGCAGCGGCTGGCAGGCGGCACATCGGTAGCCGCCGCCGAAGGCGATGCGACCAGGGGCGAGCGCAAGACGGCAATGCTTCCCGCTATCCTTACGCCGTATCGCGGCGCGACGTCGACGCACGCCGCGCTGCCCAAGCCGACGCCCGCCAACCTGCGGCGCTTCGCCGAGACGCCGGTCGTGCGCCGCGCCATCAACGTGGTGAAGGACAAGGTGGCCAGCATGGACTGGCAGGTGCGCGTGCGCCGTGGCTACGACATCGCCGCGATCGACAACGCGCAGGAGAAGCTGCGCGTGCTGCGGCGCTGCCTGGAAGAGCCGAACGCGGCCGACAGCTTTCGCGTGCTGTGGGAGCAAGTGATCGAAGACCTGCTGGTGGGCGGCTTCGGCGCGGTGGAGATGGAGGCGACCGGCGACCCGCTGCGGCCATTTCATCTGTGGGCGGTCGACGGCGCAACGATCCAGATCGACAGCCGCTGGGACGGCTCGCCCGGCAAGACGCGCTACGCGCAGGCCACGGGACGCATCGGCACCGACGCTCTGGTTCCGCTGCGCGACGACGAGCTGATCTACGTGCGGCTGAATCCGCGGACGCACACACCGTTCGGACTTGGCCGGTTGGAGGTTGCGTTTGAGACGGTGAACCAGTTTTTGAGCGCGAACCGCTACGCGGGAAAGCTCGCGGCGAACTCCGTGGTGCAGTACGCTCTGTGGCTCGACGAGGCGACGCCGGAGCAGCACGACCGCATGATCCGCTGGTGGCAGGACGAGATCGAAGGCACGGGCCGCGTACCCGTGTTGAGCACACCGACCAAGCCCGAGGTGCTGCGCTTCGCCGGAGGCACCGACGCCGACCTGCGCCTGCAATGGCAGGAGATGTTGATTCGGCTGATCGCCAACGCTTTCGAGTTGCCGCCGATGCTGCTGGGCGTGCATGGCGATGTGAACCGCTCCACTGCGGGCGAGTTTGCCGACGAGGCGTTTCAGAGCGCCGTCGTTCCGGTTGCGAAGCTGATCGCCGAACACATCACGCGCGACCTCTTCGCCAAGAAGCTGGGCTGGCGCGAGTTCGAGTTCTGCTTCAACGACCTGGAGACGCGTGACGAGACGCGCGAGGTCGCGATGCAGAAGACGCTGATCGAGTGCGGCGTGCTTACAGTCGACGAAGTACGCCAGATGCGCGGGCTGCCGCCGCTGGCCGATGCAGGGAACAGGGCATAGGGCATAGGGAATAGAAAGCTCGGGCCGGGTGCCCCATTCATGACGCGGTCTTATCGCGGCATGGGTGGGACATTCGAGCGAAGCTCGAACCCGAAGCTCAGAGGCCCCACACAACTCAAAAACACAAGTGAGGCAAACGTGAAGATCACCATCGACAACATGGATGGCGCGGGCGCGCGCGACTACACCGCCGCGCTCTCCGCCGACGCGCCGTTCGAGATTGTGCGGGCGCGGGATGAGGCGGCGCGGTGCGCGGGGCTGCTCGACGTGAACGCGGCGGCGCTGCCCGCGCCTGCGCGTCACGCGCGCGTCGTCGTCGCCAATGACAGCGGCGTGACACTCTTTACCGGCTCCATCGTCACGCAGCCCGAGCGCGTGTACGCGGGCGTCGCGACGACGGGCGCGGTGTACCGGCTCGCGTTCCGCGCCATCGCCGATGCGGCGGATGCAACCGGAGTGGCACCGCTCGCGACGCATGCTCTGGGCGACGGCGACGCAGCGTTGCACATCGCTCCGCTTTCACAGGCGATGACGCGCGAGCTGGCCACCGACGTCACGCTCACCGGCGAGACGGAGGCCGCCGCTTACATCACCGAGTACTTCATGGGCGATGGAACGACGAGCATCTTTCAACTGACGCAGCCACCGTATCGCGCAAAGGGCCCTGCCACGCTGCTCGACGAGCGCTTCGACCAGGCGGCGATCAACCCGCGCGTGTGGAGCGTCGCCGACAACGGATCGTTTCTCTCGCTCACGCACTTGGGACTGACGATGACGGGCGGCAACGGGCTCGACGGGCAGACGACGCTGTCTTCCGTTGCGTCGGTTGAGATCGGCGGGACCCTGACATTGGAACTGGACTCGGTCGCGCTGGGCGCGGCGAGCGACGGCGTGGTGTGCGGCCTGTACACGGGCGCGGTCGAACGAGCCAACTGCTTCGCCGGATTCAACGTGAGGCAGAGCGGCGGCGCGACCATCGTTACGCCGTTCGTCAACGGCGTTGAAGCAGGCACGTCGCTGACGATGCTCAGCGGTCATAGCTACACGTTGCGGCTGCGGCTGCACTGCACGGAGACCGTGCGATCCACTGAGACGTACAGCGCCGTGTGCGACGGCGTGTTGCGCAGCTTCGGCGGAGACGCGATCGCAGCGCCGGTCACGCTCGTCTTCGAGTCGCGCGACATGGGCACGGCGTCCAACACTCCGGCGACCGTGCTGTATACGACGGCACTCGCCTCGTCGCCCGCAAGCTGCACCTTCGCGCCCGTCAACAGCGTGCAACTGCAAGGCTCCATCGGCTCGTGCGGCATCGCGCACGCGGGTCCGGCGTGGATTGCAACGACGGTGCCGGGTAGTGCAACGATCGTTCGCGTCAGCGGCCCGCAGATCGATGGCGTCGACTGCATGGTCTCGCCTTCGGGCAGGATCACCTTCTACGCCGGACGCGTTCCCGTGGCCAACGAGACGATTGCCGTGAGCTATCGCGGACGCCGCCGCGCCGCCGCGCGTCTGCGCGCTGGCTCCAACACAGGCGTGGCGACGGCGGCGTGGCAGGGCAAGGTGACGCATCCGCCTTCGCGCACTACCGCCGATTGCGAGAACGCCGTGCTGGCCGCGATGAGCCTCGCGACCTCACGCGCGGTGGCTGTGCAGGGGAGCTGCACGATGGTGAACCCCGCGCAGGACGTTCAACCGGGCGATGTGCTCAGCGTCGCTTCGGGCAGCGGAGCTTCAGCCGACACGTTGAACCTCTGCGTTCGCAGCGTCGTCATTGAAGACGGCCACGCGCGGCCCGAGGCGATGACCTATCGCGTCGGCTTCGCGAACGACTGGACGACCGCGCTGAGTGCGAGACTCGCTGACGGTGTCGCTGCCGATGCTTTGCAGCAGGTTGCGCTGACCGCGCCTGCAACGGTGCTGGCGAACCTCGCGGGCCTGCAGGTGGTCAGTGCGACGGGCACGGCGTTGCAGGTCGACGCGGGCGTCGTTCCGCCCACGGGCGGAGGCTTCGAGGTGCGCCGGCGCGACTGGGCCTTCGGGCCGGGCACCGGCGGCGACCTCGTGCTGCGAAGCCCGGTGCGCAGCTTCACCATTCCGCGCTCGGCCCAGGTGGAGCGTTTCTTCGTGCGCATGTACGACGGTTCCAGCACGCCCGTCTACTCGCGTCTTTCCAGCGCGGTGTTTACCAACCTGCCGGTCGGCTCGTGATCGTGCAGGACATGAAGGAGGTGCAGTATGACGGAGTTTGAAGGACAGGTCCTTGGCGACCTGCGCGTGCTCAAGAGCCAGATGGACCAGTTGATGGGCATCGGCCAGCCGGGCCGCCTGACACAGATTGAAGAGCGCGTGGAGCGCCACGAGCGCAGCGTGCAGCGGCTGCGCGGTTTCACCGCGGCTGTCGGCGCGCTGGTGACGATCGCGCACCTGGCGATCGATTTTCTCAGGCGGTAGAGGAGCATGAATTTACAGAGGTGTCATTCCGGGTGAAGCGGTGCAGCCGCGCAGGCCAGAAATGCGGGGATTCCTCGACTCGCCTGCGGCTCGCTCGGAATGACACTGCTCGGCGAAATCGAACCCGTATAATCGGCTTATGAACGCCTCACCGCTGGTTGGAGTGATCATGGGAAGCCGCAACGACTATGCGGTGATGCAGGGCGCGGTGGAGATGCTCCGCGAGTTCGGAGTGCCGCACGAGGTGCGCATCGTCTCCGCCCACCGCACGCCCGATCTACTCTTCGAGTACGCCGAAACAGCCGTTGCGCGCGGCCTGCGCGTCATCGTTGCGGGAGCGGGCGGCGCGGCGCACCTGCCCGGCATGGTCGCGGCCAAGACCGTCGTTCCCGTGCTCGGCGTGCCGATTCCCGCCACCGCGCTGCAAGGCATGGACGCGCTGCTGAGTATCGTGCAGATGCCGAAGGGCGTCCCCGTGGGAACGCTTGCCATCGGCGCTCCCGGCGCGGCGAATGCGGGATTGCTGGCCGCGCAGATCGTCGCGACGACCGATGCGGCGCTTCGCGAGAAGATCGCCGCGTGGCGTGAGGCGCGGCGTGACGAGGTGCTCGCGCAGACAGTTGGCGATGACGCGGCAGGGGCGGCAAAGGCGTGAGCGGGACGAACTCAAAGACCACTACAGCAAATCCGATTCTTCCCGGCGCGACCATCGGCATCTTCGGCGGTGGCCAGCTTGGCCGCATGACGGCGATGGCCGCGCGCGCGATGGGGTATCGTATCCAGGTGCTGGATCCCGACCCGGCGTGTCCGGCGCGGTTCGTCGTCGACGGCTGCATCGAGGCGGCGTGGGACGATGCGCACGAGGCCGCGCACCTGGCTGGTGCCTGCGACGTGGTGACGCTGGAGATCGAGCAGATCGCGCTGAAGAGTCTCGACGCCGCGTCGAAGCTGACGCCGGTGCGTCCCGGACGCGGCGTGCTCGAGGTGATCCAGGACCGCATCGTGCAGAAGGAATGGTTGCAGTCGCACGGCTTTCCTGTAGGCGACTGGCGCGCGGTGCGCTCGCTCGATGAGCTGCGCGAGGCAATCAAAAATCTAGGAGGAAAGGTCTTCTGCAAGAGCGCGACGGGCGGCTACGACGGACGCGGCCAGGGCAAGGTTGGCTTCCGTCTCGGCGCAGACGCTGAAGACGAGTTGCGCGGCGCGTGGGCTGCGCTCGGTGAGCACGCGGGCGTGGCCGAGAAGGCCATCGAGCTTGAGCGCGAGATATCGGTACTGGTTGCGCGTTCACCCGCGGGCGAGGTAAAGGTCTACCCCGCGGCGTGGAACCATCACGAGAACCAGATACTGGCCTGGAGCGTGATGCCCGCTCCCCTGACGGACGCGATGGCCGCCGAGGCGCGCGAGCTGGCGGAGAGGATCGCCAACAGCTTTACGCTCGAAGGCATTCTAGCCGTCGAGATGTTTGTCGCCGCCGACGGACGCCTGCTGGTCAACGAACTTGCGCCGCGCCCGCACAACAGCTATCACGCAAGCGAACGCGCCAGCGTTACGAGCCAGTTCGAGCAGCTTGTTCGCGCCGTGTGCGACCTGCCACTGGGCGATGTGAGCGTTGTACAGCCGTGCGCGATCGCCAACCTGCTGGGCGACGTCTGGCTGAACGAAGACGGCTCGCCCAGAGCGCCGCACTTCGACCGCGCGCTCGCCGTGCCGGGGGTGCGGCTGCACCTGTACGAGAAGCATCGTCCGCGCAAGGGCAGGAAGATGGGGCATCTGAGCGCGGTGGGCGCAACGGCGGATGAGGCTGTGGCAGCAGTGCTGAGGGCGCAGGAGTCGTTGTGAAAATCCAAGGTTTCGTGAGCTTTTATGAGCCTTCGCCGCACAGTTGAATGAAATGCGGTTCGAGCTTCGCTCGAATGTCCCACCCATGCCTGCGGCATGAATGGGGCACCCGGCGCAACGGCGGACGAGGCTGTGAAAGCGGTGCTGCGGGCGCAGGAGTTGCTGTAGCCCTGCAATAGCAAAACCGGCTGCGACATGCCACGCCGTGAATGGGGCACATCGCCGGCTTCGATGTAGGCTGGACATGAGAGTGTGGGCGAGAGCAGCCGTCGTACGCTCTTCGACGTTTTCGAGACAGGAGAGAGCTTGCGATGACATATGTCCCCGCCGAGGGCCGCTATAAAGCCGCCAACTTTCGCCGTTGCGGCAGGTCGGGCATTGTGTTGCCCGCGATCTCGCTAGGGCTGTGGCAGAACTTCGGCGGCGCCGATGTCTTCGAGACGGGCCGCGCCATGGTGCGCCGCGCCTTCGATCGCGGCGTGACGCACTTCGACCTGGCGAACAACTATGGGCCGCCGTATGGTTCGGCGGAGGAGAACTTCGGCGCGATGCTGAAGAAGGACCTCGCGCCGCATCGCAACGAGCTGATCGTCTCCACCAAAGCGGGCTGGGACATGTGGCCCGGGCCTTACGGCATCGGCGGCTCGCGCAAGTATCTGATCGCCTCGCTCGACGGGAGCCTGAAGCGCATGGGCCTCGACTACGTCGACATCTTCTATCACCACCGGCCCGACATGCACACGCCACTTGAGGAGACGATGGCCGCGCTCGCGCACATCGTCCGCCAGGGCAAGGCGCTGTATGTGGGCATCTCGTCGTACAGCCCGGAGCGCACGCGCGAGGCGGCGGCGATCCTGAAGAGCGAAGGCGTGCCGCTGTTTATCCATCAGCCGTCGTACTCCATGCTCAACCGATGGGTCGAGGGAGAGCTGCTGGGGACGCTCGATGCACTCGGCGCCGGTTGCATCGCCTTCTCGCCGCTGGCGCAGGGGCTGCTGACCAGCAAATATCTCAAGGGAGTGCCTGAAGATTCGCGCGCAGGCGGGGGCGGGTCGTTCAAGACGACGATGCTGAGCGAAGACAACCTGAAGCGCGTTCGTGCGCTCAACGAGATCGCCGCGGGCCGTGGGCAGACGCTGGCGCAGATGGCCATCGCCTGGGTGCTGCGCGATTCGCGCGTGACCTCGGCGCTGATTGGGGCGCGCAACGTGGCGCAGCTCGACGACTCGCTGGACGCGGTGAAGAACCTGAAGTTCACCGGCGCAGAGCTGGCTGAGATCGACCGCTATGCCACCGACGGCGGGCTGGATATATGGAAGGGCGCAAGGGAGGGGACGGCGTAACGAGCGATGACCGCCGACGCTTTCTTGGTCACTCGGCAGACTTTGCCGTTCCGCAATCTTTGTCATCCCCAGGCTTTGCCACTCCGCAGGCTTTGTCATTCCGCAACGAAGCGGAGGGATCTGCTTTTGCTCGCACCCACCCGGCGCAAAACAACAGATTCCCTCACTACGGAATGACAAAATCAGTTGCGAAGAAGCGGACGCTATCAGAAGCGGACGACGAGGCCAGTGGAGAATGTCGTCGCGCGAAGATTCTGTCCTGCGGCGACGCTGTAGGCGATGTCGACCACACGCCAGTCGATGCGCGGCAGAATGGTGGCGTCGAGCCCGCCGACGACCTGGTAGTTGAAGTGATTGACCGACGATGTGCCTCTGCCGCCGTTGTAGTTGGCGAAGCCGACGAGTCCTTCGACGTAGGGGTGCAGCGGGATCACGTGCGGGTTGAAGCTGATGCGCGGGCCAGCGGCAAAGGTGTTGTAGTGGAAGCCGTCGCGTCCCATGAAGGAGCCGCGCAGGTCGCCTCCGACGGAGATCGTATGAAGCGCGTAGCCGCTGGATTTGTAGATACCTGCGATGCCACCATAACCAAGAGTGACGGGAGCGCTGTTGAAGCTTCCTCCGCCCACCGTGCCGTAGACGGCGATCTGCGCCTGGAGAGCGGAAGGGGCAATCAGGAGAAGGGCGGCAAAAAATAGAACCAGACTGCGAATGGATTTCATGGGGAGAGGCCTCGCGTTTTCCTCAGGGTATCGCAGTAAGTGTTGATATATGTTGCTTTACTTCGCGTCCGGACTCAACGTGCAAACTCCCGGTGATGGGTTGGATGCAGAAAGCGAGGGCGCGGGAGGCCATGCCGGGGAGGGTCTTATGCAAGCCGGTTCGAGCTTCGCTCGAATGTTCCCACACATGCCGCGATAAGGCTGCGTCATGTATGGGGCACCCGGCAACTCCCACAGTGGTGGGATGGGTTGTATGCAGAAAAGCAATGCCCCGAACAAAGGGTTCAAGCTGAAGCCCCTTGTTTGCCATTCCGCAGCACCTTTGTTTGTCATTCCGTAGCGCAGCGGAGGAATCTGCTTCTCCTCGCCCAAGTGTTCCGATATCCTCCGCAGGAATGCAGTCCCGCGAATACATCTTCTACGTGTACATTCTTGCAAGCCGTTCCCGGAACCTTTACGTAGGGTTCACGAACAACATCGCCGACAGGGTCCGCCAGCATCGCGAACTCCGCTCTCACGCTTACACAGCGCGATACAACATTACCCGCCTGGTCTATTTCGAGCGCTTCACCTACGTCCTGAATGCGATCGCCCGCGAGAAGGAACTCAAGGACTGGAACCGGCAGAAGAAGCTGGCGCTGATTGACGAAAACAACCCTGCCTGGGAGGACCTGTCGGCGGAGTGGTAGTTGAACAGCAGATTCCTTCGCTGCGCTACGGAATGACAAACATGGGGCGCTGCGGAATGGCATTGGACATGCACATGCCTCCGCTGCGCACCTTTGTTCGTCATCTCGACCTTATCTTTGTCATTCCGCAGTGAAACGGAGGAATCTGCTTTCCTTTGTATCCTTCCGTCTCAACAGCAGATTTCTCCGCTGCGCTACGGAATGACAAAGGAGTTCGTGACGTGTCCTTATCTGTCGCTCGAGCGTATTTGCGGTGCAGCGCGCAGGCAGGTGTTCGCTTCCGGACGCACCGTTGCGAATGCGGACACACAAGAGCGCGCTCTCGCCGCTAAGCCCCTGAAAATGCGAGCCGCACGATGGAGACATAACTGCTTAATCAGTACCGGGGCCATCCCATTGTCTTGTAAGTGAAGGAGCTGTGATGCAGAACATACTGAGCGATCTTCGATATGCACTCCGTCAGTTGCGGCAATCGCCTGTTTTCACGCTGACCGTTGTGCTGACGCTGGCGTTGGGCGTGGGGGCGAATACGGCGATCTTCTCGCTGCTCGACCAGGCGCTGCTGAGGGCCTTGCCGGTCTATAAGCCGGAGCGCCTCGTTTATCTGCAAGGCACGGGCAAGGCATGGCGCGGGCACTCGAGCTCGCACGGCGGCGGCATCGAGAGCTACTTCTCGTACCCGATGTATCTGGACCTGCGCGACAAGTCGGCGGCGTTTGAGGCGCTGGCGGCGACGTCGAAGACCTCCGTCGCACTTACGCGCAACGGCTCGTCCGAGTTTGCCGAGGCCGAGATCGTCAGCGGCAACTACTTCACCATGCTGGGCGTGGCCCCCGCGTTGGGCAGGTTCTTCTCGCAGGCCGAAGATATGCAGAAGGACGCCGCTCCGGTGATGGTGCTGAGCTACGACTACTGGCAGAGGCACACCGGCGGCGATGCTTCGATTGTGGGACAGAACATCTCGCTGAACGGGCATCCGTTCAAGGTGGTCGGCGTCGCGGGGGCGAAGTTCCACAGCGCGGTGTGGGGCGAGACGCCCGCGCTGTTTGTGCCGATGTCGATGCTTGGCGAGGTGATGCCCGGCCGCGACAAGGCGTTGACCGACCACACGGACCGCTGGCTGAATATCGTGGGACGTCTGAAGGACGGCGTGAGCGCCACCGAGGCCGAGGTGATGTGCGCTCCGCTGTGGCACGCTCTGCGTGCCGACGAGCTGAAGGCGCTGGGCACGGCCTCGAAGAGCTTTACCGACCAGTACCTGACGAACAGCCGTCTGCTGGTGCAGCCCGCGGCGCGAGGCTTCTCGTACAACCGCGACGACTATCAGACGCCGCTGCTGGTAATGATGGGCATGGCCGCGCTGGTATTGCTGATTGCGGCGGTCAACGTGGCCAGCCTGCTGCTGGTGCGTTCGGCCGGGCGTGTGCGGGAGTTCTCGCTGCGCTACGCGCTCGGCGCGCGTTCGGGAAGGATTGTGCAGCAGCTTCTGCTGGAGGGGCTGCTGATCGGCATCGGCGGCGGCGCAGTTGGACTTACGCTCGCCCCCACGGCGATTCGTCTGTTGACGAAGCGCCTTGGCGACTCCGGCGGGCCCTTTGGGTCGTCGCTCGACGCCCGCCTGCTGGCCTTCAACTTTGCGGTTGCCATCCTGGTGAGCATCGTCTTCAGCCTTGCGCCCGCGGCGCAGATACTCAGACCCGACCTGATGAAGTCGCTGCGCTCACACACGTCGACGGGCACCGGCGGCAAGCTCGGCTTCCGCCGCGTGGTTGTTGGAGCGCAGATATGCCTGAGCCTCCTGCTGCTGGTTGGCGCAGGATTGTTCGTCCGCACCATGCAGCAGTTGCGCTCGCACGATGTCGGCTTCAAGACGGACCACCTGATTGGTTTCACGCTCGATCCCAAGCTGTCGGGCTACGATGCCACGCGGCTTCCGGCGGTACGTGTCCGCATGCTGGAAGCCCTGCGCGCGATGCCCGGCGTTGAGAGCGCGGGCGCATCGAACAGTCCTCTGCTCGGCCAGTCGTCGCACTCGGGCAACGTGACCTTCGCCGGATACAAGACCGCGCCAGACGAAGACATGACCATCACCAAGATGAACGTCGGCCCCGGCCTTCTGGAGACGGCGCGCATACCGCTGCTCGCAGGCCGAAGCATTACAGAGACTGACGACGCGGCGCATCCCAAGGTGGCGATCGTCAACGAGACCTTGGCCAAGCGTTACTTCGGCTCCGTGAACAAAGCGATCGGCCAGAGACTGTTCGACGGCGGCGGAGACAATCGCCCCTTCGACACGGAGATCGTCGGCGTGACGCGCGACTTCGCGCAGACCAGCCTTCGCGGCGAGATCAATCCATCCCTGTATCAGCCGCTCGAGCAGATGACGGGGCAGGACCTCAATCGCTCGATCTCGTACTACGTGCGCACGCAGACACCGCCGGAGGCGGTCTTCGCAACCATCCGCAGGACCGTCGCGTCAGTTGACCCGTTGCTGGCGATCGACGACCTGCGCACGATGGACGGCCAGATCGACCGCGACATGGAGAACGAGCGCATGATCGCGCTCCTCGCCATCGCCTTTGGCCTGCTGGCAACGCTGCTGGCCGGCGTTGGACTCTACGGCGTGATGGCCTACACGACGGCGCAGCGCACCAAAGAGATCGGCATACGCATGGCGCTGGGCTCGTCGCGGTGGCTGGTGTCGCGGCTCGTGTTTGGCGACGTGTTGAAGCTCGCGAGCGCTGGCATCCTCGTTGGCCTGCCGCTGGCCGTGGCGCTGGCGCGGCTGCTGCGCACGCAGTTGTTCGGCGTCACTCCGTCGGACCCCTACGTGCTTGCGGGAGCGGCGGTGCTCGTCGCTGCCGTCGCAGTGATCGCAGCGCTGTTACCGGCGCGAAAGGCCGCAGCGGTTGAGCCATCGGAGGTGCTGCGGGCGGAGTAGATCGCCGGACGCTGTCTCTCGTTCAGATGTCCAGAGTCAGGCAGGAAGGATGACGCAACACAAACGCGGGAGACAGTTTCGTCTCCCGCCCCATTGCGGCATCCGTACGGCCAGAGCTGCAAGCCCCTTGGTGCGTTAGTGGAGTGGAACTCCGGGAGCCGGAGCAGCCTCGGCAGCGGGACCCGCTTCGATCGCCACTTGCTTCGGCTTCGCCTCAGGCTTTTTGCCAAGCGTGATCGTCAGCACGCCAGCATCGTAGTTCGCCTTGATCGATTCTGTATCAACCGTCTGCGGCACCGTGAACGTCCGCACAAAGCTGCCGTAGCTGCGCTCGATACGGTGGAAGTTCTGCTTCTTGTCCTCGTTCTCGAACTTGCGCTCGCCCTTCACCGTCAGCGTGTGATTTTCAAGACGCACATCCAGATCTTCCTGCCGGATGCCGGGGACCTCCAGCTTGACCGTCACCTTCTGTGCATCTTCGTAGACATCGACCGCCGGGACGAAGCTGTTTTTCTTCGCCTCAGGCACCTCCGGCTCCCAGCCGAGATCCTCGAAGATCGAGTTCAGGCGATCCTGCAGGGTCGCCTCGCCAAAGGGACGGCGGGCAGGGGCAAATCGCAGGGCGGGAGAAAAGCGTGTAATGGTCATCGGAAACACTCCTTCAGTGTTGATCTGTGGAACTCTCGCCGGGATCTCATCAATCCAAGCTATCTATATGACGCATAATTGAGCGAAACGTTGCATGATTATTTGATAATAATCAACTCACATTTCGAACCCGCCTTGAAGACCGCTCATCTTTTGTTGTCATTCCGCAGCGGAGCGGAGGAATCTGCTTTTCCTCCAGACCTGAATGAAATCAAGCAGATTCCTCCACTGCGTTACGGAATGACAAACAGGGGTCTCTGTAGAGCCAGGCGCATACCACCAAAGGCCAATTTCGCTTCGGCACAGCCTGCGGTATTCTTTTCCTGCTATCCACCGCGTAAGTACATCTCTATAAGCACTTACGCGCGATAGACCAAAACGGCCCATTTTGATTCTCCAGACCCATCTCCGGCGAAGTCTGCTGATTGCGCTGCCTATCTTATTGACAGGATGCGGCTTGCCGCCTACGCGCCCCAACTCCGCGACGAACCCTCCAGCTACGACGACGCCCGTCACGAACCCCAGCTCATCCACTACCGTCGGCACCCTCACTACGGTCTCTACGACTGAGGGAACCTCCTTTGGAGGCAAGCAGGCGATCGCCGGGGCGCACATCTATCTCTTTGCGGCCAACACCTCGGGGTGGGGACAGCCCAGCGTCTCGCTGTTAAACCCGAGGATGCCAGGCGTCTCTATCGACAAGGACGGCGCGTATGTCACCAGCAGCAGCTCCGGAAACTTCAGCTTCACCGGGCTGTATTCATGCACGCCAGGGCAGCAGGTCTACGTCTACGCCTCGAACGGCAACCCGGGTTTCAGCGGAGTGGTCGTCAATCCGGTCATCGGCATGCTCGCGATCTTCGGTGCCTGTCCGGCATCGGGCAGCTTCGCCGGGCAGATATCGGCCTTTGTGATCAATGAGGTCTCGACTGTCGCCACGGCCTACGCTCTGGCCGGGTTCATGACCGATCCGACGCACGTCGGCTCCGGCAACTCGGCCAACGCGCTGGCCGGACTGGCCAACGCTTTCAGCACCTACAACAACCTGGTCGACCTCGGAACCGGGACCGCGAAGGCCTACAACGACCAGGGCAACGGCTTCATTCCGCAGACGAAGATCAACGCCCTGGCGAATCTTCTGGTGCCGTGCATCAACTCCACGGGCAGCGGCTCCGCCTGCGACACGCTCTTTGCGGCGACGCGTCCTTCGACGAACGACCCCTTGCCCGCGAATACGGCGGTGGCGGTGCTGAACATGGCGCACAACCCTGGCCTGAATGTGGCGACGCTCTTCAAGCTCGCGGCCGCGGCCTCGCCCTACCTGCCCACCCTCGCGGCGGCGCCGAACGACTGGACGCTGACGATCACCTTCTTCTCCGACGACATGCCCGGCCCCTACTACCCGGCGGTCGACTCTCAGGGCAACGTCTGGGTTCCCGGCTACGCCAACGGCAACCTGCTGAAGTTCTCGCCCACGGGGAACATCCTCCTCGACACCCGCAACGGCGGCCTGAAGCAGCCGTTCGCCGTGGCCATCGACGCGCAGGACAGCCCCTGGATCGTCAACTTCATACCCGGAGCCAACAGCGTTTCGGTGCTGCTCAACAACGGCTCGCCGGTCACGCAAACTCCTTATGCCTGCGGCACAAACTGTTTCTTTCCGGCCTTCGACCCCTCGGGAAACCTATGGCTCTCGGGAACCGACCATACGACCGTGCTGGCCCCGTCCGGGTCGAAGGTATCGAGCTTCCTGACCGATGCCTACACCTCGGGGATCGCGGTCGCCTCCAACGGAAGCGCATGGACGCTGGGACATAACGGTGCCCTCTACCACCTCACGCTGCCCTCATCCTCAACGCGGCTCACGCAGTCGCTGACCGCGGCGACCGGCAACGACCTTACCCCCGTGGCCATCGATTCGGCAGACAACGTCTGGTTCGTTTCGAGCCGCAACAACACCCTGGGCAAGGCCGACCCCAACGGCGCGATGGTCTCGCCCGCGGGAGGTTACACCGGCGGTGGACTCGGCGGCCCGGCCGGCATCGCCATCGACGGAAGCAATCGCGTCTGGGTGGCCAACCGCGACAACAACTCCGTCTCGCAGTTCTCGAACGCGGGCACGGCGCTCTCGCCCACGACTGGCTTCGGCACCGACAGCTACACCGCCGGCGGAGTCAACATCGGCCTGAGCGGTCCGCGCGGCATCGCCATCGACCCCTCGGGGAACCTCTGGGTGGCGAACTTCACGTACAACTCCGTCACCGAGTTTGTGGGTGTTGCCACGCCGGTTGCGACGCCGCTCTCGGCCGCCAATCACGGCAGACTGCCCTGACGCTGTGAGAAAATCGCTGCATGAGCGACTTCATTCCTAAAGCAGGCGGCATCAAGATCGGCGGGCTGGGCCGGAAGGCACAAAAGCTACAGGCATTGCGCGAAAAGGCCGCTGCCCAGGCAAACGGCGGCACCAAACCGGGCCATGCGACCTCCGCCGCGCCAACAAAGGTAAAGGACTCGTTCGCCAACACCAAGAAGACCAGCTTCCAGCGCAAGGCGACCTAGGCGGCCACTACGGGGGAGATACCGGCACTCGACTTCACCGCCAAGCACCCTACTCTTCTTTGTTCGCTATTCCGCAGCGAACCTTTGTTTGTCATTCCGTAGTGAAACGGAGGAATCTGCTGTTTTGCGTCGCGTAAGCACAAGCTGAAGCAGATTCCTTCACTTCGTTACGGAATGACAAAGCAGGGCAACACACTACTTGCCGTCGAGGGTCATGGCGTACAGCGTGTCGCCAACACCCACGATGATGTTCTGCTTCCCGTCCAGCGTCCACGTTGAGGGTCCGTTGCTGACGCGGCCGCCGACCTTCTCCGACCAGAGAATCTTGCCGTTGGCCGGGTCGAACGCCGCCAGCCTGTCCGAATCTCCGACGAAGAGCAGGTTGCCGGCCGTGGTCAGGATGCCTCCCGCGATGCCGCCGCCTTCGCCCTTCGCCGTGTGCTTCCACTTCACGTCGCCAGTGGTCACGTCGAGCGCGATCAGCGACGAGGCCGGGTCGAAGAACCCTGTGCTGCCGCCGCCATACCCCTGCGGCTCGCGCGAGGTGTCGTAGAGATAGGCGAGGCTGTAGCCCTCCTGCGCATTCACATAGAAGAGCTTCGTCAGCGGGCTGTAGCTCGGAGCCCACCAGTTGGTCCCGCCTCCGCCCGGTAGATCGACCATCGAGCCATCGACGTGCGGCTCCTTGCCGGGGTCGGGGATCGGCTGGCCGCGTTCGTCGATTCCCTTCGACCAGTTCGCCGTCTTGGTGTACGGCTTCGAGACCAGGTATTTGCCGTTGGTGCGGTCGAGCACGAAGAAGTAGCCGCAGCGCGCGGCCTGCGCCAGCAATTTGCGCGGTTTGCCATCGATCTCCAGGTCGAAGAGCACCGGCGTCTCCACGTTGTCCCAGTCGTGGGTGTCGTGCGGCGAGGCCTGGAAGTACCAGACGAGCTTGCCCGTGTCGGGGTTCAGCGCAACGATGGAATCGGTGTAGAGGTTCGCGCCTTTGCGCCCTTGTCCTGCATAGACCGGGTTCGTATTGCCGGTTCCCCAATAAAGAAGATTCAACTCCGGATCGTAGGTTCCGGGCATCCACGTCATGCCGCCGCCGTGGTCCATTGCCTGCTGGTTGGGCCAGGTCTCCGAGCCGGGATCGCCCATCTTCAGGGGCTCCGACCACCAGCGCCACTGCATCTCGCCGGTCTCCGGGTCGCGCGACTCCAGATAGCCGCGCACGTCCATCGCATCGCCGCCCACCCCGATGATGACGTGGTTCTTCACAATCACGGCGGCCATCGTGGTGAAGTACTGCATCTTCTCGTCGGCGACTTTTTTGCGCCAGCGCTCCTTGCCGGTCTCCGCATCGAGCGAGATAAACCAGCCGTCCGGCGTGAGGAAGAAGACCCACTTGCCGTACATGCCAACGCCGCGCTGGCCGAGGATGTGCCCCCCGTGGTCCTCGAAGTCGAAGCGCCACTTCTCCTTGCCCGTGCGTGCGTCCACTGCAAAGACGTGGTCGGGGATGGTGAAGTAGAGCGTGCCGTTCACCATCAGCGGCGTCGACTTGATGACCAGCGGGCCGCTGCCGCGCAGCGGAGGGATGCCGGTGATCTTGTACTTCCACTTCGCGGTGAGCCGCCCGATGTTCGACTGGTCGATCTGCCTGATCTCGCTGAAGCGCCGCCCGGAGTAGTCGCCGTTGTAGGTGGGCCACACGTCGGCGGGCTGGTGGAACAGCGACAGCGCCCTGGGGTCGAGGCCCTGCGCCTGCAAACCTGTCGCGGAGAAGAGGGCGAGCGCTGCGAGTTGTGCGAGTGTGGAGAGCTTCATTTGATTGTCAGCAGATACCGTGTGAGGTTGTGCAGGTCGTCGTCGGTGTACTTCGGCAGCAGGGCGCGATGGCCTTCGAGCTTGTCGGCGATCTCGACCTTGATCGCAGACGTCGGCCACGTCGAGGCCGTTCCATCGGCGCTCTTGAGCGTCGTCTCGAAGTCGTCGTAGTGGGCGAGCGTGCCGGTGAGCTTCCTGCCGTCGGGCGTCGTCACCGTGGCCTGACGCGGGCCGCGATCGCGCGGCCATGCGATGCGCGCCAGCATCGCCGTGGGGTCGGAGAACTTGTTGCCGATCCCCGCGAGGTCGCCCGTCGTCGAGTGGCAGCTCGCGCAGTTGGCAGCGAAGAACGCCTTGCCCTTCGCCGCGTCGCCGCTCGACATGGTGCCGGAGTACTTGTAGAGGCCGCGGTTCGCCGCCAGCTCGATCTGGTGCTGGACATACTCGGCGATGTCGTTGCGCTCCTCCGCCGTAAGGTTGGGGAACCCGGGCATGCCGCTCTGCGGACGGCCGTTCTTGATGACCTGGCTGACCTCTTCGTTCTTGTCGTCGTGCAGCACCAGCACCGAGCGCAGAAGATTGGGGCCGATGCCGCCGCGCGCATCCGCGCCGTGACAGACGGCGCAGCTCTGCTTGAAGAGAGGCTCGCCGCGCTTTGCCGCCGCCTCATCGGGAATGCGTCCAAGCCCGAGGAAGATGTGCGAACGCTCGGCACCGTTGCCGCGAGCGTTCTGCGGGCGTTGCAGGTTGGGCTCCTGCATGTGCGCCGAGACCCGGGCCATGTGCGGGCCAAAAGAGATAACGCTAAGACAGAGGAGTCCGGCCGCTGACAACAGGACCGCTGATGTTCTCGACATGCCGCTCTTTCAGCCCCTTTTACCTGGAAACAATCCGGCCAAAACCGCCCTGCCGAAATTGGTCTGACAAGTATAGCCTCAGCTTGCAATCGTTGGCACTGGCAAATTCCTTTCTCTGCGCACATCTCTGACAAACTGTCTGGGTACATCGCTTCGCCCAAAACCCGCGTCATCCCGACCGAAGGCCCGAAGGGCCGCAGTGGAGGGACCTGCTTTTCTGCCAGCGCTGAATAGAGCGGAAGTGTACGACGAACTCTGTCATCTGGAAAGCGCCTCAACCGAGAGAAGCGGATGAAGCATCCTCCACGGCGCAGGACGATGAAGCCGTCCTGCGCCGGCCGGAATGACACCGGGATGTCTTGTTCCATGAGAATCCGATCAGGTGCCGGTCAAACGCGAGGGCATCCACCGCAGCGCCGTTTACTGCTCGACGCGCCACGGCGAGACCCCGCTCCAGTTCGCGAGCTCCTTCGTCGCCCACTCCGTCGATCTGTCCTTGTGGCACGAGGTGCAGGCGTTCGGAATCTTGTACTTGTCCGTCATCGCCGGCGAGATGAACCTGAAGGTGTGCGAGCGCACAAACGCGCCGGGGACGCCCTGGCTGGCGATCTTCGGCATGTGGCAGGCAACGCACTGGCTGCCGGGGCTGCCGTCCTTGTGGTGCGTGTGCTCCTCGAGGCTCGCGGTATGCGGCCCGTTCGGCGATGTGGGGCTGTGGCAGCCCAGGCACAGCTTGTCGACCGGCTCTCGCAGTTGCGCGTAGTTCCCCGTGCCATGCGCGTCGTGGCACGAGGAGCAGGTGACGCCGCGACGGTACATCAGGCTCTGCACAAAATCGTTGCCCTGCATCCTGTTCTTGTGCGCCGTGCCGTCGGCGAAGTGCGTGAACGTCGTTTGGCCGAGCGTGATCTCTTCGAGCCGCCAGTAGTCCTTCAAGCGGCCGCCAACGTTATAACCCACCGGCCAGTCGTAGGCCTTGCTTTCGATCTGCTTGTTAAGCGGCTGGCCCTGCGAGTGGCACTGAATGCAGGTGTCGTTCGCCGCGACGTCGTCCATCTGCGCGGGGTTCAGGATGTTGCCGCGCGTGGGATGCGCCACATGCTCGCTCCCCGGTCCGTGGCAGCGCTCGCAGCCCACATTCCACTCCGTCACCTGCTTCGTGTGGATGTCGTAGTTGACCGAGTGGCAGCCATCGCATGTGGGGCCGGTGGGCCGCTGCATGTTGTCCGAAGGATAGTAGGCCGTCCACCAGTCGCCGCCGCTGTCGGGAACGTGATACGGACGCCACACCTTGTTGCCGACGTCCCACTGCGCGGGCAACGGGTAGTAGTCGTCGCCGATGCGCGTGAAGTAGCGCTGCTTCCATATGCTGCCGTAGACCAGCGCCACCTGGTCGCGCGTGAACTTCGCCACCGTGTTGGTGTTGAGGTCGGGGATGATCGCGTCGGGATGTTCGCGCGGGTCGCGAACCACGTTGGCCATCGGCGTCTTCTTCCAGCGCTCGTAGATCTCCGCGTGGCACCGCTGGCACGACTGCGAGCCGGTGTAGTGCGCAGCGGCAAGTGTCTTCGCTTCGACGGCCTTCTCGTCCGCGCCGGGTGAACGGACGCTGCGGATGTACGCGACCAGCTTCCAGCTCTCGGCGGCGGACTCGCGGTGCGCGCTGGCGTTCGCCGGCATGCCCGTAAACCGCACGCCGTTCTCGATGATGTAGTGCAGCTCGCCGTCCGTGAGGTTTTGCGTCGGCTCCAGGCGCAGGTTCGGCACGCGAGGATAGAGGTTGGCCCCCACAGGCGTCCGTCCGCGCGCGTCGATACCGTGACAGATGGCACACCGCGCGAGGAAATCCTGCCGCCCCTGCGCGGTCGCCAATGGATCGCCCGCATCTGGGTTCTTTCTATCGCGCTCGCTGCCGGGGATGGCGAAGTTGCGAATGCTGCGCGCCACGCCAGTCTCAATCGCCGATGGAGTTTCCGTGGCCCGAAGCCCGCGCCACTTGAGCCACACCGCCCCAACAACAGCGACGGCGATCAGCAGCAGAACCAGCGTGAAGAGCGCGGAACGCCTGTTCGCCATGGCCATAGAGTGTCCTTTTTTATGCGCTTGGATACGGGCCGAAGTTGCCGATCACCTTGCCGGACTCGTCCGCGTTTGTCACCACGGCGACCTTGAAGCGTTCGCCGCCCTCCTCCACGCGCACCACAACGTGGCCGTTCGAGCTCTTGAAGTCCGCCGTGCGCTTGTTGGTGATCTTGAGTTCAGGCTTGAGCGCCGTGGCGAAGACGTCGCGCTCGCCCGGATAGATCGCCTTGCTGTAGACCGCGGCCAGCGTGTTCACCGTCGGGTGCGCCGAGTCCCACGCCATCAGCACAAACACACGCGGCCGCAGCGCGCGCACGTACCCCGGCCCTTCGGCATCGTAGTAGCCGTGATGATTGAAGACCGCCACCGACACCGGCCCGCACGCCTCGGCGGCCGGCGTCTCCACATCGCGCCACGGGTCTCTGCCGTAGTTGGTGCCCGACGGCAGGTCGCCGCCCGTGTAGTAGCCGAAGTTGCCGTACTTCACGCGAATCGCGCATGAGCAGCAGTTCTCCGACGGCAGGTCCTCGGGCTTCATGCCCGCGACATCGGGAAACAACTTCTTCGTCGCCGAGCCCTGGCCCGTCCACACCTCGCCGTTCGCAATCAGGTTGCGTATCTCGAAGTTTGGGTAGCTGCCAGGCTTCTTCAGGCCGAACTGCGTGTTCGATCCCGGTTTGAAGCGCTCCACCGTGCTGCCCGCCTTGACCTGCGCGGCAAGAAAGGCGCGGTAATTCGCGATGAACGGAGCATTGAGCGGAAAGACCCCGGCCGCGGGATAGTTGTAGTCGGGCCACGCGCGATCGACGAACCGCTTGACCGGCACGATCTGCGCAACATCCGTGATGCCCGTCAGCTTGTAGCCGCCGCCGGGAGCGTCGGGCAGACCGGCCGTCAGCTCGCCCAGATGGTCGTCGTGCAGATGCGTGTTCATAAACGCGTCGATGCCTTCGAGCTTCGCCGCCTCGAGCTGCCGCTTCACGTAGCGGCCAATCCACTCGCCGGGCCGCCGCGAGGCGTTCGGCTTCTCGTCGATCACGTAAGGCGTGTTGCGATGCAGAGCGCCGGCGTCGATCAGCATCGTCGTGCCGTCGGGCATGATCATCAGCGCCGAGTTCCCGCGCCCGGTCGAGATGTGATGGATGTCCAGCATCCCCGGCCGCCACGCGGAGAGCGTCTCCTCGCCCGCGGCAAACATCGAAGTGTTGAGCGAACCGGCCGCAAGAGCGGCCGCACCGTTGAAGAGAAAACTGCGCCGTGTGGACATGCACACCATTATGCAGCGCAAACGCAACTTTGAGATGTCATTCCGGGAAAAATCCGGCCCCATCAGTCATTGACAACTGTATCGTTACGCGATACAGTTCATCGTGTGATCAAGTCGTTCAGGCATGCAGGGCTCGAAAAGTTCTTTACGACGGGATCGAAAGCGGGAATCCAACCGGCCCACGCGAAGAAGCTCTCGGCGCGGCTCGTGCTGCTCAATCGCGCAAATGCTCCAAAGATGATGGACGTTCCAGGTTGGAGCCTCCACGAATTGAAGGGTGATCTCGCTGGTTGCTGGTCATTGAAAGTCGATGGCAATTGGCGTATGACCTTCAAATTTGAAGGTGAAGACGCGATCCTGGTCGACTATCGAGACTACCATTGACGCAGAAAAAACATACGGGTGATACGTGATGCGCATGTTCAATCCTCCACATCCTGGCGGAATCATCAAAGAAGCTCTTGAGAGCATACCGATGTCGGTTAGCGAGTTCGCCGCACACATCGGCGTCTCTCGCGTTGCTCTATCTCGCGTGATCAACGAACGCGCCGGCATTACACCGGAGATGTCGATGAAGATCAGCGAGGCCTTGGGTCAGGGCCAGGGCGACATCTGGTTCAAAATTCAAAATGACCACGACTTCTGGCAGGCTTCGCATGCCCGGCGGAAGAAGGTCTCACCGATCAGGCCAAAGCGAAAGGTTGCGGCCTAGACGACGGCCTTCTTGAGGTGTCATTCCGAGCGGAGCGTGAAGCGCGCAGTCGAGGAATCCCCGCATTTCGCTCCTGTGACGGAACCGGGCGCCCCATACATGCGGCCTCATCGCATGTGTGGGACCATTCGAGCGAAGCTCGAACCCGCCTGCCCAGGTACGCCCGTCCCCACCCCGCCGCTGTGCTAGCCTTGGCCCATGAGTGAGGTCACAGTCTTCGTCGGCGGCTCGGTTGGCTCCGACCCATACTCTACCAGGACGTGGTCCGGCTCCTCCGCATACTTTCTGAAGGCGCTCGACGGCGCTGGCCTGCTCGAAAAGGCCGTTGGCATTCAGGTGCCGAAGGCCATTCACTACGGCCTGCTGGCGAAGAACTACACGCGCGACCGCGCGGCGTGGCGCAAGCACTTCTACTTCGACCCTGCATACCGCAACGCGCTCACACGCGCCGCCGCGAAGGTCCCCGTCGCGAGCCCGGTGCTGTTGCAGATCGGCCATATGTTCTCGCTGCCCGCGGCCTTTCCGCGGCACAAGTGTGTCTCCTACCACGACGGCAATCTGGCGGAGTTGATTGCGAGCGGCTTCGGGCTGGAGCATGTCGCGGCCAGGCGTCTCGACCAGGCGATGCGGTACGAGATTGAGACCGCCCAGAGCATGAGCGCCATCTTCACCTTCAGCGAGTACCTCCGCCAATCCTTCATCCATAACTACGGCGTCGCCCCCGATCGCGTCTTCAGCGTCGGCGGAGGCATCAATCTCGACCAGGTCCCCGAGGACAATCCCTCCAAGAGCTACACCGCGCCGCGCCTTCTCTTCATCGGCACGGAGTTCGCGCGCAAGGGCGGCCCGCAACTGCTCGCGGCGTTCAAGGCCGTGCGCGAGGCCATCCCGGCGGCCACGCTCGATATCGTCGGCCCCGCGCGGGTGGACAACCTGCCCGCAGGCGCGACGTTGCACGGGCATCTCTCGAAGGCCGACCCGGCGCAGCGGCAGAGGCTCGGAGATCTGTTTCGATCTGCCAGTCTCTTTGTGCTGCCGTCGCTCTACGAGCCTTTCGGCATCGCTCCGCTCGAGGCGATGCTCTATCGGCTTCCCGCCGTGCTGACCGATGCGTGGGCTCTCCGCGAGTTCGTCACTCCCGGCGTGAGCGGCGAGCTGGTGCAGAAGGGCTCTGCCGATGACCTCGCGGAGAAGCTCGCCGTTCTGCTGTCCGATCCCGCAAGACTTGCGGAGATGGGACGGCGCGCGCGCGAGAGCGTGCTCGAACGGTATACGTGGCCCGCGGTCGCTACGCGAATGGCGACGGCCGTAAGATCGCTTGCTTAATAGATCGCTTTCTTAAATCGAAATGGGGCCGCGAGGGCCCCACGTTTCAGGAATCGCTTGCCTATCAGGCCGCATCGCTGAACGCCGTCCGGCGGCGTGTGAAGCCGGCGAGCAGCAGCGCCGCCATGCCCGTACCGATCAGCGCCCAGGTTGCCGGTTCCGGGACTGTGCTGGCGTTGATCGTGAACTCTGCCGTATCCAGCGTTCCCAGCGCGCTGGAGTTGAGTCCGCCAAGGATCGAGAAGTAGCCCGTGTACATGCCAGGGGCCAGACCGGAGGGCAGCGCGACGGTGAACAGCAGGTTCGTCACGCTGTCGCCCGCCGACATCACCAGCGGAAAGTTCACCAGGAACGGAGTATCGTTGACCGTCAGCGACCCTGTGATGCCGGAGCTGTCTCCATTCAGATAGGCGGGCCCCAGCTTGTCGTAGATCGCCGTCACCGTCGCATCGAACGATACGGTGCTGCCAGGGGATGCCGTCTGCACCGGGTTCGTCAGCGTCAGGCTGATGGTGTCCGCCGAAGCCAGCGGAACCAGCACAAGAGCTGCCAGTACGAACACTGAAATGGAAAGGGCCGTCTTCTTCATCATGGGGATGTCCTTTTGCTGCCGGATCTGCCATCTCTTGGGCGGCACAGAGACAAGAAGCGGTGCCGCATGGGACCTACCACGAAAGTTGTAGATACCATGCGAACGATAGTACCGGAATTTGACCGAAAGTCACCTTAAAAATCGGTTAACTCTTCCGTTAATCTGTTGATCAGCAACACCTTGCGGGGAGTTGGGTACTTTCGTTCCAGACAGCAAGTAACTGGCCAACTTCAGATAACACGGCAGATAAGACACTTGAGATAGGCCGTCTCGGGCAGGGTCAGAATCTCGGGGTGGTCGGGTGCGGCCCCTCGGGTTTCGAGCACCTGGACCCTCCTTCCTGCGTCGGCTGCGGCAGAGGTTACGGCAGCGACGAACTCCTCCCGTCCCACGTGGTGCGAGCAGGAGCAGGTGACGAGCGTCCCCCCGGCCCGCAGCATCCTGATGGCGCGGAGGTTCATCTCCTTGTAGCCGCGCATCGCGCCTTCGACCGCGCGCTTCGACTTCGCGAAAGCCGGCGGGTCGAGCACGATGGTGTCGTACTGCTCGCCCGCGGACTGGTACTCGCGCAGAAGCTCGAAGGCGTCGGCCTCGATCCAGTCCACCTCGGCGCGCAGGTTTTTCTTGTTCAGCTCCAGATTGCGGTCGGCCACCTCGAGCGCGGCGCGGCTGACGTCGACCCCGGTGACCTGGTCGCAGCGCGTGGCAAGGTGCAGCGCGAAGCCGCCCTGGTAGGTGCAGATGTCGAGCGCACGTCCGCGCGCGTGAGCGGCGGCAGCGGCGTAGTTCAGTCGCTGGTCGAGAAACGCTCCCGTCTTCTGCCCCGCACCGGCGTCGTAGTGAAGCTGAAGACCGTTGATGGTGAAGACGGTGGCCAGCTTCGCCGCAGCGCCTTCAAGATATAGAGGCTCAGGCGATGGAGCCTCCAGATCTTCAAGCTCGCGAATCCTCGGGTCGGGCCGCTCGACGATGGTGCTCACCGCTGCGCCCAGCCGCGCCTTCACGGTGGAGGCGAACGCCTCGCGCACGTCGTCTTGCGCCGTGCCCTGCGCAAGAAGCTGGAGGATGACTAGGTCGTTGTAACGGTCGGCGACGATGCCCGGCAACGCGTCGGCTTCGGCGAAGACGAGACGGCCAGAATCATTCAGGGCATCGTTCTCTTTATTTGCTGGAGCAAGCTCGGCGCGAAGCTCCAGCGCGGCCTCCAGCCGCTCGCGAAGCTGCTGAAGATACGCCGCGCGCGTAAGCCCCGCCTCTGTGCTGACCATGCGCACGACGATCTGCGAGGCGGAGCTGTACAGCCCCGTCCCCAGCGGTATTCCGCGGTTGTCGACGACGGTCACCAGAGCGCCGGGCGCGATCTCCGCCACGTTCTCGCCGGGGACCAGCGTCTCGGCGTCGGAGCGATAGACCCAGAGGTGCCCCGCCCGCAGCCTCTCCGCCGCCCGCCGCGTGATGGCTACCGCCGGCCCGTGCGCCTCTCCCGCGACGAGGCGCGGCTGCCTCTCTTTTAGCTCTCGTGCCATCTCTTCATGGTCGCATAGTGCGGCGGCTACCTCCATCATTCACGGGTAAGGGTAGCGTTTTGGTTCGGTCAGGTGTGACGTCATTCTGAGCCGCAGGCGAAGAATCTCAGTAGTTCTTTGTGCTGCGAAACTACAGGGATTCTTCGCCTGCGGCTCAGAATGACGGACGCTCTAGCGATATGGTTGAGGGATGAAGAAGTTTCTCGGCTTTAGCTTGCTGCTTGCCTCCTCGATCTCGCTTGCTCAGCGACCGGACCCTTTGAAGCTCGTCGACCCGATGATCGGCACCGGGCCTGAGGGGCATACGTTTCCCGGAGCGACGGCGCCGTTCGGCATGGTGCAGCTCTCGCCCGACACGCAGATTCGGCCGTTCAAGCAGAGCTACAAGTGGGCCGCCGGGTACAGGTACGAGGACACGACGATCCTCGGCTTCTCGCACACGCACTTTTCCGGCGCGGGACACAGCGATCTGGGCGATGTGCTTCTGACGCCGGTCAGCGGCGATGTTCCTCTGGAGCCTGGCGATCCCGAGAAGCCCCACTCCGGCTATCGCTCGCGGTTCACGCACGCAAACGAGCACGCCGAGCCCGGCTACTACAGCGTCGTTCTCGACGACTCGCGCGTCCACGCGGAGCTGACCGCCAGCGAGCGCGTCGGCGTGCATCGCTATACGTTTCCCGCAAACACCGAGCGGCACATCCTGATGGACCTGCGCAGCAGCATCTACAACTACCCGGGCAAAGTTTTGTGGTCGCGCATACGCATCCGCAAGGATGGCACGGTCACGGGGATGCGCGAGACGCGCGGATGGGCACCGGGGCGGCAACTGTACTTCGCGATGCGCTTCTCCGCGGGCATGACGGGACATGCGCTCTACAACAAGGAAGTGGACCCGCCGCCGTATCGCGGCTTCAAGACGCCGGGCACCTCGCCGCGCGATACGCAGAGCATCGAGGGTCGAGGGCTGGAGGCGGTCTTCGACTTCGCGCCTTCGTCCAGCGCGCTGATTGTGAAGGTAGCGCTGTCTCCGGTGAGCGAGCAGAACGCGATCGAGAACATGGACGCCGAGGTGCCGGAATTCGACTTCGACCGCGTGCGGGCGGCGACGCAGAAGATGTGGCGCGAGGAGCTGGCGCGCGTGGAGTTCGAGGCCGACCCCGCGACCGAGCGGTCGCTGTACACCGCGCTCTATCACTCGCTGATGGCCCCGAGCGTCAGCATGGACGTCAACGGCGACTATCGCGGCCCCGACAACCAGGTGCATCGCGCGCAGGGCTTCCGCTTCGTCTCGTCGCTCTCGCTGTGGGACACCTACCGCGCCGAGCAGCCGCTGATGACGATCCTCGAACCCGAGCGGCGCACGAACGACCTGGTTCGTTCGCTGCTTGCCTCCGCCGATGAGAGTCCCTTCGGCATTCTGCCGGTGTGGCAGTTTCAGGGGATCGAGACGTGGTGCATGATCGGCTATCACGCGGTGCCTATCATCGCCGACGCGTACATGAAGGGGATTCGCGGCTACGACGCGAAGGCCGCGCTGGACGCGATGATTGCAAGCGCGGCCTACGGCCCCTACGGCAATCTGGACTCGTACATGAAGCTGGGCTACGTGCCGGTGGACCACGACGACGAAGCCGCTTCGAAGACAGTCGAGTACGCCTTCGACGACTGGACGATCGCGCGCATGGCCAAAGCGATGGGCAACACGCAGGTAGCTGCAACGTTTGCCAAACGCGCGGCGAACTGGCGCAACAGCTTCAACGCGGCGGACGGCTTCGTCGAGCCTCGGCTGGAGAACGGAGAGTACCGCAAGCCCTTCGACCCCGCCAAGGCAGGCGCGGGCAGCGGCTTTACCGAGGGCAATGCGTGGCAGTACTCGTGGTATCAGCCACAGGACGAGCAGGGGCTGATCGACCTGCTGGGTGGCAAAGAGAAGCTGGTGGCGAAGCTCGACGCGATGTTCGACCAGAAGGTCGATCCCGCCATGTATGCCAACGTCGAGGACATCTCGGGGATGATCGGGCAGTACATTCATGGCAACGAGCCGAGTCATCATCTCGCGTACCTGTATATGTATGCTGGCGCTCCGCTCAAGACGCAGGCCCGGCTGAAGCAAATCATGGAGACGCAGTACAAGCCCACGCCCGACGGCCTGGTTGGAAACGACGACCTGGGCCAGATGTCGGCGTGGTTCGTCTTCACGTCGCTCGGGTTCTATCCGGTGGCCCCCGGGTCGAATGAATATGTTTTGGGACGGCCGTTTGTCGACCGCGCGCGCATTCACCTGCCCAACGGCAGGCTGCTGACGATCGAGAGCGCGAACCGAAGCGACGGCCACGACTTCGTCAAAGACGTTCAGCTCAACGGCAGGCCGCTCGACCGGAGCTATGTGACCCACGAGGAGCTGATGCAGGGCGGCGTGCTGAAGTTTGTCTTCAGCGGCGAGAAGGAGGCCGAGTGGTCGCACCGCACTCTGCGCGCGCCGTTCTCGGAGAGTAGTGGGCACTGAAGCTGAACGGAAGAACCAGAGCCCGCACCGGGCGCTTTTCTATTTCAGGTGGAAATGCCTGGGGGCTGTTATGAATTTAGCTGGGCTGTCTTTGCCGTCATTCTGAGCCGAAGGCGAAGAATCCCTGTAGTTTCACCGTGCAGGGTTACAAACTACAAGAGATTCTTCGGCGTTGCCTCAGAATGACGGCTTCGAAACTGAGTCAAAGTCCCTGACATGCTTTACGGCCTCTGGTTGAGAGCGTTGTTCTGGATCGCACCGCCTTCGGCGTAAACTCTGGGCACGCTTCTTTACAGGAGACCAGCATGGCTTCCATCACCGGATTTGGCGGAGTATTTTTGCGGGCGGACGACCCAGCAGCTTTATATAGCTGGTATGAAAAGCATCTCGGTCTGGTGAAGTCCGAGGGAGCGTTCGCGTTTCCCCTTCCAACGCAGCACCCACAGCTCGTCTTCGCGCTCTTCAAGCAGGGCGATGCCTACTTCCCACCGGCGCAGAAGGCGATGATCAATTTACAGGTGGACGATCTCGACGGAGTGCTGGACCGTTTGACCGCCGCAGGCGTCGCGGTCGATCCAAAGCGCGAAAGTTACGACTTCGGAAAGTTCGGCTGGGTCACAGACCCGGAAGGAAACCGCGTCGAGCTTTGGCAGCCTGTCGCAGGAGAATAACGGCGAACCGGTCGAAGATGGGTACGACTGGAGACTGTTGTGAATCTATCCTGAGGCCAATTCCTGCCGTCATTCTGGAGGAGGAGTGTTTCAAAAACGTTTGCGGGTGTTCATTAAGAAGCAGTCGCATTCGATGCGAAAAACAAAGGTCCCTCTAGCAGTACTTCCGTTCCATCGCCTCGGGCTGCGGCAACACCATCGTCTCTCCGGCCTGTTTGACCATGCCGTCGCGGCGGAACTTCGCGAGCAGCCGCGTCACCGTCTCGCGCGAGAGGCCGGCCATGTTTCCCAGCTCTTCGTGCGTCAGCGGCATGCGGAACTCCAGCGCTCCCGGCCCCGCGCCCATGCGGCCCCACTCCAGCAGAACGCTTGCGAGCTTGCTTGAGGCCGACCCCGAGAGCGCCAGCCTGCGCGCGCTCATCATGGCGCCCTCGTACTCCAGCGCCATCGTCACCGCAGTGTTGCGGCTCACATCGCGGTATCGGTCCATGAAGGCGAGAAACTCCGCCCGCGGAATGGCCTTCACCTCGCACGGTTCCAGCGCCTCGGCCGTCACCTTGTGGGTGCTGCCTTTCAGCACCGCGGCCAGACCCAGCACATCTCCCGGCCCGGCGATGCGCACAATCAGCAGCTTTCCCTCGGGCGAGGAGGCCGTGAGCTTCATCCTCCCGTGGCACATCACGTAGACCTTGTCGCCCGCGTACCCCTCATGCAGTACATGCTCTCCGGCCTCGACGTGCATCGGGACGCCGATGGTCTGCAGGTCGGCCAGCGACTCCGGCGTCAGGCTGCAAAAGCAGTCCGTCTGCCGTACCGCGCATGTCTGGCAATCGCGTCGTTCGGCGGTCTTCATAGCGGCATGCCCCTGCAACTCATCCTACCCCCTATTCCTGCTTTGAACCGTCCAGGGTGCTCCGGGCGAAGACGCATTTACAATCACCCTCAGCATGATTGCCCACCTGCGCGGCCGCCTCCTCTCGAAGACCCCCAACCAGGCCATCGTCGACTGCGCGGGTGTCGGCTACGACGTCGTCATCTCCGTGGCCACCTTCTCCGAGCTTCCGGCGGAGAATGCCGAGGCCTCCCTCTATATACACACCCACGTCCGCGAAGACCAGATCGCGCTCTTCGGCTTTGCGTCCACGCAGGAGAAGCGCCTCTTCGAGCGCCTGCTCACGATCTCGGGCATCGGGCCCAAGCTGGCGATTACGGTCCTCAGCGGCATCTCGTCGGACCGGCTGGTCGCTGCCATCCGTGGAGGCGACCACGCCACCCTGACCAGAATTCCCGGCATCGGCAAGAAGACCGCCGAACGGGTCGTCCTCGAACTGAAGGACAAGCTCGACGACCTCGCCGTTCCAGGTCTTGAGTCCGCTACGGGCGGCGTACACCACGGCCCGGCAGCCGACGATGCGCTCTCCGCGCTGGTCAACCTCGGCTACCCCCGTCCCGTTGCCCAAAAGGCAATTGAAGTCGCTATTGAGAAAAACTCTTCCACTCGTGACGACTTCGAAGCCCTCTTCCGGGCGGCGATGGCAGCCATCCGGTAGTACCTCTCCTCTTGTAATGATATGAATACAAACACTTTGTACGAAAGACAGGAGCGCCTGCCAGCTTTGGCAGGCGCTTTGCTTATTCCATGGGCGTAGATATCTCCCAGGTCTGACTGTGGGAATAAAAAGAAGAAATCCCGAAAGGTAATCAAAATTTAAGTTACCAAGGGGCTATTTGTAGTGTTACCTGATTAACAAGTAGCTGAAGGCCGCAACTCGCGAGTGGTTCTCGTGGGGGCCCTCTGTTACCAGTGGTTCCGCCAAGGCGGACTCACACAAGGTGGTGGGAAGGCTAAGCCCCGACAGCGGGTACGTGCTTCCTTACCCCCGCAAAATGCGGTTCTGTTTTACTGCTTCGGTTCTCCCGGAAAACGATCCTTAACTCGTAAATTGCGTAAGAACGCTCGACAACGAGAGCGCTAACCGCTTTACCAAGAAAAAACTGGAGATATCCGATGAGCATCATTTCCTCTTTTTTCCTGGCTGTCTTTCATTTTCTTGTCTTGGCATGGTCGACGATTCACCCCGACGTTAACCCCAACAACCGGAAGGTAGCCTTCACCAACATCGCGCACGAGATCCGTGTCGATTATCAACAGCACCGCCAGAAGCATCTCGTCCTCGCCTCCACCCGCGCGGCCGATACCGGCTATTGGCATACAGCGAGTACACGGATCGTCGACGACCGTGGTAATACCGTCCGCATTCAGGGCATCAACTGGTACGGCTTTGAGACGGTGCGAAAGGTTCCCGGCGGACTTGCCGTGCAGGACTTCAGGACCATACTTGAGACGATCCATCGCTCCGGCTTCAACACGGTGCGCATCCCCCTGTCCAACGACATGGTGGAGCACCCTGTCGTGCCCGAGGCCATCTCCTATACGAGCGAGCATGGGGCCATCAACCAACCTCTGCGCGGGTTGAACTCGCTCCAGATCCTCGACCGCATCATTGAGCACGCGGGTACGCTCGGGCTCAAGGTCATCCTCGACAACCACCGCTCCGAGGCCGGCGACTCGGCGCAGGGCAGCGGTCTCTGGTACACGGCTGAGTACCCGGAGTCGGCCTGGATCGCCGACTGGCAGATGCTTGCCCGCCGCTACGCCGGCAATACCACCGTCATCGGTGTCGACCTGCGTAACGAGCCGCACAACGCCAACTCCGGCGGGGCCTGCTGGTCCGGCTGCGGCGCTCGCGACTGGCGCGCGGCCGCCGAGCGCGGAGGCAACGCGGTACTCAACATCAATCCGCGGCTGATCGTCTTCGTCGAAGGAACGGACGCGGTCAACAACGACTTTTACTGGTGGGGCGGCAATTTACAGGGCGTCCGTCATGCCCCGGTTCGCCTCAACGTTCCGAACCAGCTCGTCTACTCCGCGCACGACTACGGCCCCAACGAGTACCACCAGAAGTGGTTCGACGGAGCGACCCAGGCCTCGCTTGAGTCGGTCTGGACGCGCCACTGGGGATACATCAGCCGCGAAGGAATCGCACCGGTGTGGGTGGGTGAGTTTGGAACATCGAACCTGACGAAGGACATCACAGGGCTCTCCTCCGGGTCCGAAGGTCAGTGGTTCCAGGGCCTCGTCGCCTACCTGGGCAAGAACCCGGATATCAGTTGGACCTCGTGGGCGCTCAACGGCGAAGATGCCAATGGGCTGCTCGACTCCGACTACGGCGCTCCTTCCAACCCTCTCAAGCTCGTGGCCCTCAACAACCTCATGAAGTGGCCTGGTTCCGCGCCGGTCCAGACGCAGCCCGTGGCGCCGGTCTACGTGCAGTCTGCCGCAGCCCCGCGCAACAACACCGTGGAGCTCGCGCAGGCTTATCGCCCTCACCTTCCACCGTCGATTCTTCGCTTCGACGAGGAAAACAATCAGGACGCGCTGTCTCACCAGCAGCAAGTCCTGGCAACGCAGCAGAAACGGTCGGGCGGGGCGGACGGCTTCTAAGGGCCGTTTCCGTTCAAGTGCGGTGCGGCATTCTGTGCCGCGCCTTCAGCGCTCTGTTCGGTTGCTGCCGTTTACCCAGGCCTCCGGCCTGGGCTGGTATGTCGCGGGCCGTTGGCCCTTTGGATCTGCCGCTCGATCCCTGGGAACGGCTTTGAGTGCCGTCCGAGAACCGCCTCCTCGCGCTCCACCGGCGCTCACTTTCTGTCTCCAGCAGAGCGTGAGCGTTGGATGGAGCGCATTTTCTTGCTTCGCAGCCGGTCGCGAAGGCATGACAGACCTCTTCCAGACAAGGGCGCTCTCTCCGAAAAACGCATGAAATGGGCAGTTTTCGACACCTTGAACCACAAAAACCCGAAAAAACCTAAAAAAACCTGTGGAAACCGAAGAAATCGAGTTGACAAAGCGTTTGAAAAGGCTGAAGGTGAATTGCGGTACGGTTTCTCCGGACCCGCATGAACACTGACGATTCGCACGTTCTGAAGCGCGGCGACTCAGGTGATTTAGGACGGGCGAGGCGGGCGGCCCCAAATTTACAAAACTGATCCACGAAGGAGCAACACACAATGGCAAAGGGATTGACCAAGACAGCACTCATTCGCGCACTGGCAGAGAAGCTCGAGCTCACCAACAAGCAGACCGCCGCCTTCCTCGACCTGCTGGCGGAGACCGCCGTCAAGGAGACGAAGAAGAACGGCGAGTTCACGATCCCCGGCATCGGCAAGCTGGTGAAGGCTGAGCGCAAGGCCCGCCTCGGCCGCAACCCCCAGACCGGCGAGACCATCAAGATCAAGGCCAAGACCGTGGTCAAGTTCCGCGTGGCCAAGGTTGCGAAGGACACCATCGCTCCGCCGAAGAAGTAGTTTGCTCACGCCTCCATGGCGTGATGGGAACAACAAGGCCCTCCCCGTACCGCAGCGCGTCCGAACGCTACAACGCGCTGCGGTAGAAGGGAAACAGAAGAGCCCGCGCCCTCCAAACCGGAAGCTGCGGGCTCTCTTATTGCTCAAATCAGTGAATCGCACTGCTCTATTTGCAGCGGATATGCGATTGCATTGTCTACATCAGGCCGCCGCCGGCTTAGCCACAAACGCCCTCGCAATCAGCGACACGCCCAGTGACACCAGCACTCCCTGGATGATCAGGAATGAGTTGTACCGCCATCCCAGTGCGGCGAAGGAAACGAACACTCCCCACATGTAGATCTCGCCCAGCACCGCCATGCCCCACGCGGGCTTCGCCGGCGACAGTGGTACGCGCGGACGGAACGATGGGAAGAAGCGCGGCACCTGAGCGCAGTAGGCGCGGTATGGTTCGCCCAGCTTCCCAGTGAGGAACGCCTCTTCGGCACCGACCAGCCGCAACTGAAACAGTCCGATGAGCACGACGGTAAACAATGCTCCGCTGGGGAGCATCAGCAGCGCCAGTGCCAGCGCGTGCACAAACGTTCCGCAGTAGAGCGGGTTCCGCATATAGCGGTACGGCCCTGCGGCCACAATGCCGTTGCCGTGCAGCGCGGAGTCGTTCACGACACCGGCGCCTATATACGCCGCGCCCCATGTGCGCAGCCAGGCGGCTTTCAACGCCCACGCAATCCCCAGCACCAGCACGACGTCGGTCGCCACGCTGAAGCTGAGCCAGCCATGCCGCGCCATCTGCGCCGCCAGCCACTGCCAGGTGCGCACCGTGTCCAGGTGCAGCCAGTAGTTCCACGGCGTCGTAAAGCCAAGCACAAAGACGATGGTGTGGATCAGGTAACGAAATCGAAACTCAAACGCGGATGCTTTCATTGCGGGTGAACAACCGGGCGCTGCTGTTGATCGCGCGCCCATTCCTTTGGCTGGTATTGAACTCCAGTCCAGTTTATGCGAGCAGACACTCGGTTCGCTCCATTGGTCGCGATGAAGCTGAGGATAGTCCGGTTCAATATCGCCGCCTCGCGGTGTTCTCGTAGATGTCCATTCATCGGGTTGTCGACATCGAAACACGGTTCGAGCCGAGCTCGAATGGACCCACCTCACGCGATGAGGCCGCCAGATATGGGGCACCTGGCCTCACGACTTATTCAAAACTTCGCTCAATTCAGAACAGCGGCTTGCGCGGCTTTGACGTGAGCGGCTGGTTGAGGAAGGCTACCAGCGGCGCGGCGGCCTCGAAGCGTTTGACGATCTCTTTGACGAGGGTCGGCTTTGTGGCGGCTTCGGCTGGAAGTCTGGCGGAGAAACCCCACTGGCGGTTGAGGATGAGGCCGGCGGCAGGGGAGTCGGGGGCGAAGCCCTTGGGTGGGCGCGAGAGTTTGTTGCCGTCGAATTCGCTCATCAGCGAGAGCAGCTTTTTGGATTTGAGCAACGCGCGCATCTCGGCGTGGTTCGTCTCGATGTGGCGGCGGATGGCGAGGAGTTGTTCGCGCCCGGGCATGTAGACACCGGCTGCGACGACGACCTCATCGTCGGCGACGTGGAAGTAGTAGCCTCCGCCGGAGGTTTTTTCGAGGCCCGTGCGCGCCCACCATGCTCCCTGGTGCGTCTTGTAGGGGCGTTTGTCGGAAGAGAAACGGATGTCACGGTAGATGCGGAAGGTGGCCTTCTGCGGCGGCTGCACGTTTTCAGGGGCGAAGCGCAGCATCGCCTCGTTGATGGCTGCGACGATGACCTGCGTGGGTGCCTTGACCTCGCGCTCGTAGATGGCCTTGCGCGCGTTGAACCACTCGCGGTCGTTGTTGCGCTTGAGGCCACGAAGGAACTTGAGGGTCTCGGCGGTGTAGTGCGGAGCGTCGGATGGCATGAGGCTATGTTAGTCGCGTCTGCTGACAGCGGGTGTCAGCAGGGTTCGAGCTTCGCTCGAATGACCCACCCATGCGATGAAGCCGCATGAGTGGGGCACCCGCTCGATTTGGACGGTCTCACCATCTTGTCATTCCGACCGAAGCGAAGCGGAGTGGAGGAACCTGCTTTTCTGCCGATGCTGCCGAACTGCTGAGCGAAGATGCGGGGATTTCTCGGCTACGCTTCGCTCGGAATGACGCTTCGTTGTCAGGCCAGCGTGATCTCAAGCGAGGTAACGCTCGCAGGCGGAAAGGTGTGCGTGAGTTTGCCCGCCGAGGGTGAGAGGCCGGTGACTGCCGCTGGCTTGACGGCGTCGGGGTGGGCGAAGTCGTTGTGCGCGTGGACGTCTTTTTCGGTGAGTACGGTTCCCTTTGCCGAAGCGACGGAGGCTCCGCGCACGGCGATCTCTGTTGTCATCGGTTGCGTGAGGTGCGGGTTGACGACGGTGAGCGTGAGCGTCTTGCCCTTGATGGAGGCCGAGCCCGAGAGTCCGGCGAGCGTCTTTACCGGTGGAAGCTGGCCGATGTAGCTGTTGCCTCCGACCTGTGCCGGCGTGCTGCCGAGAGGGCTGGGGATGGCGGGCGCGGTGAAGGCGGCGCGGATGGACTGCGCTCCCTTGTGCGGCAGGTACATCTTGAAGACGTGGAAGGTGGGCGTGACGCAGAACCTGTCTCCCTGCGCGAGCATGAGCGAGTGGAGGCAGTTGATGGACTGCGCGACGGCGGCCGCGCCCACCTTGTCGGCGTGGCGCTGGAAGATGTCGAGCGTGATGCCGGTGAGCAGCGCATCGCGCATGGTGGACTGCTGCGAGAGGTTGTACTGGGGCGCAAGTTCGGTGCCTTTGCCGTACCATGCGCCCCACTCGTCGACGACGAGCTTGACGCCGAAGCCTGCGCTGCGCTCGTTCGCAAGCGCGTTGGGCACGGCGTTGGCGACGGCGGTCCAGGTGTCGGTGATGACCTTGTCCATCAGCGTGCCGCGCGTGAGCAGGTCGTAGAACTCGTCGTCGTTGAAGGCGAGCGCGTCGCCGGCGGCGAACTTCTTCGGGCTGCCCGAGGTGTAGTAGTGGATGGAGAGTCCCCAGAGGTGGCGGCGCTCGGGGTTGCCGTAGAGCGCTTTGAAGAGGCGCGTGGTCCAGTCGATGTCGTCGCCGTTGGGGCCGACGGCGACGAAGCGCAGCGGCTCTTTCTTGTAGCTCGGCGTCCATGCAGTGTAGCGGCGGAACGCGGCGGCGTACTCCTCGGGGGTCATGTTGCCGCCGCAGCCCCAGCTCTCGTTGCCGACTCCCCAGAGATCGACGTTGAAGGGAGCTGTATCTCCATTCGCCGCGCGCTCGGCGGCGAGCGCGTTGGGGAGCGCGGGTGCGGCGGAGTTTGACGGAACGTCTCCGGCGGGCGCGTTGCAGTACTCGATCTCCTGGTAGAAGTCGCGCGCGGGCTGGGTGCGAAGATTGGCTGCAAGGTAGGGCTTGGCGCCGATGGCGCGGCAGGTGTGCATGAACTCGTGCAGGCCGTAGGCGTTGGAGTCCTGCTGCGACCAGTAGCCTGTGCGCGCGGGCCGATGCCGTCGCGCCAGTCGTAGGAGTCGGCGAAGCAGCCGCCGGGCCAGCGCAGCACGGGTGCCTCGACGGCGCGCATGGTGTCGATGAAGTCCTTGCGGACGCCGTTGACGTTGGCGATCTTCGAGCCCTCGCCGACCCACACGCCGTCGTAGATCACTCCGCCGAGGTGCTCGATGAAGTGGCCGTAGATCTCGGGCGAGATGGAGCCGATGGGCTCGCTGGGCATGACGTCGATGTAGGCGTCGACCTGCGTGGACTGCGCCAGCGACGGCGCGCCATGAAGCGCGACAGCGGCGGCGGCGAGCGAGGAAGACTTCAGGAAGAGGCGGCGCGAGGAACGATTCCGGGTCATGGCAAGGCTTTCTTTTGAAGGGTGAAATAACCATACAGGAGGTTGGCCGCCTGCTTCAAAGTTTGCGTGAAGATTCACTCCGGCGGACGCGAGGAGTTCAGGGGAAGGCGTATGCTTCCTTCGTCGCGAGATCGCCATGGGCCACAGTTTTTGAGGAGGATTGACGATGCAGAGTCTTAAATCTTCGCTCGTTGCGGGGCTTTGTGCGTTACTCACGTTGGTGCAGCCGGTGGAGGCGTGTACGCGGGCGGTCTATCTTGGCTCGGACGGCACGGTGATTACTGCGCGCTCGATGGATTGGAAGGTCGACGTTGGCACGAACCTCTGGGTGCTTCCGCGAGGCATGGAGCGCACGGGAGAAGCCGGGCCGCAGTCGGTGAAGTGGACGTCGAAGTACGGCAGCGTGGTGGCCACGGGCTATGACATTTCAACGACGGACGGCATGAACGAGAAGGGGCTGGTTGCGAACCTGCTGTGGCTGGTGGAGTCGGAGTATCCCGACCCGCATGTGGCGAGGAAGCCTCCGCTGGCGATCTCGTTATGGGCGCAGTATGTGCTCGACAACTTCAGCACGGTGAAGGAAGCAGTCGATGCGCTGAGCGCGGAGCCGTTCACGGTTGTGACCGCAAGCGTTCCCGGGGAGTCGCGGCTGGCGACGCTGCATCTGTCGATCTCCGACGCCACGGGCGACAGCGCGATTGTGGAGTACGTCAAAGGCAAGCAGGTGATCCATCACGACCGCAAGTACCAGGTGATGACGAACTCGCCGACCTTCGATGAGCAACTCGCGCTGGAGCAGTATTGGAGAAACATCGGAGGAACGGTGTTTCTGCCGGGAACGAACCGCGCGGCAGACCGCTTCGCTCGCGCGATGTTTTACATCAACGCGATCCCGAAGGACGAGACGCCGGACATCGCCGTGGCCAGCGTCTTCAGCGTGATTCGCAATGTCTCGGTGCCGTATGGCATCAATACGCCGGATGAGCCGAACATCTCTTCGACGCGATGGCGCACGGTGGCCGACCAGAAGCGGAAGATCTACTTCTTCGAGTCGGCCCTGACGCCGAATACGTTCTGGGTAAAGCTGGACGACCTCGACTTTTCTCCATCGGGCAAGGTGATGAAGCTGGACCTTGGGCCAGATCAGAAGAACACCTTTGCTGGAAATGTCGCGAAGGACTTTCAACCTGCGAAGGCGTTCAAGTTTCTGGGGTTGTAGAAGGTTTCGACTCTAGAGGCTGTTATGAACTTTCACCCCGTCAGCACCAAATTCCCAGCCGTCATTCTGAGCCGAAGGCGAAGAATCCCTGTCGTTCTCATCTGGCGCAGCGCAAAAAAAAATACTGAGATTCTTCGCTACGCTCAGAATGACGACCTACGACAACGCGTAAGTCGCTCCCCTTAAGTCCATAACAGCCTTTAGCTTCGATGTCCATGCGTGAACAGCGAAATATGCAAATGGACAGTTGCGGTGAGCGAGTCTGTTTGCAAGCGATTGATTTCGAAGAGAACAAGCGAAACCTTCTTTGGAAGGCCAAATGCTTTTCCAAAAGCAGTAGTCTCCAAGCTCGCCGTAACCTGCACTCATGGGGTTTGCGGCGGGCATTTTTTTGAAGAGACAGCTCAGCGCTCGTTGAAGAGACTGCGATTTGGCTGTGGCCCCATCGTGAACTCAAGCGTGCCGCCTCGCATGATATCGGCGTGCTGAATGCGCGGGGTCTTCAGCGGCTGGCCGTTCAACTTCGCCGACTGGATGTAGCAGTTCTTCGCGCTGGCGTCTTTGGCGATGACGGTGAACTTTTTGCCGCCGGGGAGATTCAGTGTTACCGCGGGGAAGCGCGGCGTGCCGATCCAGTATTCGGGGATTCCCGGCGCCACG
Source organism: Acidobacteriota bacterium (assembly GCA_018268775.1). Classification (GTDB taxonomy): domain Bacteria; phylum Acidobacteriota; class Terriglobia; order Terriglobales; family Acidobacteriaceae; genus Edaphobacter. The sequence continues at coordinate 7,052 of JAFDVV010000050.1, read as the reverse complement.
GGATAGAAGCCGAGCGTCGAGAAGATCCACCATGCCGACATCTGGCCTGCGTCGTCGTTGCCTGGCAGTCCCGCGGGCGTGTCGTTGTAGACGTCGACCAGCGCGGCGATGTGCTGCTGCGCCTTCCATGCCGCGCCTGCGTCGTCGTAGAGATAGGCGATGTGGTGGCCGGGCTCGTTGCCGGGGTCATAGAGATTGTTGGCGAAGAGGCCGTCGAGCTTGGCGATGAAGCTGTCGCGCCCGCCGAGCGCGGCGATCAGTCCGGGCACGTCGTGCGGCACGTAGAAGGTGTACTGCCATGAGTTCGATTCGGTGACGAAGCTGGCGTGCTGCTTCGGATCGAAGGGCGCGATCCATGAGCCGTCCTCGTGGCGTCCGCGCGCGAACTTCGTCGCAGGGTCGATGACGTTCTTCCAGTTGCCGGAGCGTTTGGCGAGGATCGCCGCGTCATCTTTGTGCCCGAGCGCATCGCCGAGGCGCGCGATGATGGCGTCGTCGAAGGCGTATTCGAGCGTGCGCGAGACCTGCTCGTTGTGATGGAAGGCCTCGGCGACCGGGTCCTCGAGCGGAATGTAGCCGTACTTGATGTAGGACTGCAACGCGCGGCGGCCGAGGCCGTCCTTGTACTCGTCGTAGGGCGGCGTGTCGAAGGCGTTGCGTCGAACCAGCTTCCACGCGCTGGCAAGGTCGAAGTTACGTAGTCCCTTCATGTAGGCGTCGGTCATGGCGACGCCGGTGTGGTCGCCGATCATCTCGGAGGTGTAGCTGCTCCACGCGGGGAAGATGGGGAGGTAGCTGCCCTGCTCGCCTTTGAGGACGAGCGATTGCATCATCGACTCGACGCGCGCGGGCTGGAGGATGGTGAGCAGCGGAAGCTGCGCGCGGTAGATGTCCCACATGGAGAAGTCGTCGTAGTAGGGGCCCGGCGTGGTCTTGCGCTCGATCTTGCCGTTGCCGGCGAAGCGCGGATACGAGCCGCCGGCGTCGCTCACGATGCGCGGCAGCATCATGGCGTGATAGAGCGAAGTGTAAAAGCTGCGGCGCTCGGCGGGAGTTCCGCCGGTGAGCGTGATGGCGTTCAGCGCGTCGCTCCACACGCGCGTGGTCTTTGCACGCAGCGTGGCGAAGTCCCACGCGGGAATCTCGCTGCGCAGATTGGCGCGCGCGGCTTCGATGGAGGTGAACGATGTGCCAGCCTTGATGAGGATTGCTCGCGGCGCCACGAGCTTGAAGCGCAGGTACGCGCCCATGTGCTCGCACCTGCCGTCGCCCTTCAGCTCGGCGTCGGTGGTTGTCTTTGTGTCGCACCATGTGCCGCTCGACTCCGCCTTGTCGCGGAACTGAATGACGAAGTAGCCGCTGAAGCCGGTGGGTTTTCCATTGCCCTGGTAGATGCGGTAGACGGGGTTGTAGCCGGTGATCTCGCTGTGTGCGAGGTCGACCTTCACCCAGCCATCTTTCATGCGCGCGTTGGGTTCGACGATCAGGTTTGCTGTGCCCGCTTTGCTGTAGGTCACACGAAGCATCCCTGCGCGAACGCCGCCGGTCATCTCGACCGTCTCGTTGTCGTTGGGCAGGCGCACCGAGTAGAAGGCGGGCTGCGCCACTTCATCGCTGTGGCTGAAGGCGGAGGCGCGATCATCGGGCTGCGTCTTCAGGTCGCCGAAGGTCGGCATCAGCGTGACGGAGCCGTAGTCCTGCGTGCAGGAGCCGCTCATCCAGTGGCTCGCGCGAAAGCCGGTGAGCTTTGTGTCGGAGTGGAGATAGGGCGCGATGCACTTCTTCTCGGTGGCGTGGGCCTCAGGAACCCAGTTGGTCATGGCGAAGGGCTCGCCGACGGCGGGCGTCGTCTGCCCCTCGTTCGCCGTGCCGATGTGCGGATCGACCAGGGCATACGGCGACTGGCTATGAGCGACGGGTGCGAGCAGCAACGGGAGCAAAGCGCAGATTTGCTTGAAGGAGTTCATCGAAAGAAATGATAGCCGACGGCTGTTCAATCAACTCTAACTTCTCTACCGCCGTCGCTATGCAGGCAGGCGAGAGCGGGAGCCCTCGCCGCCTTCTTCAATACTGCGAAAACTACTTCTCAGCGTTTGGATAGATCCCTTCGATCGGGGCCGATCTCTGCTTGTCCAGCTCCGGGTGCGGGAACGGCTTGCGCGGCATCATCTGTTCACGCTCGCTCGTGTTGTACAGGAAGATCGCCTCGATCACCGCCGCCTGTTGCAGGTCCGCCGCGTGCAGGCGGTCGAAGGTGTCCATGTCCGAGTGGTGCGTGCGCGTCTCGTAGTCCATCGGGTCCTGGATGTACTGGAAGCCCGGCAGCCCCACGGCGTCGAACGACAGGTGATCGGTGCCGCCTGTATTGCGATAGCTGATCGTCGTCGCGCCGAGGTCGGCCAACGGCGCAAGCCATTGCCTGAAGATCGGTGCGATCGCGTAGTTCTCCTGCGTATAGACGCCGCGAATCTTGCCCGTGCCGTTGTCGAGGTTGTAGTAGGCGTCCAGCGTCTCCCACTCCTTCGTCGTCGTGAGCTTGCCCTTGGGGCGCATGAACGAAGGGACCGCCGGGTCGACGTGCTCCGGCTCGGCGAACGTGCCGAAGTGCTGCTTCACGTAGCCCTGCGAGCCGTACAGCCCCTGCTCCTCGCCCGACCACAGCGCGATGCGGATCGTGCGCTTTGGCTTTACGCCCAGCGCCTTCAGAATGCGCACCGCCTCCATCGCAACGACTGAGCCCGCGGCGTTGTCCGTCGCGCCCGTGCCCGAGATCCAGCTATCGAGATGTCCGCCGACCATCACCACCTGGTCCTTCAGCTTCGGGTCGGTGCCGGGAATCTCGGCGACCGTGTCGAAGCCGTGCTCGTGGTCGCCGGTGAACTTCGTCTCGATGTTCACCTCAAGCGTCACCGGAACCTTGTGGTCCAGCAGCCGTGCAATGCGGTTGTAGTGCTCGATCATCATCACCGCATTCGGAATCGTGACCGCCGTCTCCTTCACCTGCGCGCCGCGGACCAGGTTCGCTCCGTTGTCGTCGAAGATGATCCCGGTTCCGCCGCCCTTCGAGCCGTCGCGCGTTGGAGTGATAATCGCGGCCACGCCCTCCTCCGTCATCATCTTCAGCGCCGCTGTGCGCGCCGCGGTCAACCGCGCGCGCTCCGCCAGAAGCTGCTGAATGTTCGGCGCGGCGGCGCGTCCTTCGCTCACGGGGTAGCTCTCCATCTCCTTGAGCTCTTCATCCGTGTAGCGGTGAAACAGCGGGTTGTCGAGATCGGGTGTCGTACGGATCGCGCCAAACAAAACGATCTTGCCCTTGAGCTTGCCCTTGTACTTGTCGAGGTCCTTTACGTCCGAGATGGAGATGTGCACGGCCTCGCCCGTCACCGGCCCATTGGTCGCGGGCGACCACGGCGCGGCTTGCAGCCAGAGAGGTGCAGGATCGGGGCCAACGATTCTCGCCCACGTATTCACCTGCTGCCACCCCATACCAAACTCGCCCCAGTCCTCAAGGTGCGCGTTCTCGAGGCCAATCTTCGTCAGCGTGTCGCGCGTCCACTCGTTCGCCTTCTTCATGTTGGGCGAACCCGTAAGCCGAGGCCCGATGCCGTTGGTCAGCGCGTCGGCAAACTCCATCACATGCGAGTGTTTGAAGCCCTCGTCGCGAATGCGCGCATACATCGTGAGGTCGATGTTCTCGTTGGCAGGCTGTGCGCCGTAGTAGGAGGGAGTCTCAGCGACAGGCTGTTTGGCGGCCTTCTTGTCGGCGGCGATGGAAGGAATGGCGAGCCCCGCAACCGTAACTGCATAGCAGCTCCAGCGCGCGGCAGTGCGTACAAATGACATGGGTGGACCTCCGCAAGCGGTAATCGATTTTCGGATAACGAAGAATAGCAGAATGGCGGGGAGACAGACGGGAAATCAAACGATTGCCCCCTCCCGCCAGGTGCCGGGTGCCCCATATCTGGCAGTTTTATCGCCAGATGCGGGTTCATTTGAGCAACGCTCGAACCGCCTTACTCAAAGCGCAGGCTCAGCCAACAGCGAAACTCCCGCGCTTCCCAGTCAGTCTTGGCGACGCGAAGGAAAGCAGATTCCTCGGCTTCGCTCGGAATGACAACAAATAGCGGGGGGCCATAAAACTGGATGCATCAACAGGGTGCCGGGTGCCCCATTCATGCGGCTTTATCGCATGAGTGGGACATTCGAGCGAAGCTCGAACCGCCCTTAAACCCGCGTTCGCACCACAATCTCATTGCCTTCGGAGAGCTGGCTGCTGATGACATCGATCTTCTGATCGGGCACACCGAGCCGCTTCAGCACCCGCTTGGCGCGCGGCCAGCTTTCGCAGATCACCGGTTCCGTCTCGCCCTCGGAGGTCAGCTCGAACCCCCGTTCCGTCAACCTCAGTACGACCGAGCTGTGACGCTGAAGCATCGAGTTGGCCGCCGCGCTGCGTATCCGGGTCTGTTCTCCGCTGTGTGCAAACATGTCCTTGACTCCTCTGGAGTCTTCACCATAACGCCGCCCGCGTTCGCACAACATCCCCCAATCGAGCCACGAAACGGGTGCCGTTCCGAGCGCGTCCTCCCGCAGCCGCACTGGCATGGATGAATTCCGGCGCCAGATGCGGGCTTGCACGAAACCTCAGAAACACCACCGATCGGGTGCCCCGTACACGCCGCAGCCTTATCGCGGCATGTACGGAATCATTCGCGCAGCGCGAACCTGCACGAAGACCGCGGCTACACCTGGGATGCAACCTGCTTCGCCGCTCCGGCGATCGTGTCCAGCCGCGCCACGATCTCTGCTGGCAGCTTGATGCTTGCCGCCGCCAGGTTTTCGCGCAGGTGCGCGACCGACGATGTGCCCGGTATCAGCAGGATGTTTGCCGACCGTTGGAGAAGCCACGCCTGTGCGGTCTGCATGGGTGTCGCGCCGATCGACTTGGCGGCATCTTCCAGCGTCGAGGACTGCAACGGCGAGAACCCGCCCAGCGGAAAGAACGGCACATAAGCGATCCCCTCCGCCGCGAGCGAGTCGATGAACGCATCGTCGGAGCGGTTGGCGACGTTGTAGAAGTTCTGCACGCAGACTACAGCGGCGATCTTCCGCGCTTCGGCGAGCTGTGCGGGCGTGACGTTGCTCAGCCCGAGGTGGCGGATGAGTCCCTGCCGCTGCAGCTCGGCGAGCACGGTGAATGGGGCCTCGATCGAGCCGCCGGCCGGTGCGCTGACTCCGCTGGCGCGCAGGTTGACGACATCAAGCTGGTCGAGCGCAAGGTTGCGGAGGTTGTCGAGCGTGCCCTGAATCAGGGTCTCGCGAGAGGAGTCCGGAATCCATGAGCTGTCATCGCCTCGCCGGTATCCGAGCTTGGTAACGATGGTGAGCGAGTCCTTATAGGGGTGCAGAGCTTCCTTAATGATCTGGTTGGTGACATGCGGGCCGTAGATGTCGCTGGTATCGATGTGGTTGACGCCGGTCTCGACCGCTTCGCGCAGTACTGCAAGCGCGGCATCCCGGTCGCGCGGCGGCCCGAAGACGTGCGGGCCGGCAAGCTGCATGGCGCCGTAGCCCATACGATTGACGGTGATCGATGTTCCGGGAAGGTTGAAGGTACCGCCCAATTCTGACTGTGAGTTCGTTCGAGCGCTCATGCGTGTTTAGATGAAAGAAGGTTCTGGTTGGGAGTAAACATTTTTGCCGAAGTCGTCGAAGCCGCCGTTGGAGCCGCGAAAGTTGGTGCAAGCGCCCCAAAGCAAATATGCTTAAGAGATACGCATTATGAGCAACCAGATGATTAAGGTCGAGCTTCCCGATGGTTCCGTCCGCGAGGTCGCGCACGGCAGCACCCCCTACGACATTGCGATGAGCATCTCGCCCCGGCTGGCCGCCGCCGTTGTGGTCGCGCGCATCCGCCCTCTGAACCCGGGTGCACCATCATTGGCAACGGAGTCGGCGGGTTCCGAAGAGGCGCCGTCCGAGGCCGGAATGTACAGCTCCGTCGCCGAGACCGGCGAGCGCATCGTCGACCTGGCCGCTCCGCTTACCGAAGACGTCGCGCTTGCGCTGCTCAAAGAGAGCGACGATGCCGCGCTCAAGGTCGTCCGCCACTCCGCCGCACACGTGATGGCCACAGCCATCCTCGAGCTCTTCCCCGAGACCAAGCTCGGCCACGGCCCCGCCACCGACCAGGGCTTCTTCTACGACGTCTACCGCGAGACCCCCTTCACCGAGGCCGACCTCGCCTCCATCGAGGCGCGCATGGCCGAGGTCGTCGCGCGCGACGAGAAATTTGTTCGCGAAGAAGAGACGCGCGAGAAGGGCCTCACCGACTACTCCGCCAAGGGCGAGTTCATGAAGGTGCACTTCATCGAGCGCTTCACCAAACCCGGCGACGAGATCTCGCTCTACCGCAACGGCAACTTCACGGACTTCTGCCGCGGCCCGCATGTGCCTTCCACCGGCCGCGTCAAGGCCTTCAAGGTCACAAGCATCGCCGGCGCCTACTGGCTGGGCGACGAGAAGAACCAGCAGCTCCAGCGCATCTACGGCACAGCTTTCTTCAACGCCAAAGACATGGACGCGCACTTCAAGCGGCTCGAAGAGATCAAGGCGCGCGACCACCGCGTGCTGGGCAAGCAGCTCGATCTCTTCTCCATTCAGGAGGTCGCCGGCGCGGGCCTCATCTTCTGGCACCCCAGGGGCGGCCTCATCCGCAAGACCATGGAAGACTGGATGCGCGACGAGTGTATCCGTCGCGGCTACGAGATGGTCTACACGCCGCACATCATGAAGCGCGAGCTGTGGAAGATCAGCGGACACGACGGGTACTACGCCGAGAACATGTATCCGCCGATGGAGCTCGACGACGCCGAGTACCGGCTGAAGCCGATGAACTGCCCCGGCCACATCCTCATCTACAGGAACTCGCCCAGGAGCTACCGCGACCTTCCGCAGCGCTACGCCGAGCTGGGCAACGTCTACCGCTACGAGCGCAGCGGAACCATGCACGGCCTGCTGCGCGTGCGCGGCTTCACCCAGGACGACGGCCA
>JAFDVV010000004.1:61159-78279 GCA_018268775.1 Acidobacteriota bacterium | reverse complement strand
CAGAGACGGCTTTGTTCAGCATTAGGCGCTTCCTGCCGTTGCAATTACGGGACTCGTACTCCACCCGGCAGGGTGAACCACGTTACCTTGACGATAATTGGGCACGATACCGACGGATGCGGCAGAACCCGAGCATCCTGCTACGATGGCACCGGCGGGGACCGAGCAGGCAAACCCGGCAATTATGGCAAGTTTTTATTACGTGTGGAGGAAGTCCTGGACCATCGTGGACGCTTCCGTGATGATGTTTTCATCGCTGCCGACGCCGCCGAGCCAGTGCATCTCCGGTTCGCGGCGGAACCAGGTGAGCTGACGCTTGGCGTAGTTGCGGTGGCCCTGCTGGGCGGCGGCGACGGCTTCTTCGCGGGTGAGTTCGCCGGTGAGGAACTGAGCGGCCTGGGCGTAGCCGAGGGAGGTCAGCGCGCGGCACTCGCGTCCATAGCGTTCGATCAGGCTTGAGGTCTCCTCGATCAAGCCGCGATCGAACATTGCCGCAGCCCGGAGGTTGATGCGCTCGTAGAGCAGCGTTCGCGGCGGGTTCAGGCCGAGGCGCAGGATGCGATAGCCTTCGAGGCGGTCGCGGCCCTTCTGCCACTGCTCGGTCATGGGGGTGCGCGAGGAGTCTTGTGCGGCAAGCGAGACTTCGATGGCGCGGATGACCTTGGGGACGTCGTTGGCATGGATGGCTGCGGCTGCCGTGCGGTCGAGCCGGGTGAGGATGCGGTGCAGATGGGCGGGGCCGCGTCTTGTGGCGCGTTCGCGAAGGCGTTCGCGAAGCTCGGGGCGCGAGGGGGGCGAGGGGAAGAGGCCGTCGATCAGGGCGCGGAGGTAGAGGCCGGTTCCTCCGGTGACGATGGGGAGGCGTCCGCGCTGGACGATGCCGGTGAGGGCTTCGCGGGCGAGCCGGCTGTAGTCGCCTGCGGTCACCTGCTCGTCGGGCCAGGCGACGTCGATCATGTGGTGCGGGACGAGCGCGCGCTCATCGAGGGTTGGCTTGGCGGTGCCGATCTCCATGCCGCGGTAGACAGCGACGGAGTCGCAGGAGACGATCTCGCCGTTGAACTTTTCGGCGAGGTGGATGGCGAGGGTAGTCTTTCCGCTGGCGGTTGGCCCGGCGAGGACGATGAGTGGCTTTTCGTTCACCACAGCCGCCACCATCCCGGCGTAAAGACGCGGTCGAGGCCCGCGCGCCAGAGGGCGAAGGCCATGACCGCGAAGGCGAGCAGCATGAGGCCGCGAAGCTGGCGGCGGCGCTCGATTCCTGCTGAATGCTCAGCCTGTGCAAGAAAGTGGGTTTCTCCACTGCGCGGCTTTGCCGCTCCGGTCGAAATGACAGTCTCGTGGGGAGGCAACGGCGATTGGTGGGAGACTGGGGTGGAAGGGGGGGCAGGCATCCCGGGTTACTCGGGCCTCTTGTTGACGAGGTAGTGGATGCGGAGCTCGAGGTTGGGGCCGTGGAACTCTTTGGGCAAGGGGGGGAACTGGCCGACGCCGGTGATCGATCCCCAGGCGGCTCGGTCGAGGGCCTGGTCCTGGGTGGAGCCGTCGAGGCGCATGAAGCCGATGCGGCCGTCAGGCAGGATGGAGAAGCGAATCAGGGTTTCGCCCTGTTTGTTCAGCGGGGGGCGGGCCTCTTCGGGGATGAGGGGTAGCCAGGTGACGTAGATGTCGTGGAGGATGCGGCGCAGGTAGGGGTTGAAGTCCACGCCCATGGTGTCGGAGAGGATGTCGACGCCGGTGTTGAGGCCCTGGTGGGCGACGGGGATGCTTGCGCCGTAGTCGCCGCCACCGCCGCGGTTCTGCGCGGCCTCGCGCGCGGCCTGACGGATGGCATCGCCGGCGGACATGTTTTGGTTGCCGAAGTTAGGACGTGTGGGGGCGGGGCGGGGGGCCTCGACTACGGCGGTCTGTTGTGGAGGGTGCTGCGGTAAGGGCTGTGGTGCAGGTGGTTGCTGCGCCTGTTGCGGCTGGGGCTGGGCCTGCTGGGGAGCGGGCGGCTGAGGCGTCGGTGTGGGTGCAGTTGCTCCGGGGGCACCGGCCTTGCGCATGGCCTGTAGCTGCTCGAGGGTCTTCTTGTCGATGTTCGGCTTGGCGGTCTGCTGGACGCGGTCCTTGTCGCTGATGACGTTGCTAGGCTTTTTGGGGAGCTGCTTGCCGACGTCCTTCGGCATGTCGAGGTAGGTTAGCTGCTTGTCGCGGTCGCGGAGGACGTCGGCTGGATTGATGAGCCGGGGCTGGTGGAAGATGACCTGCGGGCCGTAGAGGACGAACCAGCCAATGGCCAGCCAGATGATGACCGAGATATAGACGGCCTCGCGGAAGCGGGCGCGCGCGCGCTCGTCGTCGAGGGCGTCGAGCAGGTGGATCAGCTCATGTTCTTCGAGGTCTCCGTACCGGTTGGTGCGCACCCTGGCAGGCGGGGTCGGAGGCGCGGAGTTTGGAGGTATCTCGAGTGATGGCATCGGGTTATCTGGTCAGACGGATGGCCGGAGAGGAAGTTTCTTTCGTGAGATGAGGGGATTAACCCGGTCGATGTCTCGAGGTTGCATCGTCCCCTTCTATTTTCTCATCTTTAGGTAGTTAGGGCAGGCGGGAAATGCGGGAGCAGGAGGGCTGGAACCTTTACAGCGCCGACGAAAAACTACAGGGATTCTTCGGCTACGCCTCAGAATGACGATGTTGAGGTTGCAGCGCAAAAGGTAGACTGGGCAGATGAAGAAAGGGTTCCGCGAGGGGACGAGGGCGGTGGTGATTACGGTCAGCGATGGCTGTTTTCATGGCACGCGGGAGGACCTGTCGGGGCCCGCGGTTGCCGGTCTGCTTGAAGATGCAGGGGTTGCAGCGGTGGCGGCGGAGATCGTGCCGGACGAGGTCGAGGTGATCGTAGCGGCATTGCGCCGCGCGGCCACAGTGGCGGAGCTGGTGGTGACGACGGGGGGGACTGGGCTGGCGGAGCGCGATGTGACTCCCGAGGCTACCCGGATGGTCTGCGAGCGGATGGTTGAGGGTCTGGCCGAGGCGATGCGCGCCGAGGGGGCGCGGCAGACTCCGCTGGCTGCCCTGAGCCGTGCGGTGTGCGGGACGCTGGGACGGACGCTGATCGTGAACCTGCCTGGAAGTCCAGCGGGAGCAACAACATCTCTTGAGGCGATTCTGTTTGTGCTGCCTCACGCTATCGATCTGCTGGCCGGGGAGACGTCGCATCGGGCAGTGGTCGCAGGCGAGAAGGTAAAATAGACATCTCCCGTGAAGATTGGTCTTGTAGCTATATTCCACAAACTGACGACCACCATGATGGCGGCGATGAAGCCGTTCGGCGCGTGGGGCCTTGGGGCCCTCTCACTGCTGGACTCGGCTGCGGTTCCGATTCCCATCGACGCCATGGTGATCGCGTACGTGGTAGGAGACCACTCGAAGTTTCTGCTGTACTGCTTCATGGCGGCGTTGGGGTCGGCGATTGGAAGTTTGCTGCCGTTCTACCTGGGCCGGGCGGGCGGCGAGCTGTTCCTGATGAAGCGGATCAACCGCAAGCGCTATGAGCAGTTGCGCGACCGCTTCGAGCGGCAGGAGTTTCTGGCGCTGATGATTCCGGCGATGATGCCTCCGCCGATGCCGGTGAAGCTGTTCGAGATTGCGGCGGGTGTCTTCGAGATGAAGACGCTGTGGTTCTTTATGGCGATCTTTACGGGCAAATTTGTCCGGTTTCTGGTGTCGGCGTTGATTACGATCTACTTTGGCCATCGGATCGTCGATACGATGTCGATGGCGCTGAGGGCGCATACGGCCTATGTGCTGGGCGTGGCGGGATTGCTGGTAGGGTTGCTGGTTTTCTGGGTAGTGCGGAAGGTCTTCGACCGGCGAAGGGGTGTGCGGTTGCCGATTGAGGATGAGGTTGAGTTGTAGTGCGCTGCTGGCTGGTTGGGAAGATGAGAAAAGGCTGAGATCGTTCGATCGCAGCCTTTTTCTTATGTCGCGCTTTCAGCGCTTTGTTCATTTACGGGTTGCATACCTGGGCCTTCGGCCCAGGCTAAGATATTGCGGGCCGTTGGCCCTTGGGTTCTTTTGCTGGCTCTTGATTTTGCCGCTGGCTCTGTTTCTTCTGCTCTGAACCGTCGTGGAACCTGAACCATAGCATTTTCCCAATGGGTATGGCGCTGGAGGATGTTTCCCTCAGGGGCTCGTCTAAAGCCCAATGTCTGGATGGGTTTGACGGCGTGGCTGAAGCCACGCCCTTTCAAAACTGCAATACACCTACAGGGAAAATGCTCTAAGAATCAGGCGGCGTGCTGGTCGTTGGTTTCCTGAAGCGTGTTGGCGATGCTGCGGGCCAGGGCCGGGAGGCCGAAGAAGGCACCTGCGGTGATCGCGGTCGACATCGCGTCGTTGGCGTAGAAGGGGATTGCCGCGACGAAGCAGGCTCCGAGTCCCGCGGCGGTGTGCGGATACATCGTGCTCGCGGCCCAGACGGCGAAGTTGCTGAGGAGGAAGAACGAGGTGGCGCTGGCAAAGACGGCTCCCGCAACGCGAAGTGCGGAAGGTCTGCCAGTCAGAAGCTGGTGGCCGAAGAGGCAGACTGCGGCATACCAGAGCCAGGTGACGACGTAGGCGCTGGTGTGGAAGGGATAGTTGTAGACGTAGGTCGTCAGGTAGTAGTCGGTTGCCATGAGGGCGATGACCGCAGGGATGGTCTGCCAGCGGCTGCGCCGTGCGCCGAAGAAGAGCAGGCTGCCGCCAACGGCGGTAAAGCCGACGCTCGTGGTATGAAAGGCCGACGGCAGGATGCGGCTGAGGATGGCGACGACAAGTGCGAGATAGGCTGACATGGCTGACACCTCAAAAGAACACGCTTTAAGCGCAGTTATGATTTTCCGGCTTCGCGGCTGTCAGGTCAACTTGATGTCATGGTTCATTTGGCATATGTGGCGGTGGGGCGGCTCGAATGAACCCACATCTCAAAATCGAGATGTGGGGCATCCGCTCTGTGGTGGTTCCTCGACTCGCCTTCGGCTCGCTCCGAATGACACCTCTTTATGGAGGTGTTCAGTGTTGTGTGCGGCCGTCCATCTCCATGTGGTCGACGCGGCGATCGCTGTTGATGTAGACGGTGCCCATGAGTGGTGTGCGGCCTGAGAGCAGGCCGCTGGGGTAGATGAAGCGGAGGTCGCGGAAGGTGACGGCGGTGATGCCGTCGACGCCGGTTGTGGTCTCGTTGACCATCGGATATTGCGACCAGTCGAGGTAGATGTGGCCGAGCCAACTGCGTTTGGCTGCGAGGGCGGCCAGGGTGCTTGGCGGTTTGTAGTAGATGTCGGCTTCGGGGTGTGAGGTGACGTCCCCGGTGAGGTTGTTGACGGTCGAGAGCCGGTAGAGGAGCGGTGTTTCGACGATGGTCTGCCAGCGGAAGGGGTTGATGGGGTAGGGATCAGCGGTGGCGCGGACGACGGCATCGGGGTTGGGTTCGGCGGCGCGGGCGAGGTCGATGGCCTTGTTGCGTTCCACATAGCGGAAGGTCCACAGGATGACGGTGCCGATGAGCGCGGCGATGGCCCAGCCGCGTCCGCGGAACGCGCGCTTTTTGACTCCGACCTCGCTGTTGACTAGCCCGAAGAGAGCGGGGGCGATGAGAGCGCCGAGAAGAAACAGGAAGAGGACCGGCTCGAAGATGAAGACGAAGGAGCCGGAGTACCAGCGAGGGTTGAAGGGGAAGAAGGGCCGGACGCCGTAGTTGTTGGTCCAATCGAGAAGGATGTGGCTGAGGAGCGCGACGATGGAGAAGAGATAGATCAGCGGCCAGCGGACCGGCGCGCCGTGCTGCTTGTGCGGTTGGCTGCGTTTTATTCGCCAGCGATGAATGAGCCAGAAGACGCCGGTCACGATTGCGGCTTCGAGTGGGATGCCGATGAGGGTGTGCGTCCAGCCGCGGTGGTGCTCGAAGGCGGCGACGGGGCCTTTGAAGCTCCAGAGGACGTCGAGGTCGGGGGCTTCGGCGGCGAGAGTCATGGCGAGTGTGGCGTAGGCGGCCTTGCGGTTGAAGCCTGCGCGGGAGAGCACGGCGCCGGTCATGAGGTGCGTCACGGGTTCCATGTGGCTTCCAGCATATCGTGTGCATGGAAAGCGACGCTGAAGCGGCTGGATTGAAGTGAATGGGCTCTGTTCGAAAAGAAACGCAGGTCCCTCGACTTCGCCCTTCGGGCTTCGCTCAGGATGACACTTCAAAAAAGCTAAGGGGCGCGCTATCAGGGGGCGCGCTCAAATTTTCATCGATGCGATGAAGTGCATCCGGAGGGAAGTGCATCTCTATAATCGGATTCGTTATGCCGACTGCATTTGCTCCCGATCAAAAGATAGAGGCGTTGCGCGAGGAGCTTCGCCATCACGAGCATCTTTATTACGTGCTCGATGCTCCCGAGATATCGGACGCGGAATACGACGCGCTGATGAACCGGCTGAAGAAGCTGGAAGAGGAACATCCTGAGCTGGTGACGGCGGATTCGCCGACGCAGCGCGTGGGCGGCAAGCCGCGCGACGGATTTGCGAAGATGGGGCATTCGCGGCCGATGCTTTCGCTGGACAATGCCTATAGCGAAGAGGAGTTGCGCGCGTGGGACCAGCGGGTGCGTTCGGGTCTGCCTGCGTCGGAGAAGGTCAGCTATGTCTGCGAGCTGAAACTGGATGGCTTGTCGATGGCGTTGCAGTATGGGCCGGGCGCGAAGGGCGCGGCGCATCTTGAGCGCGGGTTGACGCGCGGTGACGGCACGACGGGCGAAGACGTGACGACGAATGTGAGGACGATTCGTTCGGTGCCGTTGAGCGTTGCGGCGAAGAGGCTGGAGGCGGCGGGGCTGCCGCAGTCGTTTGAGGTGCGCGGCGAGGTGGTTTTGCCGCAGGCGGCGTTCGCGAAGATGAATGAGGAGCGAGTCGCGGCGGGGATGGCCCCTGCGGTGAATCCGCGCAATGCAGCGGCGGGAACGATACGGACGCTCGAGCCGAACATCGTGGCGCAGCGGCGGCTGGATTTCTACGCATACTTTCTTCTGCGCGATGGAGAGACGCTGCTGGCGTCGCACACGGAGACGCTGGATGCGCTGCGGGCTGCGGGGTTTCGCGTGAACACACATGCGAAGACCGTTTCGAGTATCGATGAGGCGGTGCAGTTCATTGCGAAGGCCGAGCAACTGCGCGAGTCGCTGGGGTACGAGATTGACGGCGTCGTGATCAAGGTGGATGCGACGGCGCAGCAGCGAAGGCTGGGGTTTACGGGCAAGGCACCGCGATGGGCGATTGCGTACAAGTTCGCGGCCCGCGCGGCCGTGACGAAGCTCAACGATGTGTTGTTCCAGGTGGGACGTACCGGCAAGGTGACTCCTGTGGCTGCGTTGGAGCCGGTGTTTGTGGGAGGCACTACGGTGAGCCGCGCAACGCTGCATAACGCCGACGAGATTGCGCGGCTGGGCGTGAAGATTGGGGACTGCGTGAAGGTGGAGCGAGGCGGCGATGTGATTCCCAAGATCGTCGAGGTTGTGGCGGACAAGGAGCACGGGCGTGACACCAGAGAGATCGTGTTTCCGCAGAATTGTCCGGTGTGCGGAAGCGAGCTGATGCGCGTGGAGGGCGAGGTCGATTGGCGATGCGTGAACAGCTCGTGCCCGGCACGAGTCCGCGAGGAGCTGCTGCACTGGGCGGCGCGCGGGGTGATGAATATCGAGGGGCTAGGCGATGCGATGGTTGCGCAGTTGCTTGGCCAAAGCGCTGTGCTGGAGGATGCAAGTTCTCAGGCGGGCGATGAAGAGGAGGCTGCTCCCGTGGTGTCTCGCACAGCGCTGATTCATACAATCGACGATCTGTACCGGCTGACGCGCGAAGACTTGTTGGGCCTGGAGCGCGTGGGTGAGAAGACCGCGGATGCCCTGCTGGCGGAGATTGAGCGTTCGAAGAAGGCAGGGCTGGCGCGTGTTCTGCTGGGGCTGGGCATACGGTTTGTCGGAGAGCGTACGGCGCAACTGCTGGCTGAGCAGTTCGGTTCGATGGAGGCGCTGCAGGCGGCTTCGGCGGAGGAGCTTGAGGCCGTGAATGAGGTGGGGCCGAAGGTGGCGCAGGCGATTGCGGAGTTCTTTGCCGTGGAGAAGAACCGGCAATTGGTGAAGGACCTGGCTGCGCTCGGTTTGACGATGACAGCGGAGAAGAGAGTTGTGGGCACGGCGCTGGCGGGGATGACGTTTGTGCTGACGGGAACTCTGCCGACGCTTACACGCGATGAGGCGAAGGGGAAGATTGAGGCCGCCGGCGGCAAGGTGTCGGGGTCGGTTTCGAAGAAGACGGATTTTGTTGTTGCGGGCGGAGAGGCGGGGTCGAAGCTGGAGAAGGCAGAGCAGCTTGGTGTGAAGGTGTTGGATGAGCGCGGGCTGTTGGCGATGCTGGGGTAAAGGACGTCTGCCGGGTGGGCTTGTGATGGCGCGGACGAAATGCGGGGATTCCTCGACTACGGCCTGCGGCCTTCGCTCGGAATGACACCTCGTTTGGGTGTGCACTCTGCCTGGAAGAACACCGTTCTGGGAGGGGAAAAGCAGACGCGATGTTCATGCGGTGCGGTCGATGACGAGGATGGTGCAGTCGTCGAGCGGAGGGGCGTCGTTGGAGAAGCGGTTCATGGCGGCGAATGTTGTTGCGATGGGGTCGCTCGATCCAAGTTGTGCGGCGAGTTCGCCGGATCCAAATGGAACGCCCTCGAGATTCTCGGTTTCGGTGATGCCGTCGCTTAGGAGCACGAGCCGTGCGGCCAGCGGAAGTTTCAGAGTGATGGAATGAAACTCGGCGGTGGCGAAGAGGCCAACGGGGAGGTCGCCCCCGGTGATCTGCTGGGTGCCGCCGTCATGAAGAACGAGGTAAGGGAGGACGTGACCTCCGTTGACCAGCTCGATCTCTCCTGAAGGGCGATAGTGCAGTGCGAGCATGGTGACATATTTCTGTCCGGAGATGCGGGAGCACAGAAAGGTATTGACGGTGGAGAATGCGTCGACGAGCGAGGCCGCGCCGCGAATCTGCGCGTACATCATGCCCTGGATGATTGCGGCGAGCAAGGCTGCCGGCATTCCCTTGCCGGAGACGTCTGCGACGATGGCGACAAAGCCTCCGCCTGCACTTTCGGGGACAGGGATCACATCGTAGAAGTCACCGCCGACCTCGGTGCATTGCGCGGTGCACGCCGCGATCGAGGCGTAGGGAAAGGTGGGGAGTTCGCTGGCGATGACACTCTTCTGGATGGAGGCGGCGATGGCGAGCTCGTTTCGCATCAGATCGGCGGCCCGCTCGGCCTGCACCATGCGTGCGTTCTCCAGAAGATTTGCAGCCTCGGTGGCGATGGCGTCGAGAATCTCGCGGCTGACGCGGTTAAGGGTACTGGTGCGCAGGCGGCTGTCGAGATAGAGCAGGCCGAGGAGCCGCTCAGAGTTGCGCCCGCGCAGGGGTATTGCGATAACACTGCGAAGCTCATGGACTACCGCGCTCTCGCGGCCGATGGGTCTGCCGTCGCCGGAGACGTCGCCAATGATGAACTCCTGTCCGCTCTGCGCGGCGTCGCGGACGATGGAGTGCGAGATATTCGAGTCGTCGACGAGCGTGTGACCGTCGCTGGAGAGCCCGCTGCAAAGCGCGAGGGCAGCAGGGCTGTCGCCGAGAAAGACGAACCCGCGCTCGGCGCCGGTGAGTCGCAAAGTGTACTCGATCATCGTTGCCAGGACGTCGTCGAGGATTCGCGTATTGTTGAAGCTCTGCGCCGCCTGCAGAAAGAGCGAGAGCTTTTCCAGCTCAGTGCCGGTGGGCGCGGCGGAGATGCGGCTGAGCAAGGCCCGTGCCGAGGGATGCTCCTCTTCTATGTCGAAGACGAGCACTACTCCGGAGGCACCGAGCTGGATGCGATCGCCTGAACCGAGGCGAACATTCTCTTTGCGCACGCCGTTGACGAGTGTTCCCTGGCTGCTCCCGGAGTCTTGTATGAGGTAGCCTTCGGCGTCCTGTTGAATGACGGCGTGCTGACGGGAGATCTGCGCGTTGGCAAGGACGAGGTCGCGGTCGGTCTGGCGGCCTATGGTGAACGGTGTGGAGCCGATGGCGACCGTGCGTGAAGCGGTGCCGTCGTGGATGACGAGCCGTGCCTGGGGTTGTAGAGCTTCCATGGTGCGTACAAGCTGTGGAGAATGCTCTGGTGCGATGGGGCCCGCTTGCGGGAACGAAGGCAGTCTAACACCGGTCGGTTCCTTGTCAGGCAACGGGTTTGCGATTCTTCCAGATTTATGTGGACTGGGCGTTGACTCTGGCGTTGCGGTGTGTGATAGCATCCGTGTCTCGCTCGGCACGACGGCGCGTAGGCGCTGTATTGGAGCAGATGCGGGACGAGTGTGTGGGGTGCCTCCATTGCTGGAATGGGACGGCAGACCGACGACGTCGGTGAAGACGCACCGGCAAACAAGACCGGCGCGATTGTGCCGCCGCGCGTTTTCTGCGCCAAGGGAATGGCACGGAAAGGTATTCAAGAAACAACAGATAGACGACTGGGGGCTTGTGCGAGCAGAGTGCGCGTTGCGGAGTGACGCCCCGCGGAGCGCGCCTGGGGTAACAACATCAACCTGGAAGGCGGGAGGATGGGTACAACGATGAGGGTCTATACAGGAAACGATATTCGCAACGTTGCTGTAGTTGGCCATGCGCATTCCGGGAAGACGTCGTTGATCTCCGCGATGCTTCACGCGGCGAAGATGACGCCGGAACTGGGGCGCGTGGAAGACGGCACGGCCGTGACGGCCTATGACGAAGAAGAGGTGGCGCGGCAGACGACGATGTCGAATGCCGTGGCTTTCGCGGAGTGGAGCGGGGTCAAGGTGAACATGGTGGATACGCCGGGATTCCACATGTTTGTGCACGAGGCCCGTGCTGCGATGATGCCGGTGGAGTCGGCGCTGATTGTTGTCAATGCGTGTTCGGGCGTGGAGACGATGACGGACCGCGTGTGGAAGTATGCGACAGAGGTTGCGCTGCCCAGGGCAATCGTCGTGAACCAGGTGGACCATCCCAAGGCCGACAGCCGTACTGGCCGTCAGCAGATGATCGAGGCCATGCAGGGGAGATGGGGCAGGCAGGTCATCCCGATCGAGCTGCCGATCGTGGACGAAAAGGGCTTTCACGGCGTGGTGGACCTGGTGACGATGAAGGCCTACATGTATCAGCCGAATGGAAATGGACGGGGAGAGGTTGGCGCGATCCCGCAGGCTCTGGAAGCTGATGCGAAGCAGGCGCACGAATCTCTCGTTGAGCTGGTCGCGGAAGGGAAGGATGAGCTGATGGAAGAGTTCTTCAGGGAGGGAACAATCCCTGAGGAACATCTGATCGCCGCTCTCCATGAGGCGATTCGCGAGGACAGGATATTCCCCGTGCTGTACACGAGCGGTCTGCGCAATGTGGGGACAGACCACCTGCTGGATTTTCTGAGGACATATGCGCCTGCGCCTGTGGAGCGCGTTCCGATTGCAGCGCGGGCCGCGCGAACGGTGCCGTCGAATGGAAATGGAGAGGCGAAGAACGGCGATGGATTGGCAGCGCTGGCCCACGAAGAGATTGTGATGCGGAATGTGGACGACAAGGAACCGGTGGCCCTCTACGTCTATAAGACGATGACCGACCCGTTTGCGGGAAGGATCTCGTTTTTCAAGGTGGTGAGCGGCATAGTGAAGAACGACATGACGGTGCAGAACTTCACCCGGAATGAAGCGGAGCGGCTGGCCCATCTTTCGGTCATGCAGGGAAGAAAGGCGGCGGAGATCCAGGAGTTGCATGCCGGCGATCTTGGCGCGGTGCCGAAGCTGCGTTCGACGCTGAGCGGCGACACGCTGGGCGATCGTCAGCACGAGATATTTCTCGATGCGGTAGCAGCCCCTGAGCCGGTCATGACATATGCCATCGAACCGAAGTCGCGGGCAGACGAGGACAAGCTTGCTCCCGCGCTGCATAAATTGATGGAGGAAGACGCGATGGTGCGCTTCTACCGCGACCCGCAGACGAACGAGTTTCTTGTGGCGGGGTCGGGGCAGACACATATTGAAGCGCTGGTCTCCAAGCTGAAGAAGCGTTATCACACCGAGGTGACGCTGAAGGCGCCGAAGGTGCCGTATCGCGAGACGATTCGCAGCAGGGCCGAGGCGCAGGGCAAGCATAAGAAGCAAACTGGCGGGCACGGCCAGTTCGGCGACTGCAAGATACGCATGGAACCGCTGCCGCGCGGAAGCGGAATCGTGTTTGAGAACGACATCTTCGGCGGCGCGATTCCGCGACAGTTTGTGCCCGCGGTCGAGAAGGGCATCCAGGAGTCCGCGGGACGAGGGTATCTGGCGGGGTATCCGGTGGTGGATTTCAAGGTGACGGTCTTCGACGGAAGCTATCACGATGTGGACTCGAGCGAGATGTCGTTCAAGCTGGCCGCGAGGATCGCGTTCCGCAAGTGTATGGAGCAGGCGAAGCCTGCGCTGCTGGAGCCGGTGATGCGCGTCGAGATCGAAGCGCCGGACGAGTTTGCCGGATCTCTCATGGCCGACCTGAACAGCCGTCGCGGACGCGTTCAGGGGATGGAGAGCGCGGGTACGGGCACGGTTGTGCGGGCGGAGGTACCGATGGCGGAGATGCTGAACTACGGGGCAACGTTGACTTCGATCACGCAGGGAAGAGGCAGCTTCAGGATGGACATGGACCACTACGATGTGGTGCCGCAGCAGCTCTCGGAGAAGATACTCGCGCATGCCAGGAGGCCTGCGGGAGATGAGGGCGAAGAGTAGCGCCTGGATGGATGTGGGGATGCCGCGCGATCGGTAAGCGGCGATGCCTGACAGAGCAAGGGCACGGTTGTCGTACGCAAACTTGAACCGAGAAACAGGAGGGAACTATGTCGAGCTCCATCATTGACAGTGTCATGGGTTTTCTTGGGCCCCAGGTTTCAAGCGCTCTGGCGTCACAGATGGGTGAATCGAGCGAGACGATTCAACGCGGGTTGCAGGGCGGTGCCGCAGCGATGCTATCGGGGCTGGCCTCCAAGGCGGATGAACCCGGCTTTATCGGCCAGGTATTCGGCATGTTGACGAATCCCTCTGCAACGGGCGCTCTCTCGGGGCTGGCCTCGAATCCAGTCTCGGCGGTGACGGGGGGCGCAGCGTCGTCGCTTGGCGATCTCGGAGGAAAGTTTCTTTCATTGATCTTCGGATCGCGTATGGGTGCCGTGAGCGACGCAATCGGGCAGTTTTCGGGGCTTGGGGCGAGCAAGGCAGGCTCGTTGTTGAGCATGGCCGCTCCATTGGTGATGGGCGGACTGAGTAAGTTCGTTCAAGACAACAATGCAAGTCCCGCAACCCTGATTGGCTCGCTGAAGAACGATACGCCGAAGCTGCAAGGGCTCTTGCCGGCGGGATTTCGCGGTTTGTTTTCCGGCGGGATCCCGTCCCTTTCGCTGGCGGTTCCCGGTCAGGCAGCGGCGACGACGAACAAGTGGCTGTGGCCTGTGGTGATTCTTGCCGCGCTGTTGTTGTCGGTGTTGTGGTTCTTCAATCGCAAAGAGCCGCCAAAGGAAACGATGCAGAACGCCGCGAACACAGCGTCGTCTGCGATGTCTGCTCTTGGAGATTTCTTCAAGACGAAGCTTCCAGACGGGGTGGAGCTTAATATCCCGCAGTTTGGCGTGGAGAACAAGCTGCTTGCCTTCATTCAGGACAGCTCGAAGCCGGTCGACGATACCACCTGGTTCAACTTCGACCGCCTGACCTTCGACACAGGAAAAGCAACGCTACAGTCGACATCAGAGGAGCAGCTCAACAACATCGCGGCGATTCTGAAGGCGTATCCAAGTGTGCATCTGAAACTTGGAGGATACACGGACAATACGGGCGATCCTGCGGCAAACATGGCTCTATCAACGGCACGGGCAAAGAATGTGATGGATGCCCTGGTGGCGAAGGGCATCGACGCTTCGCGGCTTGCCTCGGAGGGGTATGGCGATCAGTATCCTGTCGGCGACAATGCGACGGAGGAGGGTCGGCAGCAGAATCGGAGAATCGCACTGCGCGTCACGCAGAAGTAGACCGGAGAGCAAGTGAGAGGGCGGCCAGCGAGTACGTTGCGCTGGCCGTTTTCGCTGTAAATGAATGGGTTGCGGCACCTGCTATCCACCAGCGCATCCAACGCTGGCGGGGATTTGCGCATCCGAAAACTGAAGAAGAACGGATGGCGGTTACTGTCGTTGCCGATGTGCTTTTCCGGTGGCGGGACAAAGAAAAAGAATCAGACAAAAGCGAATGCGCGATATGAAGGAGCGTCGAGACTCTGCACATAAACAGAGCCCGTGGCTGGAGCGCCTGCGGGCGCTCCGCAACGTGCCTCACGTTCTGCGCATTCTCTGGGACTCCGGTCCATGGGTGGTTGCGTGGGGGTTGGTCTTACGGCTGTTTGTCGCCGTGCTTCCGTTTGGCATAGCGAAGGTCGCGCAATACATCTTGAACGACGTCGCCGGTGTGTTACATGGACAGCACCTGGAGCCAAACTTCTGGTACCTGGTGGCTGCGGAGGTGGGGCTGAATGTCGCACTGGGGCTGCTGATGCGGGCGATCGATTACACGGATGCACTGCTTGCCAACCGCTACACGCAGCTTGTCAGTGTGCGCGTGATGGATCAGGCAGCGCGGCTCGACCTGACGACCTATGAAGACCCTGCCTTCTACGACCGGCTGGAGAGAGCGCGGGTCCAGGCAACGGACCGGCTGGTGATGATTCAGCAGATGGGCCGCCTTGTACAGCAGGTGATTACAACGTTCACATTTTCAGCCGCGCTGGCGTGGGCCTCGCCGTGGCTTGTGCTGCTGCTGCTTGTCGGTGTACTGCCTTCGTTTCTTGGCGAAACGCACTTTGCCTTTCTTGGATATGCGAAAAACTTTCGCCAGACTACAGCCAAGCGGCAGATGGACTATCTGCGGCAGGTTGCAGGAAGTCGCGATGGCGCTAAAGAGGTCAAGCTCTTTGGGCTGCATGGCTTCTTTACCGACCGGTTCAAGGCGCTAGCCGACCAGATATATCGCGAGGATGTGAAGCTGGCGCGCTCGAAGCTGCTGCTGGGTGGGCTGTTGGGCATTGTAGGCACGCTGGGCTACTACGGGGCGTATATCTACGTGATCTGGCGCACGCTTGGCAGAGGGTACAACATCGGACAGTTCTTCTTCCTGACGACTGCGATCCAGCAGGCCAGCTCGAATCTGCAGCAGGTGTTTTCAACGGCATCGGGAATTGCGGATCAGGCACTCTTTCTGACGGACCTACTTGCGTTCTTCGAGATGGAGCCGACGGTGGATGCAAATCCGCAGGGACACCGCTTCCCGACGCATGTCGAGACCGGCTTTGAGTTCCGGAATGTCTCCTTTGCATATCCGGGGACGACGCGGCGGGTGTTGAAGGACTTCAACATGGTGCTGCGTCCAGGAGAGCGCATTGCTCTGATCGGAGAGAACGGCCAGGGCAAGACGACGGTCGTGAAGCTGATTACGCGTCTCTACGATCCCACGGAGGGCCGGATTCTTCTGGATGGAGTGGACCTGCGCGAGTATGCGCTTGAAGACCTGCACCGGAATATCGGCGTTATCTTCCAGGACTTTGTGCGTTTTGAGATGACTGCGCGGGAGAACATTGCGATTGGCCGCGTGGACAGGCCGCACACAGAGTTGGATCTGGAGTCGGCGGCGCGGAAGAGTCTGGCAGACACCGTGATCGAAAAGCTTTCTTGCGGTTACGACCAGATGCTGGGCCGCCGGTTTGAGGGAGGAGTAGAGCTTTCAGGAGGAGAGTGGCAGAAGATCGCGCTGGCGCGCGCCTATCTGCGCGATGCCGAGCTGCTCATACTGGACGAGCCCACGGCAGCGCTCGACGCTCGGAGCGAGCTTGAGGTCTTCGAGCGGTTTGCGGAGTTGACGGAAGGAAAGATGGCGCTGCTGATCTCGCACCGCTTCTCGACCGTGAGGATGGCCGATCGGATCGTGGTTCTATCGGGCGGGCGGCTGATTGAAGAGGGAAACCATCAGCAGTTGATGGCGGCTGGTGGAATCTACGCCGAAATGTTTGAGATGCAGGCCGCCAGCTATCGATAGCCGATGGACTGTAGCGGAGTGATCGGGCGCTCGTAAGTGGGCACGGGAAAAGATGGGATAAATGGCTCTGCCTGAAGATATCCATGGTTCGCCGTTGACAGCTCCGATACAGGAGACGGCCTCGGCCGGTCTGCCGGACGAACCCGCTGCGGACGAGACTGGCCTGCGCGCAGCCGCAGATGGAGTTGCGTTGGAGCTGCGACGTGAGGCACCCGGAAAGGGGAAGGAAAATCTCGTCAAATATCTCGAGACGTTGCGCGCCCGGTTGGAAGAAGCGGCACCGCGATGGAAGGTGGGGACTTCGGTGAAGGAGCTTACGCCGAAGCTTGAGCTTGTGGAGAGCTCGCGCATGTTTGAAGCGGCGGTGCCGCGTCGAGAAGAAAGAGCTGAGATGTACCGCGATCTGCCTTTCGCGAACCGCGCTCGCGCAGGCAGTCTTCCCCGGATCATCCATATTGCCGGTGGCTATCTGGCTTGCACGGACGGTATCTGGTCGCGAAGGTCGCTCTCGATCTTTATCGACCAGTTGCAAAAGCGTGGGCCGCTGTTACTGCGCGAGATTCAACGATTGCCCGATGCTCTGAAACTGGCCCAACTGGAGTTCATTCTCAATCGAGCGGACGCGGCATTTGAGGCGGGTGAACTGCCGCCAATCGAACAGTCTCCGTTCTCTGCGCCGATTCACAGCCTGCGGCGCATGAACCAGGTGGAGTGGCGAGAGGTGCTTGAGCCGCTGATTGCGTTCGATGCCGTTCTTCGCCAGGACCCTGTTGGCGTGTTTGCGGCGATGGAAGAGGACACTCGCGGGGTCTACCGTTCACGAGTTGCAGAGCTCGCGCGCCATGCGGATATGAGCGAGTTCGAGACGGCGCAGGTCGCGCTGGAACTGGCGCAGGCCGCTTCCCGCATTGACCATGGCGACGCACGCATGGCGCGGAGGAAGTCGCACGTCGGCTACTA